>CAMBEE010000008.1 GCA_945865665.1 uncultured Clostridium sp. | reverse complement strand
TTGAATTCTTAGAAGGCAAAAAGTTACCAGGTATTGAGTGCTTACAAGATAAATAAGGAGGAAATTATGAGAAAAAAAGTAATTGCAGGAAACTGGAAAATGAACATGCTTCCAAACGAAGCAATAAATTTTATAGATAAATTAACACCACTTGTAAAAGAAACAAAAAATGAAGTAATACTATGTGTGCCATACACAGACCTATTTTACGCATTACTAACAGCACAAGGAACAAACATCAAAATAGGAGCACAAAATATGCACTTTGAAGAAAGTGGAGCATATACAGGAGAAGTATCAGGGAAAATGTTAAAATCAATTGGAGTTGAATATGTTATAATAGGACACTCTGAAAGAAGACAATACTTCAACGAAACAGATGAAACAGTAAACAAAAAAATAAAAACAGCATTTGCAAACGACTTAAAACCAATTGTATGTGTAGGTGAAACACTAGAACAAAGAGAAGCAAATCAAACACAAGAAATAATTACAAAACAAACAGAACTAGCATTACAAGGTTTAACAGAAGAGCAAGTTCAAAATACAATAATTGCATATGAACCAATATGGGCAATTGGAACAGGAAAAACAGCAACATCAGAACAAGCAAATGAAGCAATAAAATCAATTCGTGACAAAATTTGTCAAATCTATGGACAAAATGTAGCAAATGGAGTTATAATACAATATGGCGGAAGCGTAAAATCAAATAATGCAAAAGAACTATTTGAAATGTCAGACATCGATGGAGGCTTGGTCGGAGGAGCAAGCTTAAAACCAGATGAGTTCGCAAAAATAGTAAATTACGCAAATTAATGCAAATCAAAAATTGTAAAAAATTAAAATTGAAACAATATTTTGAAAAGCAAGAGCATAAAGGAAGGAGGAATATGTTAGAAAAAAACTAACATAGACTAATAATGAAAGATAAAGTAACAATGCTAATGATATTAGATGGTTTTGGAGACAACAAAAACAAAGACGGAAACGCTATAAAACTAGCAAACACACCTAATATTGATAAACTAATGAAAAAATATCCAAACACAGACATATTTACAAGTGGATTACATGTAGGATTACCAGAAGGACAAATGGGAAATTCAGAAGTAGGACACACAAATATAGGTGCAGGAAGAATAGTATATCAAGAATTAACAAGAATAACAAAATCAATAGAAGACGGAGACTTTTTCAGTAATCCAGAATTTATAGCTGCAATTGAAAATTGTAAAAAATACAATTCAAAATTACACATTCTAGGATTAGTATCAGATGGAGGAGTACACAGCCACAACAGACATTTATATGGACTATTAGAAATGGCAAAAAGAAGAGACTTTGAGGATGTATATGTTCATTGTTTCTTAGATGGAAGAGACACTCCACCAGCATCAGCAGAAACATATGTAGCTGAATTGCAAGAAAAAATGAAAGAAAAAGGCGTTGGAAAAATAGCATCACTTTCAGGAAGATTTTATGCAATGGACAGAGATAAAAGATGGCAAAGAGTTAAAAAATGTTATGATGCTCTAGTAAATGGAGAAGGAGAAAAAGCAGGAGACCCAATAAAAGCAATCGAAGATTCTTATCAAAAAGAAGTATTTGATGAATTTGTTGTACCAACAGTAATGTGCAATGGAAACGAACCAGTAGCAAAAATAGAAGAAAACGACTCTGTAATATTCTTCAACTTCAGACCAGACAGAGCAAGAGAAATAACAAGAGCACTAGTTGATCCAGAATTTGATGGATTTGAAACTAAAAAAATGAATTTATATTATGTATGTTTCACAAGCTATGACGAAACAATGCCAAATGTACACATCGCATTCAAAAAAGAGCCATTAAAAAATACATTTGGAGAAGTTGTAAGTGAAGCAGGACTAACACAATTAAGAATAGCAGAAACAGAAAAATATGCACACGTAACATTCTTCTTTAATGGTGGAGAAGAAAAACAATATCCAGGAGAAGACAGAATATTAGTACCATCACCAAAAGTAGAAACATATGATATGAAACCAGAAATGAGTGCATATGAAGTTACAGACAAAGTATGTGAAGCATTAGAAAATGACAAATATGATGTAGTAATTCTAAACTTTGCAAATACAGACATGGTTGGACACACAGGAAGTCTACAAGCTGCAATAAAAGCAGTAGAAGCAGTAGACGAATGTGTAGGAAAAATTGTAAAAATAATAGAAGAAAAACAAGGAAATCTATTAATAACAGCAGACCACGGAAATGCAGAACAAATGATAGATTACAAAACAGGAGAACCACACACAGCACATACAACAAATCCGGTTCCAATAATATTAGTAACAGCTAATAAAGAATACAAATTAAAAGAAAACGGAAAATTAGCAGATTTAGCGCCAACAATGCTTGATTTAATGGGAATTAAACAACCAGAAGAAATGACAGGAGAAAGCCTATTAATCAGAGAATAGGGGTAAATATGTTAAAACATACAAAGAAAATAAAAGAGATGTACGAAGATATACAAAGGCGTATATTTTATATGATACCAGAAAAATGGGAAAAGATGTATTTATATGCTTCAGTATCAGACCTTATAGATAGACGAAAAACAGGGGAGCTATTCTTCTACTATATTCCAAAAGGAATATTTAAGAAGAACCCTGTAAATGTCTACGAAATACCACAAAAATTCAATTTAGACGAAAAAGAATACATCAAATTAGTGAATATTTTATATCAAAAAATTGTAGCATTAAGGGAAGAATTTAAGAAAATAGAAGTTGTACCAACTTGGACAAATTTGACAATAATGATTCAAGGAATCAAATTTAAAGTTGAATATGATTATGAAGATTTAACAAAATCAAAATTTTCTAATTATGAAAGACATATAATTTGGAGATACAATTTTCTAGGAATAAAAGAAGAGCAGATGAACAAAGAAGAAAGAAAGATAATTGAAAAATATTTGCTAGGTGAAAAAGTAGTTAGAAGAAGAGAAAGATATGAAGAAGGTATATACATAAAAAATATAAAAAACATAGTAGATTATGACACAGAAAGTTATGATAGTGAGCAAAATATAGAATATGTAGCAACTAAAGACGAAAAGGTCATAAATCAAATTATTATGCCTGGAGACCAAATGCAGGCAAACAAAAAAGTTTATCAAAAAAAATAATAATAAAATGCAAAGCCAAGTGATTTATTGTTTGAAATTTTTCGGGATTGGGGGACGGGTCTCCAAATCCCGAAAAATTAAACAACGGGATTGGGGGTTAAGACACCAAATCTTTAAAAAAATAAACAATGATTAACAAAGTGAAGCATAGTGAAAGGAGCAAAAAACGATGATTTATTCAAAAGAATTAGAAGGAATGTGTAAAGTAGCAAAAGGAGTAGACCATGGACCAGCACCAATTCCAGAAGAAGGAAAATGGGTAAAAGCAAAAGAAATTAAAGACATATCAGGTTTAACACATGGTATAGGATGGTGTGCACCACAACAAGGGGCATGTAAATTAACATTAAATGTAAAGGATGGAATAATCCAAGAAGCATTAATTGAAACAGTTGGATGTTCAGGAATGACACACTCAGCTGCAATGGCAGGAGAAATTTTAACAGGAAAAACAATATTAGAAGCATTAAACACAGACTTAGTATGTGATGCTATAAATACTGCTATGAGAGAATTATTCTTACAAATAGTATATGGTAGAACACAAACAGCTTTCTCAGAAGGAGGACTTCCAGTAGGAGCAGGACTTGAAGATTTAGGAAAAGGACATACATCACAAGTTGGAACAATTTATTCTAGTTCATTAAAAGGACCAAGATACTTAAATCTTGCAGAAGGTTACATAGTTGAATTAGGTTTAGATAAAGATGACCAAATTATTGGTTACAAATATGTTCATTTAGGAAAAATGATGGATAACATCAAAAAAGGAATTGATCCTAAAGAGGCTATTGAAAAAGCTTCTGGTACATATGGAAGATTTGATGAAGCGGTTAAGAAGATTGACCCTAGAGAAGAATAAAGAAAACGAATGAAAAGCACTATCTTGCGTTGTCAAACTTCATAAAAATTTTATCGATGTACAAACGTACTATCTCAAAAGTTTTTATTTGTTTTCCTAGCAATATAGCACTTTTGCTTCGTTTTAGATAAAAAATAAAACTTATAAAAAAATAAAACCATAATTTTAAGGAGGAATAAAAATGGCAGTAACATTTGAAAGTTATGAAAGAAGAATAGACCAAATAAAACCAGTAATGGAAAAATACGGAATAAAAGATTTTGAAGATGCATTAAAAATATGCACAGACAAAGGATTCAACCCATACGAAATAGTAAAAGGAATTCAACCAATATGTTTTGAAAACGCAGCATGGGCATACACATTAGGAGCAGCAATAGCAATAAAAAAAGGATGCAACAAAGCATCAGATGCAGCTAAAGCAATCGGAGAAGGATTACAAGCATTCTGTATTCCAGGTTCAGTTGCAGACGACAGAAAAGTTGGATTAGGACATGGAAACCTAGCATCAATGCTATTATCAGAAGATACAAAATGTTTTGCATTCTTAGCAGGACACGAAAGTTTTGCAGCAGCTGAAGGTGCTATTGGTATAGCAAAATCAGCAAACAAAGTTAGAAAAGAACCATTAAGAGTAATCTTAAACGGACTTGGAAAAGATGCAGCACAAGTAATATCAAGAATTAACGGATTTACATATGTAAAAACAGACTTTGACTTCTTCACAGGAAAAGTAAACATAGTAGAAGAAATCAAATATTCAGAAGGTGAAAGAAGCCAAGTTAGATGCTACGGAGCTAACGATGTTAGAGAAGGTGTAGCAATAATGTGGTTAGAAGATGTTGATGTATCTATTACAGGTAATTCAACAAACCCAACAAGATTCCAACATCCAGTTGCAGGTACATATAAGAAAGAAAGACTTGAAGCAGGTAAAAAATACTTCTCAGTAGCTTCAGGTGGTGGAACAGGTAGAACATTACATCCAGACAATATGGCTGCTGGACCAGCTTCTTATGGTATGACAGATACTATGGGAAGAATGCATTCAGATGCTCAATTTGCAGGAAGTTCTTCAGTACCAGCTCACGTTGAAATGATGGGATTAATTGGTATGGGAAATAACCCTATGGTTGGTGCTTCAGTTGCAGTAGCTGTTGCAGTAGAAGAAGCTATGAAATAGTTGATAATACTGAATTACAGTAATTTTATATAATGCTTAAAATAAAAGTGGACAAATACCAAAATATGGTTTTGTCCACTTTTTGCCCACATTTTTGTTGATATTCTACATAAAATATGATATTATACATATGTAACTAATTTAATTCAAGCATAATACTGAAAGGAGAATTGACAACATGAGAGATTTTGAGAGAATTGCTAGAAAAGTATTAGAAGAGCGAAAAAAATCAGAAAAAGAACAACAGGAGAAAGCAGAGAAAATTATAGAAAAAGCTATAAAGCTTTTTGAAGATATTGGAGTAGAATCTGTACACATTGAGATTAAGGATGAACCTGAGAATAAAATAGCAGTTTATTCTGGAAAAAAGGAAGAAGGAGAAGTTATAAATATTCCAGATAAAGAAAGTGTGTTGGATATTGTAAAAGATATTTTAACATCAGAAGATAGTAAAATAAGTCAATACTTTACTATAATCATTAATCCAGAAAGTATATTAATAAGGTTAAAAGAAGACAATGCTTGAATGAAAAAGGAGGAAATATTCCTCCTTTTTTCGTTTATATAAGAAAATAAAATACCGAACAAAAATTTTGACTTTTTTTAAAAAAAGTATTGACAAAAAAAAAAAATAAATATAAAATAAGTACAACAAAAACGAACAAGAATTTGCAAAACATAAATTTGTGAGGAGTGATATAAAATGAAAATAATGACAAGGAAAATTAACCTAAAAATAACAATAGAAGAAACAGCAGAAAGACATCCAGTGCCTGTATTAGGAACAGATTATAAAGTAAAAATAATATACAAAAATATTAAAGTTGCTGAATTAGATGTAGAAGATAAAATTATAAAAATATCACTACCAAACAAATATAAAAAAGCAAACAACGAAAGAATATTAAATATAGCAATAGACAAAATGTACGAACAAATTGCAAAAGTAGAAGTAGAAAGAGCAATGGAAAAAACAAGAATCTTATTAGGATTTGCACCAGAAGATTACGAAATTAGAAAAATGAGTGAAGAACTTGGAAGATGTGAAGAAAACAAAATAACAATAAATCCTGAAATAGTAAAATATGATAGAGATGTAATAGATTATATAGTTTTACACGAATATTGTCATCTAAAATACAAAAGTCATTGCAAAAGCTTCATAAAAATGTTAGAAAAATATGAACCTAATTATAAAAAATATGAAAGAATTGTTGCTAATATATAGTAATTTAAACAATATTGACTATAATATAGATAGAACTATAAATTTAATTGTTGACTAATATAAAAAACTTATACACTATAGGAGGAAAAACAAAAATGAACAAATATTATTTTACATCAGAAAGTGTAACAGAGGGACATCCAGACAAAGTAGCGGATTTAATATCTGATAGTATATTAGATGAATATCTAAAACAAGATAAATATTCAAGAGTATCAGTAGAAACATTTGTAACAGGAAACACCGTAACAATAGCAGGACAAGTTACATCAAAGGGACAAGTAGATATAGAAAAAATAGTAAGGCAAACAATAAAAAATATAGGTTATGACAATGAAAAAACAGATATGGATTATAGAACATGTAAAATAAATGTAGATATTACTAAACAAAGTCTAGACATTGCATTAGGAGTAGATGATGGTGGAGCAGGTGACCAGGGAATAATGTTCGGATATGCATCAAATGAAACAGAAGAATATATGCCATATGCAATATCAGTGGCACATAAATTAGCAAAAAAATTAACAGAAGTACGAAAACAAAAAGAAATACCATATTTACGTCCAGATGGAAAAACACAAGTAACAGTAGAATATGAGAACAATAAACCAAAAAGAATAGAAACAATATTAATTTCAACACAACATTTACCAGAAATAACAATGGAACAATTGAAAACTGATATTACTGAAAAGGTAATAAAAGCAGTGATTCCAGAAAAAATGATGGATGAAAATACAAAAATATATATAAATCCAACAGGAAGATTTATAATAGGAGGACCTCTTGGAGATACAGGATTAACAGGTAGAAAAATAATAGTAGACACATATGGTGGATATGCTCGTCATGGAGGCGGTGCTTTTTCAGGAAAAGATGCAACAAAAGTAGACAGAAGTAGTGCGTATATGTTAAGACACATTGCTAAAAATATAGTTGCAAATGGATATGCAGAAAAATGTGAAATACAAATTTCATATGCTATTGGTATGAAAGAACCTCTTTCTATATGTGTAAATACTTTTGGTACGGGTAAGAAATTAGACGAAGAATTAGCAAATATGGTAAGAGAAAAATTTGACTTAACACCAAATGGTATTATTGAATATTTAAAACTCAGAGAACCTATTTATACTAAGACAACAAATTATGGACATTTTGGGAAATATAATTTAGAATGGGAAAAGATAAAAAGACTTTAAATATTTAAAGTCTTTTTATTGTGATATGTATTTTATTTATATAACAAAGTACAAAGAAATTTCCATTGACAAAAAAACATAGAAATATTACAATATTGGTAGAAAAAGAAATAATCAAAATGTTTTTGAGGTAGTAAATGTCAGTTATGGAAGGATAAAGAATGAAAACAGAAGAAAATAGAATAAAAATAACATTAAAAACAATTATATATGCAACATTTGCCTTTTTTGCGATACTTTATATAATAATGTTTTGCAAAATGTATTTTCCAACAAACAAATCATATGCAAAGGAAATAGCAACAAATCTAAACAATGAAAGAAATACAATAAATGTAGCAGAAAAAAATAAAGAAATGAGCCAAGCTAATAAAATAGATATAGACAAAATAATAAACCAAAATACAAATGATGGACAAACAGAACAAATAACAAAAAAAGAAGAAGTATTAGAATATTTGACAGAGTATAGAACAAACAAAGAAATTCCAAAAGGAATATCAGTAGTTGTTCAAGAAGGAAGAGAAGGAAAACAAGAAATAGCAATAAAAACAACATATGACAAGGAAGGACAGCAAATAAAAGAAGAACAAATTGGAGTAACAGTTACAAAAGCATCTGCAAATAAAATAATAGAGATTGGTGGTGCAAATTATACAAGCAATTATAAAATTAAAGTTGGAGACAAAATATATGTTACTTCAGACGAATTGGCAGTAAGAGCTGATGCAGATGAAGAAAGCAGGAAAATAACAACATTAAAAAAAGATAATGAATTAAAAGTGCTAGAAATTGTTCAAAATTGGTATAAAATATCATATCAAAATATAACAGGTTGGGTTAAATCAGAGTGTACAATTTATATAAATCCAAATTCAAGTGAAGAACAAAAACATACAACGGCAGAAACAAAATCAAAATCACAATTATTAGCAACACTTAATACAAATATGCAATTAAACAAACCAAGTGGTTTGACATTAGAACAATTTAAAAAAATATTATCAGATAGCAAAGATACAAACAAAATATTTGAAAAAAATGCAGAATATTTTTATTACATAGAAAAACAATATAATATAAACGGCGTATTTGTTGCTTCCGTAGGAATACATGAAAGTGCATGGGGCACATCTAAAATAGCAATACAAAAAAATAATTTATTTGGATACGGGGCATATGACTCAAATCCATACAATGGAGCATATAATTTTTCAAATTATTCAGAAAGCATAGATTTATTAGCCAGAGTCTTTGTTAAATATTATTTGAATCCAGCGGGTACAAGTATTTACGGTGGAGAAAAGGCAGTTGGAACATATTATAATGGTGCAACTTTGAATGGAGTTAACACAAAATACGCAAGTGATAAAAATTGGGCAAATGCAGTTTTCTCTTATATGCAGTATTTATATAATAAATTGTAAATTTTTTGTAAAATTCCTTGATATTTTTTTGAAGTTATTGTATGATATATAAGTATAAAAAACGTAAAAAAATAAGTACTTTTAAGAAAATAGGAAAGGGGCTAAAATAATGAAGAAAACATTAACTATGATAATGGTGACATTAGTAGTATTCTTTGGGATGTTTACTTTTGTTAATAATGTATATGCAACAGAAAAAGCAATTGACAATAAAACAGAAAGTCAATTAGTGGAAATAAAAGAAACACAAACAAAATCATTAGAGGACTATAAAGAAAAATATGGTTCAGATGCATATGGAACAGTTGCATATATTTTAAATATAGTTAGAATATATAGTATACCATTTTGCTTCTTAGGAATTGCAATAGGAGCTATACACCAATATGTAATAGGTATAAGAAAACTAGATACGTTGGAAAAAGGTATGGGATTAATTGTAACATTCGTTACATTATTAATAATTTGCCAAATTTTACCACTAGCATTTGCAATGTTTGTAAAATTTGGAAGGGGGTAACAAATGAAGGTTTTATTTGCTGTAAGTAATGAAGAAATATCAGAATCAATTGTGAAAAGATATCAAAGGGAGTATAAAGAAATAATTTCATATAAAAATGTTTATTACTTTAATGCAATATTAAAAGAATTACAAAAGGATAAAAATTATGATAGAATAGTAATAAGTGAGGAACTGGAGGCATTTACTAACACACAATATGATCAAATAGATAAATTTATATTTGATAAATTAGATAGTATAAGTGATGAAGCTTCTAATCTTAGTGGTGAAGATATTCCAATAATTCTAATTTGCTCAGATAGAAGAGAAAAATCAGAAGAAATGTTGATAAAATTATTTGGAATTGGAATTTATAATGCTTTGATAGGAAATGATAGAAGTGTTGATAATGTTTGCAAGTTGTTAAATAAACCACGTTTGAAAAAAGATGCAAAAGCATATTATAAGATAGATTCAGAAGACGTATCTTATCAGGCAGAAAGTGAAAATGATGTTAGTGAAATTGAAATTCAAAATATTTTGGCTCATTATAAAAGATTGGGAAAAGATGAAAAAAGATATGTTGATAGCTTTGATACAATTGCATCACAATATAATGATGTCCAATTAAGAATAATATGTAAATTTTTGCCACTAAATGTAAGAGCTGTACTTGAAGAAAAATCACCAAAATATCAACAAATTATTTCATTTAATAGTAAAGTCTCAGATAATTTGAGATCACAAACAATTAAGAAGGATAAGAAAAATGATGGGACAAGTGAAAAACTTTTAAATACTGAAAATAAAGAAAAGATTTTATATAAACCTGTTGTAATACCTTCGGCTGTAAATATGAATAGTACAAAGAAATTAGCTAGAATAAAAAATGTACCAAAGGAATCTCAACAATATTCTTCAGTAAAGCAGGTAAAAGAAGTTAGAAAGATAGGTCCTATGTTTGAAGAAGAAACAAATGCTGAAGCATTAAGAAATCATGAAAAAAATATTCAAATGCAAAAAGAGATGGAACAATCAAAAAAAATAGAAAAATTAAATGAAGATGAAAATTTAAAAGAACAAGAAAATACTAAAGCTGTTGAAGAATCTAAAAAGAGAAGAGGAAGACCTAGAAAGAATCCATTACCAGATGAAAATGTGGTAGAAAAACCAAAAAGAGGAAGAGGAAGACCTAGAAAAAATCCATTACCAGATGAAAATCAAGAAAGAATAGAAAATATAGAACAAGATGATTCTTCGGTATTACCTGGATTCGATGATGTAGAGGAAAATGAAGATACAATTTTACCAGGATTTGAAGAAGCAAAACAGGAAGAAAGTACTGTTTTACCTGGTTTTGAGGAAACAGAAAAAGAGGAAGATACAGTGCTACCTGGATTTGAGAAAAAAGAACAAGAAAAGGATACTGTATTGCAAGAATTTGAACAAGAAGAAAGTAATCCATTACCAGGATTTGAAAATACAAATAACTATTCTAGATTTGAAAATACAAATTCAAATGTATTACCTGGTTTAGAAGAAAAGCAGGAAGTACCAGATGTAGATATCTCTAACTTATTAACATCAGACAAAAAGGTTGCTTGTTTTATAGGTACAACAAAAAATGGAACATCATTTATAGTTAATAATTTAGCAGAAATAACATCAAATATGGGAATAGATACAGCCATTTTAGATACTACTAAAAATAGAAATTCTTATTATATATATACAAAAAACGAGGAAGAACTAAGAAAGATAGCTATGAACAGTGTTAGCAATTTAGTTCAAGGAACAGCTAATGGAATACAAGTTAATAAAAACTTGACTGTGTATACATCATTACCTGATGAGACAGAAGGAATTGAAAATGCCGGAACAATTTTACAAACGTTATTAAGAAAACACTCATTGGTATTAATTGATTGTGACTTTAAAACACCAATAGAATATTTCAATAAAGTACAAGAAATATATTTAGTTCAATCATTTGATATATTAACAATACAGCCATTAACAGCTTTTTTAAGAGATTTAAAATCTAAAAATGTATTAAAAGAAAATAAATTAAGAATTGTTTTAAATAAGGCTATAAAATTAAGAGGAGTAAATGATAAAACAATCATTGGTGGAATGGCGTATTATAATGATCCCGCAATGTCTTTTATGACAGAACTTTTCGATAAAAATGTAATAAGATATATAACAGTACCTTTTAGTGAAGAAGTGTATACTAAATATATGGAAAATGTTATAAATTGTGAGGTATCAGTAAAAGGATATCCTAAAAATATGGTACAGGTATTAAATGAATTAGCTAATGTTGTATATCCACTTGTTTCAGGAAAATCAACTTATGTACCACCAAAAGTTGAAAGAAATGGATTTACACCTAGCATGAATTCTACATTAGACCAAATGAAAAAAAGATATTAAAAATTATAACAATAGGAGGAAAAATAGTGTTAATAGTAATAGTTATTATACTAATTGTAGCGGTATTAGGATTAATATTATATAACTTTAATATTCATAAAAAAATACAAACATATAAAAATATTAATCAAAAAATTAATAATTTATCTGTTGTACAAAATTTTATGAGTGCTATAGGAGAAACATCTACAGTTGACGAAAAAATAAAGAAGATTAATGATATTTTGATAGAAAAATATGAAATAAAGTATTCAACAATTGTTGTTTTCAATGGAGCTGAATATGAAATTAAAGCATCAAATGTAGATGAAAAACACTGGGGGGCTTTAAAATCATTGCAAGATGTAGATATGTTTAAAGACAGTATTGCTCAGGCAACTCCTAAATATGTTACTGTGAACAATGACCAAGAGAGATTACCGTATCAAAAAATGGAATTTGGTAGAGCGAAATCAGCAATATTTTTCCCTTTATATATAGACAATGTTTATATTGGATATTGGATAATAGAAAGTGGAACACCACATGATTTTGATAATGTTGACACAACAGTTTTGGAAGTAATAAAAGACAATATTGTGTCAGTTCTAAAAACTGTTGTATATCAAAAAACTCTAGAATCTATTGTAAGAAAGGACTTGTACTCAGGTTTATATTCTGAAGAATATCTATATGGTGATGGAAGAAAAGTTATAGATCAATACACAACATCAACAATTTGTATGTTGAAAATTACTAATTTGGAAGAAATTAACCATAATTGTTCAAGAGAACTAGGAAATGAAACTGTACAAAAAGTAAGTGCGTATATTAAAAATAATATATCAAAACAATATATCTTTGTAAGATATATGGGACCTAAATTTGTCATAGCGTTTTCAGGTGTTGATATAGATTCAGTGGCAGGATATATAAACGATTTAAAGGAAAAGATAGAAAGTACAAAAATAGAAGATCAAGAAAATGAAGAAGTTTTTGCATATCCAATATTGAATTTTGCTATATCTACATATTACAAAGGAACAGGATTAGAAGAAATCTTGAAAAAACAAGAAGATTATTTAGATAATTGTGATTCAAATGAAAGTGATATTACAAATATATAATAAAATAAAAATATATTTTTTTAGGAGGTATAAGCAATGGATTTTGATAAAACAATGAGCTTTCAAGTTGAAAGAGAAGAAAATACAAAAGCAAAAGAAATATTGAAAGAGGTATATGAGGCTTTGACAGAAAAAGGATATAATCCAATCAACCAAATTGTCGGATATATATTATCTGGAGACCCTACATATATAACTAGTTACAATGATGCAAGAAATAAAATAAGAACAATAGAAAGAGACGAATTATTGGAAAAAATGGTAAAAAGTTATATAGGACTTGATTTAGAAGATTAAAAATATCTAAATATTTATAGATGCCTATAAGAAGGAATAAAATATGAGAAAATTAGGAATAGACTATGGTGATGCACGTGTGGGAATTGCAATAACAGACCCACTTAATATTACGGCACAGGGCTTAGAAACAATTCAAAGAAATAATTCGGATAAAGTAGTATTACGAAGATTAGACGAAATACTTAAAAAATATGAAGTAGATACTTTGGTTGTCGGTATGCCATACAATTTAAAAGGTGAAAAAACTGTTAGAGCAGAAAAAACAGAACAATTTATACATAAATTGAGGTGCAAATATAACAAATTAAAAATAGAAATTATTGATGAAAGATTGACAACAGTTGCAGCTCATAAGACTATGAATTTTTTAGATATCAATAAGAATAAAAAACGTGATATTGTAGATACTATATCTGCGGTATATATTTTGGAAACATATATTAATAAAAAATAATATTTTTATTGAACTGTAACATAAATAAAGATGGAAATATTAAAAATTCAAAAAAACAGTTGCAAAAAATTATAAAATACGATATTATAATGATAATAAATTTGAAAGGAGAATTATATTATGGACGAAAACTTTGAAGGAGAAGAATTAGATAACATAGTAATACTAAATGACGAGGACGGAAACGAAGTAAAATTTGAATTTTTAGATTTAATAGAATTAGATGACGAAGAATATGTTGTATTATTACCTGTAACAGAAGAGGGAGAAGAAGACGAAGGAGAAGTAGTAATACTAAAAGTAGAAGACAATGATGATGAAGACTCTGAAGAGGAATCATACGTAAGTGTAGAAGATGAAGATACATTAAACAAAGTATTTGAAATATTCAAAGATAAATTTAAAGATGATTTTGATTTTGTAGATTAATTTTAAAGAATAGGGCGGATACATTCCGTCCTTTTGTTTTGAGGGGGAAAGGGTATGAAAAAATTTTCAACATATTTATTAGTAATGTTTATGATAGTATTCTGGATTTTAAGAATTATTATAACATTAGCATCACAACTAGGAAAAAGCTTTATGGGAATAGTTCCAATGAATGAAACATTTGAAATTGTAATATTATTTGCCACATTGGCATGTGTGGTTTTAATTGCTAAAAGAAAGTTAACAGGAAGTTTATTATATATTGTTTTACATGCAATTTATTTTGGGTCAGATGTAACAAATAAGTTAGGCATGTTAGCACGTAATGAACAATTGACTTTAGCACAAAGCACGGAGTTTATGTTTTCTATGATAGGTATAATATTACCTTTAGCAGTTTTACTTGACTTGTTGCTAGATAAAAATAGAAAGTTGAATCCTAAAGATAAAAAAACAGATTGGTTCTATCAAAATGAACAATTTGATAGAAAATTGGATGATAGAGCAGATAAAAATAATTATAGAACTATGTAAAGATTATGGTTTAAACGTTAATATATCAATATTTAATGTGAATTTATAAAATTTCTTACTGGAACGTAACCGTAAAGATAAAAAGCAAGTGATTTGTTGAAAATTACTTGCTTTTATGTTAAAATATAGTAGTGAATTAATAAAAAAGTTTTTAAAATAAAAAGGTGAGAAAATAATGGATATGTATCAAAAAAGAAAAATAAGGCAAGAAAAGGTAAAAAATGAAGATAAAGAAGAAAATAGCAAATCTAACATAAATTGGTACCCGGGTCATATGGCCAAAACAAAAAAACAAATAATACAAGACTTAAAATTAATAGATATTGTAATAGAACTATTAGATGCACGAATACCAATATCAAGTCAAAATCCAAATATAGCAGAAATAACAAAAAATAAAAAGAAAATAATAGTACTAAATAAATGTGATTTATCAGATGACAAAGAAAACAAACGATGGGTTGAATACTTCAAGAAGAAAAACATACCAGCAGTATTAGTAGATTCAAACTCAGGAAGAGGAATAGACGAATGCATTAGGCAAATTGAAAAAATAATGCAAATAGATTTAGATGCTCATGCAGAAAAAGGAAGAACAGGAAGAAGAATAAGAGCAATGATATTAGGAATTCCAAATGTAGGAAAATCATCATTTATAAATAGAATATCTAAAAGAACAACAGCAGGAGTTGGGAATAAACCAGGAGTTACAAAACAAAAACAATGGATACGAATAAATGAAAAAATAGAATTGCTAGACACACCAGGAGTCTTATGGCCAAAATTTGAAAGTGAAGAAGTCGCATTACATTTATGTTTTACAGGTTCAATAAAAGAGGAAATATTGGACAAGTTAGAAATTGCATATCATTTAACAAAATTTTTATTAGAAAATTACAGAAAAAAATTATGTGAAAGATATAAAATTGACGAAGAATTTATAGAACAAACATTAAAACAAGATCAACCAGAAAATAATAATATTTATGA
This sequence comes from uncultured Clostridium sp., assembly GCA_945865665.1. GTDB lineage: Bacteria > Bacillota > Clostridia > TANB77 > CAG-508 > CAG-269. The sequence goes on along the minus strand of CAMBEE010000008.1, from coordinate 68,305 downwards.
AATTATGCTTGAAATAGGAAAAAAACGAGGATGCATAATGTCTGGTGGAAGAATAGATGAGGAAAAGACATCAAGATTAATATTGGACGAATTTAAAAATGGAAAATTAGGAAAAATTACAATAGAATGTTCTTAAGGGAGGTAAACATTGAACGATTTTATAGAACTAAAAAGAGATGAACAAGAAGTAAATATGATGCCACCATTGACATGGGCATATGTTGGGGACTGTGTATATGAATTGTATATCAGAACGAAATTGGTAAATGAAACAAAACTAAAACCACATGCATTACACATTGAGGCAATAAAGCATGTTAAAGCACAAGCACAGGCTGAAACACTTAAAAAGATATATGATGATTTAACAGAAAAAGAACAAGATATTGTAAGAAGAGGTAGAAATGCTGAAAATCATCATTTACCTAAAAATGCGAATGTTCAAGATTATATGTATTCAACAGCGTTTGAAGCTCTGATAGGTTACTTATATTTAACAAAACAAAATGATAGACTAAAAGAAATTTTGGAAAAGGAATAATAAAATATGGATTATAATTTAATACAGGATGCTAAAAATAAAATATATAATTCTGAATTAATAAAGTTTGTTAGTTCAGAAAAAATTGAAAATGCATTTTCAAAAATTCATACATTTAATAATATTAATGATTTGCTTGAGGCATATGGAAGACCAGATTATGATAATGAAAGATTAGAGGGATTTAATCGTAAAGGAGAAAGTTATCTTGGCCCATATGCAACAGCACATACTGCAATTCATGAGGTATTACATACACTTTCAAGTCAATTTGATTATAATGGACATAGAATAGTAAATGGAATTGCAGGGGATGGGATATTAAGATTTTCTGACCAAGTAAATGAAGGAATTACGGACTATCTAACTTGTAAAATTAGTGGAGAATCACCTAGAAATTATATACAAGGACATAAATTGTTTGCTAAGTTAGAACCAATAATGGCAAAATATACTAAGAATCCAGACATACTTATGCAGATGTATATTACTAATGATGTTGAATTTATGAAAAACTTTTTAAATTATTTTGGAAAAGAAAATACATTTGAAGAATTATATGATGGATTTCTTTTTAAAAGAGATAATGAAATTGATGAATTAATAAAACCTGTGGAAAAAAATGTAAATAAATATGTGAAGAGAATGGTAAGAAAAGGAAAGTTGACTGAATTTGCAAATAGATTTAGAAATATATTTTCTAAAAATAAAGTTAAGGCACTACCTTCAGGAAATTATCAAGTAAAAAAAAGAGATTTGCAAATGAATAAACATCAACAATTTACAAATTATTATAATCAAAATAATTTTCCAAGTATGGTAGTAAAAGATGATGAAAAAGCATATATACTGTATAATGATGCAAATAAAGTAAATGAGCAAAATGGTAATGAAAATTATGAAAAATTGCTTGACTAAATATCAAAAAAATGGTATAAATATTAAAGTTACTTATGTGGCCCCTTGGTCAAGCGGTTAAGACGCCACCCTCTCAAGGTGGAATCATGGGTTCGATTCCCGTAGGGGTCACCAAATTTAATAGTTAAAAGGGAGTAGCTTTAAATTACTAGTCAACAGTCGCGATAAGAAATTATCTGGTTAGTAAGCTTAAAAACAAATTAAGTGAGTGAGACTTTTAAAAGGAATTTTAGCATAATGCTATGGATAAAATTTCTTTTAAAAGTCTCATTTCTTATATATGAATAAATATAACAAAATTTGTAAAAAATAGGGATAAGGGGACGGGTCTTTAATCCCGAAAAAAAATTCGGGATTGAAGACCCGTCCCCCAATCCCGAAATTTGGAGGTAGTAATATGGAGAAGAAAAACTGGTTTAACAAAGAAGTTGAAGAAATTGAAAAAGAGTTAGAAACGCACAAAGAAAAAGGGTTGAAAGAAGAACAAATTGAAAGAATAAGAGAACAAAAAGGTTATAATGAATTACAAGCTGGTAAGAAGAAAACATTATTACAAAGATTTTTAGATCAATTTAAAGATTTTTCAATAATAGTATTAATAATTGCTGCAATTGTATCAGGCGTAGTTGGAGTGCAACAGGGAGAAGGAATAACAGACACAATAATAATTTTAATAGTTGTTCTTGTAAATGCAATAATAGGAGTAGCGCAAGAAAGTAAAGCGGAAAAATCGTTAGAGGCTTTACAAAAATTAAGTGATCATGCATCAAAAGTTGTAAGAGATGGAAAACTACAAGTTATTCCTGCAAAAGAACTAGTACCAGGTGACTTGGTGGTTCTTGACACAGGTGATTATATTCCAGCAGACTTAAGAATTGTAGAAGAGACAAATTTAAAATCACAAGAAAGTTCATTAACAGGAGAGTCTGTACCAGTTGAAAAAAACTCTGAAATTATTGAAGAAACAGAGATTGGTGTTGGTGATAGAAAAAATATGTTATTTTCTTCAAGTTTAGTAACATATGGTAGAGGAAAAGGAATTGTTGTAGAAACGGGTATGACAACAGAAGTTGGAAAAATAGCAGGTATGATAAATTCAACAGAAAAGCAAGAAACACCTTTACAACGAAAATTAAATAAATTAGGAAAAACATTAGGAATTGCAGCATTAGTAATTTGTGTAGTAATATTTGTGGTTGGGTTGATACAAGGAAAAGAACCAATTCAAATGTTTATGACAGCAGTTTCATTAGCTGTTGCAGCTATACCAGAAGGTTTGGCAGCTGTTTCAACAATTGTTTTAGCAATTGGTGTTCAAAAAATGGTTAAGAAAAATGCAATTGTAAAAAGACTTCCAGCTGTTGAAACACTTGGAAGCAGTACAGTTATATGTTCAGATAAAACAGGAACATTGACTCAAAACAAAATGACAGTAGAAAAAATTTATTGGAACGAAGCAATCAGAGATATGGACAATATACAAGAAGATGAAATTGACGAAGAATTGAAAAAACTAGTATATGCGAATATGCTATGTAATGATACAAAAATATCACAAGACGGAACTTTAACAGGTGACCCAACTGAAACAGCATTAGTTGATATGGCCTTTAAATTAAGTTTTGACCCAAGTTTATATGACAGAGCACCTAGAGTTCAAGAAATACCATTTGACTCAGACAGAAAATTAATGACGACTGTAAATGAATTGAATGGAAAATATATAGTGTTTACAAAAGGTGGAATAGATGAATTATTAAAAAGATGTTCAGCATATGAAATCAATAATGAAATACATCAAAATATTGTTGAATATGTAAATAAAATCAGAGAAAAAAATGAAGAAATGGCAAAAGATGCTTTAAGGGTGTTGGGATGTGCATATAAAGAAATTGACCATATTCCATCAAAAGAAGAAATGGCAACAGTAGAAAATGACTTGATATTTATAGGAATGGTAGGTATGATAGACCCACCAAGAGAAGAGTCAAAAGTTGCAGTTGAAAAATGTAAAACGGCAGGAATAAAAGTTGTAATGATTACAGGTGACCACAAAATTACAGCAACAGCAATTGCTAAAAAATTAGGAATTCTTGAGAATGATGATGAAGCGATAACTGGTAGCGAACTTGAACAAATGACAGATGAAGAGTTAATACAAAATGTTAGAAAATATTCAGTTTATGCAAGGGTCTCTCCAGAACATAAAGTTAGAATTGTAAATGCTTGGCAAAAAAATGGTGAAGTTGTTGCTATGACAGGTGATGGAGTTAATGACAGTCCAGCACTAAAAAAAGCGGATATTGGTTGTGCTATGGGAATGGTTGGAACTGATGTTGCAAAAGAAGCGGCAGATGTAATTTTAACAGATGATAACTTTGCAACAGTTGTATCTGCTGTAGAAGAAGGAAGAAGAATATATGACAACATTTTAAAAGTAATTCAGTTCTTACTTTCAAGCAATGTTGGAGAAATAATAGTACTATTTTTTGCAACATTATTAACACCATTATTTAGCAAATGGTTTGGAATAACAGACATAAACAGCTTGGAAATATTATTGCCAATTCACATTTTGTGGATAAATCTAGTAACAGACTCATTACCGGCATTAGCATTAGCATTTGACCCAGCAAATAGTGATATAATGCAAAGAAAACCTGTAAAACCAGGTAAAAGCGTATTCACAAAAGGAATGACCTGGAGAGTTATTTATCAGGGTGTAATGATAGGTGGACTTACACTTGTAGCATTTATGATAGGACTTGGTTCAACAAAAACACCAATAAATGGATTAACACTTGACGAATCAAAAATAGAAGTAGGTCAAACTATGGCATTTATTACATTGGCACTTTCAGAATTAACACATGTATTTAATGTGAGAAATAATAGAAAATCAATATTTAAAACAGGAATATTTAATAATATGAAATTAATTGGAGCTGTTGTTGTTTCAGCACTTTTAGTATTTGTTATTTTATTAATTCCTGGATTAAGAGAAATATTTAGTATACCAGTTTTACCAACTGAAAATATTATAGAACTTGTTTGCCTTGTTTTAGCTCCAATTGTTATTGTTGAGATATTTAAGTTGCTTAAAATTAATGGAGATGAGTAAAAAATAAAGGTAATATAAAATAATCTAATTAATAATTTGACTGTAGATTATTAAAAATAAAATAGAGAAAAGATTTTAAAGTCTTTTCTCTATTTTGCTAGATTTTTACTTCTTTTGGTTCAGAAATTTCAATGTTTTTATACTTATTTAAATCCATTTCATCTAATGAATTTTGGATACAGCTAACAATAACATTGTTAAAGCTCATATTTTCTTTTTTAGCGATTTTTTTCAATGTGTTGTTCATATTTTCAGGTAATCTTATAGAAATTTTAACATTACTTTTCTTGTATTTTGATATTTCAAACATAATCATTCCTCCATTTTTGAATTTTATTTTTATAATTGTCTCATAAAAATGTTTCAAAAAATACCAGACAAAAGTATTGCACTTTTTACCGGTTAATGTTATTATAAATTTAGTGAGAAATTTAATAAAACGAAAATAATAGGAGGTTATATATGAAAACAAAAGAAAAATTTAATAAAGGTATAACATTAATAGTATTAGTTGTAACCATTATTATTTTATTAATTTTAGCTGGAGTTGGAATACAAGGTTTAACAAATACGGGACTTTTTGAAAAGGCAAAACTAGCAAAACAAAAATATGAAAACTCACAAAGTAGAGAAAATGAAATTTTAACAAACTATGAAAAACATATAGTAAATTCAAGAAGCAATACATCAATGAGTTATAGTGAAGAATCATATGACTGTTGGAAAACATGGATATATCTTGCAGGTGAAAATCCAGAGTTATATAAATCGTCTGAAATTTTAAATAATGAGGAATTAATGCAAAAAGTAACAAGCAGCAAAAAGCAATGAATTATTTATTAAATAGTAAAACATTTATAATGCCTATAGCAATTAACAATAAAACTGTTAAAGAAAAAATTAAACTTAATGCAACACATATACCAAATATGACAAGCGATACAACACCGTCTGGAGAAGTAAAGGCTAGTATTAGTGCAGAGCAAAGTTTACCTTATGGTGCATTAACAGGATTTTGGAATGATGAAAATATAGAAAAGTATGGAAAAGACGAAAATTATTGTAGTGGATCAAGTCATAAAATTTGGGTTACAACAAATAATAGTACAACATATCCTTCTTGGTTACAATATAAATTTGAAAATAAAAAGATACAACCAATATTATTTGAATATATGTCTAGTTATTCTTGGGGATATGGGTGTGTTCACAAAATCAAAATACAAGGTTCAAACAATGAAAAAGATTGGATAGATTTAACTGAAGAAATAGAATGTCAACCATTTACCAAATATGAATTTCAGCCAACAAAAAATATAGATGAATATCAATATTTTAGATTAAATGTTTTGTCAAGGACAGAAACATGGGGAAACAGGACAGATGTTTTATTATTTCAAGTATATGGGTATGAAAAATAAAATTTAAGATATAAATGCTTTTTTAAGTAAATTTTAGGAGGAAAATACATGAAAACAAAAGAAAAACAAAGGGCCATTACATTAATTGCTTTAATTATCACGATAATAATTTTATTGATTCTATCTGGAGTAGCAATAGCAACATTAAGCAATACAGGGTTATTTGATAAAACAAAACAATCAAAAATAGAATATGAAAAATCAGAAATAAAAGAAGAATTACAAATGGCAGTATTTGCTATACAATCAGACATTATAGATAAAAATAGTGATATTGAAATGATAATAAAAGAATTACCAGAACAAAAAAGCCTAGACTTAAATAAATTGGAATGGGACAAAAATCAACAAAATGAAGAACCATATGGAAAATATAAAGGATATAATTTTTATATTAATAAAAATTTCGAAGTGAAAATAGAAGAAAAAGAAAAAATTAAGAAAATTGAAAAGTATATAAAATTTAAAGGTGGAACACAAATAGATTCGGGAATAAATCAAAATGAATTAATGGCAGATAATCAGTATAAATTTACAGTAGCTGCAAGAATAAAAATAAACAGAGAAGAGCAACAAACAGTAAATTATATGGATATTTTAGGAGGACATTATGGAACAAATGGAATTGTTTGGGAATTTTTAGGAACTTCTACAAATTTGGTTTGTCTTGCTGGAGGAGTCAATATTATATTTGACTATTCACCATATTATGGTAAATGGATAGATATTGTGGAAACATATACAAATGAACAATTTAATATATATATAAATGGTGAATTGATAGATTCAAAGAGTAATTGTAATTTTGTACCATATAATAATATTTATATTGGAAATAGTTATCAGGTTGAAAATAGATGTATGAAAGGTAGTATTCAATCAGTAAGAATATGGAAAGCAGCATTAAGTACAGAAGAAATAAAAAAAATTGATTATTCTGTTGAAAATAACAACATAAAAAAAGATGAAATTTTAAAAGAAATGACATTTGAAAGTGAAGATATAATAAAAAAATATGGAACTATATATGGAAATGGGTATGAAATTTTGAATTTAAATGATAATAATTAATAAAAAGATACAATATATAATAGGAGAAAAGTAATGAAGATAAAAACAAAAAATGTATTATGGACTGTTGTTTTAATTATTTTTTTGTTATTGATGTTTGCTTTAAACTATAAAAAAATTAGTAATATATATTTAAATAAGAAAGCTGAAAAAAGCAATTCTAATATAACATTTCAAGTATACTCTAATGAAAATAATATATTGAAAATTTTAGTAACAGCAAAAGATGAACAAAATGGAATAAAAAGAATTGTATACATTGATGAAAATGGAAATCAAAAGGAAATTGATTGCTATGGAAAAACACAGATTGCAATGGATTATGAAGTAAAACAAAATGGCGAATATGAATTTAAAATGATTAATAAAAAAGATGAAGAAACTAAAGAAAAATTGGTAGTAGATGATAATTATAGAAATAATTTGATTCCTATATATGTGTCAACAGAAAAGGATATTGATATAAATGGAAATGTTACAATAGAATTTCCTGAAAGTAATAACAAAAAAATGTATAAAATTGGTAAAAATGGAACATGGACAGAATATAAAGGTGAATTTACTATTAATTCATATGATATAATTGAAAAAAATTTGCAAAATAGTGATACTAAAAAAGTTGATATTTATGCAAAAATGCAAGATGAAGCTAAAAATGTAGTACAAATAAAAAAAGAAATAGAAAATATAGATGTGGATATTGAAGAACCACAAATCAATATAATAAGTGTAGATAATTATTCTACATTAACATCTGATGGGGTTATTAATAATGGTAAAGTATCAATTAACTATGATAACAGAGAAGGAATATTAAATTATTATAGTATAGATAATGGAAATACATGGATAGAATATGATAATGATTTAACATTTAATAATGTAACAAATATAATGGCCAAAAGTATAAAAAGTAAATCTGGATTAAAGGCTGAATCAAGTAAAATAATAAATCCATCTGCCAAAAATGCTATAGGTGTTTATGCATATGACAATGATATAGATACAAATTATTTAGTTTCAAATTCTTCAGTTTATATGATAATAGATAATAGTGCAATAGGCAAAAAAGTGAATATTTTAGTATCGGCAGTTTCTTTAGCTTATGGAATGCAAGCAAATATAAATTTTTTTGATGTAAATGGTGATGTTGTTGGTGATTCATATAGTACTGTGTATACCACAAATTTGAAGATGAAAATTCCTGATAATGCTGTAAAAATCGAAATATCAGTAAATCAATCATATTATTTAAATGATTTAAGAATTGAAGAATAAATTAGTATTTTTAATGTAAAAAAGTATAAGTTTTGAAAAAACACTTGTACTTTTTTTACTTTAAAAGTATAATATAAATATATTTGATTAAAAATCTAATTTAAATATAATAATTAATTAAGGGAGGATTAATATTTTTATGGAAAAAATGAGACATGAAAGTTGTGATAATCTTAAAATTAATAAAATGCTAAAAGCATATAATAAGCAAAAAAAATGGACAGATACAAAAAAAGAAAATAGAAAAACCTCAAAAGAAAAAGAAATAAAAGAAAATGAAAATATAAAAAAAGATGAAAATCAAACAGCAAAATCAGAGAATGAAAATCATGAAAATGAACAAAAAAAAAATGAATTTAAAGACTCAATCAGAGTTGAAACTAAAAAAAATTCTAAAATGGATAAAACTATTTATGAATTTAAAGAAGCTTTAATAGAAAGAAAAGAATATGAAAAAGAATTAAAAGAAAAAGGCGCAAGGGAAGTTAAAGCATTAAAGAAGACAAGTTACGATAAAGAATTGTAAAAATTTAATTGGAGGAATTAATAGATGAGAACTGATCGAATACAGGGTGAAAACACAGCAAAGTTAAATTTAATAAATGGTGTAAAAAAGATTCAAAGATCTTCTGAGGCAAAAGATTTTGATTATTACTTAAAAAGGGGATTAACACAAGAAGAACAAAGGAAAGAACAGAAAAATACTAACAAAAATACTGGATGTTCAGTAAGAAAAATAAAAAACAAAAACCAAGAAAAAGAAAAAGTAAGAGCATTCAAAAGAACAATGAATGCAAAAATAGGAATTGAAGCATATCAAAAAATATTAGAACAGACAGCAAATATGCAAGAACAACAATATCAGGAAAACAAAGCAAAAGAACAAGAAGAAAAATAGATTTTTTAATAAAACATAAGTACAAAAATATAAAAAAATAAATATAAAATTTACAAAAAGAAAAAAATACACAAAGATAATAAATAAAAAATACCAAGGAGGAAATAAAAATGTACATATTTAACAAGATAACTGTAAATCCACAGTTACCAAAAAGAATTGAAAAATTATCAGAAATATCAAATAATCTATGGTGGTCATGGAATACAGAATTCCTAAGACTATTCAAAAAAATAGACAAAGATTTATGGGAAACATGTGAAAAAAATCCTGTAAAATTTTTAAAACAAGTATCACAAGAAAGATTAGAAGCAGTTGCAACAAATGCAGAATTCTTAAAAGAATATGATAGACTTGCAAAAGAATTTAATGATTATGTTACAAGCAAAAATACTTGGTTTGCAAATAAATATCCAGAAAACAAAAATGATTTGATTGCATATTTCTCAGCAGAATATGGATTAGATCAAACAATACCAATATATTCAGGTGGACTTGGAATATTATCAGGAGACCATTTAAAATCTGCAAGTGATTTAGGCATTCCATTAGTAGCAGTAGGATTATTATATAAAAACGGATACTTCCATCAAAAAATAAATGGATATGGAGACCAAGAAACAGAATATAATAATATAGAATTAAGCAATTTACCAATAAATCCAGTAAAAGATGGAAATGGTGAAGAGTTAAAAATATATGTAAAATTTGAAAATAGAAAAGTATATTTAAAAGTATGGCAAATTAATGTTGGAAGAATAAAATTGTATTTATTAGATTCTGATATAGACGAAAATTCACCAGAAGATAGAGAGACTACATTACGTTTATATGGTGGAGACCAAGAAATGAGAATAAAGCAGGAAATTGTTCTTGGAATGGGTGGAACAAACTTATTAACACAAGCATTAGGGTTAAATCCAACTGTATATCATATGAATGAAGGACATTCAGCTTTCTTGATATTAGAATTAATCAAAAATATAATAAGAGAAAAGAAAGTATCATTTGAGGTTGCAAAAGATATAGCTAGCTCAAAAACAGTATTTACAACACATACACCAGTTCCAGCTGGAAATGACATATTCCCAATAGCATTGGTTGAAAAATATTTCAAAGGATTCTGGCCAAGACTAAACTTAGACAGAGAGGAATTCTTAAAATTAGGAATGAAACCATGTACAGAATTAGAACCAGGATTTAATATGGGAATATTAGCTCTAAAAGTTGCCGGAAAGAAAAATGGTGTAAGTAAATTACATGGAGCTGTTTCAAGAGAATTATTTGGAGATGTATGGCCTGAAATTGCAGCAAACGAATCACCAATAACATATGTAACAAATGGTATTCACACATGCTCATGGTTAGCTCCATCATTAAAAGAATTATATAACAAATATTTAATTCCATATTGGCAAGATAATATTTTCAAAGATGAAGTATGGGAAAATATAAATAATATACCAAATCAAGAATTATGGGGAATACATCAACAAAGAAAACAAAAATTGTTAGAAATAGTTAAAGAAAATACAACAAATAGATTAAGAAGGTCTGGATACAGCTATGAAGAAATAAATGACATAACATCAAAATTAAATCCAAATGCATTAACAATAGGATTTGCAAGAAGATTTGCTACATATAAAAGAGCAACTTTGATATTCAAAGATTTAGAAAGAATAACACAAATTTTAAACAATGCGGATAGACCAGTTCAATTAATATTTGCAGGAAAAGCACATCCGGCAGATAAAGAAGGACAGGACCTAATAAAAAGAATACACGAAATATCAATGATGCCACAATTCAAAGGAAAAATATTCTTATTAGAAAACTACAATATTGCAATGTCGAGATATTTAGTAAGTGGTGTTGATGTATGGCTAAACAATCCAAGAAGACCAATGGAAGCATCTGGAACAAGTGGACAAAAAGCATCTGTAAATGGAGTTATAAACTTTAGTGTTTTAGATGGTTGGTGGGCAGAAGGCTACAACCAAGAAAATGGATGGACAATTGGAACAAATGCAGAATTTACATCATATGAAGAACAAGATATTGCAGATAGCCAAAGCATGTATCATACATTGGAAGAAAAAATTATACCAACATATTATGAAAAAAATGAGAATGGAATTTCAGAAAAATGGATGAAAATTATGAAAAATTCTATCACATCAACAGGAGGAAAATATAGTACATCAAGAATGCTTGTAGATTACACAAATAATTTATATATGCCATTATGCAATTTAACTAAAAAATATTATGAGAATGTTGATAATGTTGCAGAATTTAATTTGTGGAAAAAGAATTTATACACAAATTGGAAAGATATAAAAATTACACAAAAAAATAATTTAAATAATATTACAATGGATGCAGGAAATAATATTGATGTTAAATGTGAAGTACAACTTCCAAATATTGATGTAGATAACATTACAGCTCAATGTTATTATGGTAAAATCTTAGACAATGGCATTGTTGAAAATGTAAGTATTATTCCAATGAAATTAACTTCTAGTGATGAAGAAAATAAAATTTATGAATATACAACAAAAATTGAACTTAAAACTGGCGGAAATTATGGTTATACTTTTAGAGTTATGCCAAAACATGAAATGTTACTAGATTCAGAAAATTTAAATTTGGTTAAATGGATTACAAAATAAAATGAGACAAGTGGGACAGTATAGAACTGTTCTACTTTTTTTGTCATATTTTGTCGAACGATTTTTCTTGATTTTTCAATAAAATCATGGTAATATATGGATATGCAATTTATTTGACAATTGCATAGTCATATGTTAAAAAATAATATTTAATTTTAAAATAAAAATTAAATCTAGCAACTTTGGAGGGACAAAAATATTTTAATTAATTTAATCTAATTTATTATTTCTAAATTTTAAGATTAAAAATTAAGTTCAAAATTTAAATCGAAAATACCCAAAAGTATTGAGAAAATAAGACAAGGATGGAGGTGCATTTTTTATAGTGCAAATTGTCAATAAAATTGTAAATACAATTAATAAATATTTACTAAATAGTATTGCCAAAAGCAAAAATATTTAGTATAATTAGAAAGGAAGGTATATGGCAAATAAAAAAATAGGAGAAATAGAAAGACTACCACTTACAGATGATTATATATTTAAAAGAGTATTTGCATTTGAAGGAAATGAAAGTGTATTAAAGGATTTATTAGAGGCAATTTTAAAGAAAAATATTAAAAAAGTAGAAATAAAAAATCCAGAGATAATACCTTATGAAAAAGATGAAAAGCGAGGACTATTAGATATCAAAGCAGAAACAGATGATGGTACTGTATTAGACATTGAAATGCAAATGGAGGATAAGAAAAATACAGATGAAAGAGGAATATTATATTTAGCAAATATGATAACAAGTCAATTACAAGTAGGAGATGACTATAAAAAGTTAAAAAAGAGTATAGTAATATTTATAACAAATTATAATTTTTTAAAACGAAATAGTTATCATAGTGTGGGAAAAGTAAAATTTGATGAAACATTACCAGAAGAATATGTAAATATGGGATATAAAGAAGAAGACGAAATAGCATCAAAATACATAGAGTTTCATTATATAGAATTACCAAAATATAAGAAAAAAGAACCATCAAAATTTACAAAATTAGACCAATGGATGTGTATATTTACACAAAATGAGGAGGGGATTATTTTGGCAGAGAAAGAAAATAAAGAAATAAAAAAAGCAATAAGAGCTCTAGACTTTATAAGTGCAGACCCAAAGGAAAGAGAAAGACATAATTCTATATTAATGGCGGAATATAATAGGCTAACAAGTGAACATAACTTTTTTGAAGCTGGAAAAGAAGAACGGAATTCAAAAAGGAAGATATGAACGGAAGAAAAGAACGGAGAAATTAAAGGTAAAAAAGAAAAAAGTATTGAAATAGCAAAAGAAATGTTAAAAAAAGAATTATCTGTAGAGTTAATAAGTGAAATAACTAAACTAACAATAAAAGAAATAGAAGAATTACAGAAAAAATAAAATGATAGTTTTGCTAAATTGTTATATATTAATAAATGCAAAGTCTTTTATAATACAAAAGTGGTACAGTCTAAACTGTACCATTTTTTAAAATGTAATAACCCCATTCTTAAAATCCAAATTAGCCAAAGAATTATTCTCAAAAGCAAGAGAATAAACATCAGTAGCCAAAACATCTTTATCAAATAAAACTTGTAAATCCTTATCAGAATTAGTATCAATGAACTTTTTAACAGAAGTAATTATTTTTAGTTCTGGATGTTTAGTAGCAATTTCTGAAATTAATTTTTTCCCATTATCATTAAAACCAAGAACCCTAACATATGGCATTTCTACTTGTTTAGAAAGCTGCATATCTTCTTTAGAAATATTAAGTAAAGCATATAAAAGAATTCGTTGTAATCTAGTTACAGTATATCTTTTTGACTTAACAATATTTAAAAATTCATTGATAGTGTTACAAGAATTAGCTGCTTTTTTAATAGAAAATTCTAATCCTTCAGAAACATCTGGAAGATCAGCAATTTTTTCAATACTCATTTTCCTTAATGTATAAATAATTTCTTTCTCAAAACAATTTAAATCAGGAACAATATGCCCAGAATTTATACAGTCCATTAAAACAGAATAAGAATTTTCAGGTATAACAGTTTTAATAGAATTAAAATCTTTGTTTTTAATAAGTTCTCTAATTGCAGTTGCACTTGCAAAAGTTTTCAAATTACAATTTTCTATATTGCAATCTGAAGTAGGTATATCAATTTTTGACAAATCTGTACTATTATAATCTGTTGCAAATCTACTAATACAAACAGGTTTTATAGAACTATTATATTTTTTCAAAGCCTTTAAATACTCAATTCCTAAAATGTTGTTAGGTGAAGACAAAGCTTTTTTATACTCTTCAAAATCCTGTTTATCATTTTCAAAAGTATTAGTATTTTTTATATAATCAAGCAAGGCATTTTCACGAGCTTTAGGAAATGATAATCCTTTATCTAATTCAGTAGCTAATAATTTTTTATAATCTTTAGGCTCATTACATAAGATATCAGAAATTAAATCTAAAACGGTAATATCAGGAGTTTCAGAACCAAAAGACAAGTAATCTATAATTCCTAAAGAATTTAAGATTTTAATTGCTCCATCAGCAAAATTTTCACTACTTGAAATAGAATATAAAACAGGAAGTTCTATAACTAAATCAACACCATTTTGCAAAACCATTTTAGTTTTGGACCATTTATCAACAACAGAAGTAGAACCACGTTGTGTGAAATTTCCACTAATTATTGCAACAGTATAATCACAACCAGTTACCTTTTTAGAAGTATCTAAATGATACAAATGGCCATTATGAAATGGATTATATTCGGCAATTATTCCTAAAACTTTATTCAATAAAAACACCTTCTTTCTAATTTTTTGATATTGATATGTAATCAATTAAATTAGCATTATCAAATTTATATAAATACTTGTTAAATTTCAACTATATTGATATAATAACACAAAAAGCAATAAAAGACAAGGAAGTGTAGATTATGGAAAAAGTAATTATTTATACAGATGGTGCATGTTCAGGTAATCCAGGTCCAGGAGGCTGGGGAGCAATTTTAATGTATAAAGATACAAAAAAAGAAATATCTGGTGGAAAAAAAGATACAACGAACAATGTAATGGAACTAACTGCAGCATTGGAGGGATTAAAATTATTGAAATTCCCTTGTGAAGTAGAGTTGTATAGTGATAGTGCATATTTGGTAAATGGATTTTCACAAGGATGGATTTATAATTGGCAAAAAAATAATTGGAAAACAGCAAGTAAAGAACCTGTAAAAAATAAAGAAATTTGGCAAGAAATATATCATTTAACTCAAGTACATAAAGTTAAATTTATTAAAGTAAAAGGTCATGCTGATAATGAATTCAATAATAGATGTGACGAAATGGCTAGAAATGCAATAAAAACGCTGTAATATAAAATAATTGTAATATAAATGTAATATTTGAAATTCGACAAAATTATTGAAAAAAAGTAGGGTTTATTTTATAATAAAATAGAAAGATTAATGCCACAGATAAAATTATGGAAGGATGTATGATTAATGGATACATTTGCTAACTATATATTAAATGAAAAAAACTTAGCATCAAAAATGGAAATAGTATATTACCTATCAAAAAAAGAAAATATCTACTTTGATAAATCAGTAATTTTTAAAACAGAATTAGCCAGAATATTTTTAAAATATAATAAATTAGAGTTAGACGAGAATCTAGTTTTAACAGCAAGCTTATTATGTAACTGTAAAAAGGTAGAAAATGTAAGAAAAATAGAAGAGATAAAAGCATATGCAAAAAATGGAGCACAATATCTAGAAAATTTAGGATTTGACAAGAGATTTTGTAAAATTTGTGAAGAAGTGAACAGATATAGTGGAAGTAACCCAAGAGAGAGAGAAAGCGATGTTTTAGAATTAGTAGACCAATTTGGTGGAATGCTTTTAGACAGACCAGAAAGAATTGGATTTGAACCAGACGAAGCTATTGTTCTATTAAAATATAGAAACTTAAAGGATAAATATAATAGATATTCAGAAATATTTATTGATTTTATAAATATGTTAGAAAGCATAGATATGGGGGAATTTTCCGAAGTCAAAGCATTAAAGATATTAAGAAAATTATATAACGAAAATAGTGAATTAATAGATTTTATAAAAAAAGTTGTTAATCAGTATGAACCACAAGTAGATAGTTTAATAGACAAAAAATACAAAAAGATAAAAAATGAAATGTTTGAAGAAAGTTTTAAAAACAATAGGCCATTATTTACAGAAGAAACAACAGTTAAAATTTTGAAAGAAATAGAAGAAAATAATTTAAATTTTAGAAATAAGCAAGAAAAAAATATATAGAAGAAAGAGGAACATAAAATGTATGAAGTATTTGCAGATTTACATGTACATATAGGAAGATCAGAAAATGGAAAGCCAATAAAAATAACAGCAGCAAGAAGTTTGAATTTTGCGAATATTGCTAAAGAATGTGCAGAAAGAAAAGGAATAAATATTGTAGGAATAATAGATTGTGCATCACCATATGTAATTGAAGACATCGAGAATTTTTTAAGAACAGGTGATGCATATGAACTAAAAGATGGAGGAATTATTTACAAAGATAAAGTTTGCATTCTTTTAGGAAGTGAAGTAGAAACATCAGAAAAAGGAAGAAATGGAAAATGCGGTGCAGCACATAATGTATGTTTCTTCCCACATTTAAAAGATATAAAAGCGTTTTCAAAAGAGATGAGCCATCATATTAAAAACATAACATTAAGTACACAAAGGTCAGATATATCTGGATATGAATTAATAGATATAGTTGAAAAATACAATGGTATTTTGATACCAGCACATATATTTACACCATTCAAAAGTTATTACGGAAATTGTACAGATAGATTAGAAAACATATTTAAAGAAAAATATGATAAAATTTTTGCGGTTGAATTAGGTTTGAGTTCAGATACATTTTTAGCAGATGAAATATCAGAATTGGAAAATAAAACTTTTGTAACAAATTCTGATGCTCATTCATTACCTAAAATTGCAAGAGAATATAATAAAATGCAAATAGAGGATATTTCATTTAAAGAAGTTGTCAAAGCCTTAAAAAATGAAGATGGAAGAAAAATAATTGCAAATTATGGATTAGATCCTAAACTTGGAAAATATCATAGAACTTATTGTGACAATTGTAATCAAACAATTGAAACTAAAGAGCCAGTTGAAGTGTGCCCATATTGTGGAAGCAACAAGGTTACTTTTGGTGTTTTTGATAGAATTGAATTAATTAAAGATAAAAAAGAAACTAAGAGTCCAGCAAATAGACCACCATATATTTATCAAGTTCCACTTGGCTTTATTCCAGGTGTTGGTGGAAAAACTATTGAGAAGTTGTTGGATAATTTTGAGACTGAAATGAATATATTACATAGATTATCAAAAGATGATATAGAAGCGGTTGTTGGTGAAAAAGTCGCAAATTCTATTGAAAAAGCTAGAACAGGAAATGCAAAAGTGCAATCTGGTGGTGGAGGAAACTACGGTAAAATTTTGTGAAAATATTAATAATTATAAAAATAACTATATGTATGTATAATAAGAATAAAATTATTCTGTCACATACATAAACAAGAACTTTTATATTGATTTTATGGCACCCTTCCACTAAAGTGAACTCTTTCCATAAAATCAATTAAAAATTTCTAAGTTTATTCCAATCACATCATAATTTTATTTTTATTATACATACATATAGTTAATTAAAATTATATAATAGTTCTAAAAATCTCTTTATCGAATACACATTATGTATAAAAGTGTAAAACGATAAGGAGATTTTTAGATGAAAAAAAACAAACGATTAAATATATGGAATACAATCTATCAACATATAGAAAATAACAGTAAAGAATACATATTAATAACATTACTATTTATTGTAGGAATATTTTTAGGTGTAATGTTTATTAACAATATGCAAGAAGCACAAAAAACAGAGGTGTCATCATATTTAAAAAACTTTGTAGAAAAGCTAAAAAACATACAAGAAATAAATAATGGAGAAATTTTAAAAGCGACATTAAAAGAAAATATTATTTTAGCAGTAGCGCTATGGTTTTTTGGAACGACAGTAATAGGAATACCAATTGTTTTTGGGATTATATTATATAGAGGCTTTTGCCTTGGCTATACCATTGCATCAGTTATTACAATAATGGGGCTAGGAAAAGGAATTTTATTTATATTAACAGCATTGTTATTACAAAACATTATATTTATTCCAGCAATATTAGCAATAGGAGTAAGCCGGATTTAAATTATACAAATCAATAGTAAAGGACAGAAACAAAGATAACATAAAAGTTGAGGTACTAAGGCATACAATTTTTTCAGCAATTATGTTAGGACTATTGAGTTTAGCAGCTTGCATAGAAATATTAATTTCAACAAATTTTCTTAAAAAAATTATAAAATATTTTTAAAAATCTATTTACTTTTTTGAAATAGTTTGATATAACATATAAAGAATTTATGTAAATAAAATATTTTGAATATAGGGGTAGGAAAAATGGAGAAACAATTAAAACTTTTTTTTGAATTTTTAGAAAATGACAAAAAATTATCAAACAACACATTACAATCATACAAAAGAGACTTAAAACAATTCAGAAGATACATAGAAGGATGCGAAGTTCCATACAGTAGAGTAGACGAAGAAGTAATGAAAAATTATATAGAATATTTAGAAGAACTAGGAAAGAAACCTTCAACTATTTCAAGATGTATAGCATCAATAAGATCTTTTTATCAATATGTATTAAAAAAAGGCAAAGTAAAAAAAGATCCAACAAAAAATATACAATCACCAAAAATAGAAAAAAGAACACCTTGTGTTTTAACATCTAAAGAAGTTGAACTATTATTAGAACAACCCAAAGATATAGATTTAAAAGGAATTAGAGACAAAGCGATGCTAGAATTTGCATATGCTACAGGAATGAGAGTTACAGAAATTATATCATTAGATATAGATGACATAAACTTTACAGAAGGATATGTAAATTGTAGAAAAGCAAATAAACAAAGAATAATACCATTAGGAAAAATGTCATTAAAAGCATTAAAAGAATATACAGACAATGCAAGAGAGATATTATTAAAAGATGATAATGAAAAAGCTTTATTTGTAAATGTTAATGGCCAAAGATTAACAAGACAAGGATTCTGGAAAATTATAAAATATTATAAAGAACAAGCTCATATAACAAAGGACATTACACCACATGTATTGAGACATTCATTTGCAACACATTTATTACAAAATGGTGCAGATTTAAAAGCAATACAAACTATGCTTGGACATTCAGATATTTCCTCAACACAGGTTTATATGCAATTTCAAGACGAAGGCTTAAAAGATATATATAGAAAAGCTCACCCAAGAGCTTAAGGGGGATTAAGGGACGTTCCTTAAAATCTCTTTTTCGAGGGATTAGGGGACATTCCTTAAAAAATAATAAAAAAACTTGTAAATTTCTTGACAAAATAGAAATTTATGGTATAATAGTTATTGTTACAAGAAGAAGCAAGAACTTCTCACCCTAGTAAATAAGCAAAGGGTTAGAAAAATAAATATATTTTTAAGGTGAAAACTTTAAATTTATTTTTTGTGAATTGGCTTGTAACAAAAGTCAATTTTTTTATTATGGAGGTGTTTTAACATAAAACAAGAATTACCAATCAATGGTCAAATTAGAGAAAAAGAAGTTCAATTAATAGGGGTAAATGGAGAAAAACTAGGAGTAGTTTCAATAAGAGAAGCTTTAGATAAAGCTGGTGAAGATAACTTGGATTTAGTATTGGTTTCACCAAATGCAAAACCAGTAGTTTGTAAAATAATGAATTATGGAAAATATAAATTTGAACAAGCTAAAAGGGAAAAAGAAGCTAAGAAAAAACAAAAAGTTCTAGAATTAAAAGAACTAAGAGTTACTCCAAATATTGAAGAACACGACTTTGAATTTAAATCAAAAAATGCTAGAAAATTTTTAACTGATGGAAACAAAGTAAAAATAACAGTAAGATTTAGAGGTAGAGAAGTAAATAATTCTAAAGCAGGTGAAGTTGTTTTAAACAAATTTATCGAAAAATTAGAAGATATTGCTACAGTTGAAAAAGCACCTAAGCTAGAAGGTAGAAATATGTTTACAATTTTAGCTAAAAAAGCGTAATCAAGTTATCTATATTTGTTCTGATGTAGATAGCATGAAAACTGCATATAGCAGTTGAATAGATATAAAAATTTAAGGAGGGAAAACTCATGGCAAAATTAAAAACAAACAAAGCTGCTAAAAAAAGATATTCATTAACAGCAACAGGAAAAGTAAAAAGAACAAAATCAAATAGAAGACATTTATTAGCTAATAAGACAAAAAGACAAAAGAAATCAGGAAAAGTTCAAAACGCTTATGCAAGTAAAACTTGTGAAAACACAATCAAAAAATTATTACCATATGGTGGATAATATTAAATTTGAATAGGTTAAGAATTAAAAATTAGCTGAGCTTAAAAGGGTTTGGCAGACAAAATTTTGAAAAAATTTTGGATGACGATGAACGAGCAAAGCGAGAGAAAGGATGGAAAAGAAATGGCAAGAGTAAAAACAGCAAGAACAACAAGAGCTAGACATAAAAAAGTATTAAAACAAGCAAAAGGATATTTTGGAGCAAAACATTATAGATTCAGAAATGCAAATCAAGCAGTTATGAAATCTTTATCTTATGCATATGTAGGAAGAAAAGACAAAAAAAGTGATTTCAGAAAATTATGGATAACAAGAATTAATGCTGCTGCAAGAATGAATGGAACAACATACAGCAAAATGATAGCTGGTCTAAAAAAAGCTAATGTTACAATAAACAGAAAAATGTTAGCTGAAATAGCAGTTAGTGATCCAAAAGCATTTGCAGAAATAGCTGAAATAGCTAAAAAAGCATAGTTTTATATAGAAAAGAACATAAAAAATGTTCTTTTTTTCTTTTACCTATTGCAAATATTATGTAAATATGTTATTATATTATTGTAACATGTTGGTAAGCTAAATATACACGGAGGGTAATTACAATGTTGTATATATATGAGAATTATGTGGTAAAAACCGCAAAAGGTGGAAACTTCGAAGTTACATTGAATTTTGGAGACGAAGACTCTGAGGCTAAAGTAATAGTTAATAATGACATTGAAAAATTCGTTAATGAGAATGCCGAAATTGAAATGGTTGCTATAATTATTGCTATTATTAAGTTTGCAAGAATTTATTCTCGAAAGGAAGATGGAAGAGAAAAGATAGGCGAAGACATTACAAAGAAAGAAGAATTTGAAACAAAATTTCTTAAAGTCATAAATACTTTTCCATTTGAATACTTAGAAGAAAAATTCAATGGACTTAAGTACTCAGAAATATTAACAATTTTTAATTGGGATGTTCCTTCTATTATAGAATATTTCAATTAGTCCAAAAGGTAGAACCATAGGTTGAGAGATCAATCTATGGTTTTATTGTTTTTTCATTTTTGGCTTAGAAATTAAAGAAGCCAAATATCCAAAAAATACAGCAGCAGCAATTCCACCAGCAGCAGCTTTGACACCACCAGTAAAAGCACCAACTAAGCCAGTTTCTTTAACGCCTTCAATAGCACCTTTTGCTAAATTATAACCGAAACCTGTAAGGGGAACAGTAGCACCTGCACCAGCAAAATCAACCACATATTTATAAATACCAAGACCACCTAAAATACAGCCTGTAGTTACAAAAATTACTAAGATTCTAGCAGGGGTAAGTTTTGTTTTATCAATTAAAATTTGACCAATTACACAAATAATTCCTCCAACAACAAAGCACTTTAAAAGCGACATCCAATTAAAAACATTCATCCAATTTATATCCATATCATACACTCCTAACGTGTCCTTTTTGGGACGGTTCTGTTTGAGACATTGGTTCCAAAAGGGACATTTATCACGAACAAAATTTATAGTTCAATACTAATTGCATGAGCAATTCCTGGAATAGACTCACCCTGTTGAGAACTTGTTGAATTCATTAATGCACCAGTTGCGATTAATAATAATTTTTTAATTTTCTTTTCTCGTAACTGTTTAAATAAATAGCCAGAAAATACAGTACCACAACAAGCACAGCCACTACCTCCGGAATGGGTATCTTGAGTAGCTTTATCAAAAATTAAAACTCCACAGTCATTATAATTAGATTTGATATTATACCCTTGAGCTTTAGCAATATCTATAGCAAGTTCTTTACCAATATGACCTAAATCACCACTTATAATAGCATCATAGTAGCTAGGATTTCTACCAGTATCTTTAAAATGAGTAATTAAAGTATCAGCAAAAGCTGGCGCCATAGCTGCTCCCATGTTATTCGCATCTTTTATACCCATATCAACTATTTTTCCAGGGGTGATATGCGTGATATAAGGTCCGTTTCCATTTTTTGAAATTATTGCAGCACCACTACCAGTAACAGTCCACTGAGCTGTAGGAGGCCTTTGATTTCCAAGCTCTAGAGGAAATCTGAATTGTTTTTCTGCACTACAGAAGTGACTAGAAGTTGCACATAATGCATTTTCAGCAAAACTTTCAACAGCTATTGCTGATAATGACATGGATTCAACAAATGTAGAACAAGCACCGAAAACACCAAAGAAGGGGATATTCAATTCACGAAGACCAAAACTAGAAGAAATACATTGATTTAAAAGGTCACCTGCAAAGCAACATTCAATTTTATCTGATGGAATTCCTGATTTACTAATTACGGTATTTACAGTTTCCTTTATGATTTTGCTTTCAGCCTTTTCCCATGTTTTTTCACCCCAAAACTCATCATCTAAAGTTTGGTCAAAATATTTAGATAATGGGCCTTGAGATTCTTTAGGACCAACAATAGAAGCACATTCTGTAATTGTTGGTGGCATATTAAATTTTATAGTTTGTTTTCCTATCTTTTCCAAAAAATCAACTCCTTTTTTCGACAAAATTATGAGACAAAATTGGACCGTCCCACTTGTCTCGTTTTTAAACTAGCGTCATAGTTTGAGTATTGAAAATTAAATATACAATGCCTACAATTATAGAAGCAGATATTCCAAATACCAGAACTGGACCTGCAACTGTAAACATTTTTCCGCCAACACCCATTACATAACCTTCTGACTTATATTCCATAGCAGGTGAGACTATTGAGTTTGCAAAACCTGTAATTGGAACTAAAGAACCAGCACCTGCAAATTTACCAATTTTGTTAAATATATTAAGGCCTGTTAAAAATGCAGAAATAGCAATTAATATTATAGATACTATTGTTCCAGATAGATTTTGATCAAAACCTCTTTCTTTACAAATGTTCATTATTATTTGACCAATTGTACAAATTAATCCACCAACCCAGAAAGCATTAAAACAATTCTTCCAAATAGGGGAATTAGGGGACTTTTTATTAACATAGTCTTGATATGTTTGCTTTGTTTCAATAGGATTCATTAATTATCACCCTTTCTATTTAAATCTATAAAAAATGTTAAATCTAAATCTACAAAATATTCTGATATTTTATTTCCATTTATTTTTGCTCTTTGCTCTAAAACTTTTACACTTGATAGATAATCTATTGTTTTTGAAGCTTCTTCTATAGTTTTTACAATTGCATCTTTCCATGATGTTTCAGATGAACCTGTTATTATTAAGTGTTTTTCTATATCCATACTAAACCTCCTAAAAATTCTTTTACAAATATTTTTTCCGCTTTTAGAAAATTTATGCAAAAATTTTCTGTTTTTTAATATGTATATATAATTGATGTGCAAGATGCATTATTGAGAGTTAGCTATTGTTTAAGATTATGTTCGTTTGATTGGAGTGAAAAATAGAAAATCTTAAATAAAAAATGAGGGATGTTCACAAAAAATGTATATGTTTTGATAATTTTATAATTTTATTACGCAACATAAGAATTTCTAAAATATATTTATGGCACCCTTCCACTTTGTGAACTCTTTCCATAAATCTTTTTAAGAAATTCTAATATTGCTTAAATACATTTTAAAATTATCAAAACATATACATTTTTTCTGAGTGAAAGAGGCTCATATTTTTATTCTAGATTTTCTTTTTGAACGCAATGAATAGAACATAATCTTAAACAATAGATAACTCTCAATAATGCTTTTACACATTAATTATTATAAAAAGCACATTGCCAAAAAACAAAAAAAGATATATAATCAATAAAAAATAAAGACATGTATTATAAGAAAGGAAAAATATTAAAATGATAGACAAAGCAAGAGAAATAGCGTTAAAAACACTATATAAAATAGATAAAGAACAAGCATATTCAAATATAGTATTAAATGATGAAATAAAACAAAACAGGAACAAAATAAATGACAAAGATATAGGGTTGATATCAGAAATAGTATATGGAGTAACAACTTGGAAACTAACAATAGATGAGATTATAAAAAAATATTCAAAAATAAGACTTAAAAAAATATCACCATGGATACTGAATATATTGAGAATGGGGACATACCAAATAATTTTTTTAGATAAAATTCCAAAATCAGCGGCAGTAAATGAGAGTGTAAATTTGGCAAAAAGATATGGACATGCTTCAAGCTCTAATTTTACAAATGCAATTTTGAGAAAGATAGAAAAAGAAGATTATGAAGAATTTTTTCAAATAAAAGATGATGTAGAAAGAATCTCAAAAACAACTTCAATGCCTGTATGGATAATAGAAGAATTAATGAAAAACAATACAATAGAAGAAGTTGAAGAAATTTGTAAAAATTTAAATTTAAGACCAGAAATAATTATAAGAATTAATAAATTAAAGACTACGAAAGAAGAAATAATGCGAAAACTAGAAGATGCAAACATTGAATATAGAGAAATTCCAGATATGGAAGATTTTTTAGTATTAAATAAAATAAAAAATATTGAAAATTTAAGCCTTTTTAAAGAAGGATTATTTACAATTCAAGATGCATCAGCAGGTCTAACGGCAATTGTTTTGAACCCACAGGAAGATGAGAATGTGTTAGATGCATGTTCTGCACCAGGTGGAAAAACTACATATGTTGCTGAATTAATGCATAATAAAGGAAAAATTGAAGCATGGGATATACATGAACATAGAACAAAATTGGTAGAGAAAAATGCTGAAAGATTAGGAATAAAAATAATAAATACAGATGTAAAAAATTCGTCAGAATATGAAGAAAAATATAAAGAAAAGTTTGATAGAATTTTATTAGATGTTCCTTGTATGGGAATAGGTGTTATAAAAAGAAAACCAGATATAAAATGGCAAAGAAAAAAAGAGGACATAGAAGAAATTAGTCAGTTGCAAAGTAAAATATTAGAAACTTGTTCTAAATATCTAAAAAGAGGAGGATATCTTGTTTATTCTACTTGTAGTATTTTAAAAGGAGAAAATGAAGATATTGTAAATGATTTTATAAAAAATAATAGTGATTTTGAAATTGTAAAAAGTGGATTATTTAATATAAAACCAGACAAAGAAAAAGATGGATTTTTTATTTGTAAATTACATAAAAAATAAAGGCTGAAACACTTTAAAAATATTATTACAGAAATATTACAAAAATATTATATTTATATGACAAATATACCAAAACTATTGACTTTTTTGCTAAAAACGGTAAAATTAAAGAGAAATAAGTATTATATTTTTGCGTGTAATTTATAAAAATTATAGAATAAAACGAAGGAGAAGAGATGTCAACTTGTTTAGGATTATATATAGAACAAAACCTAATTAAATATGCAAAAGTTTCAAAAGACAGAGACCAAATAAAAGTAGAATCTTTTGGTGTAAAGTTTTATGATAATCTTGATCAAACAATAAAACAAATTGTCGAAGAAACATATAGTTATAGAACCCCAATTAGCATAAATTTGTCTGAAGAGATGTACAATTTTTTCCAAGTATTTGCGTTATTAAATAAAAAGGATTTACCTAAAGCAATAAAGACAGAATTTGAGGCTTATTGTGGCGATAAAAATTATAACCCAAATGTTTTTGAAACAAGATATGCAATTACTCCTGATACACAGGAAAAAGAAAGATTAAAAGTAATACACATAAGTGAAAATAAAATTGAATTAAATAAAAAAATACAAAAATTTAGTTCATATAGATTGCAAAATATAATACCAATATCAATGGCAATATCAGATATTACAAAATTTGAACCAAAAGAAAACTGTTTGATTGTAAATATAGAAGAAAATACTACTATAACAACAATTTTAGATCAAAATATATATGATATAAAAACATTAGATATAGGTAGCCAAGAAATATTAGATAAAATTAATATAAAAGAGAATTCTTATCAAAAAGCATATGAAATTTGTAAAGAAACAACAATTTATACTTCAGAAGGAAAAGAACTTACAGAAGAAGAAACAGGTTATTTAGAAGATATAATGCCAACTTTATATGATATTTTAGGACAGATAAGAAAAATAATAAATGATAGCATGGATAAAATTGAAAAAGTATATATTACTGGAACTGCAGCTTTGATAAACAATGTAGATTTATATTTTGAAGAATATTTGGAAAATGTGCGTTGTGAAATACTAAAACCAAGTTTTATAAAAATATCACCTGAAATAAATGTAAAAGACTATGTAGAAGTAAACTCTGCAATATCTTTAGCACTTAGTGGATTAGGACAAGGGATTGCTGGAATGAACTTCAAGAAAACAAGCTTAATGGATAAATTACCAGATATATTGAAAATGGAAGTTGGCGGAAAGAAGAAGACAACAAAAGAAGATAAAAAACTAAAAAGTAATTTATTTACAGTAGATTTTAATGTACCACTAGATAAAATAGAAAAGGCGTTATTAAGAAGTTCAATAGGAATATTAATATTGTTTATAGTTTATTCTTCATTTGCAAGTTTAATAAATAAACAAATAGAACTAAAAAAGGAACAAGCACAAGAATCAATAAATAACACAAATTCACAAATAGCATTAGTTAATAATGATATTCAAAGTGCACAAAATAAAACTAGTGAATATACAAGTAAAATAAATAATTTAGACGAAATTAATAAAAAATTACAAGAAAATAATAGATTAAAAAAATCAATACCAAATTTGTTAAACAAATTAATGTATGTTATGCCAAATGAAGTTCAGTTAACATCTATACAAAACACAACATCAACACATATAGAAATACAGGCTCAATCAAAAAGTTATGCGCAATTAGGATATTTAACAGCTAGCATAAAAACAAATGGAATACTTACAAATGTTATTTCTACTTCTGGACAGAAAGAGAATAATATAGTTACAATAAAGATAGAAGGTGATTTACCATGAAAAAATTATTATTAAGCATATTAACTGTTTTGGTTATTATATTAACAGCTATTACTATGATAAAAGGATTAAAGATTGGTAATATCAATATCTTAGGAATAATGGAAATGAAACAGAAAAATGAAGAACTTGATACAACGGTAAAAGAGGCGACAAAATTAGCAAGTTCCGATTATCAAAAAAAAATAAATGACTTGAATGATGCTATAAAAAAATTAGAAACAGAAAAAACAAGTTATGAAGATAGAGTTAATGTTAGTACAGAAAACAATGTAGAAGCAGCAAATCAAACTTATGAAAATATGATAGAATTCCTATTAGTAAGAATAGAAAACCATGCAAAAACAGAAGGTGTATCAATGAACATGGTTGTAACTCGTAGCTCTTCTGGAGCAGAAAATGTTTACAATCTTAACTTCACTGCAACGGGAAGTTATGTTGGAATAGAAGAATTTATAACTGATATAGAAGATGATTCAAGATTAGGTTATAAAATCGAAGAATTTAAAATGAATTCTTCTTCAGAAGGTGGAGATACAGTACAAGCAACATTTGTATGCAAAGATATAAAAATAGAAGGAATTTCTTCTAATTCTGTAAGTACAGGAACTTCATCAACAGGAGCAACTAATACAACATCATCCGTAAATAATACTAACAGTAATACAACAGCAGACACAACAAATACAACATCTAGTGCTAGCAATACAACAAAATAAAAAAGGGAGGGAATAAGATGAAAAAAGATATAATAAAAGAAATAATAATAATTTTGTTATTAACTTTAGCTATTATATTAATATTAGGCGTATTATTATATGAATTTGTACCAACAAATAAGATAATACCTGAAAAAGTATCTTATACAACTCCGGAAAATGTTAGAGAAGATTTACAGGCAGCAGAAAATGCTGGTGATGATAATATAGTTGTAACTTATCAAATTAATTCCACAGATTTGAGCAATTACAAAAAAATCAACGAATATGTACCAGGTAAAAAAAATCCGTTTGAATCTGTAGAAAGTAATGAAACAGCAGAAGATGGAAGTACAGATACTTCAAACTCACAAGGTAGTGCAACATCGGAAAATACAACAAGTTCAAGTACTGACACTAAGACAAATACAAATACAAGTTCAAATTCAGAAACAAGTTATTTGCCTGATAAAGGAACTAAATAAATAATTAGTTATTAGCATTATATTTATTTTTATAAATATAGTATATATATATTATATCAAAAGGAAAAGGAGGGAAAAACATAATGAAAAAAGAGCAAAAAGGTATTACATTAGTTGCTTTAGTAATTACAATCATAATCCTATTAATATTAGCTGGTATTTCAATAGCTACATTATCACAAACAGGATTATTCCAAAAAGCTAAAGAAGCTAAAGAAAAATCAATTAATGCACAAGGTGTTGAAAACAACACATTAGGTGAATATGAAAACGCATTTAACGAATATGGAAATTATTAATAATAATTTTAAAATTAATAGGCATATGCATACAAATGTATATGCCTTTTATAAAAAATAAACATAGAAAAGGATACAAAAATGGATATATTTTTTTATATAATAATATTTTTAATGGGAATAACTTTTGGAAGCTTTTATACTCTAGCAGTATATAGAATACCAAAAGGAGAAGACATAACACATACACATTCATATTGCCCAAAATGTAATCACAAATTAAATATATTAGATTTAATACCACTATTTAGTTATATATTTTTAGGTGGAAAATGTAGATATTGTAAACAAAAAATAAGACCAAGATATTTTATTTTAGAAGCAATATCAGGAATATTTTTTGTAGTAATTGCATATCTAACAAAATTAAGTATTTATAATTTACAACCAGAGGTAATCATTGAATACATATTTTTTGTTTTATATTTTACATTTATAATACTAATGGCAGGAATAGACAAAGAATATAGAACAATAAATAAACCAGTATTAATGTATGGGGTTATAATTTCCATTATGTATATAGTATATCTATACATAATAGAAAAAACTAGTATATATAGATATGCTATATATTTAGCATTATTTATTATCCTTTTATTAATAGATACAATTAACTTAAAAAAATATGCGAAAAACAGTTACATATATTCAGTATTAATGGTAATTGTGATAATGGCAATATTCACAGGGGAATATGTAACAATTAATACAATATTAGCAACACTTATATTTATATCTGCATATTTGATTAATAAAAGATTAAAAAATTCAAAAAACAGAAAGACCACTGAACAATATTATCCGCAATTAAGACTTGGATTATATTTATCAATATTTAATGTGATTTCTACAATTGTAGTTTTAGGTGTTTGTAGATTTATGTAAAAGATAGAGAGGATGAACTATGTATATAAAAGAAGAAAAAGGCTTAACAGGCATTGATATAGCAATTTCAATAATTATAATAACTATTTTTATATCAGTATTAGCAAATTTGATAATGAACATAAATCTAAACTCTGAAAGAACAAAAAGGATGGAAATTGCAACAGCATATGCTGTACAAGAAATAGAACAGTTAAAAGCAAATGGATATGTTGACGAATACAATAATAAAGGAATAGATAAAAAGGATACTATTTCGGAAAAAGATATTATGGACAAAAATAATAATTTTACAGGATATAGTAAAACAACAACGATAAAAGATTATGTGTTAATAAAAAATGATAAATCAAAACAAAAAAATTTATTAAAAGAATTAACAGTAACAGTATCTTTTAAGGTAGGAAATAGCACAGAAAATATAGATATATCAACATATATTACTGATTAGTGGAGGAAATAAAAAGTGAAAGATAATAGAGGAATCACACTTACATCTTTAATTATATATGTTATAGGTATGGTTATAGTAGTCAGCTTAATTGCAACATTGACGACATTTTTTTATAAAAATGTTAATGTTGATAATATAAGCAAAGATACTACACAATATACCAAATTTTCTAATTTGTTTTTAGACGAAATTAACAAAAAAGACAATGAAATAGTTGAGTGCAAAACAACAGAAGAAGATGGACAAAAGATAAGTTATATAATTTTTTCCGATGGAAATCAATATACATACAAAGCTGAAAATAAATCAGTTTATAAAAATAAAATTAAAATTTGCAAAGATGTTGAAGAATGCGAATTTTCTTATATTTATATAGATTCAACATATCAAATAAAAATAAATTTTAAAACATCAAGTGTAAATATGACAGGAGACAATGCAATGGTATATAGTATGAAAAACGGCCAATAAAAAAGACGTTAATAACATTTGCATCTATCATTTAATAAAAAAGAAATAATAAAGGAGTGAAATTTATTATGGAAATGAAAAGAAGATTACCAATAGGGGTTGAATTAGTAAAAAGAGGAATTGTTACTGAACGAGATATAGAACAAGCTTTAGAATATCAAAGAAATTATCCTAATATGAAACTTGGAGATATTTTACATACTCTAAACGTATGTGATGGAGAAAAACTAATCCAGAGTATAGGAGAAATATTAGGTGAAAAAGCAGTTTTACTAACATCAGGAACTTTAAAAGTAAAACCGACAGATTATTTATCTTTGGAGGTTTGTAAAAAATATAAGTGCATTCCATTTGAGGTCAATGGAAGTAAAATAAAAGTATGTTTTTCAGATAAATCAGTCTCAGGAAAAACAGATTCAGTAAAAATGCAATTATTAAATAAAGGACTTGTTATGGAACAATACATAACATTTGAAAAAGACATAGAAAAGATACTTTCATCTTTAGAAGGAATGGCATCAAGCGATATAACAAAAACATCTTCTTCAGGAACAATAATTGAATTAGTTGACAGTATTATTAGAACAGGAATTGAAAAAAGAGCAAGTGATATACATATTGAACCATTAGCAAATGAAATAAGAGTTAGATATAGAATAGATGGTGAATTATTTACAGCAGCTAAAATAGCAAAAGAAAAACAACAACAAATAGTAGGAAGATTAAAAGCAATTTCAAATATGCATCAAGAAAAACAAGAAGCACAAGACGGTAGAATTTTAATGTATGATGATTATAATATCCGTGTTTCATCACAACCAAATATATGTGGAGAAAAATTTGTTTTAAGATTATTAAAGAAAAACGAAGACATAAGAAATATATTTGAATTAGGTTATCCAGGAACAGAAGAAGACTTAAAGAAAAGCTTTAACAAAAAGAATAGTATAACAATAATTGCTGCTCCAACTGGTGCCGGAAAAACAACAACATTATATAGTATTATAGATTATCTTAATTCACCAGAAATAAATATTACAACAATAGAAGACCCAGTAGAAATTAGAATTGATGGTTTAAACCAAATCGAAATAGGAAATAAGTCAACTTTTTCAGGAGCATTAAGAACTGTTTTAAGACAAGACCCTGATATGATATTATTAGGAGAAATTCGTGACCAAGAAACAGCTGAAATTGCTATACAAGCAGGACAAACAGGACATTATGTGTTATCAACAATACATACAATAGACGCAATAGAAGTTATAAACAGAATGAGAAAAATGGGATTATCAGATTATGACATTTCAAGTACACTTGCTACATCAGTTTCACAAAGACTTGTAAGAAGAATATGTCCGGAATGTAGAAGAGAAAGAGAATATACAAACCAAGAAAAAGAAATAATGACAAAAATCGCAGAAAAATATGGAAAAACAATAGATTTTACTGGTAAAAAGACATATGATGCTATTGGATGTAAAAAATGTAATAATATAGGATATTATGGAAGAATAGGAGTTTTTGAAATCCTAGATATTACAGACGAAATAAAAGAACTTATTGTAAAAGGCGCATCAACAATTGAGATAAGAAAAAAAGCATTAGAACAAAATTATAGACCATTAGTTGTAGATGGAATAGATAAAATATTGAATGGAGAAACAACATTTGAAGAATTAAATAGACAATTAATTTTATATTAGGATAAAGGGAGGAAACTTGTTATGAATATGGACAAGATTTTAGATATAGCAATTGAAAAGGATGCATCAGATGTGCACTTAATTGCAGGAAATAAACCAATGCTAAGAATTTCAAGAGAATTAAAACCAATAGAAGAAATGGATGTTTTAACACCAGAAGATATGAACGAAATGTATGACTACTTGGTAAGAGGAAATGTTGATAAAGACGAAGTTTTTAATACAACAAGAAAATTAGATACATCATATGAACACAATGGAATCCGTCTAAGAGTAAATATATCATTATCAGATGATGTTCCACTATGTACATTAAGACTTATAAAAAATACATTACCACCATATGAATCACTTGGATTACCAGATATTATAAGAAGAATGACATATCAACCACAAGGGTTAATATTGGTAACAGGAAAAACAAACTCTGGTAAAAGTACAACATTAAATGCTTTAATAAATGAAATAAATGAAACACAAAACAAAAAAATATTAACACTAGAAAACCCAGTTGAATTTAAACATCATTCAAAAAAATCATTAATAGTTCAAAAAGAAATAGGAAAAGGTAGAGACAGTTTAACATTTAGTGATGGTGTAAAAAACTCTTTAAGAGAGGACTGTGATATTCTAGTAATAGGAGAGATTAGAGATAAAGTAACAATGGAAGCTGCAATCGAAATGGCAGAATCAGGACACTTGGTTGTAGGAACATTACATACAAAATCATGTGCAGAAACAATAGACAGAATGATAAACTTCTATGAAGTTAGAGACCAAGCAAGTATAAAATATCTATTATCTTCATTATTAAAATTAGTTGTATCGCAAAGATTATTACCAGGAAGAGATGGCAAATTAGTTTTAGTACCAGAAGTAATGGTTGTAGATAATATAGTTGCGGGAATTATAAGAAAAGAAAAAATAAGTGTATCAGAAATAGAAGATGCAATACAAAGTTCAGATAAAGGAAGTATAGGACTAATTAATTCTATAGCATCATTATTTGTAAATGATAAAATAACACTAGAACAAGCAAAAGCACAAATTGAAGAGAAAAATATCGAAGTATTAAATAGAACAATAATGCAAATGAAAATAAGAAGAGATAGTAATAGACAACAATAAAAGTAGGAGGTGATAATTGTGCCTACATATATGTACAAGGCTGTAACTAGTTCTGGACTAGTTATAAGAAATAGAGTAGAAGCTGGAAGTAAACAAAATTTACTTAGAACACTAAAAGAAAATGATTTAATGCCAATAACTATAGAACAAGTTGCATATTCAGCTAAAAAGAAAAAAACTAAAAAGAAAAACATAAAAGACATAGAAGAAATAATGAAAAATGTAAATACAACTCAAATAAATACAAAAAAACAATCAACATTAAAAGAAAAAATAAATATGTATTTATCAAAAACAGAAAAAGTAACAAGCAGGGATTTGGTTATATTTACACAAAACTTCTATTTATTAAAAAAAGCAAACTTTAACAATATACACGCTTTAAATACTATAATTGGAAGTACAGAAAACGTTACATTTAAAGGCGTATTAGAGGATATTTTAGCTGGTGTTGAAGCAGGTGAAAATATGTATACAACAATGGAATATTATTCAGACATATTTCCGTTTATATATATAAATATGATTAAAGTAGGAGAATTATCAGGTTCTCTTACAAATTCACTTGAACAAGCTGTAACATATTTGGATTCATCAGAAGCATTGAATAAAAAAATAAGAGGAATACTTATTCCAAACATAGCCCAATTCGTATTGTTAATGGTTATGCTAGTTATTGGAACATTGGTGGCAATCCCAGCGATTCAAAATGTTTATGCAGAAATGGGTTCAACAGACACATTACCGGCTGCAACATTATGGTTTCAAAAATTTTTGAATGGTGTAATAAAATTTTGGTATATACCAGTATCGATTATAGTGGCAGCAGTTGCTGGAATAATATTTTATATAAATACACCTAAAGGTAAATATAATTTTGATTATTTTAAATACAAAATGCCAGTATTTGGACAATTAATATTCTCATTAGATTTTTCAAGATTAATGAAAGCTATGCTTTTAAACTTAGAGAATGGAATGAGAATTCAAGAGGCAATTGAAGTAAGTAAAAACGTTGTACAAAACTATGTAATGCTTTCAATTATAGAAACATCTATAAATAACATATTAATAGGTGATTCTTGGATAGAGCCATTTGAAAAATCAGGACTTGCAAAATCAATGATAACTGAAATGCTTAAAATTGGTATGCAAACAGACTTGAATGAAATGATTGCAAAATTAGTAGAATATATGGATATGGATATAGATAATATAATGCAGAAAATTGTAAAGGTTCTTCCTGAGGTAACTTATTTAATTGTTGGTGTGGTTCTAATATTTTTCGTATTAGTTGTACTTGCACCTTGTATCCAAGTTTATATGGGTGGTTTCTTGTTCTCTGCAGCTGGGGTATAAATGTCTCATTTTTGTTTGAGACATTTTGTCCATTCATTTTGCTATTAATATATTTGAATTTTAAAATTTGATTATATATTGTTTTTTATACCTTGGTGTCGCAATCTCCATATTAAAAAATACTAGTATGTAGATTGCTCCAGTTCGCACTCACATTCGTTCGTTTGGTCGCTTACGCGGTATTTCAAAACAATATATATCAAATTTTTAAAAATAGATAATTGAGTTTATAAGAAGGTTTTAAAATGAAAATTGGAATTGATTTAGGTGGAAGTCATATAGCAATAGGAGTTATTGATGATAAAGGATATATAGTAGAGAAAATAGAAAAAAGACTGTTATCTAAAGACAAGAAAAATATAAAAGAAACAATAGAGAATTATATAATAAAAAATACAAATGAATTGATGTCAAAATATAAAATAAAAGAGATAGGAATAGCTGTACCTGGAACAATAAAAGATGGTATTATTTTAAAATCTGTAAATTTGGGAGTTTCAAATTACAATATTATAGATAATTTAAAAAAAGAAATAAATTTGCCTATAAAGATTAGAAATGATGCTAAATGTGCAGCTATTGCGGAAAATAAAATAGGAGCTTTAAAAGATTATAGTAGAAGTATATTTTTAACTTTGGGCACAGGAATAGGTGGAGCTGTTATAATTAATAATAAATTGCTTGATACGGGAGAACTACCTGGATGTGAATTTGGACATGTTATTATTCAAAAAGATGGATTAAAGTGTAATTGTGGAAAAAATGGATGTTTTGAAAAATATGCGTCAATGAAAGCATTAAAAACAAATTTGAGGCATGTATTAGGAGTTGACGAAAAAACTAGAGGACAGGAATTGTTGGATATTATTAGAAAAAATCCGGATAATGAAGAATTAAATAAGGTAATTGATGAATATATTGAATATTTAAGTATAGGACTATCAAATTTGATAAATATATTTGAGCCTGAAGCTATAGGAATAGGTGGAAGCTTTGTATATTTTTCTGATGTTTTACTTGATAAATTAATAAAGAATATAATAAAGAAACAATATTTATTTAATAAAAGGGAAAAATTAATAATAATACCAGCAGCTCTTGGAAATGATGCAGGTATTATAGGAGCTTGCCAATAAAAGAGAGAAAGCTCTTAAAGCTGAGTTGGAAACTATGAAAGGAATGAAATTATATGGACGAAAATGTAAAAAAAGCAACTAGACAGAGCTATGGAGAGGTATTACTAGAATTAGGAAAAGAAAATAAAAATGTAGTTGTATTTGATGCAGATTTATCAACAGCAACAAAAACAAATTTATTTGCTAAAGAATTTCCAGACAGATTTTTTGATATGGGAATTGCTGAACAAAATATGATTTCAACAGCTGCTGGAATTGCAACTTGTGGAAAAATTGCATATGCAAGTACATTTGCTGTATTTGCAGCAGGAAGAGCATATGACCAAATTCGAAATAGTGTATGTTATCCAAAATTAAATGTTAAAATTTGTGCAACTCATGCTGGAATAACAGTAGGAGAAGATGGGGCAACACATCAGATGTTAGAAGACATTTCTATGATGAGAACTTTACCTAATATGACTGTTATATCAACATCAGATGATATAGAAACAAAATGGGCTGTTAAAGAAATTAGTAAAATAAATGGACCTGTATATTTACGTTTGTCAAGACTTGCAACTCCTGTAATTTATAATGAAGACCAAAAATTTGAAATTGGAAAAGCAATTCAAATTGGTGACGGTACAGATGCTACAATTTTTGCCACAGGAGTAACTGTTAGTGAAGCTTTAAAAGCACAAGAACAGTTAAAAGAAAAAGGCATAGATGTTAGAGTTGTTGATATTCATACAATAAAGCCAATTGATAGAGATATTATTATTAAATGTGCTAAAGAAACTAAAAAATTAATTTCTATTGAAGACCATAATGTTGTTGGTGGACTTGGTTCTGCAATTTCAGAAGTTTTGACTGATGAGTCTCCAACAAAGTTAATAAGATTAGGTATTAATGATACTTTTGGTAAATCTGGAAATGCTGTTGAATTGATGGAATATTTTGGAATTACGGCTGAAAAAATAATTGAAATTGTAAAAAAATAAAAGAAAGGTAAATGATTAAATGAAAGTTATTTGGAAAAAAACGACTATAAAATTAGTTACAATAATAGTAAGTATAATACTTTTATCTTTAGTAAGTCTTGAGGTTATAAACAAAAACAATTTGTTGGATAAATCTATGAAAAATGAAGATATAAAAACATTTTCATATCAAATATATAATAATAATGACAATAATAATTTGAAAATTTTACTTAATATAGAAAGAGAAAACGGAATTGAATATATTAAAGAGCCAAATGGAACGATAATATATGGATATGGAAAAAACAAAATAGCATTAGATTATAATTATACATTAGGAAATGAAGATATTTTTATAATAAAGGAAAAAGATGGAGAGGAAGCACAAGAAAAATTACAACTATCTGAATCAGGAAATCTAGATGCTCCATTATCTATAACAAATGCAGAACAATTACAAAACATTCAAAATCTTTATAGTGAACTTTTTCTTAATATATCTAAAGAAAAAATTTATTATAAATTAGCTGCCAATATAGATTTAAGTGGAGTTGATTGGGAACCAATTGGAACAAAAACGAATCCTTTTTCAGGAATATTGGATGGAAATGGATATAGTATCAATAATTTTAATATTGATAAAGATGAAGGTGATGTAGGATTATTTAGATATGTTTCAGGAACACTTCAAAACATAAAAATGGATAACGCAACAGTAACCGGAAAAAACAATGTAGGGGCTCTTGTAGGAACACTAACCGGAACTTTAACTGGAAATAATATAAAAGCAACAATAAATGGCGAAGATAGTGTTGGAGGAATAGTAGGATATTCAAAGGGAACACTTGATAAAAATGAAACAAACATAATTGTAAATGGTGTTACAAATGTAGGTGGATTAGTAGGAGTAGCAGAAAACTCAGTAACCAATAATATTACAAATGGAAAAGTAATATCAACAGAGGATAATGCAGGAGGAGTAATTGGAAGTGGAGATGAAGTAAAAAAAATTATAGGTAATATTTCTAATGCAGAAACAACTGGAACAAGCAATACCGGCGGAATATTAGGAAAGTATAATAATACAACTAAGGGAGAAAATATACAAATAAATTCAAATGAAACAAATGGAAAAACAACAGGTGATGATTGTGTAGGTGGAATTGTTGGAAATATATATAAAGCACAAGGAAGAATATATTTACAAAACAATAAAACAACAGGTGATATAGGTGGAAAAATATATGTGGGAGGAATTATAGGCAAACTTCAAGTTGGACATGGTTATAATGTTACAACGTATTCGTATTTACAAAATAGTTATTTATCTGGAAATATTATTGCATCTGATAACTATGTTGGAGGATTGATAGGGTATCTGGATGTTATTGGGGGAGGACAAAATGGATATGGTGAAATGCATATAGATAATTCATATTCAACAGGTAATGTTAGTTCAACAGGGGATGATATAGGAGGAATAATTGGGTATGCAAGATCATTAGGAACAGGGAGTTCAACAGCTGGAATTGGAACACTATATATAAAGGATTGTTTTTCAACAAGTTTTGTAAATGGAAATGAGAATATAGGAGGAATTGTTGGAGAATTGGTAAGATATGCAAACTCAAAAGGACCAGGAAATAGCTATATTAATGTGGAAAAAATATATGTGGCTGGAATGGTGAGCGGAAAAAACAATGTAGAGCCAATTTTTGGAAATTTTTCAGAAACAATAACTAATAAAGGAAAATTGACTGTTATGGAGACATATTGGGTACCAGAAAAAACAGGTTTAACATCTAGCTCATATGGAACATCTAAAAAATTAACAAATATGTTTAGTGCAAGCGAATTTTCAACATTTGATTTTGAAAATATTTGGAAAATAGACGAAGGTACATCAATGCCATATTTAAAAGATTTAGATAAACCGGAATCTGTTAATAAATAATAATGATTTAAATAGTACTTATTTGTAAATGTGAGTACTATTTTTGTATGCAAGTTGCAACCTTAAGGGTTGTATATGTTTGATATTGTACCCTGTTCATTACGTTTAAAAAGAAAATCTAAAATACCAAACTGAGCCTCTCTCACTTAGGGCAGAAATGTATATATGTATATGATTTTAAACTTTTCGAATGTGATTGGAGCAATATTAGAATTTTTTGAATAAATTTATGAAAAGTGTTCACGTCGAGCGAAGCGAGGACTAAGTGGAATTATCCATCAATTTATTTTAGAAATTCTTATATTGCGTATTGAAACGAAAAAATGTTTCAAATCATATACATATATACATTTCTTTTGTGAGCATTCCTCAGTTTTTTATTTAAGATTTTCTATTTTTCACTTCAATCAAATGGGTACAATATCAAACATATACAACCCTTAAGGTTGCAACTTGAGCACAAGAACTTTTATAGTCTGTGAATTGTAACAAAAATGTCAAAAATTTCTAGTGAATTTTTAGTGAAAACTATTGCAAAATTAGTAGATTATTGATATTATTTAGGAGATAAAAAATAAACAATAAAAATGGAAAAATATATCAAAAGAACTACTTTTTAGTAGTAAAAATGAAGGGAAGAAAATATAAAATGATAGAATTTAGAAATGTATCAAAAACATACGACACAGGAACAAAAGCAGTAAAAAATGCAAACTTTGTAATAGACAAAGGAGAATTTGCATTTTTAGTAGGAACATCAGGAAGTGGAAAATCAACACTAATAAAACTAATATTAAAAGAAGAAGAACCAACATCAGGAAATATCATAATAAATGGAAAAGACACAACATTTTTAAAACAAAGTAGAGTACCATATCTAAGAAGGAGTATGGGAGTTGTGTTCCAAGACTTCAGATTATTACCAGACAAAACAGTATATGACAATGTAGCATATGCAATGTATATAGTTAGAGCAACACCAAGACATATAAGAAGACAGGTACCAATGGTTTTATCTTTAGTAGGCTTAAGTGGAAAAGCAAAAATGTATCCAAATGAATTATCAGGTGGAGAGCAACAAAGAGTTGCATTAGCAAGAGCTTTAGTAAATAATCCATCAATGTTAATAGCAGACGAACCAACAGGAAACTTAGACCCAGATACAGCTTGGGACATTATGAATTTATTAAATGAAATAAACATGAGAGGAACAACAGTAGTAGTAGCAACACACGCAAAAGATATAGTAGATAAAATGAAAAAAAGAGTAATACACATAGAAAAAGGCAGCATTGTAAGAGATGATAAAAAAGGTGGTTATGATAGTGAAATATAATATATTTGGATATTTAATTGGAGAAGGATTTAGTAATGTTTTTAAAAACAAAAAATCAACAGGGGCATCATTAATGATAATGTGTGCAACAATGATAATATTTGGAATATTTCTAATTCTTGGAGAAAATATAAATCATTTTGTGGACGAAATAAAGTCAGAACAAGGATTTCAAGTGTTTTTGAATAAGGATGCAACAGATGAAGAAATTCAAAAAGTTGGAGAAGAAATAAAATCATTAGATGGAGTAAGTACAGCAGAATATAAAGATAAAGAGTATGCGTTAAATACAATGAAAGAAAAATTAGGAGATAGAGCTGAATTAATTGAAGGTTATGGACCAGACTATTTTCCACCATCTTATGTTGTTACATTAACAGACTTAAATATGAGTAAAGATGTGCAAAATAAAATAATGGAATTCGATAATGTTACTAAAATTACAAGTAGTGATCAAACTGTATCAACATTATTAGGACTAGCAAGAGGAATTAAACTTGTTACTGGAATAATTTTAGCATTATTAATAGTAATATCAATATTCATAATATCAAATACAATAAAATTAACAGTACATGCAAGAAGAAAAGAAAT
Organism: uncultured Clostridium sp.; assembly: GCA_945865665.1. Classification (GTDB taxonomy): domain Bacteria; phylum Bacillota; class Clostridia; order TANB77; family CAG-508; genus CAG-269. The sequence continues at coordinate 27,519 of CAMBEE010000008.1, read as the reverse complement.
TTCAATTATGAAATATGTTGGTGCAACTAATAACTTTATAAGATGGCCATTTATAGTTGAAGGTATGATAATTGGAATATTTGCAAGTGTAATATCAATTGTTATAGTTGGAGGGGCATACAGTTTACTTGCAGAACAAGCAGTAAATGCACAATTTATGCAAGCTATAAATATGAGCTTAGTTGGATTTAAAGATATGATATCTTCAATAATATTTGTGTATATGCTATTAGGAATTGGAATTGGTGCACTAGGAAGTGTAATTTCAATGAGAAAATATTTAAAAGTATAGTGAGGGGAGAAACATGCGCAAGAGTTTATCAATAATATTAATCTTAATAATTTGTTTTATTACAACATTTGCGTATGCTGAAGACAATGACACAAACAATACAACAGACTTACAAACGCAAAGAAGTGATTTGCAGAATCAATTAGACGAAGCAAACGGACAATTAGATAATGTTCAAAGTAATTTATCAGAAAATCTACAACAAGTAGAAAAACTAGACAACAAAATAGAAACAGCAGAAAAAGAGTTATCAGAACAAGAAAATAAGATTACAGAATTAAAAAAGAATATTGAAGAAATAGAAACTGACCTAAATAATGTAACAGAAAAATACAATAAGCAAGTTGAACTTTTTAAAAACAGAATGGTAGCAATTTATGAATCTGGAGACACAAAATACCTAGATGTTTTGCTAAGGTCAAGAAGTATTTCAGATTTTTTATCTAGTTATTATATAATAACAGAGTTGACACAAATTGATGAAGATTTGTTAACAGATTTGGAAACAAAGAAAAAGACAATAGATTTATCAAAACAAAAACTAGAAAATGAAAAAGAAGAGTTAGCAACAATAGTAGAAAATCAAACAAGAACAACAAGAACATTACAAAATACAAAAAAAATGAGAGAGAGTTTTATAGCAAAACTTTCTGATGAAGAAAAAGATTTACAAAGCAAAATTGACGAAATTAATGCACAATATGAAGAAGTAAATAAACAAATTTTAGCATTAGCTCAAGATGGAATAGATACAGCATATATTGGGGGAGAACTTGCATGGCCAGTTCCTGGATATACAAGAATTACATCAAAATATGCAATGAGAGTTCATCCAATAACAGGACAATATAAGCTTCATACAGGTGTCGATATTGGTGCACCAGAAGGGGCAAATTTTGTTGCAGCAAATGATGGAATAGTAACAAAGGCAGGACCTAATACGGCATATGGTAATATGGTAATAATAGACCATGGTGGAGGAGTTTCAACATTATATGCACATGGTTCAGAAATTTTGGTTGAAGTTGGACAAACTGTAAAAAGAGGAGATGCTGTTTTAAAAGTTGGTTCAACTGGATATTCAACAGGACCACATGCTCATTTTGAAGTTAGAATTAATGGTGTAACAACTGATCCATTACCATATATAACAAATGGCTTAATACCAGGTGAAAATAATGACAGTGATAGTGACAATAATACTATTACAAATAATACAAATTAATCAAAGATTATGGAAACAAATAAAAACATTAAGAAAATAAAATTTATAGTTTATTTTCTTATGTGAAAAAATAAAGAGGAGAGAAACATATGAAAAATATATGTCAAAAAATTACAGGAACTTTATTAGCAACAATAATTTTGGCTAGCACAAATATATCGTTGGCTGTTACTCAGTCAGAAATAAATAAGCAAAAAGCACAACAAAATCAGATAAGTAACCAAATAGACGAAGCACAAGAAAAACAAAGAGAAGTGGAAAATCAAAAATCAGAAACTATGAAACAAGTTGAGTATATCAGTTCACAAATAGACAGTTATGAAAGCCAAATAAGTGATTTAGATAATCAAATAGCTCAATCTAATGAAAAAATAAAAGAACAAGAAAAAAAATTGGCACAAGCAGAGGAAGATTATAAAAATCAAGAAGAACTAATAAAACAAAGAATGGTTGCAATATATGTATCTGGTGACACTTCTTATTTAGATGTATTATTAAGTTCAAAAAATTTAAGTGACTTTATTTCTAGTTATTATCTAGTTTCAGAAGTTACACAAATGGATGCAGACTTACTTGAAAAAATACAAAAACAAAAAGAAGAAATAGAAACAGCTAAAAAAGAGATAGAAACAAATAAAGAACAATTAACAACTGCAAAATCAAGTAAAGAAAGTGTATCTGCAGAACTAAAAACTGCTAAATCAGAAAAAGATAAATATGTTGCTCAATTGTCTGACCAAGAAAAAGAATTGGAGCAAGAAATCCAAGAATTAAAACAAGCAAATGCTAAAATGGATAGCGAAATTAAAGCTAATGAGACAAAATATAAGAAACAATTGGAAGAATTAGCAAGACAAGAAAATGAAAAAAATAATAGTAATAATAGTAATAAAAACAATGGAAATAAAAATAATGGAAGTAATAATAACACTATTCCAACAGGTTCAGGATATTTTATGAGACCGGTAAGTGGCGGCTCAATATCAACAAATGGATATTATTCAAGTGGAAAATTCCATGGAGCAATAGATTATGCGGTTTCATTAGGAACACCAGTACATGCTGCAGCAGCAGGTGTTGTAATGTCAACTGCTAATTTGAGTGGAAGCTATGGTACATATGTTGTTATAAGACATGCAAATGGAATGCAATCATATTATGGACATGGTACATATGGCTCAATATGCGTATCTCCAGGACAGACAGTAAGCAAAGGTCAACAAATAATGCTTAGTGGTAGTACAGGAAATTCAAGTGGACCACATTTACATTTTGAATTAAGAGTTTCACCATATAGTTACAATGGTTATGCTACTGGATATGGACAAGATTCAAGAGTTAATCCTGCAAATTATATGTAAAAGAACATACATAAAATAAAAAAATATTAATATTTTAATATAGAGCGGATAGATACTCCGCTCAAAATTTATGAAAGGTGTAGGTAGAAAATGAAAAAGGAAAAAAAGTATCAAATTTATAAAATCATAATGATAGTTGCAATAGCTGTATTTATCACATTTATGGTTACATCATTATCATTATATACTTATTTTGTTAAAAATCCTGTATCAGTAAGTTCTAGTAATACAAGCAAAAGTCTTAGTAGTAAATTAGCAAGATATAAAGAAATAATAAATCAATATTACTTAGGAGATGTAGACGAGACAAAACTTGAAGAGGGTGCTATAAAAGGTTATATTGAAGGCTTAGGGGATCCATATACAGAATATATTTCTAAAGAAGATATGGACAGTTATTTAGATGATACCATGGGTAACTTTGTTGGTATAGGAATATATATGATAAAAAATACACAATATGATAGAATCCAAGTATTATCAACAATAAAAGGAGGACCAGCAGAAAAAGCAGGAATACAAGCAGGAGACTTAATAATATCTGTTGATGGTGTTGAATATAAAGCAGATGACATGACAACAGCATCTAACAATATAAAAGGTGAAGAAGGAACAAAGGTTACTGTAGAGTTATTAAGAGGTGCAGAAACTGTTAAATATGAATTAACAAGAGAAAAAGTAAAAGTAAATCAAGTTGAAGGAAAAGTAATTTCAAATAATATAGGATATATAAAATTTACATCATTTGACGAAACAACAGCAGAAGATTTTAAAGCAAAATATGAAGAACTATCTAAACAAAATATAAAATCATTAATTATAGATTTAAGAAATAATGGTGGGGGAATTGTTGACCAAGCTTTAGAAATAGCAGATTATATGACAGATAAAGATTCAGTTCTTTTATATGAAGTTGATAAAAACAATAAAGAAACAGTAAAAAAAGCAAAAGAAGATCCAATAATAAATATGCCAATAATTATATTAACAAATGAAAATACAGCAAGTGCTTCAGAAATTTTGGCAGGAGCATTAAAAGATTTAGGTAAGGCAAAAACAGTTGGAACAACAACTTATGGAAAAGGTGTAATTCAACAAATTTTAAAACTTAATGATGGAAGTGGTTTGAAAATAACAATTGAAGAATATCAAACTCCAAATAAAAATAAAATCAACAAAGTTGGAATTGAACCAGATGAGAAGGTAGAATTATCAGATAGTGTAAGTAATCCTTTTAATGTTCAAGAAATTGAAGATACTCAACTTCAAAAAGCAATAGAAATGTTAAAATAAATAGTATGAGTTTTAATTTTTAGGTAATAAAAATATAAAAGTAAGAATATAACTAGTAATAATTTAGAAAGGTTAGAAAAATGAATTTAGCAAATAAATTAACAATTTTTAGAATAATACTTGTACCAATAATGGTCATAATACCATTTTTAGGAATACAAGGAGATGTATGGGGAATACCAATATCATGCTTAATTATAGATTTGATATTTATAATAGCATCAATAACAGACAAATTAGATGGATACATAGCAAGAAGTAGAAATCAAGTAACAACATTTGGAAAATTTTTAGACCCATTAGCAGACAAAATTTTAGTATTAACAGCAATGATTATGCTTGTAGAAATGGGAAGATTACCAGCTTGGATACCAGTAATAGTACTTGCTAGAGAATTTATTGTTTCTGGATATAGACTAATTGCCGTAGAAAAAGGCGGAAAAGTAATAGCTGCATCAGTATGGGGAAAAATGAAAACAGTTACACAAATGATAGCTATCATATTAGCATTTGTTGATATAAATGCATTTGGAAAGTGCTTTACAGGAGAATTAACAGGAGTTTCATTAGGCTTAAATTTAGTAGTTACTTTGATGATGATAATTCAAACAATAGCAACGATATTCTCTGGATATGAGTATTTAAAAGATGGAAAAGAATTATTTAAAGATTGCTAAATGTAATAAAAGGTAGAGAAAAATAAAATTTTATGGCCGTTTTGAATAAAGTTATAGCAAAAAGCTTGACAAATTCAAAAAACTGGCTTAATATAGTATAAGTTTTAATGTCCTATTTTTAATATATAGGGCATTAATGTTAATATAATATTATTTTTATTATATTTAATGCACATGAAAAGTTATAGTATAAAATTAGTGCATAAATAAAAATTTGGAGGTTGTAAAAATGGAAGAAAAAGAAGTAATCCTTACACAAGAAGGATATGATAATTTAGATAAAGAATTAAATTACTTAAAAACAGAAAAAAGATCTGAAATAGCAGAAAGAATTAAAGTTGCATTAGGATTTGGAGATTTATCAGAAAATTCAGAATATGACGAAGCAAAAAATGCTCAAGCAGAAAATGAAGTTAAAATAGCTGAATTAGAAAACAAATTAAGACATGCAAAAATTATTGATGAAAAAGAAATTGATACAGACACAGTACAAGTAGGAAATACTGTAAAAGTATTAGATATTGAATTTGATGAAGAAACAGAATACACAATAGTTGGTTCTACTGAAGTTGATTTAGCTGAAAATAAAATTTCTAATGAATCACCTTTAGGCGCAGCTCTTTTAGGTGCTAAGAAAAAACAAACTGTTGAAGTTAATGCACCAGCTGGAATTATGAAATATAAAATATTAGATATAACAAAATAGAAAATCGGGAAATAGGGACTTATCTCTATTTCCGTTTTTTTAAATATTTATAGCAGAATCTAATGCAAGTTTTATCATATTATTTAAACCAGTTTGACGTTCTTCAGGTGTTGCAATATCTTTAATAAATTTTGAATCTACAACGCTCATTAAGCAAGAAGCTTTTTTATTCAACAATTTAGCATTATAAAATAAAGCAAAAGCTTCCATTTCAGCAGCAACAGGATTAAAGTTATCAGGTATTCTATCTAAAAATTTATTAACATCAGTCATATAGACATCAAAACAATCAGTACAAACAGTATTACCTGAAACAATATTTAAACTAGATTCCTTAGCTGTTTTTTCTATTATAGAATTAATCTCAGCATTAGAAGAAACAATGTGACAATCGTCATTATTTAATGTCAAAGCATAATTACTTTCTGAAAAAACATTTTCACTCAAAATAATATCAAATAATTTTAATTCTGGTTTGTATCCTCCACAAGAACCTATTCTAATAATATTTTCTACATCATAAAATTTAAATAATTCATATGTATAAATACCAACACTTGGCATTCCCATACCATGGGCCATTACTGTTAATTCTTTTCCTTTGTAAGTGCCTGTATATGCATACATACCTCTAACTTGATTTACAAGTTTGTAATTTTCCATAAAATTTTCAGCAATATATTTTGCTCTTAATGGGTCTCCAGGCATTATAACTGTTTTTGCAATATCTCCTTTATTTGCTTCATTATGTGGTGTTGACATATAAAATTCCTCCTTTGTTTTTTTTGATATTATATCACATAAAAATAAAAAAGCAATTATAGTAAAAAAAATATTGCAAAAAACAGTAAGTTATGATATAAAATAAATTAAAGAAAAATAAGCTAATTACAAAAGAACAGAGGTGAAATTATGATAAAAGCTTATGCAAAATCAGATAAAGGAAAAGTAAGAGAAACAAACGAAGACTATTTTTATATTTCAAATTCACTAGACCAAGTGCAATTATACATATTAGCAGACGGAATGGGCGGATATAATGGAGGAGAAATAGCAAGCAAATTAGCTGTAGAAACAGCAAAAAATTATATAGAAAATAATTTTAAAGATATCGAAAAAGATAAAGATAGCATAATTCAATTATTAGGAAGCAGTATGGAATATGCAAATATGGTTGTATATGAAAAGGCAAAAGCAACACCAGAATTACAAGGAATGGGAACAACTTTAGAAATTTGTTTAATCTATAATAATAAAGTATATATAGGACACGTAGGAGATAGTAGAGTATATAGAATACGTAAGCAATTTATACGAAAATTAACACAAGACCATAGCTATGTTCAAAAATTAGTAAAAGAAGGAACTATAACAAAAGAACAAGCAGTACATCATCCTCAAAAAAATATGTTAATGAAGGCATTAGGATGCAATGCATTTGTAGAACCAGATGTGATGGTAAAAGGATTTTTAAAAGATGATATTTTAATTATGTGTTCAGATGGTTTAACAAACTTAGTAGAGCAAGAAACATTATATGAAATAGCAACAAAAAATATAGAACAAGCAACAAAAGATTTGGTGGAACTTGCAAAAGATAGAGGCGGATATGACAACATAACAGTTGTTATTATAAAAAATATATAACTGCTTACATTATGGCTTAAAAGCAATGTGATAAAAAGGAGAGAGAAGTATGAATTTAGAAGGTAGGATTCTAGGTAACAGATACGAGATTATTGAAAAAGTAGGCAATGGAGGAATGGCTACAGTATATAAAGCAACAGACTTGGTTTTAAAAAGATATGTTGCTGTAAAAATACTAAGAGATGAATTTACAACAGATGAAGAATTTATAAAAAGATTTGAAACAGAAGCACAATCAGCTGCAAGATTAGTACATCCTAATATAGTTTCAATATTTGATGTAGGTGTAGATAACGGTATTTATTATATAGTAATGGAATTAATAAAAGGAAAAACTCTAAAAGAAATAATTGTTGAAGAAAGAGGACCACTTCCTTGGAAATGGTCAGTAAATGTAGCAATTCAAATAGCATCTGCTTTAGAGATGGCACATAAAAACAACATAATACATAGAGATATCAAACCACATAATATAATAATAACAGAAGATGGAATAGCAAAAGTTACAGATTTTGGAATAGCAAAGGCTGTATCAAATTCAACAATTACAGCATTTGGAACAACAATTGGTTCAGTACATTATTTTTCACCAGAACATGCTAGAGGTGGATACACAGATGCTAAATCTGACTTATATTCATTAGGAGTTGTAATGTATGAAATGGTAACAGGTAAAGTTCCATTTGACGCTGATACACCTGTTTCTGTTGCATTAAAACATATGCAAGAAGAACCAGTACCACCAATTGAAATGAATCCACATCTTCCAGAAGCAGTAAATAAAATAATATTAAAAGCATTAAAAAAAGACCCAATGTATAGATATCAAACTGCAACTGAATTATTAGAAGATTTAAGAATGGCATTGAAAAATCCATCAGGAGATTTTATTGAGGAAGAAGATTATGACCCAACTGCAAAAACACAAAAAATATCAACTCAAGATGTTGAAAAAATGCAAAAAAGAAATAATAAAAAAGAAAACAAGCTAGTAACATTTATAAAAAATCATAAGGTACTAAGTTCTTTTATAGGCTTAATATTATTGTTCTGTATAGCATTTGGTGGAACAATGTTAGTATTGAATTTAACTAACCCAAAAGAAGTTGAAATGCCTAATATAGTTGGGCTTACAAAAGATGAAGCTCAACAAAGAATTGAAGGTGCTAAACTTAAATTTGAAGTTGCATCAGAAGAATATAATAAAGATGTAGAAGAAAATCATGTTATAAGCCAAGATCCAACATATGTAGAAGGATATAACAAAGTAAAAGAAGGAAGTACTGTAAAGGTTGTTTTAAGTAAAGGTACAGAAAAAACAAAAGTTCCAAAGGTTGTTGGAATGTCACAAGAAGATGCTGTTACAGCAATTGAAGATGCAAAATTAAAAGCTGAAATTGTTGAAGAAACAAGTAAAAAAGTCCAAGAAGGATATGTAATTAGTCAAGAGACTGATGCAAATACAGAAGTAGATGCTGGAGAAACTGTAAAAATTCATGTAAGTACAGGTGTTGAAAAGGCAACAGTTCCTGGAGTAGTTGGAAAATCACAAGATGAGGCTAAAAAAACTCTTCAAGATTTAGGTTTTGTTGTTACTGTAACAACTGCAGAGGATAGCTCTAAAGATAATGGGGTTGTTTTAAAACAAAGCTTAGATGAGGGTAAATCTGTAGAAAAAGGTTCAGCTATTACTATTACTGTAAATAAATTGGCAGAGAAAAAATCTGCTACAATATATGTTAATGTAAAATCAATTACAGGTGGATATTCTACAGAAAAAAATAATGAGGATTCAACAAATTCAATTAAAAAGACTGTAAAATTAAGAGTTGAAGCAAATGGCGAAACAATTTTTAATCAAGAAGTTGATAAAAATAATGCAAATATAAATACTGGAGATGGTAAAGTTATTGGAACAGGTCCAGTAACTATAAAAGTATTTATAGATGATGTAAAAGAAAAAGAAAAAGATATAGATGTTAGAGAAATAAGTTCATATACATTTGACTAATATATTTAATCTTAAATTCTAAAAGATTGGGGTCACTTAGTGTGACCTCAATCTTTTAGAATTTTAAAGTTTTCTATTGACAAATATTATTTATAGTATTAATATATAAACACATCTATAGTTTTTATGTCAATTTAAATTTTATTCAATATTTTAATATCAAAAAAATTCAAATAAAAATTGAAAAAAGAAAAATATCATGTTATAATCAAAGGAGGTAATATGCCGGTTATTTCACAGTTTTATGGAATATTAATATATATGTATAGAGAAATTGGAGGTCATCACAATGAACCACATGTACATATTAAATATAATGAATATGAAATGTCTATTAATATAAAAGGAAAAGTCTTAAATGGAAAAATACCAAAGAAACAGAAAAAATTAGTAGATGCATGGATCACGTTGCATACAGAAGAATTAAAGGCAGCATGGTATGCATTAAATAATGATGGAGAGGTAATAAAAATAAAAGGATTGGAGTAATGAAATGAGACCAAAAGCTATAGATGTAAAAGTTTTAAATAATTATGAATTAGAAATAAAGTTTGATAATAATGAACGAAAAATATTTGACGTAAAACCATATTTTAAATTTAAAATTTTTAATGATCTAAAGAATTATGAAGAATTTAAAAAAGTACAAATTTCAGGATTATCAATTGAATGGGAAAATGGAGCAGATATATGTCCTGATGAATTATATAATAATAGTAGACAAATATTGGAGGAATAATGCAAGGATTAATAATAGAAAACATATCAAACTTATATAGAATTGATACAGAAAAAGGAATATATGAAGCAAATGCAAGGGGAAAATTCAAAAAAGAAGAAATAACACCAGTAGTAGGAGATAAAGTAGAAATACAAATACTAGATGAAGAAAACAAAAAAGCAGTAATAGAGAAAATACAAGAAAGAACAACTTATATAAAAAGACCCAAAATGAGTAATATCACTCAACTTGTATTAGTAGTATCAAGTAAAAATCCTAAGCCAGATTTATTACTATTAGATAAACAATTAGCATTTGCAGAATTTTTAGGAATAAAACCAATAATAGTTTTAAATAAAACAGACCTTGATAAAAAGAAAGAGTTTGAAAAAATAAAAGAAGTATATCAAAATATAGGTTATACAGTAATAGAAACAATAGCAAAAGACTTGGAAGATATACCAGAGAAAAGTGAAATATATTCAATAGGAATTCATAATTTGGAAAAATACTTAAAAGAAAATATAAACGCATTTTCAGGTAATTCGGGAGTCGGAAAATCAACATTAATAAATGCAATATTTAAAGATACAATAACACAAGAAGGAGAAATTAGTCAAAGAAACAAAAAAGGTAAAAACACAACAACTTCAACGAAATTGTACGAAATAGACGATAATACATATATTGCCGATACTCCGGGATTTTCGACATTTGATATATCAGAAATAGAATATAGAGAATTGGACAAATATTTTAGAGAATTTAAACCATTATTAGAAAATTGTGAGTTTGTTGGATGTACTCATATAAAAGAAGAAAATTGTGGGATAAAACAAGCTTTGCAACAAGGAAAAATAGATAGTGGTAGATATGAAAGATTTTGTAAAATTTATGAAGAATTAAAAGAAAAAGACAAATATAAGTATTAATGTCCTGTTTTAAGACGATGGAGCAAACAGAAAATGCTTAACAAAAAGGACATTCAAAAGGAGGAGAATAAAATGGTAGAAATTTCAACATCAATACTTTCAGTAAAAAAAGGAGAAGAATCACAAACATTTTTTGCACTAGAAAAAGCAAAGACAGATTATTTTCATATAGATGTTATGGATGGAAAATTTGTAGAAAAAGACACATATAAAAAAATGTTAGAATATGCATCATATATAAAAAGAATATCAAATTTACCATTAGATATACACTTAATGGTGAAAGATGTAAATTCAGCAATAGATGACTTTTTGGCAGTTGAACCTAACATAATCACATTTCATTATGAGGCTTGCAAAGATAAAGAAGAAGTTATGCAAATAATTAACAAAATAAAAGATAATCATTGTAGAGTTGGCTTAAGCGTAAAACCAGAAACAAAAATTGAGGAAATATATGAATTTTTGCCATATATTCATATGTGTTTGGTAATGACTGTAGAACCGGGAAAAGGTGGACAAACTCTTTTGACTGATATGGTTGATAAAATTTCTAAATTAAAAAGATATATTGAAGAAAATAATATAGAGATTGATATAGAAGCTGATGGTGGAATAAATTTAAAAACAGCTGAGGCTGTAAAAGAAGCGGGAGCAAATATATTAGTTTCTGGTACAGCTATTTTAATTGCAAAAGATTATAAAACTATAATAGACGAACTAAAATGCTAATTTGTTAAAAATAAATTTATATAATAATTATATAAAAAAATTGTTTCATAAATGGAAAAATATTGCAATATAAAAATGGAGATATAAAAATCTCCATTTTTAGCGTTTTTCTTTTTATTTGTTTTCATCAATTTTTTCAACTTCTGTTACTTCTACTTTATCAGAAGATTTTTTTTGTTTATTAGGAATGATAGCAGTTAATAAAATTCCTAATCCGAATATTGCAATTAATAATGAAATAATTGCACCAATATAAGGAATTTTTGTTAATAATGATATAAAAATAGCAGTTACAATTAACATACCAAAGATTCCAGACTTTTTATTGATTTTCAATTTATTACATACATAGTTATTAGCAGAAATTGTAAATAGTGATGTAGAAACAACTAATGCTAAAATATATAGTGATAATATAACTAAAGAAATACTACTTGTTAATTGTAATAAAATTAAAATAATGCAAGCAACAGGTATAGCAATTAAACCAAGTAATCCTTTACCAAACACTTTTAAAGAACCTTTTCCAATATATGATTCTGTATTATTTAAGAATTTAGGAGCTAACCATAAACATAGTAACCATACTATTAATACAAAGGCAATGAAACTACCTAAACTTAATATGTAATCAGCTACAATTGATCTAACTGATTGCTTTGAAGAATCAGAATTATTTTTATAATTTACAGTTCCATTTACAGCTCCTTCTGGAATAGAAGCTTCATTTTTAGAAGAATACTCTAAATTACCGTAAATAACTCCATTTGAATTTTCAACTGTATTGAAATTTAATGATGAGCAGTTTACAAAAGCATTTCTTCCAACTGTTCCATTAATATTTAATGTATCACAATTTGCTTTTAAATCTCTATAAACATAACCTTTTGAAATAGTTAAAGTATTTGCTAGTGCATAAGCATCATAAACAACACCTTTTATTTCTACAGAATTTGCCATAACAAATAGGTTATTAAAGATATAAGCTTCATCGTTTACAATCAAATTTTTTGCCATAATAAAGGCATCTCCACCAATTTGTGAATTGATAGTAACGGTATTAGCACATACAAAAAGATTTCCATCAACAATATAATCTATAGTAACATTATCTCCTGTAAGATATACATCACTTTTTTTGTAAGAATCTTCTTGTGCTTGCGCATTTGCATTTGATTCTGTTGCATTTATTCCTGTAGAATTTGTATCTACTGGAGTTGTTTCAGATTCTTCTGAAATTGGGACTGCTGTAGATTCATCTTCATTATCCGCAAAAACAAATGTAGAAGAAAACAATAATGCAATAATAAGAAAAACTAAAATGATTTTTGTTTTGTTTTTTGTCATTACAAAACCTCCTTTAAAAAAATTTTTATATGCTAAAATCATATATCTTTAGTAGGTTTTTGTCAATTCTTTTAGAGTAATTTTTTTGACAATATTTTAAAATTATGTTAATATAATAAGTGGATACAAAATTTTAGTAAATACAAAATTTTAAAGGATGTTGATTTAAATGGATGAAAAAAAATGTATAGAATATTATTTTGATTCTAAACAATATAATAAAAAAGAAATATTGGAAAATATTGAAAAAGAAAAAAGTGAATTTCCAAAGCAAAAATTTGATGTAAATATTACATTAAATAAATATGGAATATATATTGTTAGATTAGAATGCAAAAATAATAAAATCGCTGTAGTTAAGCGTAATAGAAAAATTAAACAAAATAAAGTAACTGTATATGGAAAATATAAAGAAACAAAAACATATGCACCAATATAAAACGCGAAATTTGTCGAACGATTTTTCTTGATTTTGTAAAAGAACTATGTTAATATGTATTTAACTGGTTCTTTTTTTATTTAATTCAAACAACTTAGTAAGGCAAAAATTTTATTTCTTAAATATCATAGTTCAAGTAAATCCAAAAACAGGGTATGGAAGGAGGAAATAAAAATAAAATTTTAAAATATTTATATTGAAAAAAGATAAAAAATAATGTATGATAGTACCATAATCTAGGGCACAATCATAAATAAATTTAATTCTTAAAAATAAAGTTTTATTTATGATTATATGTATGTTAAAATGTGCAAAAAAAGGAATGGTATGAGATGAAATCAAAATACTTTAAGTATGTATTTATAGCATTTGCTATAGCAATAATGGTTTTTGCGGTTGTAAAAATCAAAAATGATGAACAAAAAAAGGAAGAAACACCAAAGGAAGCAACACAAGATGAAAAACCAGATGTAACAGAGCTAAAGTTGGGAGTAGCATTATTTGATAGTATAAATCCAATATTAAGCAAAAATAAAAATGTTCAAAATATATCAAAAATAATATTTGAACCATTAGTAACTCTTACTAGTGATTACAAAATAGAGATGTGTTTAGCTAAAGAATGTGTAAAACAAAATGAAACCACATATCTAATAAAATTAAGAAATGACAGAAAATGGGCAGATGGGCAAAAATTTACAGCAGACGATGTTCAATTTACAATAGATAGATTAAAAGATTCTGATACAATTTATTCGGCAAATGTACAAAATGTAACAACTGTTGAAGTTGTAGATGCTGAAACATTAAGAATTACACTAAATCAAGAAGTTCCATTTTTTGAATATAACTTGACTTTTCCAATTTTATCTAGTAAGTATTATAGTGACAAAGAATTTACAGCAGATATAGTTCCTGTTGGGACTGGAATGTATAAAGTTAGCGATGTTCAAGATTCTACATTGATATTAAATAAGAATGAATATTACCCAGAAGCGGATGAATTGAAGTTAGATAAAATTATTATAACAACATATCCAAGTATAGGAGAATTATATAACTCGTTTAAAACGGGAAGTATCGATTTAATTAGTACCGAAAATAGTAATTTAAAAGAGTATATTGGAACAATAGGATATCAAGTCAAAGAAATGAAAGGTAGAGAGCATGACTTTATTGCATTTAATACACAAAATGAAATTTTATCACAATTAAATGTTAGAAAGGCAATTTGCTATTCAATCGATAAATCAAATATTGTTTCAAGTGTATATGGAGATAATTATTATACATCAAGTTTTCCATTAGATTATGGAAATTGGATATATCAAGAACAAGATTCAAGTGCTGGATATAATTTGGAACAAGCAAAACAAATTTTAGTAGATGATGGGTGGAGCTATAAGTACAAATATTGGCAAAAAACGGTGAATTATAGAACACAGAGAATTTTATTAAATTTTGTTGTAAAATCAAGTGATACAAGCAGAGTATCAGCAGCTGAAAATATAAAAACGCAATTACAAAATCAAGGATTTAGAATAAACTTAATAAAAGCAAATGATGCTCAATATCAAAATTATATAGCAAATAAAAATTATGATTTAATATTATGCAGTATGAATTTATCTGTAAGCCCAGACTTATCAACATTTTTTGGAAGTAATAATTTAGCAAATTACACAAATGAAGAAGTTACAAATATAATGAATGAGGTTAAAAATTTAAGCGATGAAGATAAACTAAAACAAGATTACAAAAGATTAAGTGAAATTTATAAGAATGATATGCCATATTTAAGTTTATATAATAATAAATACACAGTTGCATATAGTACAGGATTAGCTGGAACCATAGAACCAAACTGGTTTAATCAATTTTATAATATAAAAGATTGGCATAAATAAAAAATTTTTTAAAAATGTATTGACAAAAACAAGTGTTTAGTGATATAAAGTAGTTATCAAACAAAAGTTCAATATTTTAAGGAGGAAATAACAATGGCAGAAAATACAGAAAAGAAAAAGGCTCTAGAAGCAGCAATGAGTCAAATAGAAAAACAATTTGGAAAAGGTTCAGTAATGAAACTTGGAGAATTTAAAGCAATGGAAATAGAAGCAATTCCAACAGGAGCATTAAGCCTAGATATGGCTTTAGGTATAGGAGGAGTTCCTAGAGGAAGAATTATAGAAGTATTTGGACCTGAATCATCAGGTAAAACAACATTAGCATTACATGTTGTAGCAGAAGCACAAAAAATGGGTGGAGAAGCGGCATTTATAGATGCAGAACATGCTTTAGACCCAGTATATGCAAAAAAATTAGGTGTAGATATAGATAACTTAATAGTATCTCAACCAGATACAGGAGAACAAGCTCTTGAAATAACAGAAAGCTTAATAAGAAGTGGAGCATTAGATGTAATAGTAGTAGACTCTGTTGCAGCATTAGTTCCAAAGGCAGAAATTGACGGAGATATGGGAGATTCTCACATGGGGCTTCAAGCAAGATTAATGTCACAAGCATTAAGAAAATTAGCAGGAGCAATAAACAAAACAAAAACAGTATTAATATTTATTAACCAATTAAGAGAAAAAATAGGGGTAATGTTTGGAAACCCAGAAACAACAACAGGTGGTAGAGCATTAAAATTCTATGCATCAGTAAGACTTGATATAAGAAAAATAGAAAACATTAAACAAGATGGAGAAGTTAAAGGAAACAGAGTTAGAGTAAAAGTTATAAAAAATAAAGTTGCTCCACCATTTAGAGAGGCTGAATTCGATATTGTCTATGGAGAGGGAATTTCTAAAGCAGGAAATATCTTAGACATGGCTGTAAATATGGACATTATAGAAAAAAGTGGTTCATGGTTTAGCTATGATGGAAATAGAATTGGTCAAGGTAGAGAAAATGTTAAGAAATACTTAAAAGAAAATCCAGAAATTTTAGCAGATGTTGAGCAAAAAGTTAGAGCAAACTTTGCTAAAGCATTCCAAGATAGTCTAGGAGAAGAATTACCAGAAGTTGATGAAGATGGCGAATTTGAAGACGATGAGTAGAAAAATGTCGAAAAATAGGAAATTCAACCTACTTGAAAAAATTTATTTATAGAATAATAAAAAATCACTTGAAAAGCATAGAAAATTATGATAAAATACATACATAATTTATCTATGCTTTTAAGTATGGATAAATCGTTTTTTCTAAATAATATTTTTTCATAAATATTTTGTATCATTATAAAGTTTATTCGATAAATTTTAGAAAGGATTTAGAAAATTATAAATATTCTTAAATTATTCTGGGAAAGGAGGAAAACAATATGGATAACAAAGAACTTTTAGAAATATTGGACCAAAGATTCAATAAAATTGATGAAAAATTTGACAAAATAGATGAAAAATTTGACAGGATAGATGAAAAATTTGACAAGATAGATGAAAAATTTGACAAGATAGATGAAAAATTTGACAAGATAGATGAAAGACTTGATAAAATGGATGAAAGATTTGACAAAATGGATGAAAGACTTGACAAAATGGATGAAAGATTTGACAAGATGGATGAAAGACTTGATAGAATGGATGGACAATTTGGTGAAATTGATCAAAAATTCAAAGAATTCAACAACAAAATGTATAAAGGATTCAAAGAATTCAACAACAAAATGGATAAAGGATTCAAAGAAGTTAATGACAGAATGGATAAAGAATTCAAAGAAGTCAATGACAGAATGGATAAAGGATTCAGAGAAATCAATGACAAAGTTGATAAAGGATTTGAAGATATCAATAATAGATTAGATGTATTAACAAATTCTAATTTAGCACAAATTCTTAATGCCCAAACTCGAAACACAAAAGAAATAACTGATAAACTAGATAGATACATAGTTAAAAATGAAAGAGATCATAAAAAATTTGACTATGAAATTGCTGATACAAAAATGAAATTAAAATTTGCAAGATAGAATATTATATTAAAAGCATAGATAGATTATATAAAAGATAGGAAGTAGCAAATGTATACAATAGAAGAATTTGATAAAGGAAAAACAAAAATATTAAAATTTATACTTTACAAAAAAAGAAGTGAAAATGAAGTAAGACGAAAATTTGAAAAAGAGCTAGATGAAAATATGTTAGAAGACATAATCGAATATTTAAAAGAAGCAAAATATATAGACGATGGCGAATATATAAGAAGAACAGTAAACAATTTTATGATATTAAAGAATTTATCAATAAAAGAATTAAAATATAAACTTCTGGCAAAAGGCCTAAATAAAAATGATATTGAAGATTATATTTATGAAAATAAAGATGAATTAGAAAAATATGAAATAAAATCAATATCAAATATAATATATAAAAAATCGCTATCTATGGAACAAGACGAAATAAAACAATATTTATTAAAAAAAGGTTATAAATCAGAAAATATAAATAAAGCAATTGAAGAACAATAAAATATATCTAAATAAAATAGTTCAAAAATAAAAAACATTATATAAGTAAAAAATAAGGAGAAAACAATGTCAATATTAACACTAGAAACAAAAAGATATTCAATAAAAATAGATAATTTTGAAGGACCATTAGACTTATTATGCTATCTAATAGACAAAAATAAAATGAACATTTATGATGTAAATTTAACAGAAATAACAAATCAATATATAGAATATTTAAATGCAATGGAAGAAATGAATTTAGAAATTGCAAGTGAATTTATAGTTATGGCATCAACATTGCTATATTTAAAATCTAAAAACTTGTTACCAAAACAAGAAGAGGAAGAAGAGGAAATAACAGAAGAAGAACTTATTAGAAGAATAATTGAGTACAAAAAATTCAAAGAAATAAGCAAAGTTCTTAAGGAAAATTATGTTATATTTGCAAATAGATTTTATAAAGGACAAGAAGAAATAAAATTGCCAAAGCAAAAGTTGGAAAAAGATTATGGTTCCGAGAAAATACCAGAGGTATATAAACAATTGGTAGAACGAAATAGTGTTAAAATAAATCAAAATGCTAAAAATATTGAAAAGATTGCATTAGTCGATAAATATACTGTTGCTGATAAAGTAAAAGAAATGTATAAAGTTTTAGCTAAACAAAAGAGATTTGTATTTAATAAATTGTTTCCAATAAAAAAACGTGAAAAACAAGAAGTTGTAACAGCTTTTAGTGGGTTACTTGAGCTTTCTAGAAGAAACAAAGTAGAAACAAGTCAGGAAGAAATTTTTGGAGATATAACGGTTGAAGAAAAGAAAAAGTATAAAGCAATTTAAATTATAATTCAAAATAAAAGTTAAAATGTTTAAATAAATATAAAAAGGAAAAACTAATAATATTACTAAAAAAGAGGGTGATATATTGGTTTTTCTTTTTATAATTTTAATAATAATTATGTTTATAACAATAAAAATAAAATTTGAAATACAAAATCTAAAAATATCAACAAATGAAAAACCACATTTAAATAAAAGATATCAAATAAAAATAGTAATATATACATTAGGATTTATACCAATTTTAAATATAAAATTAAATAACAAAAAAATAAAGAAAATAATAAATAATCAAAAAATTAAAGAAAAAATAAAACAACAAGAAACTAAAATAATAGAAAACAAAGCAAATATTGATAAGGAATTAATAACATCACTAAAAAATATAAAAACAGAAGTAAAAGAAATAAATTTAAAAATAAGAATAGGAACAGAAAACGCATCATTAACAGCGTTTACAATACCAGCTATAAGTACCTTTATAGCAATGTTTTTAAGTAAACAAATAAAAAAATACAATGATAAGCAAGTATTTTTAGTAGAACCTGTATATCTTGATAAAAATTTATTAAATATAGAAATTTCAAGTATATTTCAAATAAAAATGATACATATTATAAATACAATATGTATCGTAAATAAGAAAAGGAAAGGTGATAAAAATGAGCGAACATCCAATAGAAGGTCTTATGACTACGGCTATGAACAGTATTAAAGATATGATAGATGTAAATACAATAATTGGCGAACCTATAGAAACATCAAATAATATAGTTATAATACCAATATCAAAAGTATCTTTTGGATTTGCTGCAGGTGGTAGTGAATTTAAAGGTGAGACAATTGATGAATATAAAAAAGTAGAGAAGGAAGAGCAAATACAATATAGATTACCATTTGGCGGTGGTTCTGGTGCAGGAGTTACAATTAACCCAGTTGCATTTTTGGTAATTCAAGCAAATAATATAAAACTTATGCCAGTATGCCATTCTTCTAGTCTAGATAGGCTTCTAGATTATGTTCCAGATTTAATGGAAAAGACAAATAATATGATGAATAGAATTGTTAGTAATAAAAAAGAAGAAACAGAAAAGATTCTTAAGGAAATGAAAAAAAGAAATAGCCAAAATATTAATAATGTTAAAGAAGAAGTTGATGAAATAAAAAGTGAGGTTAATAATATGAATTCAGAAAATAATAATCAAGATGATTAATAAAATATGTAAAAAATGTCTCTTTTGAAATAGGTGTCTCAAACAGAACAGAGCTAAAGCTTAAGCTATATGTAACTCGTTTTGCTCGAACAGCTAACTTATTCTGAAAGGGATATTTTTTTGTCGAAAACTTCTATAAAATCGACAAAACTTCTATTTTTTTGCTATTGGAAAAAACTGGAAAAAGTTTTATAATACATACATGAAAACAAAAGAAAACTAAAAAGGAGAGGACAAGTATGGAATCAAAATTTTATGAAGACAAAAAAATGTTAGTTTTTAAAATTACAGATGAAATTGATGACTGTAGCGTACAAAAGATAAGGAGGAGAGCTGATTATGAAATTGAAAGATATATGCCTAGAAAAGTTGTATTTGATTTTGATAGTGTTACTTTCATGGATAGTGCAGGAATAGGGTTAATAATAGGAAGATACAAATTTGCAAATATGCTTGGAGGGAAATTAGAAGTTGCAAATTTAACTCAAAGTGTTAGAAAAATATTTGAAATGAGTGGAATTCTAAAATTAATTCCAGTAACTGAATTATAATTTTTATATATTATAAAAGTTATGTAACTTTTATGACATAAATACATTGAAAGGAAAATATAGATTATGAAAGAACAAGTTGAAAATGAAATGAAATTAGAATTTTTAAATAAAGGAGCAAATGAAGCATTTGCAAGAATAACAGTTGCCGCATTTGCATCACAACTAGACCCTACAATAGAGGAACTTGCAGACATAAAAACAGCTGTATCAGAAGCGGTTACTAATTGTATAATTCATGCGTACGAAAACAGACAAGGAATAATAAAAATAAATGCACAATTAAAGGGTGATGAAATAATAATTCAAATTTCAGACAACGGAAAAGGAATAGAAAATGTAGATGTTGCAAAAGAACCATTATACACAACAAAGCCAAATTTAGAAAGGTCAGGAATGGGATTCACAATAATGGAAAGCTTTATGGACACAATGAAAGTTGAATCAATTGTTGGGCTAGGTACAAAAGTCACCTTAACAAAAACAATAAAAAAACAGGAAGAGAAAACAGATGAAAGTCAGTTAACAGCTTTAACAAAAGAATAAAATAGGGGTAAGTGTACATATGTATGAAAATAATATAAATTCAATAAAAAGAGCCCAAGAAGGTGACAAGTTTGAAATGGACAGACTTATTAGAGAAAATAATGGGCTCATTTGGAGTATAGTAAAACGATTTATGAACAGAGGATATGAAGTAGAAGATTTATATCAAATTGGATGTATAGGATTTATCAAATCAATAAAAAGATTTGATACAAATTTTGAAGTAAAACTATCAACATATTCAGTACCATACATATTAGGAGAAATAAAAAGATTTATAAGAGATGACGGACCTATTAAAGTTAGTAGAAGTATAAAAGAATTGAACACAAAAATAAATGAATTAAAAAGGCATTATTTATTAAATGGAAAAGAAATTACTTTAGAACAAATTTGTAAGGAATTAAAGATACAAAAAGAAGATGCTATAATTGCAATGGAATCAACAAATGCAGTTGAATCAATAGATGCAGCAGCAAATGCTGAAAATAAAGATGGCAAGCAAATGACAGTGTTTGACAAAATATCAACAGGAAAAAATGAGGAAGAAATGATTACAAATAGAATGGTTGTAAATCAATTGATAAACGAATTACAGGATAGAGATAAAGAAATTATTTTGCTAAGATTTTTTAAAGAAAAAACTCAGACTGAGGTCGCAAAAATTCTTGGGATTAGTCAGGTGCAAGTTTCCAGAATTGAAAGAAAAGTGTTGAATGAAATGAAATCAAAATTGACATCTGCATAAATTAAAAATGGAGTGATTATATTGAAAAAAATTTTAATCTATTTGTTATCATTCATATTAATAATTTTTATAATTCCTGCGCTTTTAACCAAAAGAACAACATCAACAAGTTCAAAACAAGAAACAGAAAATCAATTACAGGTTAATAATCAAGAAAAACAGACAACTAAAAATCAAACAGAAACAAGTAATAAAAATATATATAATTATAACAAATATGGAACAATATCATTACTACATAAAAAAACTGGAGAAGTTGAACAAGTGAATTTGGACGACTATTTGTGTAATGTTGTATCTGCAGAAATGCCAGCAACATTTGAACAAGAGGCATTAAAGGCTCAAGCCATAGTTGCAAGAACATATACAATTTATAAAATATTAAATAAAAAACATGATAATGCAGATATATGTGATGACTCAACATGTTGCCAAGCATGGATTTCAAAAGAAGACAGGTTCACAAGATGGGAAGAAAATCAAAGAGAAAGTAATTGGCAAAAAATATGCAATGCAGTAAATGAAACATCAGGAAAAATTATAACATATGAAAATAAACCAATTGACGCATTTTTTCATTCAAATAGTGGAGGAATAACAGAAGTCCCTGTAAATGTATGGGGAGGCACAGGATATCCATATTTACAAAGTGTTGAAACATCAGGAGAAGATGCATATACTCAATATTCTTCTGAAGTTGTATTATCACAAGAAGATTTGCTAAATAAGTTAAAGGAAAAATATGCGGATATTTCGATAGATTTTACAAATAGTGAAGATATTAAAATTTTGGAATATACAGAAAGTACAAGAGTGAAAACAGTAAAGTTTGGAAATCACGAGATTTCTGGTGTTGAAGCAAGGACGTTATTTGGATTGAAATCCACAAATTTTGATATAACGAGAGATGGTGATAATATTAAATTTTCTGTTAAAGGTTACGGACATGGTGTTGGTATGAGTCAAACTGGTGCTGATAGTATGGCAAAACAGGGAAGTAGTGCTGAGGATATTATTAAGCATTTTTATACTGGAGTCGAAATTACTGAAGTTAATAAATTGTAGGTAATATGTTATTGATGGTGTAATGGTGTCCTTGCTCCAATCATATTCAAAACTTATAATATTATAGAACCTTCTTAAGGAACACCATTACACTATAAAAATATTAATGCACAGAAGCAGAATTATAATGTATATTTTTATAAAATCCGGAAATAATTGTAATATAAACAAATATTTAAGGAGGATTTTATGAGAAGAGATATTAGAAAAAATAACAAAGACGAAATGAGTATGAGAATAATAAAGTATTCAGCAATAGCAGTTGCAATACTTACAATAATAGTATTTGGAGTGTTAATTTACAGTAAAAAATTAAATGACACAGTAAAAGAAGGAACTTTAGCAGGAGAACAATTATCAAGTATATTAAATAATACAACAAACCAGAATGAGAATACAGAAAGTGCAAGTTCAGAAATTGGAAAAAGCGTAAATGAGATGGCTAATGAATTAAATGCAAATAATGCAGTGACAAATAGTTCAAATTTAAATGCAAATGCAACTACTAATAAAAGTACAAAATCAAATAATGTTTTATCAACAAATCAAATAAATAGTAACAAAATGACTGAATCAAATAGTAAAACAGAAAAAAAGGCTGAAACTAAAACTGTTGAACTAAATTTTGTAAAACCTGTTGATGGAGATATTGTAAGAGATTTTGCTGTTGATAGTTTGGTATATTCAGATACTTTACAAGAGTGGACAACACATACAGGAATTGATATAAAAGCAGATAAAACAACAGTTGTAAAATCGGCAGAAGCGGGAATTGTTAAAACTATAAAAAATGACCCTAGATATGGGCTAACAGTAATTGTTGAACATGAGAATGGATTTCAAACAGTATATTCAAATTTGTTGACATCAGAATTTGTTGTTGAAGGAGAAAAAGTAGAAAAGGGTCAATCACTTGGAACAGTTGGAAATACAGCAGCTTTTGAAATTGCAGATGAACCACATCTTCATTTTGAAATTTTAAAAGATTTAGTTCAAGTTGATCCAAATATATATTTAAAATAGTTACAGTTCAGTAAGGAAAATCCCTGAAATACCTGTGAATGATATTTTTCATATTTTCTCAGGTTCCCGACATACGTTAATAAATTCTAATGTAAATACTCTAACAATACCCGAAGGCAGGACCCTTTAGAGCATTTACTTAAGAATTTGTAATACTATTTTGGTCACATTCGAAATATATTTAAAATATCATTCACAGGTATTTCAGGGATTTTTCCTACTGAACTGTAACTTAAAAAAGTATCTATTATAAAAATAATAGGTACTTTTCTTGATTTTTTCTCTTTTTTGAAGTATAATTTAAAACATAAAAAATAACAATTTAGAAAAAATTATAGAAGAATTATCTAAATTATAAGAAAGAGGGAAAAAATAAATGAAGGCAATAGAGATAAGAAATAAATATCTAAACTTTTTTAAAGAACACGGACACGCTGTAATACCATCAGCATCATTAATACCAGAAAATGACCCATCAGTACTATTCACAACAGCAGGAATGCAACCATTAGTACCATATTTATTAGGAGAAAAACATCCATCAGGAACAAGACTTACAGATTACCAAAAATGTTTAAGAACAAATGACATAGAAGAAGTAGGAGATAATAGACACTTAACATATTTTGAAATGTTAGGAAACTGGTCATTAGGAGACTATTTCAAAGAAGAATCAATTCAAATGAGTTTTGATTTCTTAACAAAAGAATTACAAATTCCAGTAGAAAAATTATCTGTAACAGTATTTGCAGGGGATGACGATTGTCCAAGGGACGAATTAGCAGCAGAATGTTGGAAAAAAGCAGGAATTTTAGATGGACATATTTATTATTATGGAAAAGACGACAACTGGTGGATAGCAGGAGAAGAAGGTCCATGTGGACCAGATACAGAAATGTTCTATGACACGGGAAAACCAGCATGTGGACCAGACTGTCAACCTTCATGTGACTGTGGTAAATATGTTGAAATATGGAACAATGTATTTATGGAATATTTCAAAAGCAAAGATGGAAAATATTCAAAATTAGCTCAAAGAAATGTTGATACAGGACTTGGACTAGAAAGAATGACAATGTTATTACAAGGAAAAGAAACACCATTTGATACAGAATTATTCAAACCAGTAATGGACAAACTATCAGAATTACAAAAAGTTGATAATATAGAAAGCAGAAGAATTATAGCAGAACACTTACGTTCAAGCATGATGGTAATTAGTGATGGTGGAAGACCAAGCAATGTTGATAGAGGATATATTTTAAGAAGATTAATACGTAGAATGGTAAGACATATGAATAAACTACAAATAAATCTTGATGAAATATCAACACTAATAGATATCAATGTTGAAAACTTGAAAGAAATGTATCCAGACTTAGTAAAAAATCAAGAACTAATAAAAAATGTAATAATTGAAGAAAAAAATAAATTTGTAAAAACACTTGCACATGGTGAAAAAGAATTCGAAAAAGAAATGAATAAAGCTAAAGAACAAGGCAAAACTAAAATAGATGGAAAAGTAGTATTCAAATTATATGACACATATGGATTTCCACCAGAAGTTACAAGTGAATTAGCACAAGAAAATGATATGACGGTCGATATGAAAGAATTTGACGAACTATTCAAAGCACATCAAGAAAAATCAAGAATGGGTTCAGAACAAAAATTTAAAGGTGGACTAGCAGAACAAAATAGCACAACAATCGCATATCATACAGCAACACATTTATTAAATGCAGCACTTAAAGTAGTTTTAGGGCCAGAAACACATCAAAGAGGTTCAAACATTACAGTAGACAGAATGAGATTTGACTTTAACTGTGACCACAAAATGACAGATGAAGAAAAGAAAAAAACAGAAGATTTAGTAAACAAATGGATTCAAGATGCAATACCAGTAACAGTAGAAGAAATGAAAAAAGAAGATGCTGTTAAATCAGGAGCGGAATGTATGTTTATTGAAAAATATCCAGATGTTGTAACTGTTTACACAATAGGAGATGTTTCAAAAGAACTTTGTGGTGGACCTCATGTTAAAAACACAAGTGAACTTGGAAAATTCAAAATCAAAAAAGAAGAAGCAAGTTCAGCAGGTGTTAGAAGAATAAAGGCAATTTTAGAAAAATAAAAAATCGGGATTGGAGACCCGTCCCTTGATCCATAAAAAATAATTAGGGATTGGGGGACGGGTCTTTAATCCCTAAAAAATAATTGAAAGGTGATAAAAATGGAAGATTGTTTATTTTGTAAAATAATAAAAGGTGAAATTCCTTCAACAAAAGTATATGAAGATGATGAAATATTGGCATTTAATGATATAAATCCAGCAGCTCCAATTCATATATTGGTAATTCCTAAAAAACATATAACTTCATTAGCACATATGGAAAAAGAAGATGAAGTAATTGTTGGAAAAATATATGGTGTTATAAATAAAATAGCAGATGAAAAAGGTTTTAAGGAAAGTGGATATAGAGTTATTGTAAATTGTGGAAAAGATGCTGGACAAGAAGTTATGCATTTGCATTTCCATGTTTTAGCAGGTGCTAAATTTGGAGATAAGATAGTATAATTAATTAGTATATATAAAATTAATAAAGTATATATAATTAATATTGAAATTAGGTATATTGGATATTAATTTTATAACAGTTATTAGTACATCAGAAAACGGAGATTAACATAAAAAATATAAAAATTTGTAAAAAAATTGTAAAATAAACTTTTATATGTTATAATGTAATTAGAGTTTAAAAGTACGGAGGTAAAAGGTATGTTTGAGAGTAAATATAGTAAAGTATTAACAGTAGTGTTAGTAATAGTAATTATAGCAATAGTTGCACTATTAGGATTTTTATCTTATGATTTTATAAAAAAATATAATACATCAAAACAAGCATCAGACTTTGTTGAAGAATATCAAGGAAATCTTACAACAGGTGACCAAGAAAATGATACAGTTCAAGAGAATGTTACACTAGATGATGCAAATGAAACACCAATAACAAGTACTAGTACAAGTGGAAATTCAGGAAAGAAAAAATATGAAGGCTTTACAGTAGTTGGTACTATGAAAATTCCTGCAATAAATTTGGAATACCCAATTGTTCAAGAAGTATCAACAAAAGCTTTAGAGAAAGCTTTAATAGCATTGTATCCAAGTGGTGATAATTTGAATTTACCTGGTAATACAGTAGTTATTGGTCATAATTATAGAAATGGAATGTTTTTTTCTAATTTGAAGAAACTAACTAATGGAGCTAAAATATATGTAACTGATTTTAGAGGTAAATCATTAACATATGAAGTTTATAATAAATTTGAGGCTTCTTCAACAGACACATCTTTCTATACTAGAGATACAAATGGATTAGCTGAATTAACATTATCAACTTGTACAGATGCAAGCAATGACCAAAGAACAATAATTTTTGCTAAACAAATTTAATTATATATTACAAATTACAAAACGGCTTACAAGAAATTGTAGGCTTTTTTCTGTTACAATTTATAGCCTAAGAAAATTTTGTGTGCAAGTTGCCGCATTAATGGTTATATATATTTGATAGTGTATTCGTTTGATTGAAGTGAAAAATAGAAAATCTTAAATAAAAAACTTAGGAATTCTCACAAAAGAAATGTATATATGTATATGATTTGAAACATTTTCTCGGTTCAATACGCAAC
>CAMBEE010000007.1 GCA_945865665.1 uncultured Clostridium sp. | reverse complement strand
GGTAGTTCAGTTGGTTAGAACGCTAGCCTGTCACGCTAGAGGTCGACGGTTCGAGCCCGTTCCAGGTCGCCATTTTTTTATATAAAATATATAAGATTTATTTTTTTGGCTCGATAGCTCAGTTGGTAGAGCAGGGGACTGAAAATCCCCGTGTCAGTGGTTCGATTCCACTTCGAGCCACCAAAAAAGAAGTAGTTGCAAAACTACTTCTTTTATTTTTCATCCATCTTTTTAACAAACTCTCTCCCCGCTTCTTCGATTTCATCCTCATAACCAGTTAAAGCAGAAAAAGGAGCAAACTGTGCAGACCTTTGCTCTATACTCATTTGTGGTCTCTTTTTAGAAACATAATGAGGTAAATTTATAATATCACTATAATTATCTTTTTTCATTTTTAATTTCCATCCTTTCCAAAGACTTAAAACCAATTTTACACCACTCTGAAATTTCTATGCCTTATGCCCACCAACTTGATTATTTCTATCAATAGTAGTTCCTGCATCCTGCAAATTCATACCTTTAATAATAGCATTTTTGCCGTATTTATTTTTTATATCAATTACCGCTTTTTGCAAATTTCTTTCCTTTTTTTCTTCTTGTTGTTCTTTCTCTTTTTTATGATAATCTGTAAATAAATCAATTTGTTCAAATACTTTTCTATTTTCAGCCACCCTCGCACTTATTACATTATTTGCCGTAATATTTATTCTTCTAACAATAAGATTTTTATTTATAATTCTTTCATATAGTTTCATTGTTGCATCCATTATAATCTTAGTTGAAGATGTTTGATGGTCCAAATTAATAGTTCCGTGTGCATGTTTTGGAATTTTGCGTCCATATCTATCTGTTGTTACTTCCCCATTGTAATTAATATTTCTATTTGTTATATTTTCAACATCATATCCTATTGTTAATACAATTTGATTTGTTACCAAATTTTTTTCAACCAAATCTAATGTTAATAATTCAGCCATCTCTTTTATAATTACTTTTGTATCTTCATAATTATATGGACAATGTAATACTTGCCCTGAGCAAATACTATTTGAAGCTGGTCTGTATGCTTTTATACTTTCTATTGTTACTGGCTCATATCCCCAAGCATGATCAATTAATAGCTCTGCATTAATTCCAAATAATTTATATAATAAATCTTCATTTTTAATCGATGTTCGTGCCACATCACCCATAGTATAAATTCCATGTTTTTCAAGTTTTTTGGCATATCCTCTTCCAACTCTCCAAAAATCAGTAATAGGTGTATGTGTCCAAAGTAACTTTCTATATAACATTTCGTCCAATCCCGCTATTCTTACTCCATTCTTATTTGGCTGTGCATGTTTTGCAACTATGTCCATAGCAATTTTTGCCAAGTATAAATTGGTTCCCATTCCTCCTGTTGCTGTAATTCCTGTATTATCATAAACATCTTGAATCACTTTGGTTATAAGCTCTCTAGCTCTCATATTGTATGTTTTTAAATAATGTGTTACATCAATAAATACCTCATCAATTGAATACACGTAAATGTCTTCTGCCGAAAACCATTTAAGGTAAATATTATATATTTTTGTACTGTATTGCATATAATACTTCATACGTGGTGGTGCTATTATATATGAAAGTTCCAAATCAGAATTCTTTTTTAGGGCTATATCGTCATAACTTGTTCCTGTAAATCTATGATTTGGCGCTTTTATTTTTCTTTCTATATTTATTTCTTTGACTTTTTGTACTACTTCAAACAGTCTGGCTCTGCCTCCTATTCCATATTGTTTTAATGATGGCGTAACTGCTAGACATACTGTTTTTTCTGTTCTGCTATTGTCTGCTACTACTAGATTTGTTGTTAATGGATTTAGCCCTCTTTCTTGGCATTCTACTGATGCATAGAATGATTTTAGGTCTATTGCAATATAAATATGTTGTTCTGTATTTTGCATAATCCACCTCCATTTTTTGTTACAATCACAGCTTATGCCATTTTCTTAATTTGTAACCTCTTTTATGAACTATAATTATTATATCATTTTATTTTTATTTTGTAAACATATGTTTGTTGATATTTTTATTTTTTATGATATAATATTTTTAACTTATTGTATAGATTTCCTCGCTTCCACAGGAGGGCAAATAATTTTAAGGAGGAAAATATTTATGAAAAAAAGTTTTATACGGTCATGGTTTGAAATGGAAGTTTTAAAAAACAAATTAAGATATGTTTTAGCTTTTATAATACTTCCAGCCTTTTTGGCATTTTGTGTTGCAATCTCAAAGGCATCAAACACTACTGATAGTGTTGTCCTTGCTTTTGTATTAGCTTTTGCTATAACATTTATAATCTTGGCCTTGATTGTTTTTGTTATGTCGATTTTTTGGTTTATTATAAAACTAATATTCTATTAATTAAAACATCAACTTTAAGTCGCCTTTATTTAAAGGCGACTTTTATTATATATTAGGAAAGTTATACAACTTTCCTAATATATAAAATTACATTGCATAGAAAATTTACTGGAAATTTCAATTTTTTTAAGTATGATAAAAAGTAGAGTTAAGGCTGAAAATTGAAAATTTTCAGATTTGTTCTATATCTTCATAGGAAGTAACCATTTTCGCACCTTGTTTTATTAAGTCATTTGTACCAACAGAATTTATTGAATTAATATTTCCAGGAACAACAAAAACATCTCTTCCTTGTTCTAAAGCAAAATCGACTGTAATTAATGTTCCACTTTTCTCTTTCGCTTCTATAACAATTATTCCTTGACTCATTCCACTTATAATTCTATTTCGTGCAGGGAAGTTCATTTTATCTGGCTTAGTACCACATGGATATTCTGATATAATAGCTCCACCGCTTCTTATTATTTCATTTGCTAATTCTATATTTTCTTTTGGATAAATCATATCCAAACCATTTCCTAGCACTGCAATTGTTTTTCCACAACTATTTTTTAGTTTTTCACAGGTTATATCTAATTTTTCACAACCTGTCTGTTCTTTTCCACAGTTTTTTGTGCTTTCAAATTCAATATTTGCTCCAACTGAACCCCAATGTGCATAACTATCCACACCCTTGGCCAAACCACTAACGATATTAATAGATTTTTCTTTTGATAAATTATATGCAAAATATTTTGCTGCCTTTTTTCCATAATCTGTACATTCTCTACAGCCTACAATACCAACATTTTT
This sequence comes from uncultured Clostridium sp., assembly GCA_945865665.1. GTDB lineage: Bacteria > Bacillota > Clostridia > TANB77 > CAG-508 > CAG-269. Next base: position 81,382 of record CAMBEE010000007.1, on the reverse strand, counting down.
TCCATTTAATATCTCTTTATTTCCTCTAATGTACAAACTTACTGGCGCATCATAAATTTGCTTTAATATCTGTGGATAACTTTTTTCACAGATGTGGATAATATCAATATTATTTTCTTCCATATATTTAATATGATAATTTAATATTTTTTCGTTTTTTGCTTCTATAATATTTGTAACTGTTTCTTCACCTATTCCATCTACTTTTAGTAATTCTCTCTTGCTCAATTTATATATTTCTTCTGGTGTTCCATATATTTTTAGCAACTTATTTTTTCTTACACATCCTAACCCTTTTATTAAACTAAACCAAATCCAGTATTTTTTATTTTCTAAGTTTTCCAATTTTTATTTTCCTCCTTTTCTATTTTTTACATTTTTCGACAAAACAATGAGACAATTTTGGACTGTCCCACTTGTCTCAAAACACAAAAAGAGACACAATAATTTGTGTCCCACATATTTTTATTTTAAAATTTTGTTTTCTTATTTTGACTTCAATCAAAAATTTTAATCTACCATTCCATTTTGTCTTCTAGTAGCCTTAATAACATTGTTCATAAGCATTGCAATTGTCATCGGTCCAACTCCCCCAGGAACCGGTGTAATATAACTTGCTTTTTCCTTTACACTTTCAAAATCAACATCACCTGTAATTTTGCCATTGTCTAATCTATTTATTCCTACATCAATTACAACTGCACCATCTTTTACCATATCTGCAGTTACAAAGTTTGCTTTTCCAATTGCTGATATCAACACATCAGCTTCTTTTGCTTTTTGTGCAAGATTTTGAGTTCTAGAATGGCATGATGTTACTGTTGCATTTTTATTTAAGCAACAATGTATTAATGGTTTACCTACAATGTTGCTTCTTCCTAATATTACCACATTTTTGCCAGTTAAGTCAATATCATATTCTTCAAACATTTTCATTATTCCATATGGTGTACAAGATACAAATGTGTCTTGATTTAAAACAAGCATTCCAACATTTATTGGGTTAAATCCATCAACATCCTTTTCTGGTGATATTGTTCTAAACGCTTCATTTATATCTAAATTTGATGGTATTGGACTCTGTAATAATATTCCATTTACCGTTTTATCATTATTTAATTTTTCTATTAATTCTGTTAATTCTTTTTGAGTTGTATTTACATCTAATAGATATTCTTCGTATTTTATTCCAACATCTTCACATGCTCTGCTTTTATTTCTTACATATACTTTTGATGCTGGATCTTCTCCTACCATTATTACTGCTAATTTTGAGTTTATATTTTTTTTCTTTAATTCTTCACATTCTATTTTTAAATTTGCTCTTATTTTTTTTGCTAATTCTTTTCCATCTATAATTACAGCCATTAATTTTTCTCCTTCTAACTACTTTTAATTATCACTTATAATCTTATATTCAATATCTTCCATATCTGGAAACATTTCCTTAACCCTTTTTAATGTAAGCATCAACATTTTAGGTTGTGGATTTTTCTTGTGGTCTGTTAACAATTTTTGTGTATAGCAATTTGGTGCTGTTTTAAACAATAAATATCTATTTCGTACATATGTGTAAAAAATTTGATATCCATTGTTTAAATCTTCCCACATCATTTCAAATGTATATTTTTCCTCCATAACTCCTCCATTTCTTTGAACCAATGGGGACGTTGTTAAATTGGTTGAAACTACATGTTTATTTCTTATTTAATTATATTCGAAATCCTTCAACCAATTTAACAACGTCCCCATTGGTTCAACTCTAAACAGTCATTTTCTCAAATTCATCTTCTGATATAACTGTAACTCCAAGGCTTTGAGCTTTTGTTAATTTGCTTCCTGCATCCTCACCTGCTAAAACATAATCTGTTTTTTTAGATACAGAACCTGATGTTTTTCCGCCTAGTCTTTCAATTATATCTTCTGCTTCTTTTCTTGTATATTTTTCCAAGCTTCCTGTTAATACAAAAGTTTTTCCTTCAAATCTTTTGTCTGTACTTTCTTCTTCCAAACAATTCATATTAACACCAGCTGATTTTAATTTATTTAACAAGTCTACTGTTTGTTCTTGCATAAAAAATTCTCTAATACTATTTGCCATTACTTCTCCAATGTCTTTTATTTCACTTAGTTCTTCAAATGTTGCATTTGCTAAATTGCCCATTGTTCTGTATTTTCTTGCTAACATTTTTGATGCTTTTCCTCCAACATGTCTAATTCCCAATGCTGTTATTAATCTATATAAATCATTTTCTTTACTTGCATTAATACTGTCGATTAAGTTTTGTGCAAATTTCTTTCCATTCTTTTTTAGTGATGCAATGTCTTCAAATTTTAATTCATATATATCTGATATATTATGAATCAATTCTCTGTCTAACAATTGTTGAATTATGTTTTCTCCAAGTCCATCTATATTCATTGCTTCTCTTGATACAAAGTGAACTAAATTTCTAAATAGTTTTGCTGGGCATTCAATTCCTGTACATCTTACTGCTGATTCTCCTTCTTCTCTTACTGCTTCTGCTCCACATACTGGGCATACTCTTGGCATTTCAAAGTCTTTTTCTTTACCAGTTCTTTTTTCTTCAACAACTTTTACTATTTCAGGAATTACATCTCCTGCTTTTTGGATAACTACTGTATCTCCTATTTTTAGGCCTTTTTCTTTTATAAAGTCTTCATTGTGTAATGTTGTTTTTGATATTGTTGAACCTGCAACTTTTACTGGTTCTAGTATTGCCATTGGCGTAATTACCCCTGTTCTTCCAACTTGGCATACTATGTCTTTTAATATTGTTTCTTTTTGCTCTGGTGGGTATTTGTAAGCAATTGCCCATCTTGGTGTTTTTACTGTTGTTCCTAATATTTCTCTAAATTTTAAATCATCTATTTTTATAACTGCTCCATCTATACCAAATGTTAAATCTTCTCTCATTTCTCCAATTTTTCTAATTGCATCTTTTACTTCTTCTATCGTTTCACATGGTATACGTACAGGATTTACATTAAATCCAAGCTTTTCTAGATATTCAAGTTCTTCAAAGTGTGAATTGAATTCTTTTCCTTCTATTTTTTGAACATTAAATATATAAATATCAAGTGGTCTTGTTGCAGTTATTTTACTGTCTAATTGACGAAGTGAACCTGCTGCTGCATTACGTGCATTTGCAAATAATTCCTCTTCATTTTCTTCTCTTTCTTGATTCATTTTTTCAAAATCTTTTTTAGAAATAAATACCTCTCCACGAACTGTTATGTCAATTTTATCGTCAATTTCCATTGGAATTGTCTTTACTGTTTTTAAATTTTTTGTTACATCTTCTCCCACAAGTCCATTTCCTCTTGTAGCACCTCTAACAAATTTTCCACCTTTATATTCAAGTGCTGAAGATAAACCATCAATTTTTGTTTCTATAACATATTTAACCTTATCAATTCCATTTTCTTTTGCCTTTTCTTCCATCTTATGGCAAAATTCTTCTACTTCTTCAAAACTAAAAATATCTTGTAAGCTTTGAAGTGGAACTTCATGTGTTACTTTTTCAAATCCTTCTTTTACATGTCCACCAACCTTTTGTGTTAATGAGTCTTTTGATAAAAATTGTGGATAATCTTTTTCTAAGTTACGCAATTCGACCATTAACATATCATACTCAAAATCTGATATTTCTGGTGCATCATCATCATAGTATTTTTGCGCATAATAGTCTGTTTGTTTTCGTAATTCTTCTATTCTTTTTTGTGCTTGTTTTTCATTCATTTTGCGACTCTCCTTTTCATTATGTTCATTTGTATTTCTTTAATATACTTGCAATTATTTTTATTAAAGTTTTGTTTTTTCTTTCCTATTATATACAAAATAGTTAAAAAAATAAAGGAATTTTTCAAAATTCCTTTATTTTAATAATTTTATTTTTAAATAAATATTTTTTAATTAGATATTTTTGTAATATTGTACTTTATTATAAGCATATACTGCTGAAATTCCTAAAATAACTACTAAAACTATTCCTGGTACAACATCTCCAGCACCTGTTTTTGGTAATGATGTGTTATTATAAGTACTTGTATTATTTGTTGTTAAAACAGTATTATTTGTTGTCTTATTGCTTGTAGTATTATTTGTAGTGCTGTTTCCTGTAATTGTTTGAATATTACTATTATTTGTTGTATTATTTCCTGTTAAAGTATTTGTTAAATCTGTTGCTGCTAATGATTCCTTTGCAACAAACATCATTGTAAGCCCTATTATAACAACTAAAACTACATTTACTAATTTTGAATTTTTCATATTAATTCTCTCCTTTATTAATTTTATTATTCTACAACTAAATGCAATTATACCACATTTTTAATATAAATGCAAATTCATCTCTCTTTTTATTAAATTTTATACTTTATTCTATAATAAGTCAAGTAATTTTTTGTATTTTTTTATTACATTTATATCACAAAATTATTACAATTTTGTTACAAAATTTATTATTTTTAATATTATTAGTTTTTTCTGTTTTCTTTATTTTGTTTTTTTCACTTTGTTTTTTTTCTTTTTTTCTACTTTTATACTAAAACATTTTATACATTAAATTTAAATAAAACAATATCTCCATCTTGCATAATATATTCTTTTCCTTCTGAACGTACTAGTCCTTTTTCTTTAGCAGCAACCATTGACCCCTCTCTAATTAAATCGTCATATGATACAACTTCTGCTTTTATAAATCCTCTTTCTATATCAGAATGAATTTTTCCAGCTGCTTGTGGTGCTTTTGTTCCTTTTTTTATTGTCCATGCTCTTACTTCTGGTTCTCCTGCAGTTAAGAATGACATTAAACCTAATAAGTCATAACTTCTTTTTATAACTTTGTCTAACCCAGATTCTTCTAGCCCTAATGCTTCTAGCATTTCTTTTTTATCTTCATCCTCTAACCCAGAAAGTTCTTCTTCTATTTTTACACATAATGGAATTACTTCTGCTTTTTCTGATGATGCATATTCTTTTACATGTTTTACTAACTCGTCATTTTCTGCATCTTCTAATTGTTCTTCTGATACATTTGCAACATACAAAATTGGTTTTGTTGTTAATAAAAACATATCTTTTACTAAAACTTGCTCATCTTCATTAAACTCAATTGTTCTCGCTGATTTTCCATCTTCTAAAACTTTTAATATCTTTTCTAGTAAATCAATTTCTTCTTGATATTTTTTATCGGCTTTTAAATTTTTTCTTGCTTTGTCTAATCTTTTATTTACTGTTTCTATATCTGCAAATATTAATTCTAAGTTTATTGTTTCTATATCTCTTATAGGATTTACACTTCCATCTACGTGTACTACATTTGAATCTTCAAAACATCTTACAACTTCTACTATTGCATCGGTTTCACGTATATGTGATAAGAATTTGTTTCCTAAACCTTCTCCTCTACTTGCACCTTTTACTAGTCCCGCTATATCTACAAATTCTATAACTGCATGTGTTGTTTTTTCTGGTTTGTACATTTCTGTTAGTTTGTCTAGTCTTTCATCTGGTACTGCTACAACTCCTACATTTGGTTCTATTGTACAGAATGGGTAGTTTGCGCATTCTGCTCCTGCTTTTGTTATACTGTTAAATAATGTACTTTTTCCTACATTTGGTAATCCTACTATTCCTAATTTCATTTTTTTCATTCCTTTCCGAAAACTTGTGTCTGTTAATTTTGCTATATAATATTATACCAGTTTTTTTGAGGATGTCAATTGGTTTTTAATGGTTATGTCTCAAAAAGGATATATCCTAAAAAGATATATCCTTATTTTTATTCTCCAAGAGTGTACTTCATAGCCCAATATCCAGTTAAATCCTGTCCATTAAATGTAAATGCCTCTGGAATTTGATATCCTGTATCTGTATCTTTTGACGTACCACTCAAAAATCTAACTTCAGTTCTAGCTGTTGCAAGTTGTTGATATTGACTACTATTAACCCTAAATTCATATCTAGGAATCCAAGTATAATACATAGTCATACTACCTTCTTTTACAACAATATTAGCCCATTTATTACTTGAATAATCATACCAATTTGATGGCATATTACTTCCATCATTTTTTATTTTATCCCCAATTGTTTCATTTCCATCATTATCATATAAAACATAATATGTATTATCAGCATTAAATCCATTTAAATCTGGTTTATTTGCATCTATTGTTGATATTTGTTTAACTACACTTCCAACATATTCATCAGCAGAATTTCGTATTTCAACTAAAACTGTATATTTTGTATTAGCACTTAATCCAGTAAATTCAAAGGTATCTGTTGATGTAGATTTCTCACCTTTATATTCACCATTTATATAATATTTGTACACTTGTCCATCTGCTACTGATGCTCCTGTTATTCCATTTGTTCTTATACTTGAACTTGTTGCTGTTACCTCTGTATCAAATATTGGAGCAGTCTCACTTCCAAGTGTGTATTTCATTGCCCAATATCCTGTAAGTTGTTCATCTGCATCTTTGTTTCCATCACCATTTTTATCAACCCAGAATGCTTCTGGTATTTGGTAACCTTTAGATGTTTCATTACCAGTTCCATCTATAAAATTTATACTACTTCTTTGAGATGTTTGGTCTAATTTAAATTCATATCTTGGTATCCAAGTATAATAAATTTCTAATCCATTATTTCTGGTAACAACATTTGCCCATTTTGAATCTGCATAGTCATACCAATTTTGTGGAGCATCTTTTGCTAATGGTATTGTATTATGTTCTTTACCTTCATCATCATATGTAACATAAAATGTGGTATCTTTATCAAACGCACTTAAGTCTGGTGTATTTACTTTTGCTTGTGTACATTCTTTTGTCATACTTCCAATAACTTCACCGTTTGCATTTACTGCTGTTACATTTAAAACATTTTTATTTTCAGTACTCATTTCGTATTCAAAATTTTCTGGTGCTGTACTTTCATTTACAATATTTCCATTTATAGCATATGTATATTTTGCTACTGTTTCTGTTGTATCTATACTAATTCCTTGAATTTTTATTTTTGTTTTACTTGCCACTGCATCAAAGTTAATTGTATATGTATCTCTTTCTCCCTCTGTATATTTTGTTGCCCAATATCCTGGAATTTGTATATTATTAAATTCAAACGCCTCCGGTACTTGATATCCCTCTTTTTCAAGCTCATCCCATTGTGTTACATTTCCATTTTCATCTGTGTAATTATTATATATATCAATAAATTTAACATCGCTCTTTTGATTTTCTTGGTCTAATTTGAAACAATATCTTGGTATCCAAACATAATATGTTTCAAGTCCATTCTTTTCTACATAAATATTTGCCCATTGATTATTTTTATAGTTATACCATTCATTTGATTTTTCTTGAGATATCCAATTTCCTGGGACCAAATTTCCATTATCATCTACATTTAAATATCTTGTATAATTTTTATTGTAATTATTTAAATCAGGTTCATTAACATATATTCCATTATTTAATGTGTAATTTCCTTTTATTCTTGGTATTTCAAAATGTAATGTTTCTATTGTTTCATCTTTTCCCTTTACTTTTATTCTAAATTCATAATCATTGTTGTCTTGTGCTATATAGTCTAATGCCACTATTAATTTTCCATTTGAATTTACTTGTACTTCTTTATTTTTCGAATTTATATATTTTACACTTTCTATTCCATTTACATTATTTACTTTTACAACAATCTGATAACTTTTACTGTCTATTTTATTTTTTATTTCATATTCAATTATCGGTCTATTTTCTATCTGCCTTTTTATTATTTGCCTAGTAATTTGAGGTATTCCAAAAACTATGCATATTAAAAACAGCATAATTGCAATTATTATTAAAATTATCTTTTTGTTTTTTATATATTTTTTTATTTTATGCATAATTTTATTTATGATATATATACAAATATATCATACCCTCCTTTTACCAATTTTTTATTGTCCTAGTGTATATTTCATAGCCCAGTATCCACTCAATTGTTGTCCATTAAATTTGAATGCTTCTGGTATTTGATATCCAATATCTTTGTCATCTGATGTACCGCTTAAAAATCTTACTTCTGTTCTTGCAGATGCAGGTTGTTTATACTGTGTACTATCTGCTCTAAATTCATATCTAGGAATCCAAGTATAATACATAGTCATCCCACCTTCTTTTACAACAATATTTGCCCATTTACTACTTGAATAATCATACCAATTTGATGGCATATTGCTTCCATCATTTTTTATTTTATCTCCAATTGTTTCATTTCCGTCATTATCATATAAAACATAATATGTATTACTCTCTTTAAATCCATTTAAATCTGGTTTATTGGCATCAATTGTTGATATTTGTTTAACAATACTTCCAACATATTCATCAGCAGAATTTCGTATTTCAACCAAAATTGTATATTTTGTATTACTATTTAATCCAGTAAATTCAAATGTGTCTGAAGAACTTGTTTTTTGACCTTTATATTCTCCATTGATATAGTATTTATAAACTTGACCATCTGCTTTTGCTGTTCCTGTGATTCCTTTTGTTTTTATGCTTGAACTTGTTGCCGTTACCTCTGTATCAAATGTTGGAGCAGTCTCACTTCCAAGTGTGTATTTCATTGCCCAATATCCTGTAAGTTGTTCATCTGCATCTTTGTTTCCATCACCATTTTTGTCAACCCAGAATGCTTCTGGTATTTGGTAGCCAGTATCAACTTTTGTACTTGTTCCTGTTATAAATTTAACTGTACTTCTTTTATTTGTCTGATCTAATGTGAATTGATATCTTGGTATCCAAGTGTAATAAATTTCTAAACCATTATTTCTTGTTACAATATTAGCCCATTTGCTTTCTCCATATTCATACCAATATTGTGGTGTTCCTTGACTTATTGGTACTGTGCTATGTTCTTTTCCGTCATCGTCATATGTAACATAGAATGTTGTATTCTTATCAAAATTGCTTAAATCTGGTGCATTTACAACTGCTGGTGAATAATCTTTTGTCATTGTTCCTACTACTTCTCCACCTGCATTTAGTCCAGTAATATTTACTGTGTTATCACCTGCTTTTAAGTTATCTATTGTTATTGTTAAACTTCCTATATTACTAACATCTGATGATTTATCTATTGTTTTAACAATTTTTCCATTTAATGCTACAGTATATTTTGTAATAGGATTTGAATTAGTAATATCTGTATTTAATTGAATATTTTTTAGTGTTATTACTCCTCTTGATACTGACATATCATAATTTATTGTTGAGCTTCCTGTTAGTTCTCCTAATGTATATTTCATTGCCCAGTATCCTGGCAATTCATATGTTCTTGTTGCACTTATTGTTTCTGTAAATGCTTCTGGCACTTGAAATCCGTCATTTTGAAGTTCTTCCCATGTTGTAACTTTTCCATCTTTGTCCTTATAGTTATTTTCTGTATCTATGAATCTAACTTCACTTCTTCCTGTATCTTGGTGCAATTTAAAGCAATATCTTGGAATCCAAGTATAATAAAGTTCTTTTCCACTATTTTCTATTAATATATTTGCCCATCTGTTTGAACCTTCTTCATAGTTATACCAATTAGATGTTGGATTATCACTTATCCAATTTCCAGCTGTTAAATTTCCTTGACTATTTACTTCTAAGTATCTTGTTCTTGTTTCATCAAAACCCTCATTTAACATTGGTGTACACATATATATATTATTTATTAATTCATATTTTCCATTTTTTACAACAATTCCTTCAGGGTCTTTATATTCTAGAACTTTTATTCCTATATCATTGCACCATTTTACTTGTTTGTCATTATTTTTTATTTTATCGTTTGACACATAATATAATTCACCTTTATATACAACTACTATATCTTTATCAGCTTTCTTTATATTTTTTAATATATCTTCTATATTAGTTGTTACTTCCTCTTTTTTTATGTCTGTTACTATCTCTTTGTCAATTGCATCTTTTAGTACTTCTCCTGAATTTATTTTGTCGGTGTTTGTATTCATGCTTTCCATTACTTGCCACGATACATATTGATTTGTATCATCTCTATATTCTGCCATTCTTGTTTTAAATTCAGCTTCTTTTGCTCTACCGATCAGGCCTCCATTTACTATTGATGAAATTGTAACTCCTGCTAATATTAGAAGAATAATAATTGTTATTACTAATGCAATTAGTGTTATTCCTAATTTACTTTTTAGTTTTTTATTCATTATTTTTCTCCCATCATTGTGTTTTACTAAATTTTTTTCAAATAAGAAGTATAAGTTATATAACTTTAAAGTCCAGCGCCGACCACGGCTACACCACGGGCACAGCCTATATAGCTTGCATAGTATCTGTAGAAACTAAACAATCCCCCCTCGCCATGACTGAAGTAAGGGTTACTGCTACCGACCCAAGCGCTGTAGGACGCTGAGTGCCATCCGGCACACCCTGGGTTTGTAGTAGATGCACTTCCTAATGCATCACCTATTCTTGCAGAAGCTTGACTTCCTGAATATGTATCAAAATATCTTGAATTTACTCCATCAAATATATTTCCACTTAATCCTCCAGCAACCCATTCCATGATGCTTCCACTAAAGTAAATTCCTGTTTTATTTCCAGTTGTTGTTTTTACTGCACTACTTTGCAATGTTTGTGGATTTCCGTATCCTGAAGCTGAAAGTATTGCTATTGCTCCATATTCTGTACTTTTCATCATATGTACATCTATTCCATTACTCTCACTTGTAGCTATTAAACTCGTTGTTTCAAGCGTTTCACTTAATCCCATTGCATTTCCTGATGTTTCTATTTGTCTTATTTGTGTCATCCATGTTGTTGGATCATATTGTGTTTTATACTGTGTATTTGGATTTGACTGTAATGCTGCTTTTACATGTCCTGTTGGTAACACTGCAGCTGCAAATAGTGTTACTGCCAATGCTGTTAATTTTGTTTGTAACTTTGTTTTTTCTTTCATATTTTTTCCTTTCCAAGACCATTTATTTTACTTATCGACATTTGTAATTCTAGTCTCTTTTTATTTATATTTTAAAATTTAATAACTATATTGTAATTGGCCTTTTTTATTTTTCGTTTTTTTCTATTCTAGGTACACTTTGAGTTTTAGTTTTTTCGTTTTTATAGGCACAATTAATAGACAGCAATATTACCCTGTATCTTCATACAGGCACAATATTCCCGTCTGGTTATATATATTTATCTTATCATTTATTACTTGTTTTTTATTTTGGTAGATTACTTGTGTGTGTGTGTGTGTGTGTGTGTGTGTGTGTGTGTACAGCGCCAAGGTTTACAGGCAATGTTATCATTTGCATTCTTTCCTTTCATTTGTTTTATTTTACCATATTTTATACTATAAATCATTTTTTTGCAACACTTTTTCACTTATCCTTAAATATTTTACACATATTTTTCAATTTTTACAACAGTTCTTCCGCTTCTAGTATTTCCACCAAATTCCTTAACAACAAATCTTCCTTTTCCTCTTATTGTTATAACATCTCCGGTTTTTACTTGTTTAGAAGCCTTAGTTTCATTCTGACCATTAATAAAAACTCTTTCACTATCAATAATTTGAACCGCTTTACTTCTAGAAGTTCTTGCCAAATCTGAAACAAAATTATCAAGTCTAAAAGATGGAACAATTATATTCAATTCCTCAACTTTTATTTCTTGCTCTTTTAAGTCTTGCAACTCTGTAATTTCTATTTTGGCATTTTCAAATCTTGTTAACGTTCCTAATTCTTGTTTTAAAGTTACCGCTGATTCTTCTTTTACCAAAATATCTGCTCCATCATCAGAAACGAGTATGTCTCCCACTTTTTCCCTTTTCATTCCAAGTTTTACAATTCCACCTAAATAATTTCTATGTGTATATTTTCCTATTTCTTCGTCTCCAAGTGAAATTCTTATAACCTTGATTATTTTTGAGTAATTTTTTTCAACCATATTCATATTGTATTTTTCGGGATATATTATAAGTATTTTTCTTTCTGCATTTTCAAAACCACCATATAATACATAGTTTTCAAATTCTATTTTTTTCATAAATGTTTTTACTAATGCAACTTGATACATATCCAAGAAATCTGTATATTTTAATTTTTCTCTTTGTCTTGAAAATTCTATTTTATCTAATATCTGTGCAAGTAACATTTTATCTTCTTGCTTTTTATAGTCACTTAATATTTTTTGTTTATCCATTTTTTTCCTCACTATTTTTTAGATTTTAATGTCTCTTTTGGAACCGATGTTACAAACAGAACCGTTCCCAAAATGGCATTTCCATTCAGTGCCTTGTTTTAAAAATTCGTCCGGCCACGCCTGTTTTTCAAACTTAATATCTTGTAAATTATTTTCTACAATCAACTCTTCAACTGCAGTTCCAAGTCCATTAATTTTTGTGCCATCTTCTATTGTTATTACATTTTTGGTTTTTTCTATTGATTTTTTAATTGTTTCTTCATCCAGTGGTTTCAAAAATCTTGCATTTATAACATCAGTTTCAATTCCATTTTCTTTGAACTTATCAGCGATTTTTATTGCATCTGCCACTCTTTTTCCTATTGCAATAATGCTTACATCTTGTCCTTCTCTTAAAATTTCTGCCTTTCCAAGTTCTATTTTTTGATGTTCTTCAAATTGAATGTTTTCATCTTGTCCACCTCTTGGATATCTTATAACAACTGGTTTATTTAATTTTACTGCAAATTCCATCATATCTTCTAATTCTTTAAAATCTTTTGGGGCCATTATTGTCAAATTTGGTACAAGTCTGAAAAATGCCATATCCAATGTGCCTTGATGTGTTTCTCCATCTGCCCCTACAGCTCCTGCTCTATCTACACACATTATAACAGGCAAATTTTGCATTGCTATATCATGTATAACTTGGTCATATGCTCTTTGATAAAATGATGAGTAAATTGGTACAAATGGTATCATCCCCTCTATTGCCATTCCTGCTGCCATTGTTAAAGCATGTTGTTCTGCAATTCCTATATCAAAAAATCTTGTTGGAAATTCTTTAGCAAATTTTGCAAGCCCTGTTCCATCTTTCATAGATGCTGTAACTGCTACTATTCTTTTATCATTTTTTGCTAGTTCTATTAATTTTTCACCAAATACTTTTGAATAGTCTGCTTTCTTTTCTTTCTTAGGTTTCCCTGTTTCAATATTAAATGGTCCTGTTGCATGAAACTTATCTGGATTTTCCTCTGCTATTTTATATCCCTTACCTTTTTTTGTTAGCACATGTATTAGTACTGGTCCTGTTACTTGTTTACTAAGTCTCATTATATTTTCTAATTGTTCTATATCATGTCCATCAACTGGTCCTAAGTATGTAAAACCAATGTCTTCAAAAAACATTTTTGGTATTATCAATTGTTTTATACTTCTTTTGACTCTTTGAACTAACTTAACAGTTGGTTTTCCGATAACTGGTATTTTACTAATTATTTTTTTACCTGATAAATTTGATTTTGTATATAATTTTTTTGTTCTTAATTTACTTAAAAACATATTTAGTCCACCAATATTTTTAGAAATACTCATTTCATTATCATTTAATATTACAGTCATATGTGTTTTACTAAAACCAGCATCATTTAATGCTTCTAATGCCATTCCACCTGTTAAAGCTCCATCGCCTATCACTGCAATTACTTGATTATTTTCACCTTTTAATTCCCTTGCTCTGGCCATTCCTAATGCTGCTGATATTGATGTACTACTGTGCCCAGTATTAAAACTATCATATTCTGATTCACTTGTTTTTGGAAATCCCGCCAAACCGTCTAGTTTTCTTAGTGTTTTAAATTGTTCTCTTCTTCCTGTTATTATTTTATGTGTATATGCTTGATGTCCAACATCCCATACTATTTTGTCTTTTGGTGTATTGAATACACTGTGCATTGCTAGTGTTAATTCAACAACACCCAAATTTGATGCTAGATGTCCTCCATTTTCTGATACTACTTCTAATATATATTTTCTTAGTTCTTCAGCTAATTGCTTTTTTTCTTCTATATTTAATTTTTTTACGTCTTCTGGTGAATTTATTTTTTCTAACATTTGTGTATCTCCTACCTTTGATTTTCAGTAGTTATATTCTATCACATTTTTTTGTGTTTTTCTATTGTATTTTATAAATTTTTGTTTTAAAATATATATATGTATATTAAAAAAAGGAGAAATGTTCAAATGAAAAAAACAAAAATTTTATTAACACTATTTTTACTAATTACATTAATTGCAACAATATCAAGTGCTGCATATAAAGATGTAACAATGTCAGTTGTAGCTGAACCAACTGCAACAATTAATTTTGGTACAAAATCAACTGTAGAAAGAAGCGTAATATCAAAAGATTTAGGAAACAAAGAGATAACTTTACAATTAAAAGTTACAAATAATGAGACAAATTTAAAGCCAACTGGAGAATTAATGCTTGTTATTGATAACTCAAAAAGCATGCTAGACAAAGTATCAGACACAAAAACAAGAGAAGACCTTGTTTTAGAATCAGCTCAAACATTAATAACAAACTTATTAAAAAATAACTCTGAATTAAAAATTGGTGTTGTTAGTTTTTCAACTAACAGTGACATCTCAAAAGAAGGAACTTCTGAAGATGCAAAACTAATTTCTAATTTAACTAATGATTATAGTAAATTAAAAACTGCTATTTCAAATATCCAATATGATGGTCCAAGAACAGATTTACAAGCCGGAATTAGTTTAGCAAAAACTCAATTTACTGACAAAACAGATAAAGCACATAAATATATAATCGTTTTATCTGATGGTGTTCCAAATGTTGCCATTAATTATGATAAAAAATATTATTCTGATGATGTAATATCAAAAACAAAATCAGAATTACAATCACTTTCAGATATTACTGATAACATTTATATAATGCTTACTGGTATTAAAGATGGCGATTCAGTAGCTTCTCCTTCAACAAAAACATATAATCAAATTATTGAATCTATCTTTGGTACAGAAGAAAAAGCTACTATTGGAAACTTCTATTATATTACAGATGATAAAATAGCTGATACAATTTCAACTATCTATAAATCTTTATTACCAATATCTCAATCATTTTCTAACATTGTCGTAAAAGATTATTTTACAGATGAAATTGTCAAAAACTTTGATTTTTCTTATGTAAAAAATCCTAATTTTGGAACTATATCATCAAAGATTGATACAAGAACAAATTCTATAACTTGGGATATTCCGGAATTAAAGGTTGGTGAAACAGCTATCGTACAATATAAATTGAAACTAAAAGAAAATTTTGATGAAAAAATTATAAACAAAGTTTTAAATACAAATAGCAAACTTGATTTAAGTTATACAGATTCTTCTAATGCTACAAATACAAAGAGTTCCGATATAACTCCTAAAGTTAAACTTACGGAAAACTTACCTACTGAATTACCTAAAGCTGGTACAACTATTTTCTTTGGTGTTATGGGAATTGTAGTAGTAATCGCAATTGCTTTTGGTATTAAATATATTTTAGTAAAAAATAGTATGAAATAATAAAGAGTAGTTTGTTTATATTATAACACCTAAATAATAAAGAGTAGTTTATTTATACCAAAACTACTCTTTAAATTATTATATATTTTTTTAAAGTCTTGAAATACATAATCCAATCACAAATAATCCTAAGATTACTCTATAAATAGCAAACACTTTAAAGCTACCTTTTTGTAAATAATTAAGTAAAAATTTAATTACCAAAACACCAACTATAAAACTTGCAAATATTCCCATAAAAAATGCTGGACTAAATACAAAGTCTTTTAAATCAACTAATGCTGCAGCTGCAACAACTGGTGTTGATAATAAGAATGAATATTTTGCAACAGATTCTCTTTTTAAACCCATTCCTCTACCAACTGTCATTGTAATTCCTGATCTTGATACTCCTGGGAATGCTGCTGCAATTGCTTGTGACATTGCTATCCAAAGTGATTGTTTTAGAGTTATATCTTTATATTCTATTTCAGATTTTGCTTTTTTATCAACAATATATAAGATTATACCCATTACAATTAATGCAATTGCTATCATAAACATTTCTACCATTTTTTCTTCTATGCTAAATGTTGTTGCTAATTTTTCCATTATTTTTTCTGAAAGTTTATCTAATACCAAACATAAAATTCCTGTTGGAATTGTTGATATTACTATGTACCAAAAGATTTTTCCATCTGTTGATTTTTCCTGTTTAACAACTTGGTTATATCCTCCTTTTATTAGATTTACCCAGTCTTTAAAGAAAAATAGAACTATTGCAAATAGTGTTCCTATATGTAATGCCACATCAAATGATGGGCTTATTTCGTTCCATCCAAATATCCATGGAAATAAGTTTAAATGTGCTGAGCTTGATATTGGTAATAATTCTGTTAGTCCTTGAACTATTCCTAAAATTAGTGCTTGTAAAATTTCGTTCATTTTCTGTTCCTCTCTTTCGTTTTTTGGTTATAATTAAATCATTGTTCTTATTTAACAGAAAGATAATTTCTAACTGTAATAACAATTTTTAATTATAACTATTTTTTATATATTTCTTTCAAAATATTATAAACTGTATCTTTTATAAACTCTGCTGTTGTAACCGGTGCAACCTTTCCTGGCAAAGCTAATGCCCATATCAATTTTAAATTTTTATCTTTTGCTGCTCTTTTATCAATACCGCCGGGATTTGAGGCTAAATCGACTAATAAGCAATCATCTTTTACATATTTTATTCTTTCTTCTGTTAAAACTAAATGTGGAACTGTATTAATAATAACATCAAAATCCGATAAATTTTCACCTATTGCATTTATATTTGTTTCCATATGTCCATATGCTCTAATCCAAGCTAAATCTTCATCTTTTCTAGCTGCACATGTTACTTTTGCAGAAAGTCCTGCAAGTTTTCTGGCTAATACCTTGCCTATTCTTCCAAATCCTAATATTAGAACTTTGCTTCCATGAATTATTTTATTAGTATTTGCAATTATAATTTCTATTGTTCCTTCAGCAGTTGAGATTGTATTTAAAACAGCGAGTTCTTCTCTTTTCATTATATCAATTATTTCTATATACTCATCATTTGCTAAATCATATACTTCTGGTGTTATACTTCCTGCAATTAAAATTTTTGCATTTATTACATGCATAAGTTCCCTTATTGATATTGTGTTATCACTAAATGGTGCGTTTATGTCTTTACCATTGCTTGAAAATGGAATTGGCCCTATTATTATTTCTGAATTTTTAACAGCTTCTTGCAATTTATTGCACATAATGATATTTTTGTTTTCTTTTAGTTCTTCTGCTTTTTCTACACCATATGTGTAAACTTGGTTTCCATCTTCTGCCAACATTTTGGCTAGTTTTATTATTCTTAAGTCTCCACCTATAACAGTAAAATTTGTACTCATAAAATCACTCTTTCTAAAATACTTTTATTACAATTATATTTTTTATAATCACAATTGTATTCTTTTATTAGTATATTAAATTTTGTGAATTTTATGAGTTTTTTATATTTTAGAATTATTTTATTTATAATTTAATAATATAATGTTTTTTATACCTTGGTGTCGCAATCTCCATATTTTAAAATTACTAGTATGTAGATTGCTCCAGTCTGCACTCACATTCGTTCGTTTGGTCGCTTACGCGGTATTGCAAAACATTATATTATTAAATTATTTATAAATACTATTATAACAAAATTATAAACTATTAAAAATCCCTCTGATTTTGATTTTCATTTTGATTTTCTTCTATACTTTTTGGTCTTCTGCCTTCTTGTTCCTTTTTTAACAATTTAATATCAGCATAACTTAAATTTCTAGTAATATCAAACATATCTTCCAAATGTTCCTTTGCCATCAATTCTTTTTCAGTTAATTTATGCTCTATTTCTTCATTTGCATTGATATTAAATGGCATTGAAATTCTGGCAATAACCGGTATAAAAATTGGATCTTTTTTTATTTTTGGTACTACCTTTGCTGCATCAATATCTATTGCAACATTTGCATACTGTATGGCTTTATCCTTATCATTTTTTATCATTGCAATTTTTGAAAGTTCATAATAACTATCTGCTGAAAGTTCTTCATCGTCCAATGTTTCCATAAAATATTTTTCAGCTTCTTCTAATTCTTTATATATCAATGCAATTTCAGCTAATGAATACTTTGAATTATAAGAAAGTGAATTTATCTCTGCTGCTCTTTCATAACATATTTTTGCGTTTTGGAAATCGTTTAACATTGTATATGCAATTCCTAAATTATAGTTTATTTCAAAACTTAATGGGTTGTATTTTAAAGCATTTTGATATACATTTACTGCTTCTTTGTACATTTCTTTTGATATTAAAATGTCTCCAAGTAATTCTGTTGCTCTATAATAATCCGGTTTTTTATTTAATAAATTAAATAGCATTTCTGCTGCTTCTTCAGGCTTTTCTAAATTATTTAGCAATTCTGCAATTTTATAATATGAGTCATAGTCTTGTTTATTTGCGTCAATTGCTTGTACATATTCATCAATCGCTTTTCTCATTCCACCTTCTAGTTCATAAATTTCTGCTAACATTTTATGTCCTACATAATTTTCTGGATATTTACTTACCAAGTTAATTAATTGTTCTTTTGCTTTTTTGTTGTTTCCTAGTTTTAAATATATTTTTGCTTTTAATACATTTAAGATTTGTATTAATGGTATTTGCTTTTTATCTAATATCATTATAGCTATTGGTATTAATATTGCTAATATGTATTTTATTATTGTCAAAAATGGTCCAAATTCTATTTTTTTAAGCACTTCTACAAAGTTTAATGAGATTCCTATTGCTTCAACTATTAAAATTCCAATATAATTTGTATCATTTTCCTTAAACATTTTTAAAAACATATATACAAATATTCCAAATGCCAATATTGTAAAGATTAATTGTTCTAAAATCATGTTTTTCTCCTTTTATGTTGTTAAAAATTTTACATTTATTATGTCCGTTTTTTTCTATAATATTTTATTGCATTTTTTGTCATTTGTCCAGTATTTTTGTATAATTTTCGAATTTCTGTTTATAATAATGTTACAGTTCAGTAAGAAAAATCCTTGAAATACCTCTGAAAGATATTTTGAATATATTTCGAATGTGACCAAAATAGTATTACAAATTCTTAAGTAAATGCTCTAAAGGGTCCTGTCTCCGGGTATTGTTAGAGTATTTACATTAGAATTTGTTAACGTTATGTAGGGAACCTGAGAAACTATGAAAAATATCATTCAGAGGTGTTTCCAGGATTTTTCTTACTGAACTGTAACATACTAATTTTAGGAGGTTTAAAACACATGGAAAATCAAAATTTAAATATTTTAGATGAAGTTAATAAAGGTGCAACTATGGGAATGGATGCAATTTCATATGTTTCAAAAAAAGTTGAAGATAATGATTTTAAACAAGTTTTAGATACAGAATATAATAAATATAAAGATATTTCTAATAGAGTGAATAATTTATATGATAATTATAGTAGTAAAGAACCTCACGAAACAAATGCTATGAATAAAATGATGACTTGGTATGGTATTCAAATGAAAACTATGGTTGATGATACTACTTCTAAGCTTTCTGAATTGCTTATGCAAGGTACTAATATGGGTATTATTGAGGGTCGTCGTTTGCTAAATCAAAATCAAAATATTGAACCTGATGTTAAAAATATTTTGAATGATTTTGTTGTTATGCAAGAAGATAGTGTTGAGACTCTGAAAAAGTATTTGTAATTATTAAGCAGCCAATAAAATATTGACTGCTAACTTTTTCTTTTCCTAATATTTATGCTAAAAAGATTTTTATTTATCTTTTAAATTGATTTTTTCAATTTCTTCATTTGTTAGTCCTGTCAATTTAATTATCTTATCTATTGGCATATGTTCTTTTAACATTTCTTTAGCTATTTCTATTTTTCCGTTCTTTTATTCCTTCCTTTTTGCCTTCTTTTTTTCCTTCTTTTCTTCCGTTCATATCTTCCTTTTTGTATTCCGTTCTTCTTTTCCAGCTTCAAAAAAGTTATGCTCACTTGTTAGTCTATTATATTCCGCCATTAATATAGAATTATGTCTTTCTCTTTCCTTTGGGTCTGCACTTATAAAGTCTAGAGCTCTTATTGCTTTTTTTATTTCTTTATTTTCTTTCTCTGCCAAAATAATCCCCTCCTCATTTTGTGTAAATATACACATCCATTGGTCTAATTTTGTAAATTTTGATGGTTCTTTTTTCTTATATTTTGGTAATTCTATATAATGAAACTCTATGTATTTTGATGCTATTTCGTCTTCTTCTTTATATCCCATATTTACATATTCTTCTGGTAATGTTTCATCAAATTTTACTTTTCCCACACTATGATAACTATTTCGTTTTAAAAAATTATAATTTGTTATAAATATTACTATACTCTTTTTTAACTTTTTATAGTCATCTCCTACTTGTAATTGACTTGTTATCATATTTGCTAAATATAATATTCCTCTTTCATCTGTATTTTTCTTATCCTCCATTTGCATTTCAATGTCTAATACAGTACCATCATCTGTTTCTGCTTTGATATCTAATAGTCCTCGCTTTTCATCTTTTTCATAAGGTATTATCTCTGGATTTTTTATTTCTACTTTTTTAATATTTTTCTTTAAAATTGCCTCTAATAAATCCTTTAATACACTTTCATTTCCTTCAAATGCAAATACTCTTTTAAATATATAATCATCTGTAAGTGGTAGTCTTTCTATTTCTCCTATTTTTTTATTTGCCATATACCTTCCTTTCTAATTATACTAAATATTTTTGTTTTTAGCAATACTATTTAGTAAATATTTATAAATTGTATTTACAATTTTTTTGACAATTTGCACTATAAAAAATGCACCTCCTCTCTTGCCTTATTTTCTCAATACTTTTGGGTATTTTCGATTTAAATTTTGAACTTAATTTTTAATCTTAAAATTTAGAAATAATAAATTAGATTAAATTAATAAAATATTTTTGTCTTTCCTAAGTTGCTAGATTTAAGTTTTATTTTAACATTCAATTTTATTTTAAAAGACTTTTGACTATGCAATTGTCAAATAAATTGCATAGCCCTATATTACCATGATTTTATGTTACTTGTCAATAAAAAACTTTCGACAAAAAATGACCTAAATTGTTAAATTATTATAAATTTTATAATCTCTTAATATTTTCCTTACATAATTATTTGTCTCTTTATAAGGAATATTCTGAACATCTGAACCATCTGCCTTTATTATCCCTTTTTCTATCCAAGTATCAACTGTACCAATACCAGCATTATACGCTGTTATTGCAATTTCAACATTTCCATATTTTTGTATTAATATTGATAAATATTTTGTTCCTATATTTATATTTATTTCAGGTTCTAATAGTTTATTTTTTAAGTCCTCATTTGAAATATTTAAATCTGTTTTTTTACAAACATCTTGTGCAGTACTTTCCATTAATTGCATTAGTCCTACTGCACCTTTTCCAGATTCAGCATTTGCATTAAAATTACTTTCTACTTTTATAAGAGCATATACTAAATTTTCGTCAACATCATATTCTTGAGAATATTTCTGAACATATTCTTGATAATCTTTTTTGTATATTATCTTTTGTATTCTAATAGGAATGTTTAAAAATGCTATTAAAATACATAAAATTAATATTATTGCAACAGTTATTATATGCTTTTTCGTTATATTTACAATAAACAATTTTAATCACTCCTTTTTTCTTCGACCATTGGGGACGTTCTGGATTTGGTTTTCGACCATTGGGGACGTTCTGGATTTGGTTTTCAACCATTGGGGAGGGTTCGACCATTGGGGACGTTCTTAAATTGGTTGAATTAATGAAAGAATGTTTTCAGATACTAAATTATTTCAACCAATTTAAGAACGTCCCCAATGGTCGAACCCTCCCCAATGGTCGAAAACCAAATCCAGAACGTCCCCAATGGTCGAACCCGATGGTCAAAAATCATTTGCATTCGTACCAATTTTCTGCTTCAGAAACTTCCGCAATTAGTGGCACATTAAGTTTTATTGCACTTTCCATTTCTGTTTTAACAATTTCTTTTACTTTTTCTGCCTCTGCTAAAGGTGCTTCTATCATCATTTCGTCATGAACTTGTAAAACTATTTTAGCATCTAATTTTTCTTCTATCAACTTTTTATACACATTTATCATAGCAATTTTCATAATGTCTGCTGCTGTTCCTTGTATTGGTGTGTTCATTGCAGCTCTTTCTCCAAATTGTCTTACCATATAATTGTTAGACTTTAATTCTGGTATATATCTTCTTCTATTAAATAGTGTTTCTACATATCCTGTTTCTTTTGCTTTTTCTTTCATATCATCCATAAAGTTCTTTATTCCAGCATATTCTTGCAAATATTCTTCTATATATTGTTTCGCTATTTTTCTTGATATTCCTAGTTGCTCTCCTAGTCCAAAATCACTTATTCCATAAACAATTCCGAAGTTTACTGCTTTTGCATTACTTCTTTGTTCTTTTGTTACTTCTTCCATCGGTGTTTTAAATACCTTTGATGCTGCTTGTCTGTGGATATCTTCTCCATCTTTGAAAGCTTGAACCATATGTGCATCTTCTGACATATGTGCTAATACTCTTAGTTCGATTTGTGAATAATCGGCATCAATGTAAACTTTCCCTTGTTCTGGTTTAAATATTTTTCTAACTTGTTTTCCTAACTCAAATCTTGTTGGGATGTTTTGCAAGTTGGGTTCTGTTGAACTTATTCTTCCTGTTGCTGTTATTGTTTGATGGAAGAATGAATGTATTCTTTTTGTTTTTGGTTTGATATATGGCTTTAGCCCTTCAACATATGTTGAGTTTAATTTCATTAATTGTCTATAATCTAATATTTCTGATATTATTGGGTCTTCTGATTTTAATTTTTCCAATACATCTACATCTGTTGAATATCCACTTTTTGTTTTCTTAACAACTGGTAATTTCATTTTTTCAAATAATATTTCACCTAATTGTTTTGTTGAGTTTATATTGAATTCTTCTCCAGCCATTTCATATATCATTTTTGTTTTTATTTCTAGTTGCTCTTTTAATTGATTTCCAAATTTATTAAGCTCTTCTAAATCTGCATACATACCATTCCATTGCATATTTGCAAGAACTGTTACTGTTGGCATATCTATATTATTAAATAAATCTACCGCATTTATTTCTTCTAGTTTTTTCATTGTAATTTCTTGTAATTTATAAATTATATATGCATATAATGTACATTTTTTTTCTTCAGCTTTTTGAGACTTTTCTTGTTCTTCTTTAATTCTTTCTTCTTCTGACTTTTCTTCATTTGAACTAGATAGCCCCGCACCTTGCATTGCATCAAATAAATTAATTTGTTCTACCTTTGATGATTTTGAATCTCCTAAAATTCCATTAACATCTATTTCTAAATATTGTTCTGCTAAATCAGTTAATTTTAGTTTATTATTTGTTGGATTTAAAATGTATGCAGCAATACTTGCATCATAATTTATTCCCTTAAAGTCTATTCCCTCTTGTCTTAATAGTATATAAACTCTTCCCAAATCTATGCCAATTTTTAGTATTTTATCATTTTCAAAAATATCTTTTAATTCTTGAATTTTTTCACCATTTTTAATATCTATATAATATGCTTCATTTTCATAAGAATTGAAAATTGAAATTCCTGTTATTTTTTCCTTTATAATTTTATCTTCGTCATTATCTTTTTCAGTTTCCATATAAAAAATCATTTTACCTTGTTCTTCAATAATCTCTTTTATTTCTTCTATAGATTTTTTCTCTACCTTATATTGATTTTCTATAATTTTCTCTTCACCGGAATTATCACCGTTTCCTGCTTCATTTTGCAAATTAAATCTATCTATATATCTTTTAAAATTTAACTCTTTGAATAATTCTAAAACCTTTGGTTTATCCCATTCTTCAAGTTTTAATTCTTCCAAAGTATCTTCAATAGGAACTTTAGTATTAATCTCACCTAATGTTCTTGAAAGATATGCTAAATCTTTATTTTGCTCTAATTTTTCTTTTTGTTTCCCTTTTACATCTGCTTCTCCAGACTCTAATTTTTTATACAAATTATCAATTGTTTCATACTTTTGAACTAAAGAAAGTGCTGTTTTTTCACCTATTCCTGGAACACCTGGAATATTGTCAGATGTATCACCTTGCAAACCTTTAACTTCTATTAATTGCTTTGGCTCAATTCCATAAACTTCTTTTACTTTTTCTCTATTGAATATTTCTGTTTCAGTTTTTCCGCCTTTTGTTCTAGGAATGTTTATTCTTACATTATCTGTTGCTAATTGGAAGGTATCTCTATCTCCTGAAAGTATTACAACCTCAAGGCCTTTTTGTTCCCCATATCTAGAAAGTGTTCCAATTACATCATCACCTTCATAACCTTCTTTTTCAATTATATCTATATTCATAGCTCTTAGAACATCTTTTATAATTGGCATTTGCTCTGCAAGTTCTGTTGGCATCCCTTTTCTATTTGCTTTATACCCTTCATACATTTTATGTCTTGCAGTTGGAGCCTTTAAATCAAATGTTACACCTATATAATCAGGTTTCTCCTCTTCTAGTAATTTAAATAAAATTGCAAGAAATCCATAAATAGCATTTGTGTATTTTCCATCTTTTGTCGTCAATGCTTTACTACCCATTATTCCATAAAATGCTCTATTCATTATACTATTTCCGTCTATCAATACTAGTTTTTTCAAAATTTTATCCTCCTAAATTTTTAGGGATTTCGAGACCCGTCCCCCAATCCCTAAAATTTTTATTTTCCTCTATCTTCCCCTTAATACATATATACAGTAATATACAATATATCATCTATACACATATAATCATTATTATCTTTATTTTTTAAATAATTCTCTTTAGCTTTAGCATCAATTTTAACCGTCTCCAAATCTCTATTTGTATAAAAATTTATAACTCCATCTGCAGCCCAACTTGTCCTTATTGCATTATGAGTAAATGATGTTTTATTTTTTGTACCTTCAAAATATGATTTATCTAAATTTCCTGTATCCACTATCTTAGCAATTTTTGTAACCTTTATACCTGTAATATTCTCGTACTCTTCAATATATTGTTCAATTTTATTTACTTCAATTTTTTCCAATTTATTTACTCTCTTATGCTGTAACATTATACTTTCAGAATTTATTACTACAATTATCATATATGATATTAATGTCGTTATAGTTAACATCCCTAAAATAAATTTCTTATTATTTTTATTTATATTTTCAAATACATCTGTTTCTGAAAATATAAATAAAAATAGTATTCCAACAACCGCTCCTAAGCCATTTCTAAGTCTACCTGTATAAAAACTTGTTAATGTTAAAATATATGTAACACAACTACCAAGAATTGTTATCAATGCAATACTAAAATATTTAATCACAATATGTTCTTTATATTTTTTATTAATCATTACATATAAAATGACTGACATTGTTAATAATCCTAAAAATAATAATAAGGCATTTCGTGGAAATAGATTACAAGTTTCTTGCAAAATATTAGGCAATGTTAAAAAAATAGTTCTAATATTTCTAAAAATATTTGATAAGTCTCCTAGTCTTGTTTGCTTCATTCCCGTTAAATTTCCTACTATTTTAACTGTTCCAATATTAAGTAATACCGCAACTAGAGCTATAACTCCAGATTTTATCAAATCAATTATTATTTGTTTTATATCATTTTTATTTTTCAAAATTGTAAATAAAATCACAAATGCAAATAATATTCCTATGGTTCCTTGATAACATAATATTCCTAATATAGTTAAGATCAAACTTTTTATTATATAATTTTTATTTTTTGTTATAAGTATATCCGCCGCAATTTCATATAGCAATACACTTGTTGCCATAACCACACTTTCAACAAAATACATATCTTCTAAATACATAAAATTAAAAATTGTTACATAGCTTATAATCACCAAAATTATATTTTGCAATATATTTTTAGGTTTTTTGTATTTTTCTATTACTTTTTTTAATACACATACACTTATACATGATATAATTAATGCTGAAAATAATGTTACAAATACATATGTTTCTATTGATATGTTTATTTTATCAGCTATTAAGCCTATTATTTCCATAAATATTCTTCCGTCATTTAATGACCAATTTATTGCATAATTTTTGTATCCTATATTTGCTATATTATAAGTGTCTGTTGCATAATGTCCTATTAAAAATGGTATAAAAATTATTAAAGTAATTGCTAATATTATTACAAATTCTAATATATTTGTTTTATTTTTTTCTAAATATCTTTTTATCTTCATTTATTGTTTATCCCTCTTAATTTGTTTTGAATATCTATCTTCTTCAGAAAAAATACAACCACAATATTTTTGCATATATAAACCTAATTCTCTAGCCTTATTTTGTCCTTCTCTAAAACCAACTCTAAAATCTCTATATAAAAATTCTATTCCAAACTCTTCACTTAGCTTTTCCATATATTCTTTTATAAAATCATGATTTTGATAAATACTGTATAAAAGTGTTGTTGTAACTGCATCATAACCATTTTCTTTTGCATATTCAAATGTTTTTCTTAGTCTTACTGGATAGCAATAATTTTTACATCTATTTTGTAAATCTCCTACTACATTTTTACAAAAATCATCTAATCCATAGTCTTCCTCAAATATTGCATTCAAATTCAGACTTTCCGCATATTCTTTTAATGTATCTCTCCTTGCTTTGTACTCCATATATGGGTGTATATTAGGATTATACCAATATATGGTTGGTTCTATTCCTTCTTCTCTTAAGGTATCTATACAATACACACTACAAGGGGCACAACATGTATGCATCAATAATTTCATTTAAATTCCTCCTTATATTTTGTTAATATTTTATAGTAAAAAACAAATCTAAATGTTTCATCTAGCTTTTATACAAAAACATTATAATATAAAATTCCATCTATTATTAAAAAATTATTATCATACCCTTGGTCTTTTAATTCCATATGTTTTTCTATAATTTCTTTATTTTCTCCATCATATTCTATCATTTGTCTCTCAAATTTTCTATTGGTATAAAAATTAATTGTTCCAATTGATGACCATGTACAATAAACCCCGTTGTATGTTATAACAGATTTATTAGATATACCATCAAAATAAACTTTGTCTCCATCATAATTTTTATAAAATTTTGCTTCCACAACTTTTGTATTATTTTCTTTTTCATATTCTTCGATGTATTTTTCTAAGCCTTGACAAAATTCTTTTTCTCTTTTATTTACCTCTTTATGTTGATTCAAAATATTTATTGTATTAATGCAATTTAAACTAAAATAAATTAAAAATATAATACTTAATATCCTTGAAATTGTAACATTTTTAGTAAACATATCACTACTACAATATATGAATATAAGCACCATTCCTAGCAATGCTCCTAATTCATTATGAATTCTACCTGTGTCATAACCAAGTAGATTTATTATACACATTGCTATAGAAATTACAACTGTTGCAATTATTATTTGTATTAAAAATAATACGATATTTTCTTTAGGATATTTTGCTTCATATATCATTGAAACTATCATAATTGCAGTTATAAAATATATTAATAATCCTTTTGGAAACAACCCACTTGTATTTATTATAACATCTTTTAATACCATTCTTTTAAAACATATTATTACTTCTTTTAACTGTAATAACATATCGCCTATTCCACCAAGCCTTTGTTGCCCAATTCCAACAATAATACTTGTTATTTTTATTTGAATAACATTCAATGCAAATGATATTAAAGCTATAGAAAAAATTAGAGCTAAATTTTTTGTAAATTTTTTAAAATTTTCTTTACTAGTTATAAGGCTAAATACAAATCCATATAATAAAAATACACTAATTGTTCCTTGATATGCAAATGTTGCTATTACAGCATATACAACTGCTTTTAAATAATAAAATTTGTTTTTTCTTACAAGTTCACGTATTGATAATATGTACATTAATACACTTATTGACATTACTAAGTTTTCTATAAAATACATATTTTCTACATACATAAAATTAAATATTGTTATATATGATATTACTGTTATTAATAATCTTATTTTTTTACTTTCTGTTTCCTTTATTTCTAACACCATATCTCTTAAAACTATAACAGCAATACATGATATAAATATCGCAATAAATGTAAATCCCACAACCAATACATTTATTGGCATATTTATGTAATTTGCTATTACTTCTAATGCACCAGCAAATATTCTCCCATCTACAAAAGAATTATGTATTGCATATTCTAAGTATCCTGCATTTATCACATTGTATGTATCTGTTGCATAATGCATTGATAAATAATCTTTAAATAGTATTATTGATAATAAAAATAACAAAATTAGTTGAATTATTTTATTGTTTTGTATTGCATTCTGTATTTTATTTAAAAACTTCATATATACTTATTTCTCCTATTTTTTCTAAATTATTCCTTACATAATTCACCACATTTAATGGTGTTTGCCAATTGCTTCTTAACTTTGAATTTCTTATTAAATATAACTCATTATCATTTCTATTTTGTATTTTTTCTATCTGTCCCTGTTCACCATCTTTGCCTATATTACCTTTTAAAAACATATCATAATCTTTGTTGTATTTATTTAGTGGTATCATATATATAGCCGCTTCTGCATCTAATATATATACTTTTTTTCCATTGTTTTCTTGTTCTGAAATATATGCATCTATTTCGTCAACTCTTTCTATTAGTCCTTCACTTATTTCTATATTTTTATAATGAGCTATTCTCTCATTTTTTTCTACTTTTATATAATTATATAGATTGTTTATTCCATAAATTGCAATTTCCACAAATATAATTACTTGTATCAATAAAGTTGTTATTTTATAAACTTTATATTTTTGTGCCAATCTTATTTTTCTATATAAAATTTTTCCTAATAAATATATTTGATATATTAATCCTATTAATGCTATGAAACTTCCTATTAAAAAGTGAATTTTATCTGATATTGGATACATCACTATAATAATTGAAACACTATATATTAAAATAGTTAATATATTTTTGAACTCATCATTTTCTCTTTTTAATATTCTTGCAATAAGCAATATTATTGCATTTAGCATTATTGAAGCTGGTATTAATACAGCCAATATTCGTATTTCTAAATTATCATCTTGTAATAACCCTGTATATGCAATTTTATTTGAAAATGTTTTTATTCCCAATATTGCATAATTTATAAAATCTATTAATGAATTTGTTACCAATAAATATACTGTCATAAATATTACTGGTATCAATATTCCTAAAATTCGTGTTCCCGCGCTTTTTATATATTCTTTAAATTGCTCTTTATTTTCTACAAATAATAATTTATATCCAACAGCAATTATTGCAAGAGTTGATCCTATACTTTGTTTAGTGCATATAGCTAGTCCTGCTAATATTCCGTATTAATAAATCTCTTTTATTTTGAAATTTTGCAACATTTTCTATGTTTTTTAACTCACTATACAAAATAATTAATGAAATTAAAAGTACTGTTACATTGTAATCTATGCAATATATATCTCTACATATAAATCCTATTATTGCTGTTAAAATTAAGCATATATTTTCTTCTTTTAATATTTTTTTTAATATTTTATATGTAGTAAATAGTATTCCTGTCCATAAAATTGATGCTAATATCCTTGAAACAATTACTTCATTTGCAATTGTTTTCAAGAATATTGCTGTAATCATTGGTAACAGTGGTGTTGTTATCATACTTATATCTTTATATGGTACTATCCCTTCTGATATTACTCTTGCTGTGTTGTAATTCCATATTTCGTCTAAATCTGTTATTGGCTTTATTATGATAATTGAAAATATTATTACAAATATGCTTAAAACTAATAATATATTTTTTTTATTCATTCTCTTCCTCTTTTTTATTTTTTTCTACTAAAGCTAGCATAATTGGTGTGCTTACCATTACTGGATACATATATCTTACTATTGAGCAATTTGCCATATAACATGATGCATAAAATACAAATAATAATATCGCAATTACTAATGTGTTTTTTTCGTTTTTGTAAATTGCATATAGCAAAAACGCTAACGCAAAATAGAAGTATATACCTGGTTGTAAAAATACATACAATATTGGAATACATTGGTAAGCATTTGAAGTGAAAAGCCATTCATCAAACATTTTTAATAAAGGAAGCTTACTATTATGTACTACTTTATAATTTTCTCCTCGTCCTATTCCATAATCATATAATTCAAATGATCCTGGATGTTTATATGTATCTATATTGCTAAATGATGTGTCACATATATACCAAAATCCTCTTGTCGTATCTAAAAATGATTCTATAAATGACATAGGATATTTTCTTCCTAATTCCAATACAAATTTTATTAATTCTTTTTTGTTATTATTTCCTTCTTCACTTATCATCCCACCTGCATCATCTGCAATATTTTGTTTATATAATTTTCCTATTGCCTTATAACTCTTAAAATAATATGTAATTTTTTCTTTTTCCTCATTTGTTAATTTTTCTTCATTGTCTCTTACTATTCTACCTACTGCTTGTGTAAAAGTTGATGTTCTCATACTTCCTTCTGTTGATTTTGCTTTCATTGTTTCAGTATTATTGTTATCATATATCAGTTTGTTCGCGCATTTATATGATATTATAATTATTAAAAATAACGTAGCTATTTTAAGCATTTTCTTTTTTTCCTTTATAAGAACTATTATAACAAATGGTAATGATACCTCTAACATATATATTGAGTTATTTCTAGAAAGTAACATTAATACTCCAATAATTATTAAAAAAATGTAATTTACTATATCTGTTTTTTTATCAATATTTCTATATAAATGTATTAAGAAAATTAATACAAAACCTGCAAAAATAACATCTTTGGTTGTTGTTACTGCAAATAATTGATTATATGGGAATAATGCATAAAATAATATACTAATATTTCGTACCCATTTTTTATTAGTTTGTTCTTCTATAAATATTACAGTATTTGAAAATGAAAATGCCATAAATGTCATTTGGAATAAAGAAAATAAGAACATTCCTCGTGCCGGTGACCCAATTTGTATCCCAATAACATAAAATGTTGTATATAATTTAGTTATTAATACTGGATGGTGTAGCATTTTATTTTCAAAAAAATAATTTCCAATTTGGTATCCTCCATCATATGCTATATTTGCCGGATAAAATGCTAAAACTGTTGGAATCCAACACACAAATATAATTAAAAAATATAGTATTCCCTTGTGTTTTGTTCCTTTAATTTTATTTATAACTTTATTAAAAACAGTATCTTTACTTTTTTCTTGTTGCTTATTTTTTACTACTGTTTCTTTTTTTTCTTTAATTACTTTTTTTCTATTATAGATTTCTAATATACTATAATGTAATGCTATAAATATTACTGTCATAAATATAAACATAAAAATGTTTAATAAAACTTGTGATTTACTTGTACATATATGTCCTTTACTTTGTAAATTTCCTCCCAATATAAATTGAATACTTATAATACTCCAAAAAAAGCAAATATACTTAAATTTTTTTTCTTTTATTATTTCTTTTATTTTTTCCATCTCATACCCCTTATACCTATTTTTTTCTCTGTTTCCCATATTATTTTTCTATTAATTTTTTCACATCCACGTCTTTGTTTTTGCACAAAATTATAAAATAAATCTACTTGAATAATCTTATTAAATAAAACTTTGTTGTCCAATATCACCATTATAACTATATCCTAGATGTTTATATGCTGGTGGTAACACAACTCTTCCTCTTAAAGTTCTAGATATAAAGCCAATTTGAATCAAATATGGTTCATACACATCTTCTATTGTATCAACCTCTTCTCCAACTGTTACAGCCAATGCTTCAATTCCAACTGGTCTACCTGCATATTGGACTATCATTGTATCTAATAATTTTCTATCTATTTCATCCAAACCTAATTCATCAATTTCAAGTTTATTTAATGCATGTTTTGCAATTTTTAAATCAATGTCTCCATTGCCCAAAACTGCTGCATAATCTCTAACTCTTTTTAATAACCTATTTGCAATTCTAGGTGTTCCCCTTGACCTTCTTGCAATTTCTTCTGCTGCTTGATCATCTATATCTACACCTAAAATTTTTGCTGACCTTTTTACAATTTGTTTTAAGTTTTCAACTGAATACAATTCTAGTCTATTTACGATTCCAAATCTATCTCTTAATGGGGTTGTTAAAGAACCTGCTTTTGTAGTTGCACCTATTAATGTAAATTTAGGCAAATCCAACCTAATTGACCTTGCGCTTGGACCTTTTCCTATCATTATATCTATTGTGTAATCTTCAAGTGCTGGATATAATATTTCTTCAACATTTTTACTTAATCTATGAATCTCATCTATAAAAAGCACATCATTTTCAGCTAAATTTGTTAATAAGGATGCTAAATCTCCTGGTCTTTCTATTGCAGGACCAGATGTAATTTTTATATTTGAACCCATTTCATTTGCAATTATATTTGAAAGTGTGGTTTTTCCAAGTCCTGGAGGGCCATACAATAATACATGGTCTAAAGCCTCTCCTCTTTTTTTTGCAGCTTCTATATAAATTTTCATATTTTCTTTTACTTTGTCTTGTCCAATATATTCATCTAAAGTTTGAGGTCTTAATGTGTTCTCTAGCCTCTCTTCACCCATATCTTCTAAAGCTGGGTTTATTATTCTATCCTCGTTCATGTTTTATCCTTTCGGGATCTAGGGACGTTCCTTAAAATCCATTCTAAAAGGGACTCTGGGACACTCCTTAAATCATTTTATATATTTTCTATAAAGTTTTCTATTATTTTTAGCATTTTTTGATTATTCGGTTGATATTTTACAGGTTCAAATGTTTTTGATTTTATAATTGCCTCTTCTAAATCTTCAACATTTTCAATTCCAATTATATAACCTTTGTCATTAAAATCTTTAACAATTTGAATTTGATGATCATTTACATGTTCACCATATTCATGTTTTCTTGGTACAGCTATAACCTTTTTTCCTTTTTCAATTGAAGATATTATTGAACCAACACCGCCATGTGTTATTATCAAACTTGCTTCATCCTGAAATTGTTCTAATTGTTCTTTTGACATCAAATCAATTATTCTCATTCTATGTGTTTGATATTTTGTATATCCGGCTTGTACAATTACTTCTTCGTTTATTGTTTTATCTTTTATGTTTTTTTCCACTTCTTCTAATAACCTGTGGAAACTATTATTTTGCGTTCCTAATAATACTAGTATCATAATTTTCTCCTTGTTTTTTCCTTTTGCGGACGGTTTAATAAATAGAGCCACCATATACTGCTCTAGGATATAGTTTTAGCATTTCTTCCCATTGAACTATAAACAAATCCGCAATTGGATAAATCAATCTTCCTGTTGCAGTCTTTTTATTTTTATTTGCAAATGTTTCTATATATATTATTTTGCTTCCAAATATTTTTCCCAAATAACACATCGGTCCCGCTGTATGTGTTCCAGTCGTTACTATTACATTTGGTCGTAATTTAAAGTAAAAAAATATTGTTTTTAAACATAAATAAAAATATTTAAATATATATGTAAATAGTTTTGCTCTTGTTCCATATGGTAAGAAATCTATTTTTTTTCCGTATTTTTCTTTTAGATTTTCATTTGCTTTGTCTTTTTCTGTTATTATATGATAATCATATTTTTCAAATAAAGGAGATAACTGTAATAGTTCATTTAGATGTCCTCCTGTACTTGATATGAATAGTACTTTTTTCATTTAATTTGGTTCCTCCAAAGTTTTTGTTTTTCTTTGTCTATTATACATTTTATTTGTTTTTCTGTCTAGTAAATCATGACAAATCACAAAAAAAGTTGTTTTAAATTTAATATCCTAAGATAACTCTTATACTTTACTTATTTATTATTATAATTAACCGTATTGTAATATTAATTAACTTTGTTGTTATAGTTCTATGATATTTATACCATACTATTTTTATAGTAATTATGACATAATTATCGCAATAATTATTTATGGAGGCTATTAAATGATTAAAGAATATCGAGTTAAAAATGGCTTTTCACAAGAAGAACTAGCCGAAAAAATAGATATCAGTTGGAGACATCTTCAACGTTTAGAACACAACGAATCAAAAACTACTGTTAAAACTTTGAAAAAGCTTATAAAAGTTCTTAATATTTCTGATGTAGATATTATAAAATATTTAAAAACAGATGTTGATATTGAAGAAATCGATTTTTAAATGTAAAAATGAGATTAACTCTATTGAATTAATCTCATTTTTTATATTTATAATATTTAGTTATAAAATTTTAAACATTACCCAAAAATTCCTTTTTTCTTAACAGGTGGTTGTTCATTCATTGTTTTAGCAAGTTCAACAAGCAATTCCCTTTGTTCTTTAGTCAATCTCTTAGGAGTTTGAACTTGAACTGTAAATACAAAATCTCCTTCAGATGTTGAATTTACATATTTAAATCCCTTATTTCTAATAGTAAACCTTGTACCTGTTTGAGTACCTTCTGGAATTTTATATTTTTCCTTACTTCCATCAACCATAGGTATTTCAAGTTCTGCGCCTAATGCAGCTTGTGTCATAGTAATTGGAATATCACATAAAACATTATTACCTTTTCTAGTAAATATGCTATGTTTTTTAATTCTTAATGTAATGTATAAATCTCCTTTAGGTCCACCTTTGCTACCCGGTTCGCCCTCTCCTCTTAATACTACAGTCTGATTATCATCAATTCCTGCAGGAATTTTAACTTTTATTTTTGGTTGTTTTCTTATAGCTCCTTTACCTTTACAGAATTCACAAACCTCTGTAATGATTTTACCAGTTCCATGACATTTACCACATGTTCTGGTTGTTTGAACTTGACCTAGAATTGTATTTTGAACTTGTGTTACTTGACCTGTTCCATGACAATCTGGACATTTTATTGGATTTGTTCCAGGTTTTGCACCAGTTCCATGGCAATGTTCACAAGTCTCATTTCTGTTTATAACTACTTCTTTTTCAACTCCTAAAAAAGCCTCTTCAAATGTAATATCCATATTTAAGTTTAAATCTGCACCTTTTCGTGGTCCACTGTTTTTTCTAGCAGACTGTCTGCCACCAAAACCACCGCCAAAAAATGAAGAAAATATATCACCTAAATCTCCAAAGTCTCCAAAGCCATCAAATCCCGAAGTAGAATATGTATAATTTCCACCTCCAAATGGACCACCAGCCCCTCCAAATCCTTGTGGATCAGCTGTTCCAAATTGGTCATACATTCTTCTTTTTTGAGGATTAGAAAGTGTTTCATATGCTTCGTTAACTTCTTTAAACTTTTTTTCCGCTTCTTCTTTATTATCTGGGTTTGCATCTGGATGATATTTTTTAGCCATTTTTCTATAAGCCTTTTTTAATTCATCATCTGTGGCATTTTTATTAACACCTAAAACCTCATAATAATCTCTTTTATTAGCCATTTTTTCCTCCATAAAATTTCGGGATTGGGGGACGGGTCTTTCATCCCGATTTTTTTATCATAAAAATTTTTCGGGATGAAAGACCCGTCCCCCAATCCCGAAATTTTTCAAATTCTATTTGTCATCTTCAACCTTATAATCAGCATCATAAACATTTCCATTGTTTCCGCCATTATTTGCATCTGAACCGTTATCTGCTCCGCTACCTGATGCTGCATTTGGATCTACTCCTGCTGCTCCGTTTGGATTTGCATTTTTATATAATTGTTCTGACATATCATAAAATACTTTTGTTAATTTTTCTGTAGCCTCTTTGATTTTTTCTGTATCGTTTGTTTCTAATGCTTTTTTAGTATTATCGATTTCAGTTTCAACTTTAGCTTTTTCTTCTCCACTAATTTTGTCACCTAAGTCATTTAATGTTTTTTCACTGTTGTAAACTAAACTTTCTGCATTGTTTTTAACTTCGATTTCTTCTTTCTTCTTTTTATCTTCTTCAGCATGTGCTTCTGCATCTTTAACAGCTTTGTCGATATCTTCATCTGTTAAGTTTGTTGAAGCTGTAATAGAAACATCTTGTTGATTTCCTGTTGCCATATCTTTTGCAGATACATGAACTATACCGTTTGCATCTATATCAAATGTTACTTCAATTTGAGGTACTCCTCTTGGTGCTGCTGGAATTCCTGTTAATTGGAATCTTCCTAATGTTTTGTTGTATGCAGCCATTTCTCTTTCACCTTGTAATACGTGAACTTCTACTGATGTTTGACCATCTGCTGCTGTTGAGAATATTTGTGATTTTTTAGTTGGTATTGTTGTGTTTCTTTCAATTAATTTTGTAAATACTCCACCATATGTTTCAATACCTAATGATAATGGTGTTACATCTAGTAATACTAAGTCTTTAACATCTCCTGATAAAACACCACCTTGAATTGATGCACCGATTGCAACACATTCATCTGGGTTTATTCCTTTATCTGGTTCTTTACCTGTTATTCTCTTAACAACTTCTTGAACAGCTGGAACTCTTGTAGAACCACCAACTAATAATACTTTATGAATATCATTTGCTGTTAATCCTGCATCTTTTAATGCTTGGTTAACTGGTCCTGCTGTAGCTTCTACCAAATCATGAATTAACTCTTCAAATTTAGATCTTGTTAAAGTTACATCTAAATGTTTTGGTCCTGTTGCATCTGCTGTAATAAATGGTAAGTTAATTTGTGTTTGTTGAACACCTGATAATTCTATTTTAGCTTTTTCAGCTGCTTCTTTTAATCTTTGCATTGCCATTTTATCTGTTTTTAAATCAATTCCATTTGATTTTTTGAATTCACTTACTAAATATTCAATTATTGCATTGTCAAAGTCATCTCCACCTAAATGTGTATTACCACTTGTAGATAAAACTTCAAATACACCATCACCAATATCTAGTATAGAAACATCGAATGTTCCACCACCTAAGTCATAAATTAATATTTTTTGGTCTTGCTCTTTATCCATTCCATAAGCTAAAGCTGCTGCTGTTGGTTCGTTTATAATTCTTAAAACCTCAAGTCCTGCTATTTTACCAGCATCTTTTGTTGCTTGTCTTTGGCTATCATTGAAGTATGCAGGTACTGTAATAACTGCTTGAGTTACTTTTTGTCCTAAATAATTTTCTGCATCAGTTTTTAATTTTTGTAAAATCATTGCAGATATTTCTTGTGGTGTAAAGCTGTCACCTTCTATTTTAACTTTTTCAGCTGTACCCATTTTTCTTTTTATTGATATAACAGTATTTTCTGGATTTGTAACTGCTTGACGTTTTGCTATTTGTCCAACTAATCTTTCACCATTTTTTGAGAATGCTACTACTGATGGTGTTGTTCTATTACCTTCAGCGTTTGGTATTACTACTGGTTCTCCTCCTTCCATAACTGCTACACATGAGTTTGTTGTTCCTAAGTCAATTCCTATAATTTTTCCCATTTTAAATTCCTCCCTAAAATTTTTTTATATTTTTAAAATTAATAACTAATTTGCGACTACCACCATAGAATGTCTAATAACCCTATGACCTATTTTGTAGCCCTTTCTATACTCTTGAACAATTTCTTTTTCTCCCTTAGAATCATCCTGAACACTGCTAACAGCCTCGTGAAGTTCTGGATCAAAAGTCTCGCCAAGAGCTTTGATTTCTTCTACGCCCTTTGATTTAAGCACATCTTGAAATTGTTTTAAAACAAGTTCAACACCTTTTTTATAATTTTCATCTGAAGTCTCAACTTTTGCTGCATTTTCTAGGTTATCTAATATCGGAAGCATAACCTCCACAACATCACCTAAAATTGAATTATACATGCCTTCTCTTTCTTTTTGACTTCTTTTTTTATGATTTTCAAATTCTGCTAAAATTCTTTTATATCTGTCTGTCAAATCGTCTAATTCTTGTTGTTTTTTTTGTAATTCACTTTTTTCTTCATTAATTTTTTTGATTTCTTCTGTTACTTCTTGTTCAACATTTTCATTTTTTTCTGACATCTTATCGCCTCTTTCTTTTTATCCTTCAATAATATTTAACAAATTGGAAAAGAATTAAATTTCCTTGCAAAAAATGTAATTATTTTTCAATCCTTATATTCCTTTGTCTTTTAATTTTTTATTTATATACTTCATAACTGAAATAACTTTTGAATAATCCATCCTTTTAGGTCCTATAATTCCTATTGTTCCCATATCTTTGTCGCCAACTTTATGTTTAAAAGTTATAACACTAAAATCTTTAAGTTCTTCTTTTTCATTTTCATCACCAATGTAAACATTGATATCTTTTGCAAATCCCGAATTTAATATGTCTGTCATTAAATCTTTTTCGTCAATTATATTTACGAAATTCTTTGCAACTGCCAAACTATTAAATTCTGGCAAATCAAAGGCTTTGTTTGCTCCTTCAAGATATAATTGCCTATCTTCTGAAATTACTTTTTTTATTTGTTCTATAATTGGTTTTATAACTTTCACACTATACTTCATTTCATTTATTAAGTATTCTTCTAATGGAACATCTATAATTTGAAGTGGTTGCCCTTTCAGCTTTTGGTTAAACATATAATTTATTGTTTCAACTTGTTTATCTGTTATGTCCTCATCAAATTTTATTATTGTTTCCTTTACCATTCCTGTATTTGTCAATATTATTGCCATTAGCATTCTTGGTCCTAGCAAAACAAATTTTATTTCTTCAATCAACAAATCTTGTGAACTTGGTCCAATTGCTAATGTTGTATAATGTGTTATTTCTGAAATTGTTGTTGTTGCAATTCTTGTTAAGTCTTCTATTTCATTTACTTTTGTTTCTAATTTGTCACTTATATATTTAATTTCTTCCATACTTATGTTGTCATCTTTTAAAAGTTCGTCTACATAGTATCGATATCCTTTTTCTGATGGTATTCTTCCACTTGATGTATGTGTTTTTTCTAGATATCCTGCTTTTTCAAGGTCTGCCATTTCGTTTCTTATTGTTGCACTACTATATTGCAATTCTTCATTATTTGTTAGTGCATTTGAACTTACTGGCTCTGCTGTGTTTATATATTCTTCTACTATGGCTTGTAATACTTTCTTTTTTCTATCATCTAGCATTTTCTCACCTCTTTTAGCACTCTTTTTGTTTGTTTGCTAATCTTGTTATATATTATATCCTTTTTTAGCACTTGTCAATACCTTTTGCTAAAATTTTTGTGAATTTTTTGTGAACACTTTACAACATTTTTAAGTCCGTGTCTTTGTTCGCGCGCGAAAATTGCTTTATGCAAATTTCTGTGCAAAATATTTATATTATAGGAATTTCGGAGAACTTTCTTATAATAGAACAAATTTATGAAATAAATTTTCTGTGCAAATTATTTATATTATAGGAAGTTCAGAGAACCTTCCTAATATACAAAAAACAATGAAACTCTTCCACTATGTGAACTCTTTCCATTGTTTTTTATTTTTAGTATTTAACGATTCCAGTCATTATCCTTATTACCAGTGCCATACTTTTTCTGTAGGTCAACTACTAATTGAGATTCTGGCTCTTTATATTTTTCCACATTTAAAGGTTCAACTCCTTGACGAAGTCCCTCCACAAATTTTCTTGCTAATTCATTTCGTCTTTGAGAATTCATTCCATTTTTTCTTGAGATTCTTAAGTATCCATTATACTCATCAAATTTTCCACTAGCTATTCCATCTTCTATAAAATCAATTGGAATCCCCGTAAATGCACTTACCTGTACCTTTGTACTTTCAGGTTTTAATGCAACATAATTTTTTACTATTTCATAATATGATTTTTCAACATCCTTTTCCATATCTTTTTCCTTCCTTTGCAACTTAAAAATTCATTTGTTTACTTATTTATATACTAACATCTTTTATTTTGTCAACACCTTTTATAATTTTTTATATCATTTATTTTCTACTTGTTACAATTCACAGCCTTGGAAAATTCCAACTTCTACTTAATTATTATTGTTGGAATCAAAATTCCAACAGTCTGAATTGCAAATAAATTCAATATATTAGAAGTAAGCAAATTATTAGTAGCCTCAACAACTCCAAGCATATCATCTTCAACTTTTTTATAATGTCTTTGAGCTTCAAAAAAAGTAATTAATTCTGGTAAACTCGTAACAAAACCTAATAAAATACCAACAATAACCTCAGAAACTCCAAATATATTACACAAATTTTCAAGTGTATCTCCTAATATCTCTCCTATAACAAATAATAAAATTCCTGTTATAATTAAAATTGATACATATAACAACACTTTTTTAGGTTTCTTCTTTTCTTCTTTTCTTTCCTCTTCAATTTCTTCCTCAAGTTCCTCATCTTCATTTTTTAAATATAATTTATGAACATGGTTATTTAAAACTCTAAATAAACTATACAAAATAATAAATAATGGCACTACTGCTAATTTTAATTCTATATCAAGTTTTAGAAAAACAATTGGTATTGCTATTGTAAAAAATACTAGTATTAAATCTGTTATTATGGCTCTATTTCGCAATTTTGATATGTTTTTGTTTAAAAAAATTGCACCTAAATATTGAATTAAGTTAATTACATTTGAACTTAAAATGTTATAAACACTTGCACCTGTTAAACCTCTTAGGCTTGATGTTGTTATTGTTAATAATTCTGGTACTGATGTTGCATATCCTGCTATGTCTCCAACGGTTTTTGCTTTTAAGTTTAAAGCCTCCGCTAATTTTCTTAATGTCGTTACTAGTACATATTTCGAAATCAGTACTATTAATCCTGAATATATGATAAATTTTATTATTTCTAAAAGCATTTATTATCAGCTCCTTTTTGTTTTCTTTTTATATTTTTATCTTTTTCAATTTTTTTATTCTTTTTCATCATAGATTTAACGTTACAGTTCACAGTTTAAGAAAATTTTTGTGTGCAAGTTGCCACCTTAAGGGTTATATTTATTTGATATTGTATTCTGTTCATTACGTTTAAAAAGAAAATCTAAAATATCAAACTGAGCCTCTCTCACTCAGGTCAAAAATGTATATATGTATATGATTTTAAACTTTTCGAATGTGATTAGAGCAATATTAGAATTTCTTAAATAAATTTATGGAAAGCGTTCACGTCGAGCGAAGCGAGGACTAAGTGGAATTATCCATCAATTTATTTTAGAAATTCTTATGTTGCGTATTGAACCGAGAAAATGTTTCAAATCATATACATATATATATTTCTTTTGTGATCATTCCTCAGTTATTTATTTAAGATTTTCTATTTTTCACTTCAATCAAACGAATACAATATCAAATAAATATAACCCTTAAGGTGGCAACTTGCACACGAAAATTTTCTTAGGCTGTAAACTGTAACGATTTAACTTTAAATATCGATTTTTTTATTTTGTAGATATTTACAAGCCAATTAAAAAACGGTATAATTTGGAAGTGACTATTTATGGTTCTTTGAAAGTGCATATGTCAAAATCCAAAAAAACACATATGCACTTTTTTTATGTAAATTTTCCTTGATATTTAACCAAAAATATTATATAATGCCATAGAAAGAATTATAAAAGTAAAAAATTTAAACCTTTGGGAAGGAATGAAATCAAAAATGGAAAAAGTTGAAATTGGCAAAGTCTATCGTCATTTTAAAGGAAACTACTATTTTGTAGAAAACATAGCCTATGACTCGGAAACAACTGAAAGAATAGTCGTTTACAAACCATTATATGAAAGAGAAGATAAAAAAACACTTTGGGTAAGACCTGAAAAAATGTTTTTATCAGAAATTTCCACAGAAAGACCAGATAATATAACTGGACAAACACATAGATTTGAAATAGTAAAAGAAATTGAAAAAAATTATATAAATTAAATTTTAGGAGGCCAAAATGATAGATATCAAATTTTTAAGAGAAAACCCTGATGTTGTTAAACAAAACATCAAAAACAAATTTCAAGATGAAAAATTAGTATTAGTTGACGAAGTTATTGATTTAGACGTAAAAAACAGAGAAGCAAAATTAAATGGAGATAATTTAAGAGCTGAAAGAAAATCTCTAAGTGCAGAAATTGGTGGACTTATGAAACAAGGAAAAAAAGAAGAAGCCGAAAGCATAAAAGTAAAAGTTCAAGAAATAAATGCACAACTTGAAGAAAATGAAAAATTAGAAGCTAAATATGCTGAAGAAATAAAATCAAGAATGATGAAAATACCAAATATCATGGACCCATCTGTTCCAATTGGTAAAGATGACAGTGAAAATGTAGAAGTTCAAAGATTTGGTGAACCAGTTGTTCCAGATTACGAAATTCCATATCATGCAGATATTATTGCAAGATTCAACGGAATGGACAAAGAATCTGCAGGACGTACAAGCGGTGTTGGTTTCTACTACCTAATTGGTGATGTTGCAAGACTTCATGAAGCAATGCTTGCATATGCCAGAGATTACATGATTAACAATGGTTTCACATATGCTATACCACCATTTATGATTCGTAGTGATGTTGTAACTGGTGTTATGAGTTTTGAAGAAATGTATGATATGATGTATAAAATTGAAGGTGAAGATTTGTACTTAATCGGTACATCTGAACATTCAATGATTGGTAGATTTAAAGACCAACTAATCAAAAAAGACGAACTTCCAATTAGCATGACATCATACTCTCCATGTTTCAGAAAAGAAATTGGTTCACATGGTCTAGAAGAAAGAGGTTTATACCGTGTTCATCAATTTGAAAAACAAGAAATGATAGTTTTATGCGAACCAGAAGATTCTATGAACTGGTACAATAAAATGTGGAAATTAAGTGTTGATTTATTTAGAAGTTTCAATGTTCCAGTAAGACAACTTGACTGTTGTTCTGGAGATTTAGCTGATTTAAAAGTTAAATCATGCGATATTGAAGCATGGAGTCCTAGACAAAAGAAATACTTTGAAGTTTGTAGTTGCTCTAACTTAGGAGATGCTCAAGCAAGACGTTTAGGAATTCGTGTTAAGAGTGAAAAAGGAAACTATTTCTTACATACATTAAATAATACAGTTGTCGCTACTCCAAGAGGCTTAATTGCTGTATTAGAAAACAACTACAATGAAGATGGAAGTGTTACTGTTCCAGAAGTTTTAAGACCTTACATGGGTGGAACTGAAAAAATTCTTCCAAAAAAATAAATGAGACAAATGGGACAGTGCAAAATTTTATACCTTGATAGATTTGATAGAAAGGAATGTCAGCAAATATGATAGTAAATAATCCAAAATTTGAAGTATCAGCAGTAAAACCTGCTCAATATCCGAAAAATAATTTACCAGAAATTGTTTTAGTTGGTAAATCTAATGTTGGAAAATCAAGTTTTATAAACACCATGATAAACAGAAAAAAGCTTGCTAGAACAAGTAGTGA
The DNA here is from genome assembly GCA_945865665.1 of uncultured Clostridium sp. Classification (GTDB taxonomy): domain Bacteria; phylum Bacillota; class Clostridia; order TANB77; family CAG-508; genus CAG-269. The sequence continues at coordinate 37,626 of CAMBEE010000007.1, read as the reverse complement.
ACCTGGAAAAACAAGACAAATTAATTTTTATAATATAGATGAGAAATTTTATTTTGTTGATTTGCCTGGATATGGCTACAGCAAAATGTCTAAAAAAGAACAAGAACAAGTTGGAAAATTTATTGAACAATATCTATTTAACAGAGAACAAATTTCTTTGATTATCTTTTTAGTAGATATTCGTCATTCACCTACTGAAAATGATAAACTTATGTACGATTATGTTATTCGTTCCGGTTTACCTTGTATGATTTTGGCAAATAAAGCTGATAAAATTGCTGTTACTAAAGTTCCAGATGTAGCTAGCAAATTACAAAAAACTTTAAATCCAATTGGTGATATTCCTACTTTTCCATTTTCTTCTGAAAGAAGAATTTATATGGATGATGTATGGAATGAAATTGAAAAATATATTTAAAAAAAACGGGATTAGGGGACGGGTCTTCAATCCCGAATTTTTTTTAGGAACCAATATGAACCAATGGGGACGTTGTTAAAATGGTTGAAAAATTTTTCAACCATTTTAACAACGTCCCCATTGGTTCACACTTTTAGCAACAACATTTTCTTTTTTTATCTTTCTTTCTATTACAAATTAGTAATATAATAGATAAAATTAGAAGTAATCCCAAAACAACTGCTAAAACTATTATTGCTCCAAAAGATGCTAATATTTCAGATGCTATTGCAGCTGCACCAACCAATAGTCCAACAACAAATGAAAAAGCAATTGCTAATATTACTGTTATGATTCCAAAACATTTATTGTTATTGCATTTATCTTCTTTTTTGTCATAGCAAAATACTTCTTGTGGCTCCATAAAAGTCACCTCCTGCATAACACTTTTATTTGATGTGTTATACTATATATTATGTTGTACATAAGAAAAAGATGTCAATTTTCGACATTTTTTTATGAACCAGTGGGGACGTTGTTAAAATGGTTGAAAAATTCAACCATTTTAACAACGTCCCCACTGATTCATTTGTCTTCTATTTTCTTTGTTATCATTTTCAAAGCTTTTTCCCTTGGAACCATTACGATGTGTCCACAACCTTGACATTTCAATTTAAAATCAACGCCAACTCTGGTTATTTCCCACAATTTACTTCCACAAGGATGTTGCTTTTTAGTTCTAACGATATCCCCAATATTATAATCCATTTCAAATCACCTCAAGACAATTTTTTCAACAAATTCCTACATATATCATGAGACAAATTTGCACTGTCCCTATTGTCTCAAACGTCTTTCTATCTCTTCTTTTCCAAGAACTTTCATGATTTCATATAAATCTGGTGTATTAGTTCTTTTTGTTAAAGCAACTCTTAGAACTGTACTAACATCACCAACATGTGCTGTATACATTCCTGGGTTTGCTTTAAATTCTTTAACTTCTTTAGCATAGCCCATTTCACCTGATAACTCTTTTATTTTATCAAACCAAGTTTGTTTATCATCATTTTCATCATAATATTTTTCAACATATAATTTTAAAATTTTTTCAATTGATTCTTTATCATTAATTACTTGGAATGGGTATTCTTCTTGGTTTTTTTCAAATAATTCATTATACATATATTCAACATTTTCTTTAACATCTGACCATTTTGATATATCTTTTCTTGGTTTTTTGTTTCCTCTTTCTATACCAAAAACTTTTAAAGCATATTCCTTATCTTTTAAGATTTCTACTAATTCTTGGTCATATTTTGAAGCCCAATTTAAAGCATTTTCATATACTTCTTCTGCAGACATTTTTGATATTACTGTTTTTGATACATCTAATAATTTGACCATATCAAATAATGCCCCACTAACACTCATTTTATTTAATTGCAATTGGAACTCATCCATTGATTTATCTGGGTTTGCTCTTCTCCAATTTTCGAATGTAGAATTTGCAATATTCATTAAATATTCTTTAACAGCTTCTGCTGGAATCCCTTCTTCTGCATAGTAACTTACAGCAGCTTCTGCATCTTTTCTTTTACTTAATTTTCTCTTGTTTCCATTATCATTTTTCATAATTGGTGCAATGTGTGCATATTTAGGAGCTTTAAATCCTAATTCATGGAATAATTGCAAATGTAATGGAACTGAAGATAACCATTCATCTCCTCTTATTACATGTGTTGTATGCATTAAGTGGTCATCAACTGCATGTGCAAAATGATATGTTGGTAAACCATCAGCTTTTATTATAACTATATCTTGGTCATTTTCTGGAAAATCAACCTTTCCTTTAATTACATCGTGATGTTGTATTTTTCTGTCTTCTCTTCCTAGAGATTTGAATCTGATTATATAGTTTTCACCATTTTGGATTCTTTTTATAGCCTCTTCAACTGTTACTGTTCTACATTTTGCCCATACACCATAATATCCAGGTCTGATCTTTGCAGCTTCTTGTTTTGCCCTTATTTCTTCTACATCTTCAGGTGTACAGAAACATGGATATGCTTTACCTTGTTCAATTAGATATTTTGCATATGCTTGATAAATTTCTTTTCTTTGACTTTGTTTATATGGTCCATAATTTCCTTTTCCCTCATCTTCAGAAATCATTCCTTCATCTGGCTCAATTGCAAAATCTTTTAAAGAAGTTACTATTCCAGATACTGCATTTTCAACTTCTCTTTTTTGGTCTGTATCTTCAACTCTTAAGAAAAATACTCCATTTGTTTGTGAAGCCAATTTCCTTGCTATTAATGATTGATACAATCCTCCAATATGTACAAATCCAGTTGGACTAGGAGCAAATCTTGTTACTATTGCTCCTTCTGGTAAATCTCTTTCTGGATATTTTTCTTCATAATATGATATTTCCTTTGCATCTGGAAATATTAAATTTGCTAAATCTTTATAATCCATTTTCTATTCTCCCTTCAACCAATGGGGACGTTGTTAATTTGGTTTATTTGTTTTATCTGTATATTCCCCTTGTTTTAAAATTTTTCTTATTTCATATCTTGTCATTTTAAAAATTTCCGCTAACTTTCTTTCAGAAAATTTCTCTTCAACATTTAATTTAATTATTTTTTCTTTGTCCGAAAATTTAGAATACCTATTTATTATTTTTTCTAGATCCTCTTTTTCTTCAAAATCATCAAATTCTTTTAATTCATAATCTTTGTAGTTATGCATCTCTTTAAAATAATTTTTAAATTCATCACTTGAAACATCTCCAAATAGCATCTCTCGTGCATTTGAAGATATTATTGAAAATGCATTTATTCCTTGCAAATATTCATTATAACTAGAAAAACTATAATCTTCTTCCTTCTTTACCATTTCAGCAACCACCGGATTTTTATGAATATACACAGTACATTTTTTTAGTTGTCTTTCATCCAAAATTGATTTTGAAAGATATCTATTTCTAAAAACGTATCCAACCCTACCATAAAATTTATTATAGAATCTTGCATAACTTGTATTAACCTGTTGCATAAACCTGCACATATCTTCAATTTTTTGAACATTGATTAACATATGAACATGATTATCCATAATACAATACGATATTATATTAACATTATTTTCTTGTAATTTTTCATTAATTATATTTATATATTTTCTTTTCAAATTATCATCATCAAAAATATATTCTTTATTTATTCCTTGAGACATTATATGATGAAAAAGCCCCGGAAAATTTTTTCTTGAATTTCTTGGCATACTATTAATTACTCCTTTTCAAAAGTTTTAGTCCCACCTTTTTATTCAATTTAATTTTCCCCAATTTTTTCTTTGGTTATTTAATAAAATTTTTCAACTAATTTGAGAACGTCCCCAATGGTTTTTAATAAAATTTTTCAACCAATTTGAGAACGTCCCCAATGGTTTATACTTCCATAATAATTGGAATTATCATAGGATTTCTCTTTGTTTTAGAGAAAATATAATCTCTTAGATTTTCTCTAACTGTTGACTTAATAGTTGACCAGTCTCTTATTCCTTTTTCCTCACATTTTCCAATTTCATGTCTAACAACATTTTTAACATCATCCATTAAGTTCTCTGATTCTCTAACATATACAAAACCTCTTGAAATAACATCAGGTCCTGCAACTACTTCACCTGTTGAAGAATCCATTGTTAAAACAATAACAATTAAACCATCTTGTGATAAATGTTGTCTATCTCTTAAAACAATATTTCCAACATCTCCAACACCAAGTCCATCAACTAAAACTCTACCATTTGGAACCATTCCACCTAATTTGATGTCATTTTCGTCTAGCTCAACAATTCTACCATTTTCCATCATAACAATATTTTTAGCTGGAATACCCATCATTTGAGCAGTTTCCCCATGTGCTTTTAATTGTCTATATTCACCATGAACCGGTATAAAGAATTTTGGTTTTGAAAGTGCAAATATCAATTTTTGTTCTTCTTGGCAGGCATGTCCTGAAACGTGAACATCTGCTAATGCACTATATACAACCTCTGCACCTATTTGCATTAAATCATCAATTACCTTTGAAACTGATTTTTCATTTCCTGGTATTGGGTTTGCAGAAATTATAACTAAATCATTTGGTGTAATTTTAACTTTTCTATGGTCACCTGCTGCCATTCTTGTTAATGCAGACATTGTCTCACCTTGGCTACCAGTTGTTATAATTACTAATTGTTCGTCATTATATGTTGACATTGTGTCTATATCAATAAATATATCATCTGGACAATCTATATATCCTAACTCTTTTGCAGTTGAAATCATATTTATCATACTTCTACCACATATTGCAATTTTTCTGTGATATTTTACTGCTGAACTTACTATTTGTTGAACTCTGTGTACATTTGATGCAAATGTTGCAACAACAATTCTCTTTGTACATCCATCAAATAATTCGTCAAATACTGGTCCTATCGAACTTTCAGACATTGTAAATCCTTTTCTTTCAGCATTTGTACTATCTGACATCAATGCTAAAATTCCTTCATTTCCAAGTTCTGCAATTCTTCCAAGGTCCATTATTTTTCCATCTATTGGTGTGTAATCAACTTTAAAGTCACCTGTGTGTAAAATTGTTCCAACTGGTGTTTTTATTGCTAGCATTACTGAATCTGGTATACTATGTGTACTTCTGATAAATTCAACCTCAAAATATTTACCAAATTTGATTTTTTGACCTTGTGTTACTTCAACTAATGTTGAACTTCTTAAAATTCTATGTTCCTCTAATTTATTTCTTATTAATCCCATTGCTAGTTTTGGTGCATATACTGGAATATTTATTTGTTTTAATAAATATGGCACACTTCCTATATGATCTTCGTGTCCATGTGTTATTATTAATCCTTTAATTTTTTCTTCATTTCTTTGTAAATATGTGATATCAGGTATAACTAAGTCTACCCCAAGCATATCGTCATCTGGGAATGACAAACCACAGTCAACTACTATTATTTCATCATCATATTCAAATACTGTGATATTTTTTCCAACTTCATGTAATCCACCTAATGGAATAATTTTTAGTTTTGATTTTTTAAAAATATTATTTCTTCTTGCAGATTTTCTTTCTACAATTGCACTTTCTCCCCTTACAACTAGCTCTCTTGATTCTTGTAATTCTGTATTCTCTTGTACTTTACTTTCTCTTGGTTTTCTTGTAGTTCTTGTTCTTCTTGTTGTCCTTGTATTTCTTGTACTATTTGAATTTTTTGTACTATTTGAAATTCTCGTACTTTTTTCTTCTCTTTGAACTCCTGTCTCTTCTTTTTTCTCTTTTATCTCTTGTTTTTTATCTTGCACCTTTTTATTTGTTGTTCTTCTGGGTGCTTTTGGCTTTCTCTCTTCTTTTTTATTCAATTTTTCTTCTGCCATAATTTTCCTCTCTTTCTTTTCATTTTAGTTTTAAAGCTTCTTTTTCTTTAAAATATTCTATATTCAATTTTAATAAAACCGTGTTTTTTTAGTTTTTAGCATAATTACAAAATTTAAATTAATAATATTCACACATAAAACACTTTTAATTTTTCATTTTTTATTAATACATTAAATTTATATAATTAAATCTATATATATTATTATAAAAATATTTTTACAAATTTGTTAATTTTACTAATAACATAATGATATTTAAATTTCTCTTTATATCTTATCTTTTGTTTTAATTTTTAATCCGTTCTCTTTTTATTTTTCTTTAAAATTTTGGTTTTATAAAATCTCATTCTTGTGCCCTTTGGCAACATCTTTTGTATTATACTATAATTTCTAGAAATTGTCAAATTTAAATATTATGTCTACTGTAATTTGACCCTCGATATAAAATATGATATAATATTATTAGTTACAATTAAATAGTTCATAAAACATCACACAAAACAGGAGGAAGACAATATGAAAAAATTAATGATGTTTGTTGCAACAATGATGGTGATTTGTACAGGATGTGCATCATCACGGAATACTACAATGACAGAAAAAAAGGATGAAACCGTAACTGAGGCTCAAAAGGAAACTAGAACAGAAAATAAAACTGCTCTTAACGAAAAGTTTTCAGACACCTCAGACTGGCACAAAATTGAAAATATGATAAGTGATGTATTGGCATTTCGTCAAGATAATGCTTTATGTTATGAACCAAATGGAGTATATCATTTAACAGATTATTCAAAAAAAGTTTATACATTTGATGCTCCAAATGATTTCTATGAAGTAGTTATGATGGACGACTCAGAAAATTTTATTACAATCATTCATAATACTGGCGCAAATGGTGTTTCTTTTCAATCACTTGTATACAAAGAAGGAACATTTTATGGATTATCAACTAATTATGTTCTTTTTAAGAAAACTGATAATTCAATAATTGCTGTTTCAATTAAGGAAATTTCAGATTGTAAAGAAGGCGAATATAGTCATTATGTAGAAAATTTTGATAGTCTTTCAGATGACGAAAAAAATTCAGCCATTTATCCTAGTAATAATTATATCTGTCAATTCTAGTATTTAAAAAAGCGGAATAAATGCGGCTGCTAAAAAAGTAGCCTCATTTATTCCGCTTTATATATATATTATTTTATTTATTATTGTTTTTTATTTCTAATAGTTCTTCTTTTGTTAATTTTGTAATCTTCATTATTGTTTCTATTGGAATATTCTCATTTAACATTTCTTTTGCTGTTTTTCTTATTCCGTTCCTTTATTCCGCTCATATCTTCCCTTTTGGATTCCGTTCTTCTTTCCCAGCTTCAAAAAAATTATGCTCACTAGTTCTTCTATTAATCTCTGCCATTAATATAGAATTGTGCCTTTCTCTTTCCTTTGGGTCTGCACTTATAAAGTCTAAAGCTCTTATTGCTTTTTTTATTTCTTTATTTTCTTTCTCTGCCAAAATAATCCCCTCCTCATTTTGTGTAAATATACACATCCATTGGTCTAATTTTGTAAATTTTGATGGTTCTTTTTTCTTATATTTTGGTAATTCTATATAATGAAACTCTATGTATTTTGATGCTATTTCGTCTTCTTCTTTATATCCCATATTTACATATTCTTCTGGTAATGTTTCATCAAATTTTACTTTTCCCACACTATGGTAACTATTCCTTTTTAAGAAATTATAATTTGTTATAAATATTACTATACTCTTTTTTAATTTTATATATTCTTCTCCTTCTTGTAGCTGTTCTGATATCATTTTGCCTAAATATTCCGTTCCTCTTTCTTCTGTATTTTTCTCATCTTCCATTTGCATCTCTATGTCTAAAATTGTTCCATCATCTATTTGAGCTTTTATATCTAATAGTCCTCGTTTTTCATCTTTTTCGTAAGGTATTATTTCTGGATTTTTTATTTCTACTTCTTTAATGTCCTTCTTTAAAATTGCTTCCAAAAAATCTTTTAATATACTTTCATTTCCTTCAAATGCAAATACTCTTTTAAATATATAATCATTTGTAATTGGTAATCTTTCTACTTTGTTTGTTTTTTCTTTTACCATATACTGTCCTTTCTAATTATACTAAATATTTTTGCTTTTGGCAATACTATTTAGTAAATATTTATTAATTGTATTTACAATTTTATTGACAATTTGCACTATAAAAAATGCACCTCCATCCTTGTCTTATTTTCTCAATACTTTTGGGTATTTTCGATTTAAATTTTGAACTTAATTTTTAATCTTAAAATTTAGAAATAATAAATTAGATTAAATTAATTAAAATATTTTTGTCCTTCCAAAGTAGCTAGATTTAATTTTTATTTTAAAATTCAATTTTATTTTTAAAAATTTTGACTATACAATTGTCAAATAAATTGCATAGTCATATATTACCATGATTTTCTTGAAAAATCAATAAAAATCGTTCGTCAGATTTCGACAATATACTTATTTTATATAAAGTACAGGACGAAAGCCGAGATGCGTATCAGCCTCAGAAGCATAATCAGATACACGATATCAAGCCGGATAACCTTCATATCCATTATGAAAAGAACCGACCACGAAGGTTATATGTATTATAAGTTGTATTATAACTAAAATTTGATATATAAGATGCTTCTTGTATCCATTCCCACAAATTTCCAGTAATTTCATACAAACCTTTCCTTAACACTTGTTCTGTTGAACCAGTTGTCAACAGAACATATGCATAACCATTTTTCCTTATTCCTGAATTTGTTAATGGTTTACTTGAATCTGTTACACTTTTAAATCCATCTGTTACTCCAGCAGATGTAACATTTGTATAGTATCCTCTTAAGTTAGTTAAAGATGTATCACTACAATTTCCCCAACTTGTACTTTTCATATCAGAATAATCTGTTTTATCACTTAAAAATTTCATTATCATATCCCATTGAGTTCCTGTCATTAACCCACTTTTTACAAATGAATTTTTACTATATAATCTATCACTCATTTCTACTGCTGTATAATAATCTGCGTGATAATAAGGTATACTATTTGCTTTTTCTACTATATTTCCTGTTGCTTTATTTTTGTAATTTGAATCTGGTATTAATTTTCCCCTCGCTATAAAATCGTAATTTTGCCAGCCCCAACCATTTATTCCTGATTGAATTTCAACTGCATTAAATAATGATGCATTATTACTAAATGTAACACTATCTTTAAATGTTCCTGTTGACTCATCTAAAGTTGATACACCAGCTTCATATCTTCCAACATAAAAGCCACCATATTTTTCAATTTGCTCTTTTTCTGCTGTATTTGTTTCCATGTCCCAAGAAGCAGCATTTGTCATACTACTTCCAAAATCTATTTTCACATATTCGTCTACTGAGCATGGTATCCACACAAATTGATTTCCTTTTAACTGTGTTGCATAATCATGTGTTGTTTTATCTTTTCCTTTTTCATATTTATCAGCTTCGCTATCTAATATTATTATTCCTGTATCTTTTGTCCCGCCGACATAGTAAAATCCCTTTGGAACTGGTACTGTATTATTTTCCCATCTGACACTGCATATACTGTAGAAACTTTTGCCAACCCTGTTACTTCTGTTCCATCCGGTATTTTTACTGTTGTTGTAGTCTCTGTATCCCAGCCATCTTTTAATGCTACCTCTGTACCCGCATCCGTATTTTCTGTATTCTCTGGCAAATTTTCCTGTTGATTTTTTCCAACACCTTTCTTTAAATCTTAAATACTCTATAACTTTTTAATTTTTTAGTATTATTTTAATCATATATTTTTGTACGACAAATAGACGGCAATATTACTCTGTACTTTTTATACAGACGCAATACTCCTGTCTATTTTTATCTATTTTATTCATTTTGCACTTATTTATTAGATTATTTGTGTATACTCCCTCAAGGCTTTCGGCAGTTTTTATCATTATAATTTTCTCCTTTGACTTTTTTCTTTATATACAATCTTACCCAGATTATACATAATTTATTATGTATTTACAACACTTTATGACTTTTTTATACAAATGTAATATTCTTGTAATATTACTGTAACAATACATAATTTATGATGTATTAGCAACTTTATGTATTCTTTTTTGCTAAAATAGTTATAGTAATTTAATCAGGAGGTTAATTAACTGTGAAGTTCAAGAGAATAAGAGATTATATCGTGGGTTTATCAGATGAATTAAATAAAAAAGACAATATTAAAAAAATAATTTCAAATAAAAAAACAGGTTAACTTATAAATTAAATTAACTTGTTTTTATAATTATATATCCATTTGACTAGCTAAAAAAGTTGCAGCTGACTGAGCCACCTTTTTTTCGACTTCATTCATTTTTGTATTAGCATCTTTTGACATTAAAATAACAGTTCCTATTGTATCTCCATTTGATATTATTGGATACACTATTTGTGCATTTTTTTTCTTTTCATTTTTATCATTTTTTGTTATTGGCATTGACATATCACTATTTTCTTTACTTGTATAAACTTCTTTATCTTCCATAAGTTTTTCAAGTTCTTGGCTAACATCTTGCTCTAAAAATTCTTTTTTTGATCCACCTGATACTGCAATTATTGTATCTTTATCTGTTATACATGCAATATGTCCTGTTGTTTTTGCTAATGTTTCTGCATAACCTGTTGCAAATTCTGATAATTCACCAATTGGAGAATATTTTTTTAATATTACCTGTCCTTCTCTATCTGTAAAGATTTCAAGTGGGTCTCCGTTCTTTTATACGGAGTGTTTTTCTTATTTCTTTAGGTATTACAACTCTACCTAAATCATCTATTCTCCTTACAACACCTGTTGCTTTCATTATTCTTTTCCTCCTTTAATTTCAAGTCTAATTTTATTATTTCAAAAGAGGAAAATTTTATACATTTTTATTAAAAATTTGTTATAATTCTGTTCATGCTAATATTTACTTTTATATTAATTTTTCGTTATAGTTCTCTTTCTTCTTCAGTCCATTGATTTAATATATTTGCCTTACCTTGTATTTGATTTCCTAAAAGAATTCCATCTTCATCTCTATGCAAATTAAATAATTCTGTTATATTATAATCTTCTTTTTCTAGCTGTTCTTGCATTATTTTCAATGATTCTTTTTGTTTATCAGAAATTGATTTTGGAATATAAAAAATTCCTGTTTTATATTTTGGAGTTGATGTATTTTCTGCAAATACTATATGACCCATTTTTTGCATTTCATAAAATATGCTATTTACATCGTGTTTTTCATTTAGTACTTTTTCTTGTACAAAATGTTTTTCTAAAAACTCTTTCATATAAAAATAGTGTGCTGTATCATCTTCATCTTTATATATTTTTTCTACTATTCCGTCTTTATTTTCTCCATCAACCGCTTCTTTTCCATATATTATAGCAATTTTTAAATCTTCTATTAAGCTTTTATCTTCTTTTTCCATTATTTTAACCTTTCCTATTTTTTCTCTTCTCTCTTATTCTTCTTTTTTACTCAAAAAACTTGTTTTATATTTATCTAAAATATATCCTAAACTATTAGAAAACTCTTTAAGCATAACAATTTTTATAGACTGATCTTTTCCTTTTAAATAATCATCTATTACTTGTTTTAGTTGCTTAATGTTTTTCATTTCAGGTTCAATTTCTTTTGGATATTTTTCAGCTCTGTTTAACAATTTTTCTTTTATCATTACTATGTCTTCATTACTTGCACACGAAATCCTTTGGAATAATTGATAAACATCATAATATTTAAAAATTGGAATTTTCATGCATTCTCTATCAAATTTTTCATAAAATTCTTCCATTTTCATTGGAATACATTTAAATATTACTTCTGCTTTTTCTTTATACATTCTATCTAATAATTGATTATTTAAGCTATTAAAATGTTTTATTATTTCATCCATATCTTCTTCAAGTTGTTCTATTGCAATTTTTCCAAGCTCTTCTTCAACATTTTTACAATATTTTGATTTTAAAGATGCAATATTCATTCCATTAAAGAATACACTTTTCAATGTTTTTATATCATAATCAATTAATCCTTTTCTAGAGAAATAGCTAAAATATGCATATATTTTTACTATATCAATAAGTTCCAAGTCCCCTTGTTTTACTTCTTCTAAAACTTCTTTAATTACTTTTCCAAATTCGTCATCTGATATTTTCCAATATTCTTCAGTTAATAATCTTTTATATCCTGGTAAGTTCTCTGTATCAACTGTATTTCTTATTGTTTCCATATTTTCTTTAAATATTTTCATATCAAAAATTCTTGTTCTTACATAATATTCAATAAATTTGAAAAATCTATATTCTGATTTAAAATTGTAATAATAATTATTATCAAATTCTTTTATATAAAATTGTCTATTATCCATCAAAGTTCTTGAAGATACTAATATTGACTTGTATTCTTCATTATCTTTAATATTTACAAATTTATCTTTTGTTATTTTTCCTGCTTTTATTTCAAAAGATATTGCTATTGTAAATATCAGCATTGTTTGCATTACTCTATTATTTGTATTAGGATAATTTTTTTCTACCATTTCATATATTTTTTGGAAGTCATTTAACGCATGTTTTAATATTCTTAAGTTTCTCGTTCCGCTTCGTTCAAATGTTAAAATTATTAGACGAGTATTTTCTCTTAAAAATCTTATCAAGTCTGCATCATTTTCATATCTCATTAAAATACCATTAATAATATAATCAAATTTAGGAGCATATTCAAATGTCTCACCAATTAATTTTTCTTTTATTCTTTCATAATCATTTGCTTTATCAAATACATGCTCTATCTTATTTTGAATTTTTTCTACCATTGGTTCATCTGTTGTATTTAACTCACCTTGCTTGTCCAAAAGATATGTTGCTATAAATGTTTTCATTTCCAAATTTGAACTTTTTAATTTTGTTGAAAGTTCTTTTTCATTACATATTATTATAGTTTTTATATGGTCATGTTCAACAAAATTATTTATATATCCCAAAATATCTATAACGTCAACATTAGCTCTCTCTAAGTCATCAAAGCATAGAACTTTATCGTCTGTAGAGAAAAATTCAGAGTAATCTATCTTGTCACCATTTTGTGTAACACCAAAAAAGTTTGCCATATCAAGACCAGTTTTAGCATATTCTGGTATTGTTGTCTGGCCATGGGAATCCATGAATTTTCTTAAATTTTTGTCCATCAATTGTGTTGTTTCAATAAATATTTTTTTACTAATGTCTTCCAAGTTTGATATACCATATAATGACATATAAATAGTTGTATATCTTTTTCCATTTAGTTGCATTGATTCAATTTTTTTTCTTATTTTGTTATTCCAAAAGTGTGTTTTTCCAACACCCCATTCACCATTTATCATTATTGCATAGTCTGTATAATCTGACCTTACATAATCTAATATGCTTTCTACCAAATCTTCCATTTTCTCACTCCATTTCTTTTGTTATTTCGCCGTTTTTTGGACTGTTCTGTTTAAGACATCGGTTCCTTCTGAGACATTTTGTCTAATCTTTTGCTAATACTAGTACTCCTATTGTTTTAGGATTTGCTTGTTGTAATATTTTACAACATTCATTTACTGTACTTCCTGTTGTGTAAATATCATCTACTAATAATATTTTCTTATTAGTTATTAATCTTTCATTTTGCAAACTATATACTCCCTGTATATTTTGCAGTCTATCTTCTTTGTTTAATTTGCTTTGTTCTATTATATTTTTTGTTTTTATTAAGCAATTATTCACAAGTTCCAAATTTGTTTTATTTGCTATTTCTTCTGCTATTAACATACTTTGATTATAGCCTCTTTCTTTATTTCTTTTTTTGCTTATTGGAACTGGTATAATTTTATCATACTTTTTTATATTTTCAAATATTTTTTCATTTTTTAACAAAAAATTTACAAAAGTTTTATACAAATATGATTTTTCATTAAATTTGTAGTCTAAGATTAATTTACGCACTTGTCCTTCATATTTAAATATGTACATTAATTCTTCAAAATATTTTTCTTTTTTTAAATTTTCCTCTATTTCTTCTTTTTGTAATATGTTCACTTCTGCTTGTTTTTTTAGTTCTAAATTACATTTTGGGCATAGTCCGTCTTTGTTTATTTTTTCACATATTCCACATATTGTGGGATACATTGAGACAAGTGGGACAGTCCAAATTTGTTTCATCATTTTGTCAAATTTTGTCATAATATTCTCCATTTATTATTTTTTATAGTTCATTTTATATCATCCTATATAGTTTAGACCTACTTATATGTATTATTTTAGCCAAGTCCTTTTTTGTAAATTCATATTCGTTTGAAATTAAATAAGATAAAAATTTTTTAATATATATTTTTTCATTTTGTAACTGCGATAATTCAATTTTTTCGTTTTCCAAAAATCTCTCTAAAATACTAGATAAATTAACTTTTTCCTTTTCTAGATTCAATGGTTCATACTTGATATTATTATATTCCTGAATAAAATTACCTTTTGATTTAAAAACTAAATTTAAAATTTCTGAATTTTCATTTTTTTTATTTGTATAATATGGTGATGAAGAAAATTTATATTCTTCCTCTTTCTCTGTTATACCTGCTTTTACAGGGTTCATATGTATATATTTTATACATTTTAATAAATACTCCTGATTATAAATAATTTTTGAATTAAATCTATTTCTAAAAACATAACCAACTCTATTATTAGACTTATTATAATATATAGCATATTCAGTATTAGTTTCTTTCATAAAAAGGCTTATGTTATTAATATTTTCTGAATATGTTAATATATGTGCATGATTATCCATTATACAATATGCAATAATTGCAATATTATATTTTTGACCATATTTTTTTAACAGTGATATATATTTATCTTTTTGCGAAACACTTTTAAATATATATTCTTTTTTTATTCCTTGTACCATATTGTGCATATATGCACTTCCTATTAATTTTCTTGCTGTTCTCGGCATAATACCTCCTTTTTTTATTTTTTATTTTATATTATTTTATGTAAATTGTCAACAAGAAATTTTTGACACAATTCGACAATTTTAAACAAAAAAATGAGACAAACTAGGACTGTCCCACTTGTCTCAACTTAAACTCCAAGCCAGTATTACGCTTTTTACTATCAACATTTTGAACCATATAACTAACAACCCTATCACTGCCAACAATAATCAAAAGCTTTTTAGCTCTAGTAATACCCGTATATAGTAGATTTCTAGTTAGTAACATAGGAGCTGATGCAGGAGCCAACATTATAACAACATCAAACTCACTTCCGTTGTGCTTTATGTATTGTAATAGCATAACTATGTTCTATTTGGTCCAAATCTGAGTACTCATACCAAGCAATTTTTTCGTCATCAAATTGAATTTTAACAACCTTTTCTCTTTCGTCAATTTCTATTATAGTTCCCATTTCACCATTGAACACACCTGTACCTATTTCCTTTTTATCCTTTGGTTTTGCAAGATACATTGATGCCCAGCTATTTTCTTCTGATTTCCCATCTATTTTTTCTGTTCCAAATGGGCTTGATTCTCTTTCCCAAGTAATATCATAATTGTTTTTTATTTGCATTACCCTATCGCCAACTCTATAAACCACATCACCCATTTTTCTTTCTGGCAACTCGTCTACATTTGGATTTAAAACCGCTTGTAATGCTTTATTTAATTCTCTAGTTCCTAAAGGTCCTTTTTTAGTTGGAGTTAGAACTTGAATATTTTTGAAAAAGTCATAATTTCCAAACTTTTCTAGTCTTCCTGTTGATAAACTGATTACTTCTTGCAACATTTTTTCTGTTGAATTTTGTTTTATAAAAAAGAAGTCTTGTTTCGTATCTTCTTCAATTTCGTCATCATCATTTTTGATAAATCCTAGTCCGCTGTTTACCCTATGGGCATTTAAGACTATTTTACTTTTTGCAGCTTGTCTAAAAATTTTATCTAATTTGACAGTATTAATGGTCTCTGAATTTATCAAATCTTTTAAAACACTTCCTGGTCCTACTGATGCTAATTGGTCTACATCTCCTACCAAAATTAGCTTCGTTCCTTGATATATACAATTTAACAAATAATCCATTATAAACATATCCACCATTGACAATTCGTCAACAACTATCAAATCTGCATCTATAGGCTCACCTTTATAATCACTATGTCTTGAATAAATTCCTTCATCATCTAGCTTCCCGATTCCTAGTAATCTATGCAAAGTTGATGCTTCTCTTCCTGTTGCCTCTGTCATTTTCTTTGCAGCACGTCCAGTTGGTGCAGTAAGCACAACCTTTTTCTTTCTCTCTTCAAATAAATCAATTATAGTTTTTATAATTGTTGTTTTACCTGTACCAGGTCCACCTGTTATAATAGTTACATTACTATCATTTATTGACAAAACTGCTTCTCTTTGCTTTTCTGATAATTCTATATTTGATTTTTTCTCTACACCTTTTAGTGCATTTTCAATATGTTCTATTTTCTTTACATTTTTACTTTTATCTAATCTGATAATTCTTGTTGCAATTTCTTTTTCTACATTATAAAAATTTTTTAAGTAAATCCATTCTGAGCTGTCCCTTGTCTCAACATAAATTTCGTCTTTTGCCTTTAAATTGATTATATTATCTTCAACTGCCTCTGTTGTTACATCTAATAGTGATATTACATATTCGATTAAATTTTGTTTTATAACACATGAGTGTCCATTATATGTAGCCTTAATAAGTCCATATTTTATGCCACTTTCAACCCTTTTTTGATTATCATAACTTATTCCAAGTTTTAATGCCATTTGGTCTATTTGTTTAAAGTCAACTCCACGAGCCATATCTATTAATATATATGGATTTGATTCAATTTCTTCAATTGCATTTATTCCTAACAAATCATATATCTTTTTTGCATTTTCTGCACCAATTCCAAATCTCTCTAAAAAGCCTACAATTTGCCATACTTCCCAATTTTCCAGAAAACTCTCTGACATTTCAATTGCTTTACTTTTTGATATTCCTTTTATTTGAGCTAATTTTTCCGGTTCAAATTTAAATACATTTATTGTATCTTCTCCAAATGTTTTTATTATTTTTTTTGCAGTTGCTTCTCTAATCCCTTTAACACTTCCATTTGCTAAGTATTTCTCTAAAGCACCTAATGTTTCAGGCATCAATTTTTCAAATGTCTCAACTTTAAATTGTCTGCCATAATCTTTATGTTCTACAAACTTCCCTTCAACTTTTAAGGTATCTCCGCTCTTTACAAATGGCAAATATCCTACTATTGTTGTTTCTTCTTCGTCTGTTTCAAATACCGCTATTGTGTAACTATTTACTTCGTTTTGATATATTATGTCTGTTACTTCTCCTTTGATTTCCAATAATGTTCTCTCCTTTATTTAACTTATATCTCTTTTTCTGTTTTATAAGTTTATCATATATATACAGAAAAAACAATAGAAAAATTCTATTGTTCATCCACATTATCCATTATTTCTTTGCAATCTTTCCACGATGTTACCTTTAAAATATCATAATCTTTTGATAGTTTTCTTACAATATCTTTTGTATTGTCACTTGAATTTAAATCCGCAACAATTATATTTTTCAAATATTCTTCTCGCCCATACAGTATCTTAAATAAAATTGAACGCATAAATCCTTCGATTTTTTCTTCTTGATTTTTTACCGCAATTATTACATAAATCCCATCTGATTTAAATTTTGTATATGTACTTATATAAATAATATTTTTTATAATCTCAAATAAACCATAAATGGCTAATGTCCAAAATATTGTATTTGTTATAAATTCCAACATTTTAAAGCCCCCTATGGTTTATTATATGTTCTTTATTTTTTGTTGTTACTAAATAAATTATTATACTTTTTTATTAAATCCGAGAATTATATATATTATTTAAATTCCTTTTTTACCTGCTTATAGTCTGGCATATATTTTTCTGCCAAGTTCCAAAAATATTTTGAATGATTCATATATTTTATATGACAGAATTCATGTAAAATTACATATCTTATAGCTTGTTCACTATATTTTATAAGTTCTAAATTTATCGTTATATTCTTTTTGTTTGAACAACTTCCCCATGCATATTTTATTTTCTTTATTGTAATTTTATTTGGCACTAAGCCTGTTTGTTTTATTAATTCATTTGCATTTTTTTCTACAGTTTCTTTGAATTCTTCTTTTGTATACAGTGGTTTCTTTTCTTGCTTTTTTGTTTCCTTTTCTACTGCTTTTTGTATCCATTCTGATTTTTGTTCTAGTATTTTTTCTATTTCTTTTTTGCTTACTCTCCTTGGTGCTTTTACTATTACTTTTCCATCTTTTATTTGAATGTATATATTTTTTATTTTTGAGTATTTTATTTTGTATTCTAGTTCACTCATATTCTTGCCCCCGAAGAATATTATACTATATTTAATAATATTTTTCTATATTTTTACGCCATTACAGCTTTTAACATCCAAATTATTTTTTCATATTTTATAATATATTCATCAATTAAAGCCGAAGTAGCATATTTTTTCTGATTATCAGCTTCCTCTTTTATTGATACAGCCTTATCTTTCAATTCTTTAAAATCTGTAATCAAATTCTTGTATATTTCTTCTGAATTGATTTTTTTATTTTCTGCTTCTTTTATTTTTGAAATTTCCATATAATCTTTTAATGTTCCTAATGGTTGACCACCTAAAATTAATATGTGTTCTGCAATTTCGTCTACTTGTTCATTTATTTCATTATACAATTCTTCTAATTTTGAATGTACCTGAAAAAAATCTTTTCCTTGTATATTCCAATGATAATTTTGTAATTTCCTATAAAAAACATTTAAATCCGCCAAAAATTCGTTTAAAATTTTTTCTAATTCCATAATAAAACCTCTCTTTCTCTGTTTTATTATGAACTTGAAAATTGATTTTATTCTTTTTTTGACAGATTTTTATTTATAATTATATTCAAAAAATTTTTTTAAAAAATTCCTACTATTTCTTCATTTTCATCTATATCTATGCTTTCTGCTGCAGGAACTCTTGGAAGTCCTGGCATCGTCATAATCTTTCCAGCAATTGCAACAACAAAACCAGCTCCTGCCTTTAAATTAATATCTCTTATTGTAATTTTAAATGGCTCTTTACATTCCAAATTTTTGGCATCATCAGACAAAGAATATTGAGTTTTAGCAATGCATACTGGTAATTCAACAAACCCAAGTTTTTCTATTCTTTCTATTTCTTCAATAGCTTTTTCAGAAAATTCAACTTCTGTTGCACCATAAATTTCTTTTGCAACTTTTTGTATTTTTGTTTTTATATCGTCTTGATTTTTGTAAATATATTTAAAATTTTCTTGGACATTTGTCAATTTTACTATTTTTTTTGCAATATCTATTGCACCATTTCCACCTTCTGCCCATCCATCTACAACACTTGATTCTATTCCTTTTTTTGCTAAATCGGCTTGTACATATTCAATTTCTTCTGAAGTATCTGTATTGTATTTATTTATTGCAACTATAACATTTAGACCAAACTTGTCTTTCAAGTTTTCAATATGTTTATATAAATTTTTCATACCATTTTGTAGCCCTTCAAAATTTTCTTCTTGTATTTTTTCTTTTTCAACTCCACCATGATATTTTAATGCTTTAATTGTTGCAACAATTACAACTGCATTAGGTTTTATTTGTGCTTTTCTACATTTTATATCCAAAAATTTTTCAGCACCCAAATCTGCTCCAAATCCTGCTTCAGTAATAGAGTAATCTGCTAACTTCATTGCCATTTTTGTTGCAATTACACTATTGCATCCATGTGCAATATTTGCAAATGGTCCACCATGAATTATTGCTGGAGTATGTTCTAATGTTTGTACCAAATTAGGTTTTATAGCATCTTTTAATAATACAGTCATTGCTCCTTCTGCTTTTAAATCTTTAGCATATACAGGTTGCTTTTGTGAATTATAACCTATAATTATATTTCCTAACTTGTGTTTTAACTCTTTCAAATTTTCAGCCAAACACAATATTGCCATAATTTCAGAAGCCACTGTTATATCAAATCCATCTTCTCTTGGAACAATATTTTTTTCTCCTGATAATCCTGTTTGGACTTTTCTTAATTGTCTATCATTTAAATCAACACATCTTTTCCATGTTACTTCTTGGATATCCAATTGATTTCCAAAATATATGTGATTATCTATCATACTTGAAAGAAGATTATTTGCTGATGTTATTGCATGAATATCTCCTGTAAAATGAAGATTTATATCTTCCATTGGTGCTACTTGTACATGTCCTCCTCCTGTTGCCCCACCTTTTATTCCAAATACAGGACCTAGTGAAGGTTCTCTTAGAGCTAATATTGACTTTTTACCAATTTTAGATAATCCATCTGCTATAGCTATTGAAACTGTAGTTTTTCCCTCACCTAATGGTGTTGGATTTATAGCTGTAACCAATATTAATTTTCCATCTTTTTTATCTTTTAGTTTTTCATATACTGAATTAGAAATCTTCGCCTTATATTTTCCATAGCATTCAATATCTTCTTCTTTGATATTTAATTTTTTTGCTATTTTCTCAATTTTTTCTAATTTTGTATTTCTTGCAATTTCAATATCAGTCATTTTACCACCTCCAAAAACGACATTTTATGCAATAAGGCCTGCTACCACACCAATTAATGCTCCAACAAATACTTGGACAGGTGTATGTCCCAAAACTTCAACTAATCTTTCTGAAACCTGAACTCCTGTAAGACCCGGTGTTTCTACTATTTTATTTAATAAAGCTGCTTGTTTACCAGCAGCTCTCCTTACGCCACATGCATCATACATAACTACTAAAGCAACTATAAATGAAACGGCAAAAATAGGTGTGTCAACACCTTGATATTTTCCAATTAATGTTGCCAAACTTGTAACAACCGCAGAATGAGAGCTTGGCATTCCACCAGCTCCTATTATTCTTTTAAAATTAAATTTCTTTGTTGTTATTAAGTCATATATAACTTTATATGTTTGAATTAAAAACCATAATAAAAATGGTATATAAATATATTTATTTTGTATAAAACCAATAAAATTATTCACTCCTGATTTTCCTTTCACACTATTTTTTTACTTTATTGTTGCTGATTTCTACACTATTTTTACTCTTTTACTACTCTTCTGTTGAAAAATTTTCTTCTTGTAATTCTCCATCTTTTTCAAGTAAAATAGTTATCTTCTTTTCTGCATCTTCCAAAATTTTATTGCAGTCTTTTGATATTTTTATTCCTTCTTCAAACTTAGATATTGATTCGTCTAAATTTAAATCTCCTTTTTCAAGTTCACTTACTATTTTTTCTAAGTTTTCCATATTATCTTCAAAATTTGCTTTTGCCATTTTTCTCTCATCCTTTCAATTAACGCTTACCAAATTTTAAAAATAATTAAATTTTACACAGCAAAAATTGTAATTATTTTCAAAATCAATACCCTATCTCTCTGTAGCAGTACCAGCCTTAACATTCACAACATAACTTGTAACCGCATTTCTATCATTTTTTCCCCTAACAGTCACAATATATGTTCCATCGCTTTGTAGTTCAGCATCATAATCATAAGAATCAACAGAAATTCCCCACTCTTTTTTTGCCAACTCAATAGCCTTACTTTCATCATTTACAGATGTATTTTCATTACTACTTTCTTGTTCTTCTTTTCCAATTACAGTGTTAGTTTTAGAACTACTATTATCTTGTACTTGATTTGTTGTGTCATTTGTAACTGTATTATTCTCTATTGCATTATTTTCATTTTCTATGTTAGTGTTTTCACTTGAATTATTTTGATCATCAAAATAATCCATCATATTAGATAATTCATCCTGTTTTACACTTGTATTTTCTGTTCCTTTTTTATTACTTACAATTCCATATATTGCAATTCCAACTGCTAAAATAAGCAATACAGCAATAATTATTTTTGTTTTATTAGTCATTTAAAACGCTTCCTTTCTAAAAACACAAATATAAGAACAAATGCATTTGTATTTTTTATAAGATTTTAGCCTCCTTTACACCATCTACAAATCTTATATCTATTTTATCTTCTGACTTAACATCATTTACACTTTTTATAATTTCACCATCTTTTTCAACTAGTGAATATCCTCTTGTTAAAGTTTTTAAAGGGCTTAAAGCATCAAGTTTTGATACTAATTCTACATATTTAGTCTTTTCCTCTTTTTGCTTAGCTTGTATGCAACTTTCTAATCTTTTTATATATGTATCAATTTTTAAATAATTATCATTTATGTTTCTTAATGGTTCTTTAAAAACTCTACTTGACATACATTTTTCATATCTTAATTTCATAATTTCAACTTTTTTTACTAACGATAATCTTAATCTATTTTGATATGTATTTATTTTTTGTTTAACTTCATATATATCCGGAACAGCTAATTCTGCTGCAGCTGATGGAGTTGGTGCTCTTAAATCTGCTACAAAATCAGAAATTGAAAAATCTGTTTCGTGCCCAACTGCTGAAATAACTGGTATTTTTGAATTATAAACTGCATGTGCAACTATTTCTTCATTAAATGGCCATAAGTCTTCCAATGAACCTCCACCTCTAGCTAATATCAAAACATCTGCCAGTTTATTTTCATTCATAATTCTAATTCCATCCGCAATTTTTTCCGCAGCACCTTCTCCTTGCACAGGAACAGGCAATAATCGTATATGTACATTAGGATTTCTTCTTGTACTTACATTTATTATATCTCTAATTACTGAACCAGTTTGAGATGTTAAAACTCCTATAGTTTTAGGCATTTTAGGAATCTTTTGTTTATGTGCTACATCAAAATATCCTTCTTCCTCTAATCTATGTTTTAATTCTTCATATTTTTTATAAAGAACTCCAACACCATCTTCTTGCATAGCTTTAACATATATTTGATATACTCCATCTCTTTCAAATACAGAAACTCCACCTAAAGCAAAAACTTTCATTCCATCTTTTGGCATAAAGTCAAGCTTTTGAGCATAACTTTTAAACATTATGCATTTTATTAGTGAATTTTCGTCCTTTAATGTAAAATACATATGACCTGTATAATGATTTTTAAAGTTTGATATTTCACCTTTTACCAAAACATTATTTAAATATTCATCATCTGCAATTTTATTTTTTATATAGCTATTTAATTCAGTTACACTTATCGCCATATCTTCATATCTCATAAACTACATATCCTTTACTATACTTGCTAAAATTCCATTAACAAAATTCTTAGATTTATCTTCACCATATTTTTTTGCAAGTTCAACAGCTTCATTTATAGCAACTTTATATGGAATTTCATTATATTTTATTTCATATATTGCTAATTTTAATATTGATAAATCCATTTTAGAAATTCTATTTAACTTCCAGTCTTCCTTTAAATTTTGTTCTATATCTTTTAAAATTTCTTCTAAATTTTCATTAATTCCGAATATTACATCTTTTATATATTTTTTTGCTTGTTCATCTTCTATATTATTACTTTCAAAAAATAAATCTATTTGTTCCTCTAAATTTTCTGTTTTTTGAATTTCTAAACTATAAATTAATTTGAAAGCATTTTCTCTAATTGCTGATCTATTCAATTTACTGCATCCTTTCTGTTTTCATTTTTTACTACATTTTATCTATGAATTTTTTTAATTTAGCTTTTACTTCATCCTTATTTAGTTGAACATAATTTCCAACGAAAGCTCCTGCCAATATTAGTAATATTCCAATTATAACATCATATAGTCTTGTTGCTAATAACACTATTGCTATAATTATTCCTATTATTGCTCCTCTATATTTCATTATAAAATTTTTAATTTCTTCCATAACTAATCTCATTCCTTTCGAAAAACAACTACTATTATTTCTACATTTTTGAATTTTTTTCTGGAACAGCTTTTTTTACATTTATATTTACTTCTTTTACTTCTAAGTCTGTTGTTTCTTTTACTTTTGATTTTATTTTAGCTTGTAAATCAGCTGATAAATCTTTTATAACTGTATCTGCTCCAACTACTAAATTAACAAAAACATTAACATTATTTTCTTTATCTATTTCAACTTTTGATGTTACATCTTTTGCAACTTTGAATTCTTTTGTAACTGCTTCAACAAGATTTTCAATTGTTTCTTTTGATATCATTAGTTTTCCATTATCATTTGCTAATAATATTCCTTGTTTATCTTTTAATTCTTGTTTTGATGTTGGGTCAAAGAATATACATCTAAGTGATAATAATATAAATACAATGCTAACTCCTAATATTACTTTTGAAGATGTTCCATATAATAATAAACTTCTTACTAATTCTTGTACTATATCAATGTCTAACCAACCAAATATTAATAGACATGCTATTATTGATAATATTAATATTATATTTGAATATATAATTAGTGTGATTTTTTCTATAACTTTCATTTCTTATTACCTCTCTTTTCTTTTCGTATCTTTTATTATTCATTTGAATTTTGTTCTTCTTCAGACTGTTCTTCTTTTTTTGTCATTTCTGTATTAACACCCTGAACATGAACATTTACTTCTTCTACTTTAAATCCAGTCATGTTTTCAACAGATTTTTTTACTCTATTTTGAATTTCAAATGCTACATCTGGAATTCTTGAACCATATTCAACAATGATGTTTACATCTATTTTTGCTTTATTATCTGTTTTGTCAACTTTTATACCTTTTGCCATATTTTTCTTTCCACTTAAGACTTCTGATATTCCTCCTGCAAAGCCTCCTGACATTGATGCAACGCCTTGTACTTCTGATACCGCCACACCTGCAATTACTGCAATTACATCATTTGAAATTTCTATACCATTTTCAGTATTTTCTGTTTTTTCCTCATTACTTGTTTCCTTTGACTCTATTGTTTCTTTGTTTTCTACTTTTTGTTGTTTTATTTTTTCAGTTTCTGTTGTTTCCCCTTCTGTTTTTTCAGCCCCTTTTCTTTCAACAAGTTCTTTTTCTGAATTTTGTTCTTTGTCCATAAAAATTCCTCCTTTTGAAAGTTTTTAAGTTTTTCAATTAAATGTAAAAAATTGATATACTTAATACTTTATAAGTATATCAATTTTTAGTATTTTTTACAACCTTTTTTAGTATTTTTTTACCAATTATTCTAAAATTACATTACAGTTTTAAAATTTATTCGAATACTTGAAATTTTTCTATTTTATTACCTCTCAAGAAATCCCCTATATTCATTCTTTTAGCATTTTCACCTTGAATTTCTAAAACACTCAAAATTCCTTGTTTTGTTTTAATAAATAAACCATCCTTTTGGTCTGAAACAAGAACTGTTCCATTTCTAAAATTTTGAATATTATCTTCATCATATCCAATATTTTTAGCAATATCAACTTTCCAAAATTTTACTTTAGAATCATTCAAAAATGTATATGCACCCATAATAGGGTTTAAACCTCTAACAAGATTTTTTATTTCTTGAGCAGTTTTATTCTCCCAGTCAATTTTAGCCATATCTTTGCTAAGCATTGGTGCAACAGAGAAATTATCTCCTTGTTTTTCTCTTGGTGCAGTTCCATTTTCAACCTGTTTTAATGTTTCAACTAACAATTCTCCACCAATTTTAGATAGCCTATCCCATAATTCTCCTGTTGTTTCATTTTCACCAATTTCAACTTCTTGCTTTAAAATCATATCACCTGTATCCATTCCAACATCCATATACATTGTTGTTACACCAGTTGTTTTATCACCATTCAAAACAGCCCATTGAATTGGTGCAGCACCTCTATATTTTGGAAGTAAAGAACCATGTACATTTATACATCCAAATCTTGGTATATCCAATATTTCTTTTGGTAATATTTTTCCATATGCTACAACACATATAACATCTGGATTCAAATCTTTTATTTGATTTAAAAATTCTTCATTTTTTCTTACTTTTTCTGGTTGAAATATTTCTAATTTTTTTTCTAACGCAAATTCTTTTACAGGTGACGCAACTAATTTCATACCTCTTCCCTTTGGTCTGTCTGGGTTTGTTACAACTCCTAATATATTATAACCTGCAGTATATACAGCTTCTAAACTGTCTCTTGCAAAATCTGGTGTTCCCATAAATAAAATATTTAGCATTTATATATATATCTTCCTTTCAAATATTAATTTTTTTGTAACATAGTCATTACTTTTCCTTAAAATCCAATTGTTCATTTCCCATATTAAAATCCAATATATTTATTCCTTGAAGTTCATTTTCTTTTATCATTCCCGCTTTTAATGCCTTATTTAAAATATCTTCTATTTCTTGCTCTTGTATTTCTAATAAGTTAGAAATGTTTTGCTTGTCTTCTCCTAGTTTCGTATATAATACTATAATTCTTGTCAAACTATCTTGTTTTGTTTCAACTTCAAAACTCTGTTTTTTACTATGTAACTTTTTATTTCTATACAATGCTTGATTTTCTATATCTTGTATTTCTAAATCACTCATCTTCAATTTTTTGTATAACTCTTTCAAATTTTTAAATTGCAATAATAAACTAATTATTTTTTCTCTATTATTTATATTTAAAAGATGAGCCTTTCTTTTAGTTAATCTTATTTTTAAAATGTTTATATATTCTTCTGGTAATCCTGTAACCTCGTTTATCACTTCTGCATTACTATTTCCATTTTTTATTATTTGCACAGATTCATTTACTTTTTCAACATTTTCTAAATACTTTTTAATTTTACTTAAATTTTCTAGATTTTCTTCTGATAGTGATTTTATTTTATAATTTTCTAGATTTCTAATCATACTTAAGGCTTTTCCATGTTGTCCACTCATAATACATAATTTGCTGTAATTGACAATATCTTTATAGCTTATTTCAGCATTTTTCATCTTTTTTTCTAATGTTTCCAATTCGTTTTTTGAAAAGTCTTTTTCGATTTTCTCATTATTTTTTGTTTTTCTTTTTTCTTTACTTTTTAATGTTATGTTCTCATTTTGAAGTTTTTTTCTTATTGCTCTATACTGTTTTATTTGCTGATTAGTTATTTTTCCTTTTTTTCTTATTTTGTCAATTATCTCAAACATATAACTCTTGCTTTTTCCTGTTTTTTCAACAATTTCATTTATATTAAGTCCTTGTTTTAAATATTTAAATACTTCTTTTTCTAATTCAGTTAAATTATTATGTAAATTTTCATTTTTTTCTTTTATTTTTTTATATTCTTTTATTTTTTCCTTGGAAATTTTTCCTTCTTTTATAAAATTTTTTCTTATTTCTATAACACTATATTTTTCAAAATGCTGTTCTGGATATCTGTCAATTGTTTCTTGTACAGATAGTCCTAATTTTAAAGCTTCAAAAACAGCTTTTCTTTTATTTTTCATACTTGTTTCTAGTTTGTCTTTCCATTTTTGTATGTCATCATCATTAATATTTTGTTCTTCTTTTATTTCCCTTATATAGGGTACCATTTTCATTTCAGTTATTGATAATTTTTTTGCAATGTCTTTTTTTGAAATACCCTTTTTAAGCATTTTTAGTATTTCAATTTTGTCCTTTTCTCTTTTTTCCTGTCTGTATTGTTTTATTTCTTCTTTTGTTATCTTCCTCTCCTCTAAGATCTTATCTAGCATATTTAAAAACACTTCATTATTCAATTTAGGGTGTCTATACCTTATGTCATAATTATCATATCCCAAAGTTAAATAGTCTATTATTTGCTGTTCTTCTAAAACCTCTGTATTATTTTCTTTTGGTTTTGGCTTCTTTTTCGGGTTTATTTTTGCACTATCTATTTCTTCCTGTGTAATGACTTTTTCTTCTATTAGCCATACCGTTACATTTTTTATTTGACAGTCTGTCATTGGTACTCTTCTTGAAATCGATTTATATGTTTCTCCATTTTTAAGTCCTTTCAAAATTTCCACTGTTACAGGATCTTCTATCCTTCTTTTTCTTTCTCTCTCATGTCTTACTTTATCAATTTCCTCTTGAGTTATTAAATTATATTTTATTCCTTCATTTACATAGTTATTTATTGTACTTTTTGATACATTTATTTCTGGTTTACTTTCTATTTCTATGCTACTTAGTCCTTGCCTTTTGTATTCAAATATTTTTTGAACAACTTTATTCTCTTTTAAATTACTAATCTTATCTGCTTTCTTTCCATTTTTTATATCCTCTTCAGTTAATTTTCCACTTTTCATCATATCTTGTTTTATCTTAAGCAGTTCTTTGTAATCTTCTCCAAGTTCATTTGCAATTTTATTAAACGAATACCCTTTTTTTACTAATTCTATAATTTTTTCTTCTTTTTTTTCCATAGAATTTTCTCCCATTCATTATTTTTCTGGCTCCACATACTCCATAGTACCAGGAACAATTTTATCAACAAAAACTTTTCCCTCTAAATGATCATACTCATGGCAAATAGCCTGTGCCAACAAATCTTTAGCCTTAACTTTAACTCTTTTTCCATTTCTATCAGTATATTCTGCTGTAACTTCATCTGGTCTTACAACTTTTGCGAATTGATTTGGGAAACTTAAACATCCCTCTTCAACTTCTCTTTCACCTTTTGTTTTTAAAATAACTGGATTTATAAAAACAATTGGTCCTTTGTCGTCATATAAATCTACAACAAAAACTCTTTTTAAAATTCCAACTTGTACAGCAGCTAGTCCCACACCGTTGTACTTATGCATTGTATCTATCATATCATCTATTAATGTTTGTAGTTTTTCATCTATTATTTCAATTTTTCTTGATTTTTTATTTAAGATTTCGTCTCCTTCATATCTTAGATTTCTTATTGCCACTTTTATTCCCCCATTCTATACCATACTATTTGGATTTACATCAACTGAAACCTTAGTATTTTTATAATTTTCACTATATATTTCTCTTAATAAATCATTTAAAACTCCATTTGCCTGTTCATTCATATTACCTTTTATAATAATTCTCCATCTAAATCTATTTTGAATTTTATCTATCGGTGATGGCATTGGTTTAAAAGTTTTAAATTCTTCATTATTTAAATTTTTAATTAGATATTCATATGCTTTATCTGAAACTTTTTTTATCTCAGCTTCATTCAAACTATTAAATCCAATTATTATTATATCGCAAAATGGCGGATATTTCAACTGCTTTCTTAAAGTGATTTCTGTTTCATAAAATTCTTGATAATTTTGTTTTTGTGCATCTTGAATACTGAAATTTTCTGGATTATATGTTTGTATAATAACCTTTCCCGGTAAATTCTCTCTTCCGGCTCTTCCTGCAACCTGTGTTAAAATTTGAAATGTTCTTTCTGTTGCTCTGTAATCATCAATATTTAATGAACTATCTGCAGCTATAACACCTACCAATGTTACTTTTGGAAAATGATGTCCCTTTACAACCATCTGCGTTCCAATTAATATATCAATACCATCATTTTTGAATTTGTTTAAAATTTGTTCATGTGAATTTTTCTTTGTTACTGTATCTACATCCATTCTTATTGTTTTAGCCTTCGGAAATTGTTTTAATATTTCCTGTTCTAATTTTTGTGTTCCTGTTCCAAAATATCTTATTTTATCACTTCCACACTCTGGACATTTTGTAACAACTTTTTCTTCATATCCACAATAATGACATTTCAATTTATTTTCATAACTATGATATGTCATACTGATATTGCAATTTTTACATTTTACAGTGTACCCACAATTTCTACACATTATAAATGTTGAATATCCTCTTCTATTTAAAAACAAAATTGTTTGTAACTTGTCTTTTAAATTCTGTTCTATTGCTTGATATAAATCAAAACTTAACATTGACCTGTTTCCATTTGCAAGTTCCTGTTTTAAATCCACAATTTCTACTTTTGGTAAATTAGAATTATTTGCTCTTTTTGTTAATTCCAATAATGTAATTTTTTCTGTTTCTTTTGCGTTATAAAATGTTCTTAAATCAGGTGTTGCACTTCCCAGAACTAACGGAACTTTTTCTTGTTTTGCAATTTTTTTTGCAACTTCTTTTGCATCATACTTTGGACTTGCTTCTGATTTATATGAACTGTCATGTTCTTCATCAATTATGATTATTCCCAAGTCTTTGGCTGGTGCAAATATTGCAGACCTTGCACCTATAACAATTTTTGCTTTATTTTCTTTTATCCTTTTCCACTCATCATGTCTTTCTCCTATTGATAATTTACTATGTAAAACCGCTATTGTTTCTTTCCCAAATCTTGATATAAATCTATCCAACATTTGTGGAGTTAACGAAATTTCTGGTACCAAAACTATTGCTGATTTTCCTTCTTTTTGAGCCTTATCTATTAACTGTAAATATACTTCCGTTTTTCCTGAACCTGTAACTCCATAAAGCAAAAATTCTTCATATTTTTTGCTATCCATACTCGTTGAAATTTTGTTAAAAGCATTTTGTTGTTCTTCTGTTAATTTTAAATTATTTGTATTTTCTATGTTTTTGTTTTCCAATGGATTTCTCTCAACTTTTTGTTCAACCAATTCTAGATATCCATTTTTTATTAAAGTATTTACTATTGCTCTTGAACAGTCTGTAAATGTCTCTATGTCTGGTATTGTACATCCTTCATTGTCTTTTACAAAATTTAAGATTCTTATTTGTTTTTCGGATTTTATTTTCTTAGTTTCCATTTCAAAATTTATCTCTTCAAAATCCTTTTTTAAATACACAACATTTATTTTTTTGTCCTGTATTCTTTTATTTACATCTTTTGCATTTGTTCCAGGTGTTTGCATTAGTCTGATACATTCTGATATATTGCAGAAGTATCTTTTTGCCATCCAATTTGCAAGTTCTATTTGCTTGTCTGTTAAACCATTTTCTACTTTTGCTATGTCTTTTATTTCATATTGTGATTTTTCTTTTATTTTGACTACATGCGCTTCTTCTAGTGTTTTCATTTTTCCAAATGGAACTAATACTTTACTTCCTATTAGTATCAGTTCTTCCATTTCTTTTGGTATGTTGTAATCAAATGTTCTGTTTAGTTGTTTTGCTTTGCTATTTATTATTACTTCTGCTACCAATTAATTCAGCTCCTCTTACTTTATCTGTTTTGAATTATAACATATTGTTTGATCATTTTCTATATTTTTTTACTTTATAACAAGAAAAGCAAAGATAAAATATATTCTTTTCTTTGCTTTTTCTTACATATTATTACCCAAATTTTCTTGATTTCCAATTTCATTTTCATAATTCAAATTTAATTTTTTTGTTCCAAGACTAATTTCATCTCCATGAACAACATTTATATCATAATCTCCTGGTTTATCAATATAAAATTCCAATTTATCTGAAGTATTCCAGTAGCTCAAATCAGACAATTTATATTTGACTTGCCAATTGCTAACATATCCATCATATTGAATATTTGAAACAACTATTTTATATTTATCTCCTTCAGCAATTGCATTTACCTCAAATGTTCCTTTATTATCATTTTTATTATGATATTTCACATTATATAAACCATCTTCCATTTGGTCTATCATATAATATGTAGTTCCATTATATTCCAAGCCATCACACAAAACAACATATCTATATTCAACATTAATCAAATACTTACCTTTGTATCCATCTAATCCCAACTGCTCTTTTATTTGATTTCCATTTAATAATCTAAACCCCGCTTCTATTGCATTTTTTTCTTCTGTTTTGTTTTTATAAATAATATTGCTTACAATTTCATTATTAAGTATTGATTTTTGTTCATCGCCTATTCCCTGTCCAATATCAGTTTTATTTTGTTGATTTAATTCATTAACTTTTGTTTGTAATACCGTCAATTGATTTT
Source organism: uncultured Clostridium sp. (assembly GCA_945865665.1). Taxonomy (GTDB): domain Bacteria; phylum Bacillota; class Clostridia; order TANB77; family CAG-508; genus CAG-269. The sequence continues at coordinate 5,775 of CAMBEE010000007.1, read as the reverse complement.
TTAACTTATTAAAATTTGAAAATTCTATTGCTGATTTTCCAGATGTTATACCTATTGTTGATAGTATAAGCAAAATTATTATTGTTGTAACTAGTGCAACTAGTGTTACACCTCTTTCATTTGTTTTTATCATAATTACAAGCATCCTTTCAGTTCATAGAATCTGATTAAAAATATTGTATTTTACAATTTTTTAAATCAATTTTCTATATATTATTTAAGAATATATTTAAAAATTCTGCAAATGTCTTCTTTATTAGCACTTGCAGAAACTCATGTTGGCTGGGGTACTGTGATTCGAACACAGGAATGTCGGAGTCAGAGTCCGATGCCTTACCACTTGGCGATACCCCAATATTAATTTACCTAATATTATCACATTCACAAAAATTTGTCCATAAAAATTAAACAACTTAGGAAAAAAATCCTAAGTTTACTATTTTAGCTATATTTTTTTATTTTCACAACCCAATAACACAGTCATATTTACTATTATAACTTTCAAAAAATTATTTTTTCAAATTAAAAGTTCCAACATCTTTATTCCAAGTATCAATAACATATTGCTTTTCGGTATTTTGAATTAGAGCTACTCTAAAAGCAGTCATTGGTTTACTCTTTTTGTACATACATTCTTGCCCATCTGAAGAACAATTAACCCAACCTACTTTATCTACCAAAATTTGATAAACAATAGAAAACTGTGAATAATCTTTTAATTTAAATTTTATTCCTGATACTCCGTATAAATATTGACTAGAAATATTTCCCGGAATTGGATTATTTCCATTAATATCCGTATTATTCATTCTGTTTATTCCACTACCACCAAATTGGAAATATTTTTTTCCATTAATATTTACAAGATCACCAGATTTCATTGACTTATATTCATTTTCACTTGGATTATATCCATATTTATATATAATACCTGAATTACTACATTTACTTGAACTTCCTTCTCCCCAATGCGTATACACATATGCATTTGCTTGTACAAAGTCTTTTTCAACATTTCCACTTATATTGAATGCCAAAGCTTCGGTTTTAAATCCCATACTACTTTGTGCAGCCCTTTTACCAGCAATATCATAATTACCATATCCAAAGGTCCATCCAACTTCTGAATTATGTGATGCATAAATAATATTAATAAATGTAGCTTTTGTAATATTAACCTTTACAATAGATTTATTGCCTGCATAGTCTTCTATTGGTAATTCATAAGAAATGTTATTTGTAAATTCTTTTTCAATATTCAAATTATTATCTGACATTTTCCAACCGTCTATTTTTCTTATTGTTTCAGATAAATTTATAACAGCATTAACTCTTCCATCAGAAATCACTTTCTCTATCAAATTACCAGTTGGTGCAGTATTATCAATTGTTATTTTCGTATCAACCATAATTTCTTCATTTTTTAAATCACCTTTATCAACTACTGTTCCTTCTACAAAATCCAACTTCAATTTTCCATTTTCTTTTAAATTCTTAAGTTGAATCTGATATATATTTTGACCTAAATCAGAAATTATAATTGATTTTTCTTCAACTTGGGTATTATCTATCATTGCTTTAATATGATTACTATCTAAAAAAACATTTTTAATATTTGATTCAATTATTTTGATCTTTATGGTAATAGTATCTTCATTATTTGCATATTCCGGATATTCCGTATTCGTATTAGATATATTTACTAATTCAATTTTTGGTTTTGTTCTATCTATATTAAGATTTGCAATACAAAATTCTTCTTGCACGACATATTTAGCATATATATTTGTGCAAAACGAAATTATTAGAATATTCAATATGATAATCGCTAATACTTTTTTCAACTTTGTTCACTCTCCCTTCTTAAAAAATACATATAAAATCATTTATTTTTTTACTTGCAAGTTTAAAACTTTTATATTACATAGTATTAAAACATGTCAATTCCATATGTATAAACATCAAAATTATATTGATTTATATTTTTAGCATCATTTGTATCTTGAATATCAACTTTTTCCAATTCATGGCTATTTTGAAATTCCCAATACCACTCAATTTTATAAATTATTTTTTGGTTTTTATTTATATTACCTTTCATACTTTCAGATAACTTTTCTAATGTATTAGCTTCATCAAGAAAAACATTATCATTAAAAACTTTAAAATTCAAGTTTTGTGGCTTTGCATTATTACTTTTGAACTCAATTCTATATTTTAAATTTTGATTTGAATTCAACTCTATTTCAAACTCTCCCTTGCTTCCTGGCGCAATTTTTTCATATACAAAAGTTGTTTTGTCAGCAGAATCCAACAAATTAATTGATTTTAACTTCATATCTTTATAATCTACATTGAATTTATATATACTTTTTTGATTTAAATTATCAATAGAATCTTTTTGACCACTTGCTAAAAATTTCAAAAACAAAAAATCATTATTTTTAATTGAATCAAACTTTAAATTTGAACAAACTATTTTGAAAATTAAAAATATCAATATAATCACTATTATTAATCTTTTTATATTTTTGTTTTTCATAACATCACCTTATGCCTTTACCTGTTCAGTATGTACTTTTACCTGTATTTTTTCTAATATATCATTTATTGATGTGTTGACATTTTTATCATATTTAATTTTTATTTTATACTCTCTTTCCTCTTTGGTATCTTTAGATATTTGAATATACTCTGTTTTATTATCTTTTAAATCGATTTTATTTTCTCCCTGATACAATTCAAATTTAACAGCACTATCATTATTAGATAAAATCTCTATATAATATTTTAAATCTGTTTGAGTCAAATTATTTTCATCATAATTTTTTATTTTAAATGCATATTCACCATAATTTTTTTCTGCTGTTATATCAATACTTGGGTTATTTTCAACAATTAAAATTGGTTCAGCAATTTCAGCATTTCCTTTTACTATCACCTCTTCCAAAACTCTTGCCATACTATATCCACCAAACAATAGCAAAATAATAATAAAAATTATAAGAATTGCAGTAATAATTTTTGTATTTTTACCACTGGCTTTTTCTTCTTTATTTAACTTGCCCTTTTTTATTATTGGTAAATCTATATCTTTTAAACTTTTAACAGTTTTCATTATCTCCTCCTTAAAATGGATATTAATTTCAAATTTTTTATAAAATAAATATTTTCATATTTTTTATATTACTATATCAAAACTAATTTTGTGGCATAACTTGTGTGCCTGAAATTATAACATCAAAAGTATAGTTGCTAATTGTCTTTGCTTCTTTTGTGTCAATTGCATCACTTGTTGCAATTTCTTGTTGAGTAGAACCTGTCTCATATTTCCAATTCCATCCAACTGTCAATGTTTTTGTTTTATCTTGTCCATTAGCATCTATTGTTCCAGTTAAATCTTTTTGTAATTCTGTTAAAGAATTATATGTTTTACCATCATATGTAAATTTTAAATTTGTAGGTTTACTAGTTTCATTTTCAAATTTAATGACATAATTAATTCCAACATCTGAACCATTTGCATCTAATTTAATTTGAAATTCTCCATCTGTCCCAGGTGCAATTTTATTACTTAATAATGTTGAATTATTCATTTTAGATTTTAAAGAAATTGTTTGCATTTTTTCTTCGTTTTCATTTGCTCTAAAACTCCAACTTGCAATATCAGCAGTTCCTTTTCCTGATATTCTTGACATGTATTTGGCATATGCCTGTCCTCCTACAAATGCTAATAATATTGCAATAACTGCAATTAATACTAATACTATTTTTTTACTCTTTTTCAATAGCATTCCTCCCTCTTATTCAATTTTTAATTTTTGGATTTTTTTGATTTTAATTTTTGATTTTTAAATTTTTATTTTTTGCAAAGTTCATTTTATATATGAACTGCTTTTGAATTTAAAATATAAAAAATATGAAAATGTAATTTGATTATACTTCCTAATTCTTCATTTGTCAACAAAAACATTTCGACAAAATGCGACAAAATCAGGTGTTTACGGCTAATTTTCAGTACTTTCATTAGTAAAATTTTCAAAAAAATACAAAGCCAATAATATACTTTTTATATTAATGACTCTGTCGTTTTATTTTCTATTTACTCCTATTATTCCCCCTAGTATTCCAAATATAATCGCAGCTACTATCATTATTATTGAATTAACATTTAATGAAAATTTCCAATTTAAAATACTTGATATTAGGTATATTATTAAAATATAACATCCTCCTATCATTCCACCATTTATTAGTCCATTTTTCTTTAGTTTTGTGTTTTCTATTGAGCTCCCTATTAATATACTTATTGCTGTTATTATCATTATTACTGGATTTATTACATTTTCTTCTATATTTGTATATGTTAAAATTATTGAAAATATTATTAATGCTATAACGGTTATCAATAATGATATTCCAATTCCTTTTGCTATTGTTGCTATAGTGTTGTTTTCCTTTACTTTTGCTTTTTCCATAAGTGTGCCTCCATTCTTCGAACTTTATATACTTTGAACTTTATTTTTTAAGTTCATTACTTATTTACTAAATTATATTATAAATTTAATATTTTATGATTTTTCTAATTATAATTCACAATCATTACAGTCTACAGCTTTTTTTGTGTCAAATTTTGCGATGAAAATCACTTGACAAATTTAATTTTTTTAGAGTATATTAAATATAATGAATATAAAGCGGTTTATAATTTAGATGGAATAATCTTAGAAGGAAAGATACCAAACAAACAGCAAAAACTAGTAGAAGCTTGGATACTTATTCATAAAGAAGAATTGCAAAGTTTATGGGATTTGATGCAGGAACAGGGTGAATTTTTCAAAATTGATCCATTAAAGTAGTAAGTGGTAAAGGGGGGATATGTATGTATATAGTACCAGAACCAATAGAAGTGAAAGCAATAGAAAAATATAAACTATATATAAAATTTGAAAATGGTGAAGAAAAGATATTAGATATGGGACAAGATATTAACGAGAAGTTTTATGCAAAATTAAAAGATTATGAATATTTTAAAGATGTAAAAATTTCTAAAACAGGAATTACAATAGAATGGAAAAATGGTGAAGATATTGCACCAGAAAATTTGTATTACAATAGTGAGACAATCAAAAACAGATAAAAAGACTTTTGATATAAGTAATGAAGGAGGCTTTTATATGAGCGGAGACGTAAACAAAAAAAGAGAAAATTATATAAGTTGGGAAGAATACTTTATGGCAATAGCAAAACTATCAGCAATGAGAAGCAAAGACCCATCAACACAAGTAGGAGCATGTATTGTAAGTAATGATAATAGAATTTTGTCAATAGGATATAATGGTGCACCAAATGGATTTAGTGACGAAGAATTTCCTTGGGCAAGAGAAGGGAAAAACTTGGATACAAAATATCCGTATGTCTGTCATGCAGAATTAAATGCAATTTTGAATTATAGAGGAAGCAAAAATGATTTAGAAAATGCAAAAATATATGTCGATTTATTTCCTTGTAATGAATGTGCCAAAATTATTATTCAATCAGGGATAAAGGAAGTTGTTTATTTGTCTGATAAATATGCAGATTCTGAAAATAATATTGCTTCAAGAAAGTTGTTTGACTGCTGTGGAGTTAGGTATAGAAAAATTGATTTGAAAGAAGATAAAAAAATAGAGATAGAACTAAAATGAACCATTGTGGACGTTGATGAACCATTGGGGACGTTGATGAATTGGTTGAAAATTTTTTTCAACCAATTCATCAACGTCCCCAATGGTT
>CAMBEE010000006.1 GCA_945865665.1 uncultured Clostridium sp. | reverse complement strand
CTCTTAAACTTCTTGCTTTTTATTGAATTAAAAACTTTTAAAAAATTTTACTTTTCGGTACTGATTTTTAGGTTTAAAAATCATACCGTTTCGGTTTATTCTCTAAAGGATTTACTGTTTACTTTTCAATGTACTTTTTGTTCTCCCTTGCGGTGAACGATTTGTATTATACAATATGTTTTTATCTTTGTCAACACTTTTTTAAAATTTTTTTAAAAAAGTTTTTTGACAGTTTTTGGCATTATTATTTCTAACTTTTTTACCCCAAAAAACGTACTGTGTTCATTTGTTTTTATTTTTGCAAAAACTCGTGAACTGGATATTAGTTTATCACCATTTTAAATGAATGTCAATACCTTTTTCATATATTTTTTCTGGTATTTTTTTCCATATCACAGTTCACAGCTTTAGAAAAAAAAAATCTAAAAATTCAAACGAATACAATATCAAATATATATAACCCTTAAAGTGGCAACTTGCACACAAAAATTTTCTAAATCTGTGAACTGTAACTTCTATAATACAATAAAAGTGGACAAATGCCCACTTTTTAATTTTCGTCTTGTAATTTTGCTCTTATCAAACTAGTAAGTCCATCATTATCATATTCTATAGAAACTGTATACTTATTATTATTTTCATCTTTCAAATACTCATTTAGATTTTTGGACTTTTCTTCGTTATTAGAATTACGTTTTATATATAGAAGTATTTCTGATATACTTTTTTTATACTCATATGAATCATTTGAAGATTTTAGCTTATCTGCATCCAAGTCTTCAATATTTCCATCTTTTAATACAACTTTAATATCTCCTAAATTATTTGTTGCTGTATTCAGCAATTCAGTTATATTATTTGAAGTTAAATTTTCACTTGCAAAAAATTCAAATTGTGAATTAAACCTTTTTCTTTCAGTGTCTGTAATTTCTCCCTCACTTGGAAGTTCTACTGCATCATTTTTAATAATTCCTAAATTTTGTAACATTCTTTTATAATCATTAATGTTTGCAACAGATTGAACATTTGATAATTGAGTTTTATAATTTTCGTTTAATATTTCTGAAATTGAACTTTTTTGTTCATCTTCTAGTTCGTCTATATTTACATTATCTTCATTTAATGTAATTTCATTTTCAAATTCGTCTACTATATTAATAGTATCATTTATTTTCAAATTTGCTTGATTTTTATCATTTGATATTGATAGTTCTACATTTTTTTGTATATTATTATTTTGATTTGTTTCTTCATAGTTTAGTGTTATATTATATTTTTCTTGATTTTCTTCTGAGTTAGAATATTCTATCATTGTATTGATTTGCGTGTCTTTTTTTTGTTTTTCAATTTTGATTGTTTTTTCTTTGACCACATCTTCCATTTTTGTTTGTGTAATTTTCATTGATGCTTCATTATAAAAATCTAAAGCTAGTTTGTCTGTACCATTTTCTATTGAAGTTCTCACAGTTTTTCCATTATTTTCATATACTGTTATTTTTACTTCATCGTTTCCTATGTTATTATCTTGAATGTTTTTTATTTTTTCATTTATTTTTTCTATAATTTTATCTTTCAAATTTTCTTCAACATTATATTCTTTTAATTGTTCTTCTATTGCATCAATTTTTGCTAATAAAATTTCATCCTTTTCTAACTGCTGTAACATTTTAACATATAAATTATTATATTCTTCTAATGTCATACTAATATAATATGCATTTGTTTGTATATCTTTATTATTTACCGTTATTAGTGCCTTTGATTGCTTATGATATTTGTCTTTTGATATATTGCTTTTTAATATATTCATATAATTGTTTTTTATTGTTTGTTTTTCTTCTTCCGAAAAACTTATTATTGAGTCTATATCTATGCTTGATGTCAATTTGTCTATTGTTTTAATATTAAATTCTTTCAAAATTTCATTTTCTTCATTTTGAGTTGAAACAAATTGTTGTATTCCATTTAATCTAATTCCCTGTGTTCCTTGTGTTTTAATATATTCTACTCCAAGCAATTTTTCGTTTTCATTTTGGATGGCCATATCATAATATTTATATTTATTTTGATTGTCTTTTTGCACGTTGATTTTTAACTTGATGTTATTTACACTGCTGTTTTTATTTTCGTCACTTGTGTCTTTATTTTCTATATATTCTATTTGTCCATCTATTTTTGATGTATATTTACTATTTTCCAGTAGGCTTTTTGTTGTTGAATTGCTGTTATTTTTTAGATTATCAAGTTCTTCAAAATTCTGCGCTAGATATTTTGTAAATAATGTTTCATTTGTTTTAAATGCATCTGTTTCTAAGTATAAAAAAACTAATATTCCTATTATAGTGATAACTAATAATGAAATTACAACTGTTATCATTGCTATTCTTGTTTTTCTTGCCATCATATTCATCTTTAATTTTCCTCCTATATACTAATTTTAGTATATTTTTATTATATATTTTTTTGGTTTTTTATTCAATAGTTTTTCTTAATTTTTGTTCAACTGCTTCATATACTACAATTCCAGTTGACACTGAGGCATTTAATGATGTTACTTTTCCTTTCATAGGAATTTTTACTAAAAAGTCACAATTTTTTCTTACTTTGTCACTCATTCCGCTTCCTTCATTTCCTATAACAATACCCAATGGTCCTGTTAAATCTTGATTATAATAATATTTTTCTGTATTTATGTCTGTTCCACATATCCATAGTCCTGCATCTTTTAGTTTTTGAATTGCATCAGAAATATTTGTTACTCTTGCAATATGCATATGTTCTACTGCTCCTGCTGATGTTTTGTTTACTGTACTATTTACTGCTGCTGCTCTTCTTTTTGGTATTATTACTCCATGAACTCCTGCTGTTTCTGCAGTTCTTATTATTGAGCCTAAATTGTGTGGGTCTTCTATTCCATCTAAAATTAATACAAATGGGTCTTCATTTTTTTCTTTTGCGTAATCTATGATGTCCTCAATTTCACAATATTCAAATGGTGGCACTATTGCAATGACTCCTTGGTAATTTTGATTTTGTGCCATTTCGTCCATTTGCCTTTTGTCTTTTTCTACTATTATTATTCCTTTTTCTTTTGCAATTGCTATTATTTTATTTATAGAACCATGTTTTTCTCCTTTTGTTATAAATATTTTATTTATGTCTTTTCCACTTTCTAATAGCTCTAATACTGAATTTCTTCCTTCTACTTGGTCATCATAATTTTTTTCTTCTTTTTTTTCATAATTTTCTTTTTGAATTTTTTTATTATTTTTTTGATTATAATTATTTTTCATTACTTTCGTTCACTCCGTTCTCTCATCGTCATTCAAAATTTTTTCAAAAATTTTGTCTGTCAAATGTCTCTTTTGGAACCGATGTCCCAAACAGAACCGTCCCCAAAAGGACATTTTATTCATCATCTAATTTAAGCACTGATAAAAATGCTTCCTGTGGTACTTCTACATTACCAATTTCACGCATTTTCTTTTTACCTCTTTTTTGTTTTTCAAGAAGTTTTTTCTTTCTTGTTACATCTCCACCATAGCATTTTGCAAGTACATCTTTTCTCATTGCTGATATTGTTTCTCTTGCTATAATTTGTCCACCAATTACTGCTTGAATTGGTATTGTAAATAATTTTCTGGGTATAACATTTTTTAGTTTTTCTACCATTTTCTTTCCTCTTGTATATGCACTATCTTTGTGTACTATAAATGAAAGTGCATCAACTGGTTCACCATTTATATGAATGTCTAGTTTTACTAAATTTGACCTTCTGTATTCTTTGAATTCATAGTCAAATGATGCATATCCTTTTGTTTTTGATTTTAGGTTATCAAAAAAGTCATATATTATTTCATTTAATGGCATTTCATATACTAGTGTTACTCTATTTTCATCAAGGTATTTCATGTCTATATAAACTCCACGTCTGTTTTGACATATTTCCATGATATTTCCGACATATTCCTTTGGTGTTAGTATGTTTGCTGTTACAAATGGTTCTTCTATATATGATATTTCTTGTGGTGTTGGTAATTCTGTTGGATTATATATTTCTTCAACTTCTCCTGTTGTTTTGTGAACTTTGTATATAACTGATGGAGCTGTTGTAATTAATCCTAAGTCAAATTCTCTGTCTAGTCTTTCTTCAATTATTTCTAGGTGAAGTAGTCCTAAAAATCCACATCTAAATCCAAACCCTAGTGCTGCTGATGTTTCTGGTTCATATTCTAGCGCAGCATCATTTAATTGAAGTTTTTCTAAAGCCACTTTTAAGTTTTCGTATTCACTTCCATCTATTGGATAAAGTCCACAATATACCATTGGTGTTACTTTTTTGTATCCTTTTAATGGCTTGTCCGCTGGGTTGTCGTTTAAAGTTACTGTGTCTCCTACATGTATGTCTGATAGACTTTTTATACTTGCTGCAATATATCCAACTTCTCCTGCTTTAATTTCTTTTGATGGCATGTATGACCCTGGCACAAAATATCCTACTTCTGCAACTGTATATACTTTGTTTGTTGCCATTAGTCTTATTTCGTCACCTGCTTTGACTTTTCCGTCCATTACTCTTACATATGCTACTGCACCTTTATAATTGTCATAGTATGAATCAAATATTAAACAAGTTGTTTTAGCATTTTCGTCACCTTTTGGTGCAGGCAAGTCTGTTACAATTCTTTCTAAAACTTCTTCTACATTTAATCCTGATTTTGCAGATATACATGGTGCATCTTCTGCTGGTATTCCTATTATATCTTCAATTTCTTTTTTTACTTCGTCTGGTCTTGCATTTGGTAAATCTATTTTATTTATTACTGGCAATATTTCTAGATTATTGTCTATTGCTAGATATACATTTGCTAAAGTTTGTGCTTCAACTCCTTGGCTTGAGTCTACTACTAGTATTGCTCCATCACATGCTGCTAAACTTCTTGATACTTCGTAGTTGAAGTCTACATGACCTGGCGTATCTATCAAATTGAATTCGTATTCTTCACCATTTTTTGCTTTGTATATCATTCTTACTGCTTGTGATTTTATTGTGATTCCTCTTTCTTTTTCTATTTCCATGTTGTCTAACACTTGACTTTCCATTTCTCTTTTTGATAGTACTCCTGTCATTTCTATCATTCTGTCTGCTAGTGTTGATTTTCCGTGGTCTATGTGTGCTATTATGCTGAAGTTTCTTATATGTTCTTGTCTTTTATTCATTTTTCCTCCCTATGTTTTTCTGTTTATTAAACATTTTGAATTACTAAGTTCCGTTCTTTATTAACTTTTGTTCATATTTTAACATAAGTTTAATAAAATCACAATAGATTATATAGAAAATTAGTTTGTTTATTTGACATTTTATGTAAATTGTAGTATTATTTTATTATTAGTAAATACTACTGTATAAAAGGAGGACATTCAAATGAATGAAGAAAAAAATTTACAAAATGATGAGGAAAAATTACGGGAGGTAAATCCAGAATCTATTACTACAGATGAAACTAATAATACTGAAAAAGAAACAAGGGATGGATATAGTCTTTTTACAATTTTTGGTATTTCTTTTATTACATCTATTTTAGTAAACATGTTATTAAGCTTTGCTTTGGTTCCTACTATGATAGAAAAAATTGAAGATGAATTAGTTAAAGCATCTGCAAAAGCTATTATTGAAGAAAAATCAAATGATAAAGATTCAGAATCTTCCAAAAAAGAAGATGAAAAAACCCTTATATCATGCAATATAGCATATAAATACAATGATAAAACAGTAGAATTTCTTTCTCCTGTTTCATGCTATATCAATTTTGAACTAAACGTAAGTAGTGATAGTTCATCATTATCTACAAATAATTATGGACCAATCGAATTGGTTGCAGGAGAAAAAAAGGTATTATCATTAGATGATTTATCAGATTATCCGGAAGATTCAAAAATAACATTTTTGAGTATTACCAGCAAATTTGTGTATGGTGACTCACCTTTAGATTCTTCATTGTATTCTCGGTCAAAATCCAATATTGGATTTAACTGTTATACGGACGGTGTTAAAATAACGACAACAGAAGATACCTTAGCATCTTTTTCTGTTATAATCAAAGATGGTGATTTTATTGGTTTTATAGATACAGAATTATTACCAATATACACTAATTCTACTAACATTTTTAAAATTAATGATTTAGCACCAAATTTTTTCTCTGACGAAGCAAAAATCAATACGTATTCTTTTTTTTCAATCGATAGTTACGAAGAAAAAGATAATTAATGCTTACCCCATAATGTGCAATGCGCATTATGGGGATTTTCATATTATTATACCCTCATACACATTATACACATTTGTATATCCCATATTTTCTAAAATTCTTTGTGCTTCTTGGCTCCTATGTCCCGTTGAGCAATAAACAACTATCAATTGTTCTTTATTAGTAATTTGCCTTGCAACAACTCTTCTTATTTGATAATCAGGTATTGATATTGCACCATCAAGATGACCTTCTCTGTATTCCTGTGGACTACGCACATCAATTAATACTGCACCTTGTTTAATGTATTGACTTATTTCTTCTTTTCTAATATCTTTTTTGTTATCAAAACTTCTTTTTAATTCAAAATTTTTTTCTATCATATATTTTATTTTTCTAAACATTTTTATCCCCCAAAATATCTATTTTATCTTCTTACTATTATAATATTATTAATAAGACATTTTGTTATATATTTTTGTATTATTTTGTAATTATGTTATCTTTCTTGTATTATGTTATCTGTTTTGTTTACATTATTTTATTTAATTTTTATCCATGCCCTGTGGAAGCTGTGGATAACTCTGTGAATAACTCAAAAATGTACCTTTATTTTTGATAGTTATGCACATACCGTTGTGTATAACTTCGTTTTCCAATTATTTACATTTTATTAATTTATTTTATGTGTACTCTTATTGAATTTTATGCAAATTATAAAAAAACCATAAAACGGCTATATATCGCCAATTTTATAGTTTTTTGTTATTTTTTGATATACATAATCTTCTTAAACCTACAAATTCATAATGTATTATACATAATCCTTATAACATACAATTTTAGAATATATTATGCATTATACTTTTAACTCATAAATTTAAAATATATTATACATATTATTTCTAAAATTGTTATAACAGGAAATCCAACAACAAATGCAACTTTTTGTGTTTTGTGTCTAAATGTGTACATTCCAGCAATTGTTCCAATACCTCCACCTAGTGCAGTTATTATAAATAGTGTTTTTTCTGGTATTCTCCATTTCCCTTTTTTGGCTTTTTGCTTATCTATGTACATTATTAAAAATCCTATTATATTTATTATTATAAAGTAAATTACTATATTTTTAGTTATGAATATATTTTGTAAATCTTGCATTTTCTCCTCCATTAAAATTCAAAATCAAAATAAGCATATTTTTTTGTTTCAAATTTTAAACAACTTTCAATATCTTCTTTTGCTTTTTTAGAAATTTGATTTATTCTTGTATATTTATTTTCATCTCTAACCAATGGATTTATATATCTTCTTTTTGTTTTTATTTCTTTACAGTATCTGTTGTTAACAACTGTATCACTTTCATATGCTCTTTCTGTATTTCTCCATTCATTAAATTTTTGTGCAATATCATTATACTTGCAATTATCTATTTTCTCTATTATTTCTCTTTCAGATAAATTATATAAATCTTTTTTAGTAATTATTTTTTGTTCATACAGTTTTTTAATAATATCTGCTAATAACTGCATCGATAATTTTGTCTTATTATCCATGTAAGATTTAGATAAAATACTCATATTTTTCACAAATTTTTCAGCTATTTCTTTGTCTTTAAATCCTAGCTCTTCTATTCCATCTTCATTCTTTTGTGTTTCTATGTTTTCATATATCTCTTTTATTTCATCTAAATTCCATAAGTTTTTTCTTACTCCAAAACCATTTGATAATGTGTATTCAAGTCTATCACTCGAAAGCATTGGTGTATCATTGTCTGCAATTGGATATTTATGATAATCGTTTATTTCTTCAATTTTTATACCATCTCTATTTAACAAACTCATTATTTCTTTAGATTCACTAATAATTTTTGTTGTTAGTTCTTCTGTTGATTCTTGTTTTTCGTAATCACCATTTAAGAAGTCTATAACATGTTTAAATGCTGGTGTTGCAATATCATGGAATAATCCTGCAAGTGTTTGTTTTTTATCTTTTGTAAAGTTCCATATAATTAGTGCAACTGCTACACTATGGTCTAAACTGGAGTACCATAGTGTAATTTCTGGAAATAGTTTTGAATAATATGTTCCACAAGATACACTTATTCCTGCTTGTTTTTGCATTTCTGGCATATTGATATATTCTTCTAAAAAGTCTGGCTTTTCTGGTGATAATATATCAAAATATTCTTTTATTGGTTCTTTTAAACTTTCAAAATATTTTTTCATTTTTTAACCTTTCTTTTTCTTTTTTGAAAAGGATATTTTTTAAGGAGTGTCCCTATTTCCCTTTTAAAAGGGATTTTAAGGAACGTCCCTAAATTTCTCTCTTTTTTCTTATCCAAACAGACTCAACTGATTACTTTGACTCATACCTTCTAAGCAACCAAATTCTTTAAGTAAGTCTGCACCTGAGGCACCTATTTTTGCTCTTATTTTTAGGTCGTCTATTGACATGAATTTACCATCTTTTCTAGCCTCTACAATACCTTGTGCAGCTACACCACCAAAACCTGGTATACTATTTAAAGGTGGTCTTAATTTGTTGTCTTGTACTTTGAATTTTGTTGCTTCAGATTCGTATAAGTCTACTGGCAAAAATTCAAATCCTCTTTCATACATTTCTAATACTATTTCTAAGTCGTCATACATGTCTAATTCAGCTTTTGTTGCTTCTTTCTTTTGGTTTTTCATTTCTATTTCTTTCATTTTGTTTTTTACTTTTTCTTTTCCAAATATCATACAACTTGCATCAAATGCTTTTGCTCTTATTGAGAAATATGCTGCATAATATGCTAGTGGTATGTGTACTTTAAACCATGCAATTCTAAAGGCGTTTGTAACATATGCTGCTGCATGGGCTTTGGGGAACATGTATTTTATTTTTTCACATGATTTTATATACCAGTCTGGTACATCATGTTCTTTCATTAATGGTATGTATTCGTCTTTCCATTTTGGTTCTTTTCCTTTTGCTACCTTTCCTTTACGAACTGCTTCCATTATTTTGAATGATTTGTCTGGTGGTAATCCTTTTTTGATTAGGTAAATCATAATATCGTCACGACAACATATTGCTTCTTGAAGTGTTACTACTCCTTGTTCAATTAATGTTTGGGCATTTCCTAGCCATACGTCTGTACCATGTGATAAACCTGATAAACGTATTAATTCATCAAAGGTTGTTGGTTTTGTGTCCAAAAGCATGCCTCTAGCAAATTTTGTTCCATATTCAGGTATTCCAAATGTTCCTACTTGTGAGTGAATTTGCTCTGGTGTTACACCTAATGCTTCTGTTGAATTAAATATTGACATTGTTTCTTTATCATCTAGTGGTACATCTGTTGGTTTTATTCCTGTTAAGTCTTGTAACATACGAATTACTGTCGGATCATCGTGTCCTAGTATATCTAGTTTTAACAAGTTTCCATCTATTGAGTGATAATCAAAGTGTGTTGTTATTATGTCTGAATTTGGGTCATCTGCAGGGTGTTGTACTGGTGTAAATTCATATATTTCTCTTCCTTTTGGTACAACTATAATTCCACCTGGGTGCTGACCTGTTGTTCTTTTTATTCCTGTACATCCTTGTGATAGTCTTTGAATTTCTGCTCTATTCATAGGAATGCCTCTATCTTCATAATATCCTTTAACATATCCATATGCAGTTTTTTCCGCTACTGTACCAACTGTTCCAGCTTTAAATGTTGTGCCTTTACCAAATATTACTTCTGTGTATTTATGTGCTTTTGCTTGATATTCACCTGAGAAGTTTAAGTCAATATCTGGTTCTTTGTCTCCATTAAATCCTAAGAATGTTTCAAATGGTATGTCCATTCCGTCTTTTGTTAGTTTATGTCCACATTTTGGACAGTCTTTATCTGGTAAGTCAAATCCGTTTCCTACTCCGTAATCCTCAAATTCTGAATACTTACAGTTTGGGCAACGGTAGTGTGGTTGTAGTGAGTTAACTTCTGTTATACCTGTCATAAATGCTGCTAAAGATGAACCTACTGAACCTCTGGAACCAACTATATATCCATCTTCATTTGATTTCCATACCAATTTTTGTGCAATTATGTACATAACTGAATATCCATTGCTTATAATTGAGTCTAACTCTTTATCAAGTCTGTCTTGTACTATTTTGGGTAATGGGTCACCATATAATTCATGTGCTTTTTTGTAAGCAATATTTTTGATATCTTCTTCACATCCTGGAATATGTGGTGGACATTTTTCTGGTGATATTGGGCTTATTTGCTCACACATATCTGATATTTTATTTGTGTTTGTTACAACTACTTCATATGCTTTTTCTTCTCCTAAATAACTGAATTCTTCAAGCATTTCTTCTGTTGTTCTTAAATATAATGGTGCCTGATTATCTGCATCTTCATATTTTTGTCCCGCTTCTAATATTCTTCTATAAATTTCATCTTGTGGGTCCATAAAGTGAACATCACATGTTGCAACAACTAGTTTATTTAGTTTTTCTCCTAATGCAACAATTTTTCTGTTGATATCTCTTAAATCTTCAACATCTCTTACTGTTCCATTTCTGATTAAGAATTGATTATTTCCTGTTGGTTGAATTTCTAAGTAATCATAATCATTTGCAATTGCTTCAATTTCTTCATCTGGACGTCCTTGTTCTATTGCTTGATATAGTTCACCTGCTTCACACGCACTTCCAAGTATTAAACCTTCTGAATATTTTTTGTATAAACTTTTTAATATTCTAGGTTTTCTATAAAAATAATTAACATGTGATAATGAAATTAATCTATATAAATTTCGTAATCCTACATAGTTTTTTGCTAAAATGATAGCATGATATGTTTTTAATTTTTTGTATTCTTCTGCTTTTGCTGCTGGGTCTGCTGCAACTTGGTCTATATCTTCTAGTTTCTTTGCTCCTCTTTCTTTTAACATATCTATCATTACATTAAATACTTTAACTGTTGTATCAACATCATCTAATGCTCTATGTGCTACTTCTACTTTGATTCCTAAGTTTTCCGCAATTTTACCTAATTTATATTTTTTATACTCTGGAAATAAATCTTTTGCCAAACTTAATGTATCTAAATATGAATAATCAAAGTCATATCCTAATCTTTTGGCATTTTGTTTTAAGAAGCCCACATCGAAATTTGCATTATGAGCTACTATTACGGTTTCGTTTTGGTCACCTAAAAATTCCAACATTTTAGGGAATACTTTTTCAATTGTTTCTGCATCTTTTACCATGTCGTCTGATATGTTTGTAACTTCTGTAACTCTTTCTGGGATGTGTCTTTCTGGATTTACAAAGCAACTAAATTCGTCTATAACTTCTTTATTTTTGACTTTCATTATTCCTATTTCTGTAATTCTATCATTTGTTGCTGAAAATCCTGTTGTTTCTAAGTCAAGTACACAATATGTTGCATCTATGTCTTGTCCTTTTCCATTGTAAATTGATTTTGTGTTATCTGGTGCTAAATATGCTTCTACACCATATATTACTTTGATATCAGGGTTGTCGTCGCCAACTAGATGATATGCTTCTGGGAATGCTTGTGCAACTCCATGATCTGTTATTGCTATTGATTTCATTCCCCATTTCATTGCTCTCTTTATTAAGTCTGTTGCTGATGTTACTGCATCCATTTGGCTCATTTTAGTGTGCATGTGTAATTCTACTCTTTTTACTTCTGCGTTGTCTTGTCTTACTTCTTTTTTTACACCTGTACTTTCTACAATAGTATTTGCCATAACAGTAAGTTCACCTGAGAATGAGTCCATTTGTGCATTTCCTTCAATTTTTATACCTTTTACACTACCCATTCTTTTTATTATTTTTTTAGCTTTTCCTTTTTCTAGGAATGCTTTACATGTAAGTGTACTTGTTCCATCATATAAATCAAAACTTAATAATGTTTTTCCAGATTTTAATTCTCTATCTTCCATAAAGATAATTTCACCATCTAATGAAACAGCTCCGTCTTCTGGTCCTAGTTCTGAAACTTTTGCAAGTGGTGCTGTTATGTTCATTGTTTTTCCTAAAATTAATGGTGTATCCTCTTCTTCATCTTCTTTTGGAAGGTCTGGAATATTGTTTTCTATTTCAATTATTGTGTTTGCAATTACTGTTACATCTCCTACATATGTGTCAAGTCCTGCTTTTCCTATAACTTTTATTCCTTTTGCTTGTTCTATTTGTGTTTTTATATCATTTCCTTCTTTGATATCTTTGGCAAATGATTTACATGTCATTGTGCCTGTTCCATCATATAGGTCAATTATAAGCATTCCTTTGCCTGATTTTGTTTCTCTACATTCGACTGTTAACACTCTTCCTTCTAGTGCTACTCTACCATCATTTGCAGTTATGTCTTTTATTTTAATTAGTTTTTCCTTTGCTTTTGATGTTTTTCCCATTATGTATTTTTGTTCTTCTATAACGGCATTATCTAATTCAATATCTTCTGGCATTGCTCCCATTTCTTCCATCGGAATATAGTCTCCGTCTTGTGGTGGCATGTAGTCTGGGTCGTTATATTCTGGTACTTCGTTTTGAGTATTGTTCTTGTTGTGTGCAGAATTTGTTCCATTTGATGCTGAATTTGGAGAATTTTGAGTATTTGCAGTGTGTTGTCCATTTTCTGAGTTTTCTCCGTTTTCTGGAATGAATGCAACTGTTTGTTTTATTGCATTTTCTTCCATTTCTTTTAACTTTTTCTCATGTTGGATTTCTACTTCTTGTGGCAAAATTTCTTCTAGTTCAATTTTATATTCTTTTCCATATAATTTTTTTATTACATTTTCTAACTCTTTATCAGTTTTCTTTGCCCTTAAAAAGTCTGCTCCTCTTATATGCATTTTTACGTTTATTATATTGTCATTTATTTCAACATCACTTTTCATTAATAACATTGGCTTCATTAATGGGTATTTGTGTGCCATATAACATATGATATTTTTCCATTCTTCTTTTATTGATTTTAGCTGTGTGTCTTTTTGGTAATGGATTGTCATGTCTATGTTTGAAAAATGGAATCTTTCTATTAAGAATTTTTCAAAATACCATATATCTTTAACCTCTATGTATTCGTCTATTTCTAGTATTATTCCAAGTGTGTTTGTCTTTTTTATTACATTTAGCGCTGTTACATGTGCTTCTTTTATGTTGGCTTTTGTTTCGTAATCACTGAATATTTCTTTTACTTTTTTTGCTTTGTTTTCTGACATCCTTTTTCTCCTTTTAATGTCCTTTTGGGGACGGTTCTGTTTGAGACATCGGTTCCAAATAAGACATTTTACCTTTTGATGTATTTTATCATAAATTGTCTTTTTGTTAAAGCGAACAGGTCAAAAAAATCAAGATAATTTTAATCTTGATTTTTTTGTATTTTCTTTATTCTAATATTTAGTCCTTCACACAATTTATTTATTCTTTCTTGTGAACTATCTGTGTATCCTTGATATTTTTCAAGTACATTTCTATATTCCTCAACTACTCCATCTAATTTACTAAAATCTATATTTGAGAAATCTCCTATTGTCTTCAAAATTTCTTCATAGTCTTTATTTGTATTACTGAAAAACTTTCCATTTCCATTGTTGAAATTTATTTCATTTGTTAATTTATCACATTGCATACTTTCGCCATTATCAAATATTGGTGTTGTACTTATCCATTCAAGTGTATTCACATTTCTTATTACACCAAAATTTTTCATATGTCTGTCTATATTCATAATCAAATAATCTAATATAAACATTTGCTTTACATTTTCTCTTGCATTTGGCACATTATTGTTTTCAAGTACTTTGATATAATGTTCATAATCATTTATGTTGTTAGGATTTTTTTCTGATGTAAATACATCATATGCTGTTATAATTTCTTTGTTTTCGTCTATAAAATCATCACATTTAGATACAAGTTTGTTATTTACTACATCCATTGTATATTCACAATGATAAAAGCCTAATCTCTTACATATTTCTGATGCTAGCCATTCATTTATTGGCTCTTCCCTACTAGTTTGATATATTCCTTTTACTAACACTCTTTTATTATCTTCTATTATCCATCCTTTTTGTAGCATTCCATCTGTTGTGTTGTTTGGTGACATTAATTCTGGTGGATTTATGTGTTCTCCTGATGTGCTGCTTAATGATGCTTGTAAATATCCTTTATATTTAAATTCGTTTTGGAAAAAGTTTATGTCTTTCCATTCAACTTTGCTTTCTTGTTCTTTTATCCAGTATTGGTCTGATAGTGACAATGCATATGCTTTGTTTAGTAGTTCTTCTGTTGTTAGTACATTTAGGCTTTGTAACAAACTTTCTAAGTCTTTTCGCCATGATGGTATTCCTCTGTTTCTGAACCATTTGTTGATTTCTGTTGCTAGATTTAAAGCTTTGTTTTTTGTTGCATTGTGTACTGATACTGGTGCATATTCTATATTATATATTTCGTATACTTTTTCTATTGCGTTGTATTTTTTATTATATTCTAATAATGCAATTTGTGTGTTTTTGTTCATTAATATACATTTCATAATTTTTTGTTCCTTTCTCAAGGGGGTCTTGTTTTTTTCTGTGCATATTATAACATATTAATAATATTTTTGCATTATTTTGTGTGAATTTATTTTTTATAATTTTATAATAAAAATCAAATATTAGTTTAAAAAAAGAACATATACTTTTTACTGTAAATGTTCTTTTCTAATCATTTTTATATTTAATTATTTATATATGAATCATTTATAATTCTCCCTGTTGTAATAGAACCAGATCCTCCATTTCCACCATGTCCTGCTCCTGAGCAATTTGGTGATATTGCCTGAAGTAATAGTTCTGGTGATATTGTATTTGAAAATATATTTATACTACCAGCTCCTGATCCTCCTCCACTTGCTGACCAAATGCTATCTGATGCAGATCCATTTGACTCTATTATTCCATTTCCACTCAAAATATCTGTATATATTATTAATAATCCTCCTGTTCCAGAATTATCAGAGCTATTTCCATAATTTTTACCATTTGGATTTCCGGCTCCTCCTGTTGGATTATACCCTGCCCAAGCTAAATTTCCTGAATCTCCTCCGGCTCCTCCATTAGGTTCTGCGTCTTCTCCCATACTAGTATTTCCAGCTCTATGTGCATTTGAAGCACCTCCACCGGAACCTCCTGAATAAGATGTCCCAGCTGTTCCGCTTCCTGTTTTGTCTATATTACTTTCCCACCTATATCCTCCTCCAGAGCCTCCTCCACCGTGTTTGTCTATTAGTTCCATTTGATCCAGCTACACCATAATATTTATAATCACTTCCACTTGAAAATGGTCCTGTATATCCTGAACCACCCATAGCTCCAACTGCTGGAACATATTCAAAAGTTCCATCTGAATTTTTCCATAAATATACATTGTCTCCAATTGCTTTTGCACCTCTAGATGTCATACTTATATTTCCATTATTAGTTATTGTCCCTGTGCAATATACAATTAACCCTTTCGGTCCACCATATCCCTCTTCACTTTTACATGATGTAAGTGTAACTCCTGAATTTATTATTAGATTACCTTTTACAAATAGAACAACAGTATTACTAGCTTCTGTGGAAGCTGTTGCAACATCCCTAGTATTATCTCCAATTTCATAAACATTATTATTTAATGAAATATTTTCATACATATTTTTTCCATCTAATATCATATTGCCTTTATATACTATTGTATGTAGACTATAATTTTTGCTTTCACTTATATTATCACTTGTTGTTCCATTAATGGTAATGGTACTATATCCTGTTTCTTTAACTTTAGCTAATTTTCCTAAAATGCTTTCATTGATTTGATCTACTGTATCTTCTCCTTCATCTACTATCTGTAGTTTTTGCCTATCTATAACGAATTTATATCCATCTAGAATTACTGTATCTTCATCAATTGAAGCATTTTTAATTCTTTCCGTTATTAATGTATCTAAATAATCATTACTATTATAATTGCTATTAATATTTTCATCTACCTTTGCTTCTTCTAATACTAATTCTAATTTTTCTTTTGCATTTGCAATTGTTTCTTTTTCTTTTGATTTATTTGTCTTTGTAAATAGTCCATTTTCTCCACCTAATGTTGCTATTGTTATTCCGGCAAGCAATAATAAAATAATAATAGTAACTATAAGTGCAACAAGGGTTATAGCTTTCTCATCTTTTGTAATTATTTTTACTTTAATTTTGTTCATTTTCTTTTTTATTTTATTCATTTGTATCCCTCCATTTTTATTTTATATTATTTTCACACCTGTGTCAATATTTTAAAGTCAAATTTTTACTATAATTTATTTATGTGAATACCTAAAATTTTATTTGACAGATATGCTATCTAATATTTGTCAGCAAACAAGGAAGGATTGAATTTTGAAATGAAAAACTCTGGAAAATATGAAAATAATTTAAATGTAATTGGTCCTCTTTTAAGAGAAAAAAGAAAAGAAAAAAAGTTGTCTTTTGAACAACTTTCTAATAAACTGCTATTGTTAGGTATTAATATTCCTGTAACCTGTTTGCATAGAATTGAGAATAATCAACGTACTGTAAGAGATTACGAATTGTGTGCTATTTCTATTGCATTAGATATTGATATCCAAGATCTTTTAGCTCCATTTATAAATAATTTAAAAAACTCAGAAAAAATTTAATCTGAGTTTTTTGTTTATGTCTCAAATAGAACATGTCTAAAGCTTAAATTATCTGTAACTTTCTTTGCTCAAACAGCTAATTCATCCTTAAAGAGCTATTCTTTCAACTTTAACATTTTCTAAATTTGAATTATCTATTTTATATCCATAACCACCTAAGAAATATAAGCAATTATTATAACCTTCTGCACTTTGTTTATTTCCACCTTTTAAGTCAATCGTAGATGCTCCGTCATTTTGTGTAGAAATATATGCTTTATCGTCAATGATGTAATCTAAATCTGTTCCAAAATCAGCATATTTCCCTAATTCTGTGGCAGTTCCATCTTCTTTTATTTCAAACAAAGTATATTTTTCGTCTATTGAACCATCATCTAGTCTTCTTCTAACATTTGTATATGTTTTTCCAGCAAAAGTTCTTATTGTTCCAAAATAGCCAACTAAAGTGTCTTCTTTTGTTCCTAAATTCAAGATGTGTTTTGCTTCTTGTTCTGCATAGTCTATGTATGTTAGATATTTGTCTGTAACACTCAATACAAATTTTCTTCCTTGAGTCAATTCTGTTTGTTCTGTTCCATCTGTATTAATTTGATACATTTTTCTGTTTTGAGTTGTATAATATATTTTATCATTGTTTATATAGAAATAATTTTTTATGTTTTCAGCAATATTTGTAATTTGTGTTCCATCTTTTTCCATAGAGCATAGTGTTCCCTGTGGATTTTGATTTATGGTATCAAATCCTATTTGATTTACAAAATATATTTTACTATCTGTAAGCCATAATTGTAATGTAGCTCCCTCATAAATTTTTTTTACATCTCCATTTAAATTTATCTTGTATATTCCTTTTCCCATATAGTAATATGGTATTGCATAGATGTTCTCTCCATCAAAATATATTCTATTTGCACCGTTAGGAACTTCCGCTATTTTCTTTGTTGTATTGTCTTCAGTATTATATGTATATATACTTTTATTTTTTTCTTCATAAAATACTGCTACATTTCCTATTTTACAAAATTTTTCCCCTGCTTGCATACTGTTTTGTTTTTCTTCTTTTTCGAATTCTTCGTTACTTGTTTTATCTGTTGCTAATTCTTTGTTTTCTTTTTCTTCTTCTATGTTTTGATTTTTCGTTCCATCACTATTAACTGTTTTTACCTTATTCGGATTTATAATTACTATTGCTATTGCTACTACCATTAATATTGCTAATATTATACCTAATATTATATTTCCTTTTTTATCTTCCATTTTTACTCCTTCTTCTGAGACACCTAGAATAGACAAGATTTGTTTCATTCATTTCTAACATTTTGTCAAATGTCATTTTTCGACATTTTTATTAGACAATGTTGCACTATCCCACTTGTCTCATTAAAATATTCTTAATATATCATTATAAGTTATATATAGTGATAATGCTATTAAAATTGAAAATCCTATTAATTGTATATTTATTTCTGTTTTTTCTTTTAATGGTTTTCTTCTTATTGCTTCAATTATTAATATTAATATTTTTCCACCATCGAGTGCTGGTATTGGTAAAAGGTTTGTCACTCCTAATGATAGTGAAATTAGTGCCATCATATATATGAATTCTTTTAGTCCATTTGTTTTTGCTACAACTTCTGATATTCCAACAGGTCCCATCATTTGGTCAATACTTACTCCTCCTGTAAATATCATTTTTAGGTTGTCTACAATTGATAATGCAAATTCTTTTGTTTCTATTCCTCCATATATAATGTGGTTTATAAATGTGTCTTCGGCTTGTTTTAAATTTACTCCTAAATAATAAGAAGATTTGTATTCTGGAGTCAATTCAATGTTTATTTCTTGATTATTTCTTTTTACCGTGATTAACATTGTGTTTAAGCCTTTTTGTTGTATTATTTCTAATATTTTATTTACATCACCGTTTATGTTTTCACCATTTATTTTTACAATTTGGTCATTTGTTTTTATTCCCTGTTTTTCTGCACTGCTTCCTTTTTCTATACTTAATATTTTACAATTTTGATCAATGTACATTCCTGTACTTTTATTTTTTACTTCTGTTGGTTTGACATTATAGTTTAATGTTTCACCATTTCTTTCTATTTTTATCTGTACTTCTTGCCCGTTGTTCTTTTCCATTGCTTTATTTAAGTCATATTTATTTTTGATTTTCCTGCCGTCTAATTCTACAATTTTATCATTTTGTTGTAATTCTATTTCTTGTGCTGCATAGCCGTCTAAAACTGAACTTATTTCATTTGTTACATATGTTGTACTTGTTGACATTAAAATAAAATATACTAACAAACCAAATACAATGTTTACAGTTGCACCTGCTACTACAATTGCTATTCTTTTTGGTATGCTTGCTTTTGAAAAAGAGCCTTCATTTTCTGACCTCTCTTCTTCGCCTTCCATACTGCAGAATCCTCCGTAGTGGTATTAATCTTAGTGCATATTTTGTTTCTTTTCCTTGTTTTTTCCATATTGTTGGACCAAATCCTATTGCAAATTCATTTACTTTTACTTTACACAACTTCGCAACTATTAGGTGTCCTGCTTCATGTATCAATATTAGAAATCCAAGTAAAAATATTATTTTTAAGGCTGATATTATAATTGTCAAATTTACTCCTCCTTGTCTGGATTGAGGGACGTTCCTTAAAATCCCTTTTTTAAATCAATGTGAATAACATATATGCAAATGGTGCTATAAATAGCACACTATCTATTCTGTCTAGCATTCCTCCATGTCCTGGTAATAGATTACTGTAGTCTTTTATATCAACATATCTCTTTATGCAAGATGCTGAAAAGTCTCCTAATTGTCCAATTAGACTCATTACAATTCCAAATATTGTTACTGTAAAATATGAATATTCAAATACAAAACAATTATTCAAAATCATTGTGTATATTAATATTAATGCTGTTGCTCCTAATGTTCCGCCAATACATCCTTCTATTGACTTTTTAGGGCTTACTTTGCTAAATTTGTGTTTTCCAAATCTTTTTCCTATGCAATATGCAAATACATCAGTTCCCCAAGATGCCATAAATACATATCCTAATAGTATTTTTCCTTTATTCATTCCATCAATTAATGATAAAAACATTATAAACACTGGTATATAACAAATTCCTAATAATGTATATGCCATATCTTTAAATGTAATTTTCATATCTGACGCTATTACATGTGCAAATAATATTAGTATAATTGTTGGAATTGAATACATTAAAATATTTGTTAAATTTTCTTTTGGTATGTAATTTATTATTGCCACAATAATGCAACTTGCATATGCTACCCATTTTATTGGCTTACATACTTTTGATATTGCTTTTAAATATTCATTCATTGCTATTATTGCTATTACTGTAAATAGTATTCCTGTTATTATATTGTTTGGTATTAATAGTATTATAGCAAGTGCTACTGCTACTATAAGTCCTGATGTTATTCTTTTAAAATCCATATTTTTGATTTCACTCCTCTTCGCTTGTTTGTCTTTCTATCTTTGTATTGCCTTTTGTTTTTTTGTTCATTTTGTTCTTTACTTTTTATTTAGCTCCAAATTTTCTATTTCTTTTTTGGTATTCTTCTATAGCTTCGTCTAGGTCTTTTTCACTAAAATCCGGCCAATTCTTATCAACAAATACAAATTCTGAATATACTAATTGCCAAGGTAAAAAGTTGCTTAGTCGTATTTCTCCACTTGTTCTTATTAATAAATCTGGGTCAGGTTGACCTTTTGTATATAAATTGTCTGATATTGTTTGTTCTGTTATATCTTCAATTTTCATTTCATTATTTTGTATTTTTTCAGCAATGTTCTTTACTGCTCCTAATATTTCATCTCTACCACCATAGTTTAATGCTATATTGAATGTTATTCCTGTGTTATCTTTTGTTCTTTCCATACATTTTTCTATTAGGTCATTCATTTTGTCTGATAGTCCCTGTCTATTTCCTAATATTTGTACTTTTATATTTTCTGAATCCGCTCTTTTACTATAGCTTTCAAGATAGTTCATCATTAAATTCATTAATGTTGATACTTCTTCTTCTGATCTTTTCCAATTTTCTGTTGAAAATGCATATACTGTTATATATTTTATACCTATATTTTTTGCATATCTAACTATTTTTTCAAGTGTTTTTGCTCCCTCTTTATGTCCTAGCGCTACTGGTAGTCCTTTATTTCTAGCCCACCTTCTATTTCCATCCATTATAATTGCAATATGCTTTGGTAAATTTTTTTGTTCCATTTTATCCCCCTATACTGTGTATGTAATTTTTACCATTCACGTCTTTTTATTCTAACTTTTCTGTCAAAAAAGGGCGTCCTTTTGACGGATTTTATTTATTTCTGTCTTTTATGTATAAAGCAAGTTGTCTTAAAAATTCTGATTTTTCTCTATATATTTTTATTTGTTCAATTGCTTCTTCTATTATTTTATTTAACTCTTGCTTTGCTCCATCTAATCCATAATATGATACATATGTGCATTTACCCAATTCTTTATCATTTCCTACAGGTTTTCCAGTAATTTCTGGATTTCCTTCTTCTGATAAAATATCGTCTTTAATTTGAAATGCTAATCCTATTTTTTCTGCATATATTGTTAATCTTTCTATGTCTTTTTCTGAAGCTTCTGCTAATATTGCTCCCATTCTTACACATAATTTTAGCAATGCTCCTGTTTTATTTATGTGTATATATTCTAGCATTTCTTTTGAAATTTGTTGTCCTTCTAATTCTGTATCCAAGTATTCCCCTACAATCATTCTATCTACGGCTTTTGTAAATTCATTAAATGCTTTTACTTTGCTATAAAAGTTTTCTTTGTATTGGTTTTCAACTGAATACAAAATTTCGTCACTTAATACTATATATGCTTGGTTTAATAAGCCATCTCCTGCAAGTAGTGCTGTTGGATGGTTAAATTGTTTGTGATTTGTTGGTTTTCCATGTCTGAAATCGTCATTATCAACTTCTGGCAAGTCGTCGTGAATTAATGAGAAATTGTGTATCATTTCTATTGCTACTGCAAATGGCATTGCTTCTTCATAGCTGTCTCTAAACAACTCGTATGTTGCTAAAACTAATATTGGTCTTAATCTTTTTCCTCCAGCCATTAGACTGTATTCCATAGAATTGTTTAATGTCTTTTCTGGGCAGTTTTCTTTTCTTAAATATTTTTCTAGTTCTTCATTTATTATATTTTGATACTTTTTTAAATTCTCTTTAAATTCCATTTTTGCTTAGTCCTTCCTAATGTTTTTCACAATAATCTAAAACAGATATTAATTATTAGAATATTTTCTGTTTTTACCCTAGTTTCCAATTCATATACAATGTTTTTCTCTATATAATATTATTTCTAAATTTATACAGACATTACTTCTTTCTCTTTGTTTTCTAATATTTTGTCTATTTCTTCTACGCTTTTATCTGTTAATTTTTGAATGTCATTTTCTGCTTGTTTAAGTTCATCTTCTGTCATGTTTCCTTCTTTTTGTTCTGCTTTTGCTGTTTCTATTCCGTCTCTTCTAACTGCCCTAACAGCTACTTTTGCTTCTTCAGCCATTTTTTTAATGTCTTTTACTAAGTCTTTTCTTCTTTCTTCTGTTAATTCTGGAAATGCTAATCTTATTACTTTTCCATCATTGTTTGGATTAATTCCAATGTCTGATGCTAATATTGCTTTTTCAATTTCTTTTAATACACTCATATCCCAAGGTTGGATAACTATTAGTCTTGCCTCTGGTACTGATACACCAGCTACTTGGTTTATTGGTGTTGGTGTTCCATAATAGTCTATTTTTACTTTGTTTAATATTGCAGGGTTTGCTCTTCCTGCTCTTACCTCTGATAATTTTTCGCTGTATACATTTATACATTTTTCCATTTTTTCTTTAATATTTGTATAATCCATAATCTAAAAACCTCTTTTCTTTATTTTTTAATGTCATTTTGTCCCTTTGGAGACGGTTCTGTTTGCGACATTTTTTATTTTACTATTGTTCCTATATGTTCTCCTTTAACTGCTCTTACTATGTTTTCTGGGTCTGCTATTCCAAATACTAGTAATGGAATATTATTATCTCTACATAGTGCAGTTGCTGTTGAATCCATAACTTTTAAATCTTTTTCTAGAACTTCTAAATATGATATTTTGTCAAATTTTTCTGCAGTTGGATCTAGTTTAGGGTCTGCAGAATATACTGCATCTATTGCTTTTCCTAGTAATATTATATCAGCATTTATTTCTGTTGCTCTTAGTACTGCTGCTGTATCTGTTGTAAAATATGGGTGTCCTGTACCACATGCAAATATTACTACTCTTCCTCTTTTTAAGTGTTTTTCTGCTTTTCTTATTATAAATGGTTCTGCTATTTCTCTCATTTCTATTGCTGTTTGTACTCTAGAATGAACTCCTCTTGCTTCTAATGCATCTTGTAATGCTAATCCATTCATTGCTGTCGCTAGCATTCCCATGTAGTCTGCTGTTGCTCTTTCCATTTGGTGTCCGTTTCTTCCTCTCCAGAAGTTTCCTCCTCCTACTACTATTCCTACTTCTACTCCCATTTCTGTTACTTCTTTTATTTTGTCACATATTTTTCCTACTACTTCTACATTGACTCCTGTTTTTTGTTCCCCTGCTAAGGCTTCGCCACTTAGTTTTAGTAGTATTCTTTTATATTTTGATTCTGACAATTTTTTCACTCTCCTTAGTTTTTTTCTTATGCGTATTCTATCATATATTTTCTAAATTGAATAGTGTTTTTTTAATTTTTTAATAAATATGATAAAAAGATTGTTATATTTAAAATTCTTTTTTATATGGCAATTTTAAAAAGCCAAAAAATGTCCTTTTTAAAGACTGGTTCTCGAATGGAACCGATGTCCCAAACAGAACCGTCCCAAAAAGGACATTTTAAATTATTTTATTTTAATTGACTCATAACTTCTTCAGCGAAGTTTTCTTCTTTTTTCTCGATTCCTTCACCTTTTTCGAATCTAGCAAATGCAACAACTTCGGCATCTTTTTCACTTAATAATTGTGATACTTTTTTGCTTGGTTCTTTTACAAATGCTTGGTCTACTAAGCATATTTCTTCATAGAATTTTCCAATTCTACCTTGAACTATTTTTTCTGCTATAGCTTCTGGTTTTCCTTCATTCATTGTTTGAATTTTTAAGATTTCCATTTCTTTTTGTACTCTTTCAGCTGGAACTTCTTCTCTTCTTACAAATTCAGGTCTAGCTGCGGCAATTTGCATACAGATGTCTTTTGCAACTTCTTCTGTTCCTTTTGCCATATTTACTAAAACAGCGATTTTTCCATCTCCGTGGATGTATTTTGCAACTAATCCTTCTGATTCAAATCTTGCAAATCTTCTGATTGATAGATTTTCTCCTATTGTTGCTATTTTTCCAACTAATGCTTCTTGTACTGTTTTTCCTTCTTCAAATTCAGCTGGTGATGATAATAATGCTTCAACGTCTGCTGGGTTTGTATCAACTATTTGTTTTGCTACGTTCATAACAAATGTTTTGAATTCTTCATTTTTAGCAACAAAGTCTGTTTCTGAGTTTACTTCTACAACAGCTCCTACTTTTCCATCTTCTGAAATATATGCTTCAACTAATCCTTCAGCTGCAACTCTTCCAGATTTTTTAGCTGCTTTTGCAATTCCTCTTTCTCTTAAAAGTTCCATTGCTTTTTCCATATCTCCATCAGTTTCTGTTAAAACTTTTTTACAGTCCATCATTCCTGCACCTGTTTTTTCTCTTAATTCTTTTACTAAACTTGCTGTAACCATCTTTTATTTTCCTCCTTATATTTTATTTTTGATATCCTTGTGTATCAAAATATTTAACTGTACTTAGTATAGAAACATTTAATTTTTCTATGCTCATAATATAAAAAGCAAGCTCCTTCCCGTCCGAATATTTTCGAACGAGCGTAGCTCGCTCTTTCTTTTTAATTATTCACAAAATTTATTTCTAAATTTTATAATATTATATTTCAATTATTTTTCTTCACTTTCAGCTACTACTTCTTCCATTGAAGCTGGTTCTTCTGAAACTTCTTCAGAAACTTCTTCTGCTTCGAAGCTTTCACCTTGTTTACCTTCAATGATAGCATTTGCCATTACGTCTGTTATTAATTTAACAGCTCTTATAGCATCATCATTTCCTGGTATAGCGTAATCTACTTCTTCTGGATTGCAGTTTGTGTCTACTAATCCGATTACTGGAATTCCTAATTTTTTAGCTTCTAATACAGCTATATGTTCTTTTTTAGGATCTACTAAGAATATAACTCCTGGTATTTCTTCCATGTCTTTGATTCCACCTAAGTTTCTTTCTAGTTTTTCCATTTCTTTCTTTAATAAGATTACTTCTTTTTTAGGTAGTACTTCAAATGTACCATCTTCTTGCATTTTTTCTAAATCTTTTAATCTTTGTACTCTTGTTCTGATAGTATCGAAGTTTGTTAACATTCCTCCTAACCATCTTTGGTCAACATAGTACATACCAGATTTTTCTGCTGCGTCTTTAACGCATTCTTGTGCTTGTTTTTTTGTTCCTACGAATAGAACTGTTTTTCCTTCTTCTACTTGTTCTTTTAAGAACGCATATGCTTCATCGATTTTTTTAGATGTTTTTTGTAAATCGATTATATGGATTCCGTTTCTAGCTTGGAATATGTATTCAGCCATTTTAGGATCCCATCTTCTTGTTTGATGTCCAAAGTGAACACCTGCTTCAAGTAATTGTTTCATTGCAACTACTGCCATTTTTAATTCCTCCCTTTTTGTTTTTACTTCCATAAAGTTCATCATTTGAATAGGACCAACTTTGTTGGCACTTCCCTTCAAACTTGCTCTATGTGTTTAATACGCATATTATTATACCAGCATTTTCCTGTAAATGCAAGTCTTTTTGTAAAATTTGTTACTTAACTTTGATTAAAATTTTATTTACTTCTGATAAATCTGTTGCTGTTAATTTTTCATTTTCGTCAATGTCCCCTGCAAGCGTTGATATTTCGTCTAAATCTAATATTTTTAATATAGCTTTATTAATTGTTGATAGGTCTTGTGCCGTAACTTTTCCATCACCGCTAAAGTCTCCCATTACTACTATATAAAATTCCTTTGTTTCGCCATACATATCTATTTGAACTTTCATACCAGTACCAACGAAATTATCTTCATTTAATTCTGTTCCATCTTCTAAGAAAATTTTAACATTACCATTTGTGTTTAGATTTTTGATAAATTCTGTTTTAGTTGTTTCTCTATTTACTCTTGATATATAACTGTTTTCAATTTTATATGTATCTGAATATATATATAATTCATCTAATCCTAATATTTTTTTGTTTTCAGTTAAATATTTTTCTTTATCAGTTTCATTCAATTCTAAAATATTAGATAACAATTGATTTTTCTGCATAAAATAGCAATATCTATCTTCTCGTTTCTCTGTTGATATATTAGATTTTATTTTTTCTATATATGCATCTATTTTTCTTTTAAAGATTTCATATTGTTGTTCATCTGATGTCCCTTCTTTTTGTAGGCCATATTTTGTTATTGTATATGCAGTTTGTTCATTTGTTGAATTTTTAAACTCTTCATTTTTGTTTAAAACTTGACTGTTAAATACTAATCTTCCACTTGCCTCTCTATGTTTTATTTTTATTTTATATCCAAAATCCACATCTATAGTATCATTTGATGGATTTGGAACATTTCCTATATAACTTTTTTCATACACCACATTTCCTTGTGTATCAACAATTTGAAGGTTTGCATATTCGTCTGTAAAATACACATGTGAGCTCATATTATTACTAATAATTTGTAATTTTTTATTTTCCATGTTCATTTTTAATTTTGCGAATTCGCTATCTCCAAGTCCTCTAAATGAAATTTGAGTATCTGATGCAAGTGTGTCTGTATTTATTTTTTTATATTCTATATTTTTTTCATTTATAGCATTTTCTTTTACAACTATATATTCATATTGATAGCTATATGCATTATTTTTTGGCTTTGGAATTTGTATCTTATAAACTCCAGCAGGTATATTGTTTACTAAAATATTTTTATCTTCAATAGTTATTTCTTTAACAACATTTTTCCCATCTTTTATATATATTTTTTGTCCTTTTATTTGTTCAAAATCATCAATAGAAATATTAAGTTTTATGCTTCCTTTCATATTGTATTTTTCAATGTCTTGATTACTAACTAATGAATATTTTCCTTCTAAATTAAGATCTTTTCTAATTTGTTCAGTTTTTTTGTCTGTACTTACTAGGTCTCTTAAATAATATATAAATGGCATGTCCTGTTCATATATTTCTGCTTGAATATCTTCTGATGGTGTTATTTTATATGAATTTAAATATGGAATTACATTATATCCAGAAACTTCACTAAATGATTTTGCAAACATATCTGATGCATTATATCTTACACCTTGTTTTGCATATTCTCTGTATTTTGAATGTACATATGCCATTGATTTTTCTGGTCCAATTTTATCTAATAAATCTACAAATGAATATAATTTTTGTTGATAACTTAATTCATTATAATTTGATACACTTTCTCTTGCATTTTTGATATTTTCTTCAATGTTTAATTTTTTTCCTAGCCATCCACCATCATTTTCTCTTAAATATGTAATTTGATAGTAATGTGCTAATATATTATTCATTACGTCTACTAGTTGTAAATCTTGGTTAGCTAGACTTCCTTCGTATCCATGTCCAAATTCATGTAAGTTTAGCCATCCTCTGCTTAAATATCCTGATATACTATCACCATTTTGTGCTGTATGGTTAGCACTATAATATGCCGCACCTGCTCCATGTTTATTTGCTTTTACAAAGAATTTTGTTTTTATATTTTTGTCTAAGATATTATCTGTATCATATGATAAGCCTAAATATCTATCAAATTGTTCTACAAAATCATGATAATATTCTAGCATTTCATCTATTGATTTAAAATTATAACTGTTTCCGTCATTTTTTACTATTAAATCTCTATCTTTTATTGGTACTAAAAATGTAGCTCTGTCATTTTCTATTACTGCATATGAATGATTATTATTTCTCCATTTATTGAAAAATTCTTCTTCATTGTCTTGATAATAATAGTATGTTAATTCTTCTGTTCCTTGTAAATTTTTCATTTCAATTTTTGGTTCTTCTGTTCCATATACAGTTCTTATAAATGGTACACTATCATTGTCAACTGTTACTGATACCCAGTCTCCATTTTTAGGAATTGTGTAATTTTTTTCTGTTTGACTATCATTATTCAAACATTGTAATGTCAAGTCTTGATTTAATTTTTTATTTGTTTGTCTTATTTCAAAGCTTGCTCCTTGTTTCATATAAATTCCTAAGTTTTGTCTGTCGTGCCCGTTTCCTCTATATGTTCTTGTAATGTTTATATCTGATACACTCGGTAATGTGTATAATGTTTTTTGAGTTGTTGATTCACTTGTTCGTGATTTTGCTAATGTTTTTGTTTGATAGTTCAAAATCATTGTAATTGCTATTAATATAATAGCTATTTTTTTAATTTTTTTCATAACAATCTCCTTTTACCATATTCTTCTTTATTGTAACATATTTTGTATTAAGAAGCAATTTTTATTTATAAATAAAATTATATTTTTTAAATAAATAATGTTGTATTTTGTCGAAAAATGTTGTATTATATGTATCGTTGCAAAAATATTGAACCAGCAGGAGGATAAAGTATGATAACAGTTTTAGAAGGTGCTGATGATAAGTTTTTACTACAATGTGATTATAAGTCTGAATTGGATCGGCTTAATAATTTTGTAGGAGATTGCTTCCCAGAAGCAAAATTTTTTGAAGGTAAATCTGGAGGGAAGCCAACATTGCTTCTTGAAAGATCTTTTGGAATTCCTGATGAATTTAACTCTGTTGCTACATTGTCAGATTTACTGATTTCCAATAAGCTTTAATAATGGTTCAAAGAGGTTTTCTTTTATAGAAAACCTCTTTTTTTTCTTAATTTTACTTGAATTTATTTCAATTTTAGTATAGTATATATAGTAGAAAAAAAGAGATTACATAGGAGGAAAAAATGTCAAAAAAATCAAAAGAAGAAATAGAAAATAAAAAAGTTAAATCTACAGATAAAAAATCTACCTCTACTGCTAAAAAAACAACTAGTAAAAAGGTTACTACTTCAACGAAAAAAGTATCTACTAAAGTAACTACTTCAGAAAAAAAAGAAAATACTAAAGCAACTACTGCTTCAAATAAAAAAACAACTAGCAAAAAAACTGCTACTAAAAAATCTACAACAAAAGCTAAAACAGCCACTGCAAAAAAAGCAACTGCAAAAAGTAAAAAAAGTACAACTAAATCATCTAAAAAGGTCTGGCCAGCTGAATATTATGATTTACCACAAAAATATAATAAAACTGTTGTAAAAGTATTAGCACAAACTCCAAAAACACTATTCATTTATTGGGAAATATCAGATGATGATATTGAAAAATTCAAAAAGGATTATGGAGATAACTTTTTTGAAACTACAAAACCTGTATTAATTATTCATAATGATACTTTAAATTACAGTTTTGAGGTTGAGATAAATGATTTTGCAAATAGTTGGTATTTACATGTGAATGATAGTAAATCAGATTATAGAATTGAGCTTGGTAGACGTCCTTTTCAAGTTAATGAAAATATAAAATCAGATTATATCTACATAACTTCTTCAAATGAAATCGAGTCTCCTAATGACCATATTTTATTTAATAATTCACAAAAAATGGTTTATTTTAGAAATGTTAAAACTAATGTTGAAACTGCTAAAACATTTACATCTCTATCATTTATAAAAAATATGGGTAAAATTTATGAGATATATGACTTATATCAAGAATTATATAAAAATGAAGAAAATATTGAAGATTTAATAAATCCATCTTCACATACATCTTCTCAGTTTAAATAAAATGAGACAAGTGGGACAGTCTTAATTTGTCTCACATTTTTGTCATAAAATGTCGAATAGTAATGTACAATCAAAAACAAGTGAAGGGAGAATTACAATGCAAGAGAAAAAAGGTTATGTAAGTTTTGTGTTACATGCACATCTTCCATTTATCCATCACCCTGAAAGTGATGATTACCTAGAAGAGTCATGGCTATATGAAGCAATTTCAGAAACATATATACCGCTACTTACAAATTTTAAGAAATTAGTTGATGAAGGGGTAGATTTTAGAATTACAATGTCTATGACTCCTCCTCTTCTTTCAATGTTAGATAATAAATTATTACAAAGAAAATATATTAAATATTTAAAGAGATTAATTGAGCTTTCTGAAAAAGAAATTGTTAGAACTGCAGGAAATGAAAAAGAAAATAAATTGGCTCATTACTATTTTGATAGATATTCTAATGATTTGCATCTTTTCAAAGATGTTTTTAAATGTGATTTGATTAGTCAATTTAAGTATTTTCAAGATATTGGTGTTTTAGAAATTATCACTTGTGGAGCAACACATGGTTATTTCCCTATTTTATATGTAAATGAAAAAACTGTTAAAGCTCAAATTGCTGTAGGTGTTCAAACATATAAAAAATATTTTGGAAGACAACCTCGTGGAATTTGGCTTCCTGAATGTGGTTATGTTCCAGAAGCAGATAAGTATTTAAAAGAATTTGGAATTGAATATGTAATTACAGAATCTCATGGTATTCTATATGCTAACCCAACTCCTGTTTATGGTACTTTCGCCCCTATCGTTTCACCAGAAGGTGTTGTTGCATTTGGACGTGATATAGAATCTTCTAGACAGGTATGGAGTTCTATAAATGGTTACCCTGGTGATTTTAATTATAGAGAGTTTTATCGTGATATCGGTTATGAAGCAGATTATGACTATATTAAGCCATATATCGCCCATAACGGTGTTAGAGTTCATACAGGTATAAAGTATTATAGAATAACTGGAAAAACTGAACAAAAGGATTATTACGATATTCAATGGGCAAAAGATTCAGCTGAAAAACAAGCAGGTCATTTCTTAGACTGCAGAACAAAACAAATTGAAAATTTAGCTCCATGTATGGACAAACCACCTATTATTTTGTGTCCATATGATGCAGAACTTTATGGTCATTGGTGGTATGAAGGTCCATATTGGTTATATATTTTATTTAAGAAAATTTATTATGATGACTGCAATTTTAAATTAATTACACCATCTGAATATATTGATAAATACCCAGAAATTCAAGTTTCTTCTCCATGCCGTTCTAGCTGGGGTGCTAATGGTTATAGTGAAGTATGGCTTAATCCAACAAATGATTATGCTCACAAACATTTACATGTTGCTGGTGATAGAATGTGTGAATTGGCTAATTTATACCCTAACGCAAAAGGCTTGAAGAAAAAGGCTTTGAATCAATGTGCAAGAGAATTATTGCTTGCTCAAAGTAGTGACTGGTTATTTATTATCACAAATGGTACTATGGTTGATTATGCTAAAAAACGTATTAAAGACCACATTGGCCGTTTCACTAAATTGTATTATCAAATTAAAAATGATGAAATTGATGAAGATTTCTTGAAAGACATTTCTAAAAAAGATTGTGTTTTTCCTGATATTGATTACAAGCTTTATCAATAAGCGGGATTGAGGGACGTTCCTTCAATTCCCTTTTTTAGGGATTAAGGGACACTCCTTTAATCTTTTTTTAAAAAATTTTTCTTGGTTTGAAAATAATTATTTTTGAACCATTTTCACTCTTTCATTTATTTTGCATATTATAATGTATAACTTTCAAAAGTTTAGCAGATAATATAAAAGAAGGGAGAAACTCATGAAATCTATATGTATAAAAACAAATGACCAAAATTTATTAGATTATCTACTAAACGAACTAGACTACATAGAAATAAAACCTGTTGCAATTTCAAAAAATAAATTCAAAAATTACAAAAATATAATTATCCACTATAGTGGAAATGATAACGAGAAATTTATTCATGAAGTTTCTTGCATTCTTTCATGTCTTGTCATAGACGAATTAGAGGAAGCCTTTCTGAAAATGATTTTATTAAAGAATTATTTTTACTTTAATTCTACTGAAATTAAGCATATTTTAGAACTTTGTTATGAAATTTTTTCTGATGATTTTAATACTTATTTTGATAAGAAGTATAATCTTTTAATTGAAAGTTTTGAAAGTTATTTAATGGTTAATAAATCTATAATTTTAACTGGTTTTATAAATTTTCGTATAAAAAGTTATATGGAAGTTTTAGAAAATGTTGTTGATGAAGCTGTTAATACATTTGTTGTTGAAAAGGAATATATGGAGTTTATCTCTCTTCTTAAGATGTATATAAATTCTCAAACCTCGAACTGTGATGTTGTTCACTTAATTTACAACAATAGCAATTCTATTTTGTTGGATAAAGATAAAAATCAAATTAATGTTTCTGATGATATTTTTAAGGCTAAGTATTTATCTGATATTTCTTTTTCTTCTAATGACTATGCTCTAAATACTTTGCTTACGCTTATTCCTAAGAAAATTTATGTTCATTTAATTGATAATTGTATTGACGAGTTTATTAATACAATTTCTCTTATTTTTGAAAATCGTGTTGAAGTGTGTACTGATTGTAATATTTGTAAAATTTATAAAAATACTTCTTTAAAAAGAACCTTTATAAAAAAATAATATAAAGGTTCTTTTTTTATACGCTTCTATTGATTCCTGTTGCTACAATCTCTGCCATATTTTCTATTAAGTCATCTATCTCTTTTGGTGTTACTATTAAATTATAATCATTTGGAACTAATGCCTCTTTTATTTCTTCATAGTTATCCTCTTCTTTTAACTGGTTTAAATATTCATTTGATTTTGCTTCTTGTTGTAATTTTGTTATAAATAAATCTAGGCAGTCATTTACAAGTACCGCTGTTTCTACAACTGTTGGTATTCCTATTGCTATTACTGGTATTCCTAATGTTGCTTGGCTTATTTCTGATCTTTTATTTCCTACACCTGCTCCTGGAACTATTCCTGTATCTGATATTTGAACAGTACTGCTTATTCTTTCTATGCTTCTTGATGCAAGTGCATCTATTACTATTACTAATTTGGGATGAATGTTGTCTACTATTCCTTTTAGTATTTCTACAGTTTCTATTCCTGTTGTTCCCAAAACTCCTGGAGATATTGCACTTACCATTCTCGTTCCTTCTTCTACATATTGTGGTAAATAATTTATTATGTGTCTTGTTACTTCTATTTCATTAATTACTTTTGGCCCTAATGCGTCTGGTGTGACATATATATTTCCGAGTCCTACTACTAATATTTCTCCTTGTTTATCTATATGAGCATCTATTATTTTTGTTAGTTCATTTGCTAATGTTTCTGCTGATTTTTCTATATCTTCGTCTTGTGCTATTTTTAGTTTTTTTATATCTATAGTTATATAGTTTCCTTGTGGTTTGCCTATTGCTTTTGCTCCTTCTTCATTTGTTATTTTTACTCTTTCTACTGATATGTTTTCGTTTATTTCTTCTTTTGTGCTTTCTATTCCGTTTATTTCATTTTCTATGCTGTTTGCTTTTTTGTATATGTCACGTCTTTCGTTTGCTAGGTCTGTTCTGAAATTGAATTGTTTTGTTTTATTTTTTTGTGTATCTTCTATTTTATTGTTTTCTTTTTTTGAAATGTAATTTTCTAACATAAAAACCAACTCCTACTTATAGTATTTGTTGGTTTTTGACTTTTTATTCGTTATTTTAAGTTTGCATCATAATACATTTTATATAATTTTTTCATTGTTAAAACTCATTTTATTTTTATTTACTAAAAGTTCCATAACATTCAAATTCATAAACCGCTCCTGTTTCTTCCTTTACAAGCATTATTCTTTTTGCCTGTATTACCTGTTCTAAAAACTGTTTTGACTCAGTTTTTAAATTAATTGATTTAAATTCGTTTAAATTACTTTGTAATGTTAGTGAATCATCTTGGGAATAATATATTGTTGCATTGCTAAATGAATTTCCCCAATTATTCGTAGTATATACCGCCATATGTGTTATTAATGATAATTTATTATATTCAATCAATAACTTTGTGCCCCCATACCAATTACGGTATCTTCCATCTTGCATGCTTCCATCTATTGCATTTTTAGGAATGCAACCATCCCATGAGTCATCCGCACTAAATGATTTTAAATTAGTTTGATTTAAATTCGTTTGATTATTTCCCACAAAAATAAATTTCATTGTACATACTACATTCTTAGTTGTAATTTCTGATATCGTTAATTTCCAATTATTTGTATCAAAAGAAGTTTTTGCTCCATTAGTACATGTAATTTCATTAGGAATATATCCTTCATCTTTACTTGGTATGTCTTCACATAATACATCATCCTTATAAACTTTCAGAAAATAACTCTTTTCATTTTCTCTATTTGAACTAACACTTTCTGTACTTTCCACACTATTTTCATATTCTTGTAAAATCTGGTTTTCCTTATTTTGAGCATTGTTTTGTTTTTCTTTTGCTAACTTTGTTTTTTCAAATAATCCCTTTTCTGCTAATTCAACGATTGATATTCCTGCTATTATTAATAATAAAATTATAGTTATTACTAATGCAACCAATGTAATTCCTTTTGAATTTTTATTTTTCATATATTTTCACTCCTCTTCCAATGTATCTTAATAAACTCGTCCCATGTAATTATAAATTTTTATTATAGTAAACTTCATATAATCTTGTCCTAATCTCACAAAAGGTATTTTTCCAAGCATCACTATTTTTTCCATAACGTGTTGTATGGAATACTCCATTTTCTATAAAACTGCCTTCACCAACTGCTATATAACCACTATTCTCCAACCAGTTATATACAATTCCTGTATAATTTGAGTCAATTTTAAAGCACACATTATATATATCAAAATCATCTCCAAAATAGAATTTATTTTTGTTTGATGTACCATCATAATAAGTAGAATCATCTCCATCATATGCTGCTTTATCTAATGCATCTGTTGCGGTGCACTCCCAATCTTTATCAAAACCATAATAAAATTCATTTGAGTCAAACGGATTCTCATATTTCACATTCATCATCCCATTTGAAGTCATGACTGGATACTTTAAACTCTTTTCTTTATATTCTATTTCAACAATGTCTGAGTCTGAATATGTCCCAAGGCATTGAAATTCATAAACTGCCTCATTACTATTTTTGGTTATCAATACTCTTTTAGTCTTTATTGCTTCTGGTAATATAATTTTTTTATCTGTTTCTATTGATATTGATTTAAATTTACTTAAATCGCTAGATAAAGTTAAAGAATCATCTTCTGAATAATAAAGTGTGATTGAGCTCATTTTATTTCCCCAGTTGTCTGTTGTATATACTCCTATAGATGTAATTGTTGATAATGTATTGTAACTTATTAGTAATTTAGTTCCTCCATTCCAATTATTTCCATTTCCGTCTGCGAAGCTATTATCTACCACATTTTCAGGTTTGTTTTCGCCAGAATATCCATCACATTTTATCATTTTTCTATTAATATAGTTAAGATTCAAATTAGGCATCCAATCTCCTTCTTGATACCCTCCAAAACATTTAAATTCATAAACTGAATCTTGATCATTCTTTATTAACATTATTCTTTTAGCCTTTATTTTCTCTGGTAGTTTATATATTTTATCTGTATCTACTGTAATAGACTTAAAATCGTTTAAATTACTATCCATTGTAAGTGTATCATCCTCTGCGTAATATAATGTTGCTGAATCCATTGTATTTCCCCAGTCCCATGTTGTATAAATTCCTGTTGATACTATTGTTGATATTGACTTGTATTCAATTAATAATTTTGTACCTCCATACCAGTTTCTTCCATTACCTGTGGTCATATCATTATCCAAAGCATTACATGGTGGATTACCTATATATATTCCATTGTTTTTGGTTGAATAAAAACTATCAGCTTCATAAGATTTTATATTTGTAATATTTAAATTAGAATATGTTTTTCTAAAATTATCATTTACATTTAATGTCTTTGTTACTGTATCTCCATTATTGTTTATCATAGAAAAATCATAGTTCCCGTCTTTACTTATTTCGTAATCTAAAGCTATCTCTCTTTTTCCATTCCCATTTATTTCTATATCTTTTCCATCTTTATTTTTGTATTTTACTGTTTTTATTCCATATTCATTTTCTTTTGATTTTACTAGAATGTTAAGTATGTTATTCTCATTACTATATATTTCAAATTCTATGTCCTGAGTGTTTTCCATCTTTCTTGAATTATAAATTTCTGCTATTCCATCCCTTTGCTTAAATACTATTATAATTGTAAGTAAAAATATTATGATTATAAATATACAAAATAGAAATTTCTTATTAATTATTTTTCTCATTTGTTTTACCTTTCGTTTTGTTCTACTTTAGAACAATTATATCGTAGTTTTGATATAAAATCAATAATAATGTTCAAAATTGGAACATTTTTTTAGGAGGTATAATTTATGGATAATTTTTATATTTCAAAGAATACTTTAAATATTTCAGGAAAAAATATCAGAGAAATAAGAAAAAAACAAAAAATCACACAAGAAGACCTGTGTGCTAGAATGCAAATTATGGGATTTAAACTATCTCGTTCTGACATATCAAAATTGGAAAATGGAAAAAGATTTGTGAATGATATAGAAATTGTTGGCTTTTCTAAAGCTTTGAAGGTTTCAATTTTAGATTTATATAAACAATCTCTATAATTTTTTTTATCTTTCTATTATAGGAAAATAAAAATGTCCTTTTAGGAACCGATGTCTCAAACAGAACCGTCCCCAAAACGACATTTTTTATTAATTATATTAATTGTAATATAGCAACTTCTGCTGCGTCTCCTCTTCTTGGTCCAGCTTTAACAATTCTTGTATATCCTCCAACGTTTTTACCTGCATATTTAGGTGCTATTTCGTTGAATAATTTTGCTGGTACGTCGATATTGTTACCTTCAGCGTCTTTTACTTTATTTACTTTTCTCATTATTTTTCTTCTAGCATTTAATCTAGATGGCATATCTTTTTGTCTTTTTTCAGTAGTTTCTTCTTTAACTACTTTTAAGAATTCTTTACCATTTTTGCTTTTTACTAATTCTGTAACTTTATTACCTTTAGAGTCTAATTTAGCTTTAACAACTTTTGTGTCTACTTCTTCAAAGTTGTCTTTTTCTTTTATTGCTAGTGATATTAAGCTATCAGCTATTGCTTTTACTTCTTTAGCTCTTGGTAATGTAGTTTCTACTTTTCCATATACTAATAGGTCTGTTGTTAAGTTTCTTAACATTGACATTCTTATATCTGTAGTTCTACCTAATTTTCTATTTGTAGCCACTTTATTCACCTTTCCCTTTCGCTTTGGTCATCGTCATCCAAAATTCAAAAAATTTCGGATGACAAATCTCTACTCTTTTTTTATTTATTGCTATTCTTATTTTTTTACTCATCTTCTTGTGCAAAGTCTAAGCCCAATGAATGTAATTTGGCTGTTACTTCATCAAAAGATTTTTTACCTAAATTTCTAACTTTCATCATTTCTGATTCAGATTTACTAATTAAATCCTCAACAGTTGAGATGTTAGCTCTTTTTAAGCAGTTATATGATCTAACAGATAGTTCTAATTCTTCTATTGACATTTCTAGAACTTTTTCTTTCTTAGATTCTTCTTTTTCAACCATAACTTGTGTGTTTTTAGTTGTTTCTGATAAATCTATAAATAATTCTAAATGTCCTGTCATTACTTTTGCAGCTAAGCTTAATGCTTCATGTGCTTTTAAGCTTCCATCTGTCCATACTTCAATTACTAGTTTATCATAGTCAACT
Organism: uncultured Clostridium sp.; assembly: GCA_945865665.1. Classification (GTDB taxonomy): domain Bacteria; phylum Bacillota; class Clostridia; order TANB77; family CAG-508; genus CAG-269. The sequence continues at coordinate 69,414 of CAMBEE010000006.1, read as the reverse complement.
GTTTGACCAACTCTAGTATTTTCTACTTGATAATTTACTTTTTTAACTGGTGTGTAAATTGAATCAATTGGAAGTACAGAGATATCTTGATTTGGTTTTTTATTTTTTTCAGATGAGTTATATCCTCTTCCTCTATCAGCAGTTAGTTCCATTACAAGGTTTCCACCTTCTGCAACTGTTGCTATATGTAAGTCAGGGTTTAGTATTTCTACTGTTCCATCTGATTCTATATCTGCTGCTGTAACTTCTCCTTCACCTTTGAAGTTTATTCTTAATGTTTTTTCTTCGTTTCCGTCGAATTTTAATCTAACATTTTTTAAATTTACTATTACTTCTGGTACATCTTCTACAACATTTGGTATTGTTGAAAATTCGTGTAATACTCCTTCAATTTTTACGCTTGTTATTGCGCATCCTGGAAGTGATGAAAGTAATATTCTTCTTAGTGAGTTTCCTATTGTTACACCATATCCTCTTTCTAATGGTTCACATACAAATTTAGCATAATTATTTGTTTCATCGATTTCTAGACATTCAATATTTGGCTTTTCAAATTCTATCATTTTTACCTCCTAAATTGAGATTATTCTCAAACTCTTTAAAAACTTTATGAGTTTTTTTAAGTAAAATTTTAAAGTTTTGACTAAACCTTTACACTTACTTTCAAAAACTATTATTTTGAGTAAAGCTCTACTATTAAATGTTCTTCTATTGGAAGATCTATGTCTTCTCTAGCTGATAATCTAATTACTTTACCACTTAGTTTTTCGTTATCTCTTTCTAACCAAGCTGGAACTGGTCTTGCTAAGTTTTCTTCTATATTGATTTTTAATGTAGAGTTATCTTTTTTGCTTTCTCTAACTGCGATTACATCTCCTGCTTTTACTAAGTAAGATGGTATATCTACTCTTTTACCATTAACTTCAAATTGTCCATGGTTTACAAATTGTCTTGCTTGTGCTCTTGATGTTCCAAATCCTAATCTGTATACAACGTTATCTAATCTGCTTTCTAATATTTGTAATAAGTTTTCACCTGTTACACCTTTTTTATTTGAAGCCATTTCAAAATATTTTCTGAATTGTTTTTCTCCAACTCCATAATATGCTTTAGTTTTTTGTTTTTCTCTTAATTGTGTACCGTATTCAGAAAGTTTTGCTCTTTTTTGTCCGTGTTGACCTGGTGCATAGTTTCTTCTTGATATACTACATTTATCTGAGTAGCATCTTGCACCTTTTAAGAACAATTTTTGTCCTTCTCTACGGCATATACGACATTGTTCGTCTTTATATCTTGCCATTATTTTCTACTCCCTTCTCTTATACTCTTCTTCTTTTTGGTGGTCTACATCCATTATGTGGTATTGGTGTTACGTCTTTAATTGCGCTTATTTCTAGACCTGCTGTTTGAAGTGCTCTGATTGCTGCTTCTCTACCAGCTCCTGGTCCTTTAACAAATACTTCTACTGTTTTTAATCCATGTTCCATAGCTGCTTTAGCTGCTGTTTCTGCAACTTGTCCTGCAGCAAATGGTGTACTTTTTCTTGAACCTTTGAATCCTAATTCTCCAGCACTTCCCCAAGAAATTGCATTTCCTTGTGTATCTGTTATTGTTACTATTGTATTATTAAAACTAGAATGAATATGAGCTGCACCTTTTTCGATGTTTTTTCTATTTCTTCTAGCTACTGGTTTTCTAGCTGTTTTATTATTAGCCATTTCTAAAATTCCCTCCTTCATTGATAATAAGGTTTTATTCAATATTCTCAAAAATTGATTAAAATTATTAAGATGTGCATTTTTGATATTTATTACAAGGCGAGGCTATACGTTTGTATGCCGAGATTTGTAATAAATGTTGAAAATGTGCAGATTGATGATTTTAATCGATTTTTATTATTTTTTGCTTTTACTAACTAACTTTCTAGGACCTTTTCTAGTTCTAGCATTAGTTTTAGTTCTTTGTCCTCTTACAGGTAAACCTTTTCTATGTCTTAATCCTCTGTAGCATCCAATTTCTGTAAGTCTTTTTATGTTTAAAGCAACTTCTCTTCTTAAATCACCTTCAACTGTGTATGATTCGTCAATAACTTTTCTTATGCTATTAATTTCGTCATCAGTTAAGTCTTTTACTCTAGTGTCTGGGTTGATACCAGCTTTTGCTAGAATTTTTTGAGAGCTTGTTAATCCTATTCCATAAATATATGTAAGTCCTATTTCTACTCTTTTTTCTTTAGGTAGATCTACTCCTGCTATACGAGCCATATTATTTTGCACCTCCAAATTTTTTCTATATAATTATATGTTTTGCAACATTTTGTTGCGTTGTCTCTATTTTTTCTAAAGGTGAAATGCACCCATGCTCTTGGGTCTTTAGATATCTTCAAGACATATATATAAACACAAATCGATATGTTAATATATATTTTATAAATATATATTTACAGCCGCTACCTATTTGTGTTATAAACTGTTTTATCCTTGTCTTTGTTTGTGTTTAGGGTTTTCACAAATAACTCTAATTACACCTTTTCTTTTAATTACTTTGCATTTGTCACATATTTTCTTTACTGATGGTCTTACTTTCATGTTTTTGCACCTCCTATTTTTTTACCTTTTAGGTTTTATATATTTGGGTTAATTTTTTACTTTTATTATAAATAAATTAAAAGTGATAGCTTTTTATTTATTTTATTTTGCTCTCCAAGTAATACGTCCCTTTGTAAGGTCATATGGTGAAAGTTCTACTTTAACTTTGTCACCTGGTAGAATTTTTATATAATTCATTCTAAGTTTTCCTGAAATATGAGCTAATATTTGATGTCCATTTTCAAGTTCTACTTTAAAATTTGTATTTGGTAGTGATTCTACTACTGTTCCTTCTACTTCTATAACATCTTCCTTTGCCAAAATATCCCCTCCTATAAGAGCAATCTATTATTATTTATGGTTTTGTGTTTAATCTTTTTGACTTAAATTTGCTTAAATTCAAATGATTTTTCCACAATTTTTCCATTTTGGTATAATAACTACTACATTATACATTATTTTTTTAGTATTGTCAATATTTCTGGCTCTTTTTCTGTAATTAAAATTGTATTTTCATAATGTGCTGCCATACTTCCATCTTCTGTAATAATTGTCCAACCATCATCTAGTTCTAAAATGTTTGGTTTTCCTTGTATTACCATAGGTTCTATTGCTAGAGTCATACCTGGTTCAAGTCTTATTCCTCTTCCTGCTTTTCCGTAGTTTGGAATTCCTGGGTCTTCATGCATTTCTCTTCCAATTCCGTGTCCTTGGAATTCTCTCACTACTGAATATCCTTGTGAATGGACATACTCACCTATTGCATGACATATGTCACCTAGTCTGTTTCCTTTTTTTGCATACTTAATTCCTTCAAAAAATGCTTGTTTTGTTACATCTATTAATCTTTGATTTTCTTTGCTTGTTTTTCCAACTACAAATGTTCTTGCTGCATCTCCATTATATCCATTTTTTAATGCAACTGTATCTATGCTGACAATGTCTCCTTCTTTTAACTTTCTATATTTAGATGGAATTCCGTGTATAACTTCGTCATTTATTGATACACATATTGATGCTGGAAATTTAGGAACTCCTTTTATTCCTGGGTCATATCCTTTTTCTGCAGGTTCTGCTCCTAATTTTCTCATAGTTTGTTCTGCAATTTGATCTAATTCTAATGTTGTTATTCCTGGTTTCATGTGTTTTTCTAGTTCATCATATACTTCTGCTACAACTTTCCCAGCTTCTCTCATTAATTCAATTTCTCTTTTTGATTTTATTGTTACCAATTTAGGTCGTCTCCTTTTTTATATCTTTTACATTTTAGAACTAATCTGAAAATTTTCAATTTTCATTCTCTACTCTTTGTTACACTCAAAAAAATTGAAATTTTTAGTAAATTTGAGACATTTTGTGTCTGTCCCTATTGTCCCAATTCTGCTGCAACTTCTTCTGCTACATCTTTTCCTAATTTATTAACTGTTTTACTTACAACTTCTGTTTCTAAAGTTCCTTGTTTTTCGTAGTAATCTACTAATGGGCTTGTTTGTTCAAAATAACTTTTTAATCTTGCTTTTACAGTTTCTTCTGTATCATCTTTTCTTGTTACTAATTCTGAACCACATTTGTCACATATTCCTTCTACTTTTGGTGGATGTAAAACTATATTGTACACTGCTTTACATTCTTGATTTGAGCATACTCTTCTGTTAACAATTCTTTCTATTATTTCTTCTTCAGGTGTTGTTAAATTGATTACTTTATCAACTTTTTTTCCTTTTTCTTCTAATATTTTATCTAATGCTTCTGCTTGTTTTACTGTTCTTGGGAATCCATCTAATATTATTCCATTTTGTACATCTGGTTCGTTTAATCTGTCTTCTACTATTTTTATTGTAACATCATCTGGTACTAGTTGACCTTTTGATATATATTGTTCTGCTAATTTTCCTAGTTCTGTTTGTTCTTTCATATTTTTTCTAAATATGTCTCCTGTTGATACTTGTTTGATTCCAAGTTTTTCTTGTAGCATTCCTGCAACAGTTCCTTTCCCTGTTCCTGGTGCTCCTAACATAATAATAATCATTAAAATCTCTCCATTCCATCATCATCATCCAAAATCTTTTCAAAATTTTATCTGACAATTTTTTTTAGATTATTTATAATAATCTTTATAATATCTACTTTATTAGTATATACATGATTTTTAAAAAGTATAATAAAATAAACATTATAAAAACCATTATAGGGTGATATACAAAATGCATATCTCCCCACAATGTTATACTCTATTCTAGAAATCCTTTATAGTGTCTCATTACTAATAGTGATTCTAATTGTTGAATTGTTTCTAATGCTACACCTACAACGATTAATATTGATGTACCACCAAATGCTATATTTAATCCAGTGAATCTTAGTAACATTGGTAATATTGCTATTACTGCTAAGAAGAACCCACCAAACCATGTTAGTTTTGTTATTATTGATGTTAAATAATCTGTTGTTGGCTTTCCTGCTCTTATTCCTGGTATAAATCCACCATTTTGTTTAATGTTGTTTGATACTTCTGCTGGATTGAATGTTGCATAAGTATAGAAAAATGTAAATGCCATAATTAATACTAAGTATACTAAAGCATTTGCTATACTATATCCAATACCTACACTTGAAGATGATGTAGCGATTGAAAATTTATATACTCCTGCCCAGAATCCAGTTTGAGTAGTTATATCTTTTACAAATATTTGCAAAATCATTGCTGGAAATGTTAAGAATGATGATGCAAATATTATTGGCATAACTCCTGCCATTGCAAGTTTTAATGGAATATGAGTATTTTGTGCTCCTACCATTTTTCTTCCAACTACTTTTTTAGAATATTGTACTGGTACTCTTCTTTCGGCTTGTTGTATAAATACAACTCCTGCTACTAAGATTATAGCACCAATTAACATTCCTATTGCCATCAATAATCCTGTTGTACTAAATCCATTACTTGTGAACATTAAATTCCATAATGTTGTTACAAAACTTGGTAATCCTGAAATGATACCAATGAATATTATCATTGAAATTCCATTTCCAATTCCTTTGTTTGTAATTTCATCTCCTAGCCACATTAATATTGATGTTCCTGCTACTAGAGATATTACTACTAAAGCTGCTGTAGAGAAGTTTGTGTTTATAAATATTCCAGAAGATTTGTAAGAAACAAATACACCTATAGCTTCTATTAAAGCTAAAACTAATGTTAATATTTTTGTGTATCTGTTAATTTTCTTTCTTCCTTCTTCTCCGCCTTCTTTAGTTAATCTCTCTAAAGATGGTATTATCATACCTAATAATTGTATTACAATTGAAGCTGTAATGTATGGACTAATTGACATTGCAAATACTGAGAATCTTGAAAAAGCTCCTCCGGAAATCATATCTATTAATCCTGCAACTCCATTATTTGAGCTCATTGCTTCATTTAATGTTATACTGTTTACTCCTGGTACTGTAATATAACATCCTAGTCTAAATATTACTATTAATAGTAATGTATATAATATTCTCTTTCTTACGTCAGGTGTCTTAAATGCATTTTTGATTGTTTTAAACAATTAAATCACCTCAGCCTTTCCGCCTAAAGCTTCAATTTCTTCTTTTGCTTTTGCAGTAAATCTTGTAGCTTTAACATTTAATTTTTTCTCTAATTTTCCTGTTGCCAATACTACGATTCCATCATTTACTTTTCCGATTATTCCATCAGCTAATAATGTTTCTGCTGTTACATCAGTAACTGTTGATTTGTTTAACATTTTTAATGTTACTTCTGTGTAATTTTTAGCGTGAATATTGTTGAATCCTCTTTTTGGTAATCTTCTATATAATGGTGTTTGACCACCTTCGAATCCTCTTCTTACTCCGCCGCCTGATCTTGCTTTTTGTCCTTTATGTCCTCTTCCTGATGTTTTTCCAAGTCCAGAACCAATTCCACGTCCTACTCTTCTTCTTGAAACTCTTTCTTCAGCTGGTTTTAATTCTCCTAACTTCATTTTGCGCTTGCACCTCCTCTTTCTTTAACAGGGTACATTTTCCCACAGGACTATACGAACTTTATATCTTGCCCCATGTTAATGTGTTTTCCCTTTACTAAATTTCGTATTTTACTATAAAATTTCTTCTACTTTTTTACCTCTTTTTTTAGCTACTTGTTCAGCTGTTTGCATAGCTTTTAATCCTTCGATTGTAGCATAAACAACGTTTCTTGGATTGTTTGTTCCAATAACTTTTGTTCTTATGTTTTTATATCCTGCAAGCTCTAATACTGGTCTAACGCTACCTCCAGCTATTAATCCAGTACCAACAGCAGCTGGTTTTAATAAAACTTTAGCACTACCGAATTTTCCAACAAATTCATGTGGAACTGTTGTATCGACGATTGGTACTTCAACTAAGTTTTTCTTAGCTTCTTGCATAGCTTTTTTGATTGCGTCTGGAACTTCGGCTGCTTTACCGTTTCCAACACCAATATGTCCGTTTTCATCACCAACTACAACTACCGCACTAAATCTAAAAGTTCTACCACCTTTAACAACTTTTGCAACTCTGTTTATGGCAACAACTTTTTCTTTTAATTCGCTTTTTTCTTCCATTGGTTTTTATTCCTCCTCTTTTTATTCTAGAATTTTAATCCGCCTTCTCTAGCAGCTTCTGCTAATTCTTTTACTACACCGTGATAAATGTATCCACCACGATCAAAAACTACTGTATCAATATTTTTTTCTAATGCTTTTTTAGCTATCATTGCTCCAACTTCTTTAGCAGCTTCTTTATTAGCATGTTTTGTTTTTATATCTTTATCTAATGTTGAACAACTAACTAATGTGTTTCCTGCAACATCATCTATGATTTGTACATATAAGTTTGCGTTACTTCTATATACACATAGTCTTGGTCTTTCACTTGTTCCAGATACTTTTGTTCTAACTCTTAAATGTCTTCTTGTTCTTTCCATTTTTCTATCTGTTTTCTTAACCATTTTTATTCTCCCTTTCCCTACGCTCTGCTCCGGTCATCGTCATTCAAAATTTTTTCAAAATTTTGCCTGCCAACTCAAACTATTTTAGCTACGTAGTAATTATACAATTAATATGCTTTGTTTCGTTTTAGATTTTTTGGTTTATTATTTTAATTCAAATCAAAATTAGTATATTGTGCATTTTTATAAATTAAGCAGGCTGAAGTCGTACGTCTGTACGTCGAAGTCTGATTAATGAAATAAAAATGTGCAAGATGCTGATTTTCATTTGAATTTATTTACCAGTTTTACCCTCTTTACGTCTAATAACTTCATCAGCATATTTGATACCTTTACCTCTATATACTTCTGGTGGTCTCTTAGATCTTACAACAGCTGCTGTTTGACCTACTAATTCTTTATCAATACCTCTAACGATAATTGTATTTGCATTTGGAACATCAAAAGCAATTCCTTCTGGAGCTTCCATAATTACTGGATGAGAATATCCTAAAGTCATGTTTATTCCTGTTCCTTGTTTTGCAACTCTGTAACCAACACCATTGATTTGTAATTCTTTAGTGTATTCATGTGTTACACCAATTATCATGTTATTGATTAAAGTTCTTGTTAAACCATGTAAACTTCTGTTAGCTGGTTCATCATTTTTTCTTGTTACTTTAATAACATTATCATTCATTTCTAAAGAAATATTTCTATGTATTTCTCTTTCTAAAGTTCCTTTTGGTCCTTTTACAGTAATTTTGTGTCCGTCTATTTTTACTTCTACACCATCAGGTACTGTTATAGGTTTATTTCCTATTCTTGACATTTTCTTTTCCTCCTTATTTTTGAATTATGTCATATAGCTTTCGCCTTTTTAATGGATATTACCATACATATGCTAGTACTTCTCCACCTACTCCTAATTGTCTTGCTTCTTTATCTGTTTTTAAACCTTGAGATGTAGAGATTATAGCTATACCTAAACCGTTTAATACTTTAGGTAATTCTTCTTTAGAAGCATAAACTCTTAATCCTGGTTTACTGATTCTTCTTAATCCATCAATTACTCTATTTCCTTTTTCATCATATTTTAGAGTAACTCTGATGATTCCTTGATTTTCATCTTTTATTTCTTCGTAAGCTTTAATATATCCTTCTTTGAATAATATTTCAGCTATTCCTGTTTTCATTTTTGATGCAGGTATATCTACTGTTTTATGTTTTGATGTATTTGCATTTCTGATTCTTGTTAACATATCTGCGATTGGATCTGTAGTATTCAACTCTTTTTCCTCCTTTTCTTTATAAAGTATTTATTGTGTATTTATATCTCTAAAAATTGATTTAAAGTAGTAAGATGTGCATTTTTGATATTTATTACAAGACGAGGCTATACGTTTGTATGCCGAGGTTTGTAATAAATGTTAAAAATGTGCAGATTGCTGCTTTTAATCGATTTTTACCAGCTAGCTTTCTTAACCCCTGGTATCTCACCTTTATGTGCTAATTCTCTAAAGCAAACACGGCAAATACCATATTTTCTGATATATGCATGTGGTCTACCACATAATTTACATCTATTATATTCTCTTGTGCTGTATTTTTGTGGTCTTGCTTGTTTTATTTTCATTGATTTTTTAGCCATAGTTTTTTATTTCCTCCTTTTGACTAGTTTTTAAAAGGCATTCCCATTAATTTTAATAATTCTTTTGCTTCTTCGTCTGAATTAGCTGTTGTTACGAATATAATATCCATACCTCTTAATTTGTCTACTTTATCATATTCGATTTCTGGGAATATTAATTGTTCTTTTATACCCATTGAGTAGTTTCCTCTTCCATCAAATGAATTTCCTGAAACTCCTCTAAAATCTCTAACTCTAGGAAGCGCTACATTGAATAGTTTGTAAGCAAAATCATACATTTTGTCTGATCTTAATGTTACTTTACATCCTATGTTTGCACCTTCTCTTAATTTGAATGCAGCAATTGATTTTCTAGCTTTTGTTATTACTGGTTTTTGACCTGTAATAATGCTTAAATCGTTCATTGCGTTTTCTAATGATTTAGGATTTTCTTTTGTATCTCCTAAACCTATGTTTATAACTATTTTATCAAGTTTTGGAACTTGCATAACTGATTTATAATTGAATTTTTTCATTAATGCTGGAACTACTTCTTTTTCATATTGTTCTCTTAATTTTTCCATTATGTGTTAGTCCTCCTTTCACTCACTATTATTTTAATTTTGCACCGCATTTTTTACAAACACGAACTTTTACACCTTTTTCTTCGCTATATCCAACTTTTGTAGTTTTTCCACATTTAGGGCATACTACATTTGCTTTTGAGCTTGGTATAGCAACTTCAACTGATATTATTCCGCCTTCTTCTCCTTGTTTTCTTGGTTTAACATGTTTTTTTCTGATGTTAGCACCTTTAACAACGATTTTGTCAGCTTTTGGTATTACTTCTAGTACTTCTCCTGTTTTTCCTTTATCATTTCCTGATAAGATTTGAACAGTATCTCCTTTTTTAATTCTCATTAGAGATTGCCTCCCTTCTTCTTTACTCTTTTTACTATTTTGTTAACATTTTAAAGAACTTCTGGAGCTAAAGATAATATTTTCATATAATCTTTTTCTCTTAATTCTCTTGCAACTGGTCCAAATATACGAGTTCCTTTTGGTGTTCCGTCTTCTTTTATAATTACAGCTGCGTTTTCATCGAATTTTATATATGATCCATCTTGTCTTCTTAATCCTTTTTTAGATCTAACGATAACTGCTTTTACAACATCACCTTTTTTTACAACGCCACCTGGTGTTGCTGTTTTAACTGAAGCAACTATAACATCACCAATGTTTGATGTTTTTCTATAAGATCCACCTAAACATCTAATACACATAATTTCTTTTGCACCTGTGTTATCAGCTACTTTTAAAATTGTTTGTTGTTGTATCATTTTGGTATTCTCCCTTCATTTTTTGTTTTAAAATAAATCAAAAGTTATAAGATGTGCATTTTTGATATTTATTACAAGGCGAGGCTATACGTTTGTATGCCGAGATTTGTAATAAATGTTAAAAATGTGCAGATTGTGACTTTTCATTTATTTTATTATTGCTTTTTCAACTACTCTAACTACTCTCCATCTCTTATCTTTAGAAAGTGGTCTTGTTTCCATAACTTCAACTTTGTCACCTTCATGGCATTCGTTGTTTTCGTCATGTGCTTTTAATTTATATGTTCTTTTAACTGTTTTTCCATATACGTCATGTCTAACACTTGTTTCAACTGCTACAACAACTGTTTTATCCATTTTGTCAGATACTACAGTTCCTGTCATAGTTTTACGAAGATTTCTTTCTTCCATTTATGAATCCTCCCTTTCTCTCACTGCGTTCGTTCATCATAAAATTAAATTTTTCAAATTTAATTTTACAAATCTCTCGCTCAGCTCGTTCATCGTCATTCAAAAATTTTTTCAAAATTTTTGTCTGCCAACTTTAAGCTTTGGCTTCTGCTATTTTTCTTTCTGTTAATACAGTATTTATTTTAGCTATATCTTTTTTAACTTCTTTAATTTTCATTGGATTATCTAATCCGTTTGTAGCTAAACTAAATTTTAATTTAAATAATTCTGTTTTTAGTTCACCTAATTCTTTTTCTAAATCTGGTGAAGACATTTCTCTTATTTTACTAATCTTCATCATTTCCACCTACCTTTTCAGATTCTCTAGCAACGAATTTTGTTTTATTAGGTAGTTTATTCATTGCAAGTCTTAAGGCTTCTCTAGCTGTTTCTTCTGGTACACCAGCGATTTCAAACATTACTCTTCCTGGTTTTACTACAGCTACCCAATATTCTGGAGCACCTTTACCTTTACCCATACGAGTACCGATTGGTTTAGATGTTATTGGTTTGTCTGGGAATATTTTAATCCAAACTTTTCCACCTCTTTTTATATAACGAGTCATAGCAATTCTGGCTGCTTCGATTTGATTACTTGTAATTAAACCTGCTGTTACAGCTTGTATTCCGTATTCTCCGTCTGTAACTCTATTTCCTCTTGTTGCTTTTCCTCTCATTCTACCTTTTTGTACTTTTCTATGTTTTGTTCTTTTTGGCATTAATGGCATTATTGGTCTCCTCCTTCCATTTTCTTAGTAGGAAGAACTTCTCCTTTATATATCCAAACTTTTACACCGATTTTTCCATATGTTGTATCTGCTTCTGCAAATCCATAATCTATATCAGCTCTTAAAGTTTGAAGTGGAATGTTTCCTTCTTTATAGAATTCAGTTCTAGCCATGTCTGCTCCACCTAATCTTCCTGATACTGAAGTTTTGATTCCTAAAGCACCAGCTTTAAGTGATTTTTGCATACATTGTTTCATAGCTCTTCTGAATGAAATTCTTCTTTCTAATTGTCCTGCAATATTTTCTGCAACTAATTGTGCATCTGTATCGATGTTTTTAACTTCAACGATATTTAAGTTAACATCTTTTCCTATTAATTTGCTAACTTCTGCTTTTAATGCTTCTACACCAGCTCCACCTTTACCAATTATAATTCCTGGTTTAGCTGTGTATAAATTAATTTTTACCATTTTTGCTGTTCTTTCGATTTCTATTTTAGAAATTCCAGCTGTATATAATTTTTTCTTTAAAAATTTACGTATTTTTTGGTCTTCTACTAAATAATTTGCAAAATCTTTTGAATCTGCATACCATTTAGAGTTCCAATCTTTTATTATACCAACTCTCGCACCTGTTGGATGTACTTTTTGACCCATGGTTAAATTAAGCCTCCTTTTCTTTTAATACTATTGTTATATGACTTGTTCTTTTTCTAATTCTTACTGCTGAACCTTTTGCAGCTGGTCTTATTCTCTTTAATGTTGGACCTTGGTTTGCAAATATTTCAGCAACATATAAGTTTTCATGTTTCATATCATGATTATTTTCAGCGTTTGCAATTGCTGATTTTAATAATTTTTCTAATACTTCTGATGATGCTTTTGGTGTGAATTTCATTATTGCTAATGCTTCATCAACATCTTTTCCTCTTATTAAATCTGCAACTATTTTAACTTTTCTAGATGAAATTCTTGCAAATTTAAGTGTTGCTCTTGCTTCTTTTACTAGTGTTTCTTCCACTTTTCTTACCTCCTTTTTTTATTAGGTGGGTACACCTTTATTTATCGTATTTCTTATTTTTTTACTGTTGATTTTTTGTCTCCAGCGTGTCCTTTAAATGTTCTTGTTGGAGCAAATTCACCTAATTTATGACCGATCATTTCTTCAGCTATATATACTGGAACGTGTTTTCTTCCATCATGTACAGCTATTGTATGACCAACCATTTGTGGATATATTGTTGAAGCTCTTGACCATGTTTTTAGAACTTCTTTACTTCCTGTTTCGTTCATTGCTTCTATTCTTTTTAATAGTTTTTCTTGAACGAATGGTTTTTTCTTACTTGATCTAGACATATACCATGTTCTCCCTTCATATTGCTAATTGCCATCCGAAAATTATTAAAAATTTTCGGGTAACAAATGCTATTTTATATTTTAAAATATTATTTTCTTCTCTTAACAATAAATTTGTTTGAAGATTTCTTTTTGTTTCTTGTTTTGTATCCAAGAGCTGGTTTACCCCAAGGTGTCATTGGTCCAGCGTGTCCTACTGGAGCTTTACCTTCACCACCACCATGTGGGTGATCTACTGGGTTCATTACAGAACCTCTAACTTCTGGTCTCCATCCCATGTGACGTTTTCTTCCGGCTTTACCGATTTTAACGTTTTCATGATCTGCGTTTCCTATAACTCCTATAGTTGCTCTACATTTAGCTAAAACTTTTCTCATTTCTCCTGATGGTAATCTTAATGTTGCATATTTTCCTTCTTTAGCCATTAATTGAGCACTTTGTCCAGCTGTTCTTACTAATTTTCCACCTTGTCCTGGATTTAATTCGATATTGTGGATTAATGTACCTACTGGAATGCTGTCGATTGGCATGCAATTTCCAACTTTTATATCAGCTGTTTCTCCTGATATTACTTTGTCTCCATCTGTTAATCCTTGTGGTGCTAATATGTAAGCTTTTTCTCCATCTTCATATTGGATTAATGCTATATTTGCACTTCTGTTTGGATCGTATTCTATACCGATAACTGTTGCTTCCATGTTATCTTTTCTTCTTTTAAAATCTATTATTCTATATTTTTGTCTGTTTCCTCCACCTTGATGTCTTACTGTTATTCTACCATAACTGTTTCTTCCAGCTTTTTCTTTCTTTTTTGCAAGTAAAGATTTTTCTGGTGTTTTCTTTGTTATTTCTGCAAAGTCTGAAACTGTCATGTTTCTTCTTGATGGTGTGTATGCGTTGAAGTGTTTCATTCCCATTTTCTATTCTCCCTTCAAAACGATGAAAACCTTCGCATTACTTCGTTAAATTTAAAAATATTTCTTTGATATACTTGTGTATTATCTCATCAATATTTTTAAATTTGCCTTGTACTGCTTGCTTTTGCTCGTTTTTCTTCTCTACTTTTTATTTACGGATATTTTTCCTGCTCCGCATAACAGATATTCTTTGTTTTCCTGGTGTTTTCCAGATATTATTTTAAATATTCATTTTCTACGTCTATCGTAGAATTAGAATCTGTTTTTACCTGAAAGTTACTTTGAAAATTATTATCTTCTAAACTTTTTAATCGTTCTGATAAATCTAATCGTTCTTCACTTTTTAATTTGAATCTATTTACATTTTTTTCTACAAAATCTCTATATTCTGTTTCTTGTTTATATTCTTTAGTAAATACTTCTTTTATTTTTTGTAAAAAACTCATTTTCATATCCTTTCATGTTTTATAATTAAGCGCCCATAAATTCATCTATAGAATCTTTGAATTTTTTAGTAGCCTTAGTTGCCTTACCACCTTTAGCTAAGTAAGATACTTCTGCTGGATTTGTTTCTATAGTAACTATAGCTTTTTTCCAATCTGAAGTTTTACCTGTATGGTATCCAACTCTTTTTGTTTTTCCTTTAACTGTCATTGTATTTACTTTTAATACTTTAACTTCAAAAAGTTTTTCAACAGCTTTTGCTATTTCAACTTTTGTAGCTTTTTTGTTAACTTTGAATGTGTATTTTCCTTGTTGTAATTCATCATTACTTTTTTCAGTAACAACTGGTGCAATTATAATTTCTTCTGTTTTCATTATGCGTACACCTCCTCAATTTTCTTAACAGTTTCTAGAGGTAAAACTAGGTTGTTGTATTTTAATAAATCAAATACGTTGATATTGTTTAAAGTTATTGTTTTAACTCCTTCAATATTTCTAGCTGACATTAATACATTTTTGTTGTTTTCTGGAAGAACAATTAATGTTTTTCCTTCAACTTTTAAGTCTGCTAATGCTTTTACCATTGTTTTTGTTTTGATTTCTGCTAATTCTAATTTATCAACAACTGTTAATTCTTTTTCTAATACTTTTGAACTTAATAAAGATTTAATTGCTAATCTTCTTTCTTTTTTGTTAACAGTATATTTGTATGAACGAGGTTTTGGACCTAAAGCTATACCACCTTTTACCCATTGTGGAGCTCTGATACTTCCTTGTCTTGCTCTACCTGTTCCTTTTTGTCTCCATGGTTTTCTACCACCACCACGAACTTCTGCTCTTGTTTTAGTACTTTGTGTACCTTGTCTTTGATTAGCTAAGTAGTTAACTAGTACACTATGTACTATTGCTTCATTTGGTTCAATTCCAAATATAGCTTCTGCTAATTCAACATCACTTACTTTTTTACCTTTTATATCATATACATCTACTTTTGGCATTTCGTATTTCCTCCTTCCTTCTATTTAGTAGCCTTTACAGCTGATTTTATTTTTAAGATAGATCCTTTTGCTCCTGGAACACTACCTTTTAATAAGATAACATTTTTATCCATATCTACTCTTACAACATCTAAGTTTTGTATTGTAATTGTAACTCTTCCCATATGTCCTGGAAGTTTTTTACCTTTAAATACTCTACCTGGTGTTGATGTAGATCCCATTGAACCTGGTCTTCTGTGGTACATAGAACCATGTCCCATAGGTCCTCTGTGTTGTCCATGTCTTTTGATAACACCTTGGAATCCTTTTCCTTTAGATATTCCTTGAACATCTACTTTTTCTCCAGCTTCGAATACATCTGCTTTAACTTCGTCTCCAACTTTAACACCTTCAACTGATTCTAATCTGAATTCTCTTAAGTGTTTTTTTGCTTCAAGACCTGCTTTTGCAAAATGTCCTTTTTCTGGTTTGTTAATATGTTTGTCTTTTACTTCACCGAATCCTAATTGTACTGCATCATATCCATCAGTTTCAACTGTTTTTACTTGTGCTACTGTACATGGTCCAGCTTCTATAACTGTTACTGGAATTACATTTCCTTTTTCATCAAAGATTTGTGTCATTCCAACTTTTCTTCCGATTATTCCTTTTTTCATTTTTCTCTCCTTACTATTGGCTGATACTTGTATTTGCACATTGTTTTATGTGTAATATCAGCTTGGTTTTAGATTTTTTAGTGTACAAACTTAACTTTGTTAGTTTGCATAAGTTGTAAATTGTAATTGTAACGTTTAATTCATTTTATATAATCTGAATTTATCGTTAGCATTATAATTTGATTTCTATATCAACACCTGCTGGTAATTCTAATTTCATTAGAGTATCAACTGTTTTTTGTGTTGGGTAAAGAATATCAATAACTCTTTTATGTGTTCTCATTTCAAATTGTTCTCTTGAATCTTTGTCTTTGTGTGGAGAACGTAAGATTGTTACTACTTCTTTTTGTGTTGGTAGTGGAATAGGACCTGAAACTTTTGCTCCTGTTTTTTTAGCTGTTTCTACTATCTTCTCAGCAGACTGATCTAAAACTACATGGTCATAAGCTTTTAATCTTATTCTGATTTTTTCACTTGTTACAACTGTTGTGTTTGCCATTGTAATTTTCCCTCCTTATATAAATTTTATTTTCTGGGTTTCCCCTGTTGGCAGTTATGATTTCTGCCCAAATTACCTTGGCAAGTTAAAACGTACTCTGGTGTTTTCAAAACACCTATTTTTAAAACCCAAAATATGCATGATAATTCTGGGATAAGTACTATTTTTTAAAACTTACCGCCTGGTCTTTGCCATGACATACTCCGCCGAAGTTCCCTCCATCCCCGTTTTCCGTAGAAATGTAGCCACATTCGGTTTCTTCGCTTAATTCATGCTTATATATTATACAATGCTTTTAGCCGTATGTCAACAGGTTTTGGAAATATTTTCAAAAAAAGAGGCAAACTGCCGTTACAGTTTACAGTTTGAAGAATTTGTGTGCAAGTTGCCACCTTAAGGGTTATATATTTGATATTGTATCCTGTTCATTACGTTTAAAAAGAAAATCTAAAATATCAAACTGAGCCTCTCTCACTCAGGTCAAAAATGTATATATGTATATGATTTTAAACTTTTCGAATGTGATTAGAGCAATATTAGAATTTCTTAAATAAATTTATGGAAAGCGTTCACGTCGAGCGAAGCGAGGACTAAGTGGAATTATCCATCAATTTATTTTAGAAATTCTTATGTTGCGTATTGAACCGAGAAAATGTTTTAAATCATATACATCTATATATTTTTCCGTGAGCATTCCTCAGTTTTATATTTAAAATTTTCTATTTTTCACTTCAATCAAACGGATACAATATCAAATATATAACCCTTAAGGTGGCAACTTGCACACAAAAGTTTTTTAGACTGTGAATGTAACAAACTGCCCCTCTTTTTATTCATTTATAATCTTGTCTATTGATTGTTCTCTCATTTCTTTTATAATTTTGCAACTATTATCAAGTTTAGCTTGTTCATCTTCTGTTAACTCAAGATTTAATAATTCACGAACACCTTTACCATTAATTATTGCAGGAACACCAATATAAATATCATCTTGACCATATTCTCCATCTTTTAAATACGTAGAAACTGTCAAAATTGAATTATCATTGTCAAGAACTGATTTAACAATTTTACTTAAAGACATACCTATTCCATAATATGTTGCTTTCTTTTTATTAATAATTTCATATGCTGCATTTACAACATCTTGATGTATTTTTTCTAAATCTTCCATTGGATGTTTTCCATCTTTCATAATATCTTTGATTTTTTTGCATCCTACATATGCATGATTCCAAGGAACAAATGAAGAATCGCCATGTTCCCCCATTATATATGCATGTATGTTTTTGCTAGATACTTTTAAATAATCTGACATTATATAACGTAATCTTGCTGTATCTAAAACTGTTCCTGAACCAAATACTTGATTTTTTGGAAGTCCTGATACCTTTGCTACTACATATGTCATTAAATCAACTGGATTACTTGCAACTATAATTACACCATTAAATCCACTTTCCATTATATTTTGAGTAATGCTTTTAATTATTCTTGTATTTGTTTCTGCAAGTTCTAATCTTGTTTGTCCTGGTTTTTGTGCAATTCCTGCTGTAATTACAACAACTTGTGCGTCTTTACATTCGTCATAATCTCCTGCTTTTATGACCATTTTTTGTGGTGCAAATGGTAGTCCATGTGATAAATCCATTTGTTCACCTATTGTTTTGTCTTTATCTATATCTATTAATACAAGTTCGCTTACGCCTCCTCTGTTTAGCATTGTGTATGCCATACTCATTCCTACAAATCCTGTTCCTACTAAAACAACTTTTCCTTTTTTCATATTAATATCATCCTTTCCTTTTGTTTACTGAATTTTTTATCAGACTTGTTTTTTAAGAATGTGTTTGGGAATTTATTAACATTCTTATTTTTCTATAACATTATATAACTATTTTGTGTATTTTTAAACAGATTATTAAAAAAAATTTTACTTTTTATAAATTTTATGATATAATGCGAAAAATAAACAAAGTAAGGAGTGTTATGAAAATGCCTAGTTCAGATAATACAACTGCTTTGGCTGAAAATAAAGTTTTAATTTTGTATATTTTAGATCAAATATCAAACGGTTTACAAGAAGATGGTTTGTATAAAATTATTTCTTCTATAAACGATGTTAATTACTTCTACTTCAAAGAGGTTTTAACTGATTTATTGGATTCCAAATTAGTTGGCATATTCACAAAAGATGAAGAAGAGTCTGTACTAAAAATAACAAGTGAAGGAAAAAATGCACTTTCTCTTACAATTGATGTATTACCGGGAATTTTAAAATTGAAGGCTGATAATGTTTTTAAGAAGGAATTTCCTTCTATAGCTGATAAAACTTCTATTATAGCTGAATTTATTCCTAAGAGTGAGAATGATTATACTATTAAATGTAAAGTTATTGAAAAAAATGAAACAATATTTGAGGTAAAAACCTTTGCTGGTTCTCGAGATAGAGCAAAAAAAATTGTAGATAATTGGAACAAAAATGCTTCTAAAATATATCCTAAAATATTAGAATTATTATTAGAAGATAGTACAGATTAAAAAAAGTTGTCGAATGGTTTATTTCCATTTTGACAACTTTTTATATTATTTTTTTCTTCTTAATATCCATCCATTTTCACATTTCATTGGTAGTTTCATTAAAACTTTTTGTCCTTTTACTCCTGGGCTTACGCTGTCTATTTCTTCTTCTGTTTCGTCATCCCATAATTTTTCTATTTTAAATGTTTCTGGTTCTAATTGGTTTGGAATTATTATTTCTATTGTGTCTCCTACTGCTAATTTATTTTTTATTTCTATTATTGATTTTTCTTCTTTATATTCTAGTATTTTTCCACCAAATTCATATTTATCATTATATTGTCTTCCACTTAAATCTTGAATATCTTTATTTTTTCTGTCATTAAAATAGAATGTTGTAAATTCTCTTGTTTTTACTTTTTCTATTTCTTTCATATATTTTGTATAATCATAATTTTCTGGGTCTTTTATATAATCGTCAATTGCATTTCTATAAACATTTATTACACTTGCTATGTAGTATTCTGTTTTTAGTCTTCCTTCTATTTTCAAACTATCTATTCCCATATCTATTATTTCTGGTATTTCTTTTAATAGGCATAAATCTTTTGATGAAAATATACTTGTTCCATATTCACTTTCTTCTATTGGATATAACTGTCCTGGGTTGTTTTTCTCTTCTGCATATAAATTATATGACCATCTACAGCTTTGCGCACAGTCCCCTAAGTTTGCACTTCTTCCACACATAAAGTCGCTTAAGAAGCATCTTCCTGAAAAGGCAAAGCATATTGATCCATGTCCAAACATTTCTACTTCTAAGTCTTTTGGTTTATTTTCCATTATGTATTTTAGTTGTTCTTTGTTTATTTCTCTTGCCATTATAACTCTTTGTGCTCCGTTTTTATACCAGAAGTTTGCATCGTGCACACTTACTATATTTGCTTGTGTACTTACATGTATTGGTACATTTGGTGCATATTGTTTTAATGTTTCTATTACTCCTCCATCTGCTGCTATTATTGCGTCTGGTTTTACTTCATTTAGTATTTTTGCCATTTCTATTATTTCTTCATATTTATCGTCCCACGCAAATATATTTAGTGTTACATGTACCCTTTTTCCTATGCTGTGTGCATATTGTATTGTTTTTATTAGATCATCGTTGTCCATGTCTGCTCTTGTTCTTAATGATAGTGATGATGTTCCACAGTATACTGCGTCTGCTCCATATTTAAATGCTGTTTTTGCTTTTTCAAATGATCCTGCTGGTGCTAATAATTCTATTTTTTTCATTTTTGATTTCCTTTCTTTACTGAATTTATACTTTATATTTGTATTTAATTTTTAATATTTTTTATGTATATTATTATATATAGATTTTCCATTTATGTCAATAATTTGAATTTATTTTAATTTTGTGTTATAATCAAGTTATGTAATCTATATAAAAAATTTTATTAAAGAAAGGAATTTAGTATGACAGATAAAAAAAACATTGGCGATTCTATTGCCAAAGATGACTTAAACATTGTACCTTTTTTATATACTTCTTCATCTCTTGTAGAAGTATTAACTGAGTATTCCTCTGTATTGCGGGATAGTAATGATTTAACTAATTTGCTCCATGCAAACAAACTTATTGAAGTAAAAAATATATTGATAGATAATAA
This sequence comes from uncultured Clostridium sp., assembly GCA_945865665.1. Taxonomy (GTDB): domain Bacteria; phylum Bacillota; class Clostridia; order TANB77; family CAG-508; genus CAG-269. The sequence continues at coordinate 48,665 of CAMBEE010000006.1, read as the reverse complement.
ATTTCTATCAATGATTAGAAAACATTACGACTCCTTATATACGGCTACTAAGAATGCATATCCAAATTTGAAATTTCAACTTGCAGGAAGAAGAAAATCAGTTATTGGTACAGAAAAAAAGATAAACTTATATTTATCACAAGGTAGAGACTTAACAGATTTCAAGGATGTATTAGCTTTTCGTTTTATTATTTTTGATAACAGTATCGAAATATGTTATAATTTAATGAAAACAGTTATAGATTTTAATCTTGAAAATGGTTTTATTCCTTGTATCGCAACTCAGGTTTTCCAAACTGAAGGATTTAATAAAACAGATTTTAAAGATGTTGAACTACCTGAAAAATCTTACTTACCTCCAGAATATCAAAAATGGGTAAAGGATTATATTCTACGACCAAAAGAAACAGGTTATCAGTCTTTACATGTCGTTTTCCAAGATCCTTCGACTGGTCGTTGTTTTGAAATTCAAATACGGACATTCAAAATGCATATACATGCTGAAAGTCACTCTCTCGCAGGGCATGATGCTTATAAAAAGCAGCGTTATGCTGAAACAAACATTGAGTTTGATCGTTCGAGAATTAATATTGACGGCTATGCTTATGTAGAAAACCAATTATTTGATTTTATTGGTTTAGAAAAGCCCTATAAGATTATTGAAAGGGGCAGACCTTTCTAAAATTTCAGACACATCAACTTTATTTTGATGTGTCTGTTTTCTTTCTATATGCTAATTTTAGTTTTCCAAAAAAGCGATCTTTATTATTTTAATTTACTTATTGCAAGTCCATCTCCTACCTCCAAAATTTCTGTTTCAAGATTTGGATTTTCAGAAACTTCCTTTATGTATTCTCTTAAATTTCTTACAGCAGTACGTTGTTTGTGTTTGTTATAATCACTCATAACATAACCTTTGTATAAAATATTATCCGCAAAAATAACGCCATTTTCATTTATCATTCTTAATGATTCCTTTAAGAAAAATGGATATTTTCCTTTTGCTGCATCTATAAATACCATATCATATTTTTCATTTAAAGTAGGTAATATTTCTACAGCATCTCCTTCATAAAGTTTGATTTTGTCTTCTACTCCAACTTTTTTAAAGTTTTCTTTTGCTTCTTGAATTCTTTCTTCATCTCTTTCTATTGTGTCAATTACTCCATCTTGTGCTAAAAATTCTGAGAAGCACATTGCTGAATACCCAACTGCTGCTCCTATTTCCAATATTCTTTTTGGTGGATTTTCTTTTAATTCTTTTTCTATAATTTCTAAAGTGTCATCCATTATTATTGGTATGTGGTCTTCTAAAGCTTTTTGTTTTATTTTTTCTAACTCTTGCTTATTCATTTTTTGCTTCCTTTCGACATTTTACAACAAATAAGTGAGACAAATTTGCACTGTCCCACTTGTCTCATTTTATTTATTTCTATTAGCTCTTTCTCTTTCTTTAGAGTCTAATATTTTCTTTCTTAATCTAATAGATTTTGGTGTTATTTCAACTAATTCGTCGTCTTGAATAAATTCAATAGCTTTTTCAAGTGACATTTGAATTGGTGGAACTAATCTTAATGCTTCGTCTGAACCTGATGCTCTAGTATTTGTTAAGTGTTTTTCTTTACATACATTTATTGCTAAATCCTCACCTCTAGAGTTTAAACCAACAATCATACCTTCATAAACATCTACACCTGGTCCTATAAATAAGTCACCTTTGTCTTGTGCATTGTATAGTCCATATGTTACTGATTTACCTGGTTCGAATGCAACTATTGTTCCTCTAACACGAGCTTGGATATCTCCCTTGTATGGTTCATATGCGTCAAATATGTGGTTCATTGTTCCTTCACCTTTTGTGTCTGTAAGGAATTCTGTTCTATATCCAATTATTCCTCTTGCTGGGATTCTGAATTCTATTTTCGTATGTCCAGCTTCTGCAGGTTCCATATTTACCATTTCAGCTTTTCTTCTTCCTAATTTTTCAATTACATTTCCTACACAGTCATCTGGTACATTTACAACTAATAATTCAATTGGTTCACATTTTACACCATTAATTTCTTTGAAGATAACTTTTGGTCTTGATACTAATAATTCAAATCCTTCTCTTCTCATTGTTTCGATTAATACTGATAAATGTAATTCACCTCTACCTGATACTTCAAATGAGTCTGGTGTTTCTCCATCTTTTACTCTTAATGATACATTTCTTTCTAGCTCTTTGTATAATCTGTCTCTTATATGTCTTGATGTTACAAATTGTCCTTCTTTTCCAGCAAATGGTCCATTGTTTACACTAAATGTCATTGTTACTGTTGGTTCATCAATGTCTACAAATGGTATTTTTTCTGGATGTTCAAAATCACATACTGTGTCACCTATGTTGATGTCTGGTAATCCAGCAAATTCTATAATATCACCTGCTCCAACTTCTTCAACTTCAACTTTTTTAAGTCCAACGTGTGTATATAATTTTGCAATTCTTCCTTGTGTTATTTTGTCTTCTTTTCCACAGATGCTAACTGGCATTCCAACTTTCATTTTTCCTCTTTCTAGTCTTCCTATACCAATTCTTCCAACATAATCATCATAATCTATGTTAGATACTAACATTTGTGCTGGTCCTTCTATTTCACATTTTGGTGGTTCAATTGTGTTTATTATTGTTTCAAAAAGACAAGATAGATCTGTTGTTTCGTCTGCTAAGTCCATTTTTGCAATTCCGTTTTTTGCTGATGCATATACTACTGGGAAGTCTAATTGTTCATCTGTAGCATTTAATTCAATAAATAATTCGATAACTTGGTCTACAACTTTTTCTGGTTGTGCTCCAGGTCTATCTATTTTGTTTATTACTACTATTGGTTTTAGTCCCAATGCTAATGATTTTTTTAGTACTTCTCTTGTTTGTGGCATTGCTCCTTCAAATGCATCTACTAATAGTAAAACTCCATCAACTGTTTTTAAAACTCTTTCTACTTCTCCTCCGAAGTCAGCATGTCCTGGTGTGTCTACTATGTTTATTTTGATGTCTCCGTGCATTACTGATGTGTTTTTAGATAGTATTGTTATTCCTCTTTCTTTTTCTTGGTCATTTGAGTCCATTACTCTTTCTTGTACTTGTTCGTTTTCTCTGAATACATGACTTTGTTTTAATAGTGCATCTACAAGTGTTGTTTTTCCGTGGTCTACGTGTGCTATTATTGCTATGTTTCTTATGTTTTTGTTGTTCATTTTTATTACCCCTTCTTTATTTATTTTTTACATTATTTTATTTTTTCTCTTTTAACTTTAAAATTATACTACTAAATTAAAAGTTTGTCAATGAATTTTATAGTAAAAATTATGTCAACATTTTTTTATTTTGGTTGCAACTCACAGCTTTAGAATTTTTTGTGTGTAAGTTGCTCCCATTAAAGGTTATATATTTGATATTATGTCCTATTCATTACGTTCAAAAAGAAAATCTAAAATACAAAACTGAGCCTCTCTCACTCAGGCAAAAAATGTATATATGTATATGATTTTAAACTTTTCGAATGTGATTGGAGCAATATTAGAATTTCTTAAATAAATTTATGGAAAGAGTTCACGTCAAGCGAAGCGAGAACTAAGTGGAAGGGTGCCATAAATTTATTTTAGAAATTCTTATGTTGTGTATTGAATCTAGAAAATGTTTTAAATCATATACATCTATACATTTTTCCGTGAGCATTCCTCAGTTTTATATTTAAAATTTTCTATTTTTCACTTCAATCAAACGGATATAATATCAAATATATAACCTTTAAGGTGAGCAACTTGCACACAGAAATTTTCTTAGGCTGTGAATTGTAACTTATTTTGTAAGTTCAATAATATTACTCATAATCTCCTCAGTAACTTTATCTAAAACTTCTTTATCTTTACTACCTTTATATTGACTAAAATCAAGTGGCTTTCCATATGTAATAGTAACTTTTCTATTTCCTTTTTCTCCACCTTTAATACCACAAGGTACAACAGGTGCACCGCTTCTTACTGCAAAAAACGCAGCACCATCTTTAACTTTTTCACCCTTTGCCAAACCATTTCTAGTTCCCTCTGGAAACAAAGCCAAACAGTCACCATTTTTCAAAGTCTTCAAAGACTCCTTTAAAGCCATAACTTCTTTTGAATCTCTCTTTACCAAAATAGCATCAAATACATAACCTAAGTAAGCTAAAAATTTATTCTTTGTTAACTCTTCTTTTGCTAAAAATCTAGTATATCTTCCAGTAGTTACTTCCATTAATGGTGGATCTAAAAAACTTCTGTGATTTCCACAAATAATTACTGGTCCTTCTTTTGGTATATTTTCTTTTCCTACTAATTCAAATCTATATACAACTTTGCAATAAACCCAAATTGCACCTTTTACAATTCCTCTTTCTATTGATTTCAAAATATTTTTCATATTTATTTTCCTTTCACAATTAAATTTTTATTAAAAATTAATATTTATAATATTATAAATATTATAAATTTTCCTTTGGAATATATACATTTTTTGCTACAACCTCAAACTCCTCAACATTCATAGCAGTCAACTTTTCAATCTCTTTTTTAGCCTTAGCTTTAAACTCATTTATGCCCTCAACAACATTAAATCCATATACAACAGTTACTTCCATATATAACTTAACACCCTCGCCAAAATTATCAACTCTAATCTTTTGGACCTTGTGAATTTCAATTGTTTTAGAAGCTAAATACTCTATTATTTGTCTAAAAACTGTATCAGAAATAGTGAATTTTCCCATATAACTAAATGTTGGTCTAATTATAGATTTTTCTGAAATATATGGGTCTTTTCCCCTGCCTTTTGTTTTAAAAATTTGAAGTGGGTCTAATAAATATCCTGAAAAATCTTTTTTTATTTCAAATGTTGGAACTGGTATTACATGTTTTCCTTCTGTAACCCTTATTCTTCTTGCTGTTTCCATTTCTTCTTGTGTTGCTACATCAGAAATATATGTAGTATCACATATTTCTGGTAAACCTAAGTTAGCTGCTATTTTTTGAACCATACCATCTGATGTTCCAAGTATTAATATGCTTTCTGGTTTATATTTTTTAAATGCTTTAATTATTTCCTGTTTTTCCTCGTCTGTATAAAATAATGCATGTTTTACTGTTTCAATTTTTGTTGGTGCTTTTTTTGCTGACTCACCTGCAATTACTTCGTTATCTTTTATTAATAAACCGTCATCAATTATATATTTGATATTTTTTTCACTTGCTACCATTTGGGCTCTGTAACTTTTTCCAGTTCCTGATGGTCCTACAAATGCATATACTTTTATTTTATTTGTTCCTAATTTTGATAAATTTGATAAGTTAGGTAATTTATTTGGTATTTTATCTTTTAAAGACATTTTTATTGCTCCTTTTATTTATAGTTTTCTATACTTACTGGTGGATATGAAAATACTTTTCCGTTTTCAGTAAATTGTCCGCTTGGCGTATGTGCTTTGTCAAATTCATTTGAACCTTTTAGAAAATATTTGTATTTTGTTGAATGTGTTAGAATTGCTCCTCCTATCAATATTGGGTCATCCCAAGTGCAGTCTACTGCATACCATTTTTCATTTATTTGTACATAATTCCATGCATGATTTTCTGTGTTTCCTTCTGAATTTGTTCCTGTTCCAGAAACTACTATAGCCGGTATATTTAAGGCATCTGCTAAATATTTAAAAGCCTTTGCATATCCTTCACATACACAATTCTTTTCTACAAGCGCTCCATATAGATTATATGTGTTTGGACGAGATATGGTCTGATCATAATCTATTGTTTCTACTAAATAATCATGTATATTTTTTATATTTTGATATGTGCTTTGATTTTTGTTTTGTATAAAATATTCTTTTATATTTTCTATTTCAGTAAGTGCTGAATTTATTTCTTCTTTTGAAAATTGGCTTGATAAATAATTGGCGTTGTTTCCAGAATTCATCAATACCTTATATGTTTTCTTATTTCCTCTAGTTGTTGTTTCTATATTTAAATATAACTTTTCAAAATCTATATAAAATATTTCTGGATTATCATATGTATATGCTTCTATTGCAGTTTGATAATAATCTCCTAGTTTTTCTTCTCCATCACTTGCTGACAGTACATTAGTGAATTCTGTTCCTAAATTAATTTCATATGTTCCTGTTTTCATATTTTCTTTGTTTTTTTCTAATGCGTTATAAAATATTTTTGAATTATTATCCAATTGGTTGTAAAAATATTTGTTTATATTTGAATTACTGTAATCTATGTTTTCGTCTGATGGCGATATTGTTTCTACCGTTGTTTCTAGTACTTGTGGTGTTTGTATTTCACTTTTACTTGTTTCTCCACTTGATATTGTGATATTTGATACAAATTCTTGTACTTCGTCTGATATATTTGTTTTTGATATTTCTTCGTAAATCATTATTCCTATAATCATTATAATTACTGCTATTAGCATTGTTACTGCTGTCATTATAAATTTGGTTATTTTTGATTTCATTTTTTCACCAACTTTCAAATGTGATACAGAATTTTTTACATATGTTTATAAAATCTTTTTCGGTTTCAATATGCAGCTTTTGCATATGATTATATTATATCATTTTTTATTGTTAAAAAAAAGTATATTTACATTTTTTTTGCCAATACTACTAATATTATGAAAATAAAAGATTTTATTAATGATGCATTTGGCTATACGCCAAAAGAAGTATATCAGTTTACATTACCAACAGACTCTGAAAATCCCGAGTCTACTACAATTCAAAATAGTAAAAAAGTACCCGAAAAGCCACAAAAAGTTTCAACTAATATTAATGCAAATTTAGAGTATGTGAAAACAAAATATAATACTTTGATTAATAGCGACATTATAATTCGTGAGTTTATTTTGAATGCTCGTGGTAATCAATACAAAGCTTTTTTGCTTTATATTGATGGTATGGTAGATTCTCAACTTTTAAATGATTTTGTTTTGGAATCTTTGATGCTACGAAATAGAAATAATCTTTTTGGTGGAGAGCAAAATAGAGTCATTTCTGAGACTGTTTCTAATAATGTAACTGTAAGAAAAGTAAAAAGATTTAATTTAGCAGATTATATTGAAAGCTGTTTGATACCTCAAAATACTTTAAAACAGCAAAATGTTTTTGATGATATTTTTGCTGGTGTTAATTCTGGAAACTGTGGATTGTTTGTTGATACTCTATCTGTAGGTTTTGATATTGATGTTAAAGGTTTTAAGCAAAGAAGTATTACAAAGCCTGAAAATGAGGTTGTTATTAAAGGTTCACATGAGGCATTTGTTGAAAATTTACGTACAAATACTTCTCTTATACGAAGGTTTACTAATAATGAAAATTTAGTTATAGAAAATGTAAAAGTCGGAAAGGTAACAAAAACTAATTGTGCTTTATGCTATGTAAAAGATATTGCAAATGATGATTTGGTTGCAGAAGCAAACTATCGACTTAATAATTTAGATATTGATTCTCTTCTTTCTGCTGGAGAATTAGAGCAATTATTATCAGAGACTAATTTTTTAGGTGTTCCAAAAATTCTTGTTTCTGAAAGACCTGATAGTGCAGTAAAGTCATTACTTCAAGGTAGGGTTATTATTATTGTAAATGGTTCACCATATGCTTTAATTCTACCTGCAGTATTAATTGACTTTTTATCGTCTCCAGAAGATAAAAACCTAAAACCTATTTTTGCAAACTTTTTAAAAGTAATTAGAATAATTTCTGCTTTTTTTGCTTTATTATTGCCTGGTCTTTATATTGCAATTACCAGTTTTCATAGAGAGATTATACCAACTGAATTATTGTATTCTATATTATCTTCTAGGCAAAGTGTTCCTTTCCCTATAATATTAGAAATTGTTATAATGGAAATTTCTTTTGAAATTATTAGAGAAGCTGGATTAAGGGTTCCTTCCCCTATTGGTCCTACTCTTGGTATTGTTGGAGCTCTGGTTTTAGGTCAGGCTGCTGTAAGTGCTGGTATTGTTAGTCCTATACTAATTATTATTGTTGCTATTACAGGTATGAGCTCTTTTGCTATTCCAGATTTTACTTTTAGTTTTCATTTAAGATTTTTTAGGTTTGCATTTGTTTTTCTTGGTTACCTTGCAGGATTTTTAGGTATTGGAATAGGTATTTTTGTGTATATATCAGCTTTATGTGATTTAGAAACTTTTGGTGTTTCTTATACTGCACCATATGCTCCTGTAATGAACTCAAAAAATAATGGCTTTCTGCTTTCTCCAATTTGGAAAAGGGAAAGCAGACCTACTTTTTTAGCAACAAAAAGAATAAAAAAACAAAATAAAATATCAATGAAGTGGAGGTTTTAATTATGTCAAAGTCAAAGCTTGGAACAGTTGAAGCGATTGCTCTTATACTGTCTGTCCTTGCTCCATTTACAGTTATTTCACTTTCACAAACCTTAATAAATGAACTAAAATCAAGTATTTTATTAAACATTTTTTACGTTGGTACAATTTGTTTATTTATAGTATTTCTGATTTGTACTTTATTTAAGAATTTTCCCGGCTTGGATATTATTGATATTTCTAAGTTTTTGGGTGGAAATGTATTAAAAAATATTATTGGCTTTGCATTTATTATATATTTTGTAATCACATCTTCTATGTTGTTGCGAAATTTTTGTGAAGGACTCAAAATTGTATATTATCCTTATACAAATATATTATATGTTATACTTATTTTTATAATAACAATCACATTTTCAAATGATTTGGGATTTAACTCCACTATAAAAACAACAACAATTATATTTCCTATTCTTTTTGTTAGTATTTTACTTATATTTATTGGAAATTTAGATAACTTTTCTTTCCAGAAAATTCTTCCAATATTAGGTAATGGTTATAAAAGTACATTTATTTTAGGTCTATCTAATATTGGTACTTTTTCTGGTATTGTATATATGTATCTTCTTCCTCCACTTTTAAATGAACCTAAGAAATATAAAAAAATTTGTATTTTATCAATAATATTATCTATACTTTTTATTTTTATGTGTGTTGCTACTTTATTATTTATGTTTTCAATTTATATTAATACAGATGAAATTATGCCTTTGTTCTCTGTAAGTAAATACATTGAGTTTGGTAACTTTTTTCAGCGATTTGAAGCACTATTCTTGCTTATATGGACAATTTCATTTTGCTGTTATCTAAGTATATCTTTAAAATTTTCTACTTACATTTTTGCAAAATTATATACTTTATCAGATACTTCTCAAATGATATCAATATTTTCAATTACAACATTTGCTATTGCTTTATTTCCTTCTAGCTATTATATATCTCATTTTTTTGAGACTTATATTTATAGGATATTAAGTATTTCAATAATGATTTTAGGACTTTTTATATTATTTTTAGCTTATATTAAAAAAAGGATGGTGAAAAAATTTGAATAAAATTTTTATAAAGTTATTTATTATTGTATTAATTCTTGTTCTTCTTGTTGCATTTTCTTCATCATACAGAGCTTTAAATATTGATAATTTAGCATTTGCCGTTGCTTTGGGAATCGATACTTCTGAAACAAAAGGACTTAAAGTAACATTTCAATTTGTAAATCCTCCATCAACAAGTGAGGGTTCAAATCAGGAAGCACATATTTTTGAGGATACTGTTGAAGCTACATCGATTCCAAATGCAATTAATATTATGAATAGCTATCTTGCAAGAAAGCTTGATTTATCACATTGTAGAAGTATTGTTTTTTCAGAGGATGTTGCAAAAAATGGTATTTCTGATCATGTTTATACTTTAATGAATGATGTTCAAGTTAGACCTTCTTCAAATATTATTACAACAACATGTACTGCTTATGAATATATAAAGAATTCTATACCGAGCCTTGAAACTTCAATTACAAGGTATTATGATATTTTCCCTAGTTCAGGAAAATATACAGGCTATGTATCTGATGCAACTATTGGTGATTTTTATAATTCTCTTTTATGTAATGCCTGTGATCCACATACGATTTTAGGTGGAGTAAGTTCTACTTCTTCAACTAATTCTCAATCAACTGTTTCAACCGATTCTAATATAAAATCTGGATCTTCTCCAATTTCTGGTATGCGCTCTGCTGAAAGTATTGGTATTGTAGCATTTAAGCATGACAAATTAGTTGGTGAACTTGATGCAATTGAAACAATATGTTTTCATATTTTAAAAAATAATATCAATAGTTTTATTATAACTGTTCCATCGCCTAAAGATAATACATTTAAAATTGATCTTTTGGTTACTCCTAAAGGCACTTGCAAAACAAAAGTTGATATTGTAAATGGTTCTCCTTATGTAAAAATAAATGGTTCTTTTAATGCTAAAATTTACTCTATGGACGAAGATAAAAATTACCTAGACTCTGATTTTCTTGATTCTCTTTCTAATACTTGTAATATTTATTTAGAAAATGTTTTATTGAATTATCTGTATAAAACTTCTTTAGAATTCAAGAGTGACATAAGTGACATTGGTAAATATGCTTTATCTAATTTTTCTACTACCAGTGAGTTTATGGATTTCAATTGGTCTAATAATTATATGAATTCAACTTTTAACGTGAATATTAATACTACTATTGATTCAGGTTTTTTATTGAATAAAACTTAAATGTAGAGGTGATTTTGTGATTAATTATTTTTTTAATTTTTTGTTTTTTATTTTTAGTATTTTTGTTTTGTTGAAGTCTGTTTTTTATGCTTTGTATGAGATTAAGTCTCAAGATAATAAATCTGGTGGGGTTGCTGTTATTGTTTTTTCTGTTATCGTTATTGTTCTTGCTAATGTAGTTGTTTTCTTGAAATAAATTCGGGATTAAAGACCTGTCCCCCAATCCCGAATTTTTATTTTACTATTTCAAAATCAATTTGTCTTAGCATCTTATTAGCAGAAATAACCCTAATCTTAACCTTATCTCCAATTTTATAAGTTGTATTTGTCTTTTCTCCAATAAGTCTTTTTCTCTCTTCATCGTAAATAAAATACTCGTCACCCAAATTTTCAAATCTAATCAAGCCTTCAACTGTATTTTCTAGTTCAACAAAAATACCAAATTGAGTAACTGAAGAAACAATTCCTTCATATTCTTCACCAATTTTATTTTGCATATATTCAGCCTTTTTCAAGTCTTCACTATCTCTTTCAACCTTAGTTGCAACTTTTTCTCTTTCTGATGATGATGCCGCTCTTTGCTGTGCTTTTTCTTGATATTCTTCTATCCATTTATCGTCTACAACATAATTGTCTTCCAAATATTTTGAGATTATTCTGTGTATAAACAAGTCAGGATATCTTCTTATTGGTGATGTAAAGTGACAATAATATTTACTTGCAATTCCAAAGTGCCCTTTGTTTTCTGATTCATATCTTGCAACTTTAAGTGTTCTTAATATTAATGTTGATACTACTTTTTCTTCGTCTTTCCCTTTTATTTTTTCAAGTATTTTTGATACTTCTGTTGGATATACTTTTTCATTTACTACTTTTATTTTTAATCCAAAATTGAATAAGAATTTATTTAAGTCTTTTATTTTATCTAGGTCTGGGTCTTCGTGAACTCTGTAAATGAATGGTGCTTCTAGCCAATAGAATTTTTCTGCTATTGATTCATTTGCACTTAGCATAAATTGTTCTATTATTTCATTACTAAAGCTTGTTTCATATTTTCCTATATTTATTGCCCATCCATCTTGGTCTAAATCAATTTTACTTTCTGGTATGTCTAAATTTAAATATCCTTGCTTTAATCTTCTTTCTTTTAAAATTGTTGCAAGTTCTGCCATTAATTCAAAGTCTTTTATATATTTTTCATATCTTTTTAGCACTTCTTTGTCAGATTTATCTAGGATTTTTTGTACATCGTGATAGTTCATTCTTTCTCGTACATTTATTATTCCTTTATACACTTCTGTTGATATAGTCTTTCCTTCTGGATTTATTTCCATTGAACATGAAAGTGTGAATCTGTCTTCTCCTGCATTTAAACTGCATATTCCATTTGATAGTTCTCTTGGTAACATTGGTATTACTCTAGAAAGCATATATATACTTGTTCCTCTGATTTGTGCTTCTTTATCTAGAAAGCTTCCTTCTCTTACATAATAGCTTACATCTGCTATATGAACATCTAATCTATAGTTTCCATTTTCTAATTTTGTAACTCTTACAGCGTCGTCTAAATCTTTTGCATCTTCACCATCTATTGTAAAAATTACATGCTCTCTACAGTCAACACGATTTGGTATGTCTTTTGGGTCTATTTTATCACCATATTTTTTGGCTTCTTCCACAACTTGTTCTGGAAATGTGGATGGTAGATTATATTCTTTGATTAGTGATAACATATCAACACCAGCTTGATTTGGGTCTCCTAAAACTTCTATAATTTTACCTTCTGCATTTTTTCCTTTTTCAGGATATTTTGTTATTTGTACTAATACTTTATATCCATTTCTAGCTTTTCCAAAATTATTTTTTGATATAAATATGTCTGTTCCAAAGCTTTTTTCGTCTGGTACTACAAATCCAAAGTTTTGATTTTTTTGGAATGTTCCAACTACTGTGTCTTTTTCGTGTTTTATTATTTTTTTGATTTTTCCTTCTGCTCTTTTTATCTTATTTTTTTCTTCTGTTATTTCAACTAAAACTCTGTCTCCATTTAAGGCATTTAATGAGTCTTCTTTTGATATATATATTTCGTCTTCTTGATTTTCTATTTTTACAAATCCAAATCCTTTTTGATTTTTCCTATATATACCTTCTACAAAATTTTCGCCTATTAGTCTATATCTGTTTTTCTTATTTTTTACTACCTTATAATTTTCTTCCAGGCTTCTTAGTGTTTGTGTGAATTCATTGTATTCTTTTTTTGGTACTCCTAATATAATTGCTATTTCTTTTGCTTTCATTGGAGTATAGTTTTCGTCTTTCATGAATTCTAAAATAATATTTTCTTTATTCATTTTTTTTCCTTTCAAATTTTAAATCTATTAATATTATAGCATTTTATATAACTTTATACAATAAAAAAATAGAGAGAAAGTATTTTCTCTCATATTTTTATGCTAAATATAATATTCCTAAAACTATAGTTAAAACACCGAAAACAATTGAAGAAATAACCATCATTCTTTTTTGTTTTCCTTCTTTAGTTCTACCTTTATTTTTCTCATAAAAGTTGTTTGTTGAAGAACCTGTAATTGTTTGTGATAATCCTGCATCATCTTTTGTTTGTATTAAAGCTAATACTATTACAACTAATGCTATAACAAAATATATCACAGTTAATATTGTTCTTATTATTTCCATTTAAATTTCCTCCCTGTGGTTTTATATTACTTGGCATATTTTATCATATATAATTTTAAAATGCAAGTAAACTATTCTCTATTTTAAAAAATCATTAAAATAATAGTAAACACAATTGTTTTTATTAATACTTTACTTAAAAATTGAAAATTTGTAAGCTTGATTCCTACATCATTTAATTCATCATATTTATTTATAATTTTATCAATTTCTTCATTGCTTGAAATCTTTAATTCTTGCATATATTCTTTGGCTAAAAATCTTGCTTTAATCATTGCGTCATTTTCAAGATATGTTCTTATTGCATAATATGTTAGTCCAAATATAATTAGTATTGATAAAAAGGTTGTACCAATAGGCAATATTTTTAAAATTGCTAAAATACATATTATATAAAAGTAAATTAGATAAATATTTGAAAATATAAAATTGAACCATAGTAATTTTTTACTTTGTATTGAGTGTAAACATTCATGTGCAATTGTTTGAATTCTTGTATAACTTTCTTTTAAATCTGCAATAAATATTTTATTACTTGTTACTAAGTATAATGTTGTGTTTGAATTTTTATCTTCTTCAATTTTTACATTTTCATTTTTTAATTTTTTCAAATACCACTTGCATATTTCTATGTTTTCCGGATATTTTTGTGTTAGCTTATCTAATTCTTTGTCTTCACCTATTTGTTTTATTTTTTTAATGTTTACATCAAATATATATCTTGATATCAGATATATTATTATCATAATTATTAGTAAAATTATTAATTCCATTTTTATTTATTCCCTTCTTGAAAATATAATTATTTTGTAACTTCTTACTTTACTAATAATGTTATCTTACACAATTCCATCTTTTATTTTATAACATCTATTACTGCATCGCCAATTATTTTATTGACATCTGCTAAAATGATATTAAATTTTGTTTCTGCTTCAAAAAATCTTGCTGCATCTTGATTTTCAAAAAGTTCAATATATAATTGTTGAACTTTTTTAGTTTTTTCTTCGTCATTTTTTCCTGTTTGCATCGCAACTATTTGAGCTTCATATCTTGCTGTTTCAAATTCTTCTATTTTCTTCTTTAGTTCTGGATTTAAATTTAATGCTTCTTTTGCCATTTTGTAATTAACATATTCTTCTGATTGTTTTAATTCTTGTGCTAGTTTATTTGCTGTATCATATATATTCATTTTTTCACATCCTTCCTTTATGCATTTTTTATGTTTTATATCATTATTTGTGTACTATGTATTTTGTATAAAAGGAAAGTTTTACAACTTTCCTTTTAAATATAACCTTTAAATTATTTACATATTGTTATTTGCTGTACTTTCTGTTGTTGATGGTCCATCTATTACAACTTTAGCATCTTTTGGACATATATTTATCCAAGTGTTTCCATCATTTACTTTTATTTCATTTCCCTGTAAATCTTGATATTTTGTTTGTGTGTTTCTTGCTTCTTTTATACATTTAATTTTTATTGCTTTTCCATTTGTTATATAATATCCATCAAATGTTCCTGTATTTTTTAGTCCTTGTCTACCTTTGTCTTCACTATCTGGTAATGTATAATTATCACAGAATGTTATTATAATGTTTTTTGTTGTTATGCTATTTCCTGTATCCCAGTCTGTTTGTGCTTTTTTTCTAGCATATCTTTTATATACCTGATTTTGTTCGTCATATTCGTATTTAACAGTTTGAAGCGTTGAATGTGGTATTGTTACACTTGTTGCACCTTGTCCATCTTCTAAATTAACTTCGTCTGTAGTATAATTTAAAACACTTTTTTTATCAGATGTTGTTTTATATCTTTTTGATTTTGCTGCTTTTAATAATGCTTCTGTACTTGTAACTGCATTATGTGGCGCTGCTTTGTCTTTTACTCTCCAGAATGTTGATTCACTTTCTGTTATTCCATTTATATTGTCTATACTATATTTTGTTATATCACTTTGTGCTTGTGGACTCCATCCAAAATGTGCATATATTGCATCATTTTCCATAGCATAATCTAAGAAATAATGTCTTGAGCTTCTTACTGGTCCTATTTTATCAACTGTTACACCTTTAAATAATGCCATTAATCTAGTTTCTCCACCCTCGACAATCGCTTCATAAACTAAATATGCTTTATTTAATCCGGCTTGTGGCCATGCTTGGTTATGGTTGTCTATCATTACTGCAATTGGTCTGTCATTACCGTTAAAAATTTTTACTTTTTTTTCTTCAACTCCTGCTGTTAATACATTATCTTCTTTATTTGCTGATGTTTCTTCTGTTTGATTATTTTTCTTGTCTTTAGTTATTTTATATGCCATTATTCCTCCAAAGGCTATTATTAATATAACTAATACTGTTATTAAAATTTTTGTAGTTTTACTACTCATTAATGGTTTCCCCCTTTTTAATTTTGGTATAGTTAGTCTCTAGTAATTTTTAATTGTTCTAGTACTTTTTCTTCTTTAGGTCTCATTATTTTTTTGTCTTCTTCTTCTATATGGTCATATCCCATTAGATGATAAAATCCATGTACTACCATATAACTTAGTTCTCTTTCAAAACTATGTCCATATTCTTCTGCTTGTTCTTTTACTTTTTCTATTGAAATTATGATGTCTCCTATAACATCTTCATATAAAAAGTCTTTATTTTTTATTTTTTCGTCTAACTCTGCTTTTTCAAACATTGGAAATGACAATACATCTGTTGCCTTGTCTATTTTTCTATATTTTTTATTTATTTTTCTTATATTTTCTGGTGTTGTTAATGTTATTGTCATAATTAGTTTTGAATCTAGAAGTCCTTCTACTTCAAAGCATTTTTCAACTACTCTTTTTATAGTTTCTTCATATTCTTTGTTTTCTTGAATATCTAAATATGTAATTTCATACATTATGCTACCACCCTGTCTTCCTTATTTATTGTTCCAGTATATTTTCCTATTGATTTACAGTCATTTTTCAACTCTTTAATTGCTCCGTAGTCTATTAATTTTCTTCTGTAATATGTCATTATTTTTGAGTAATCTACTTTTGAATTTTTTAATTTTTTCATGTCATTTTTTATAAATAAAATTTCTTTTTGTCTCATATACTCTACAAAATCAACATCTTTTAATTTTGATATTTCTTTATACTTGTCCCAATATTTTCTATAGTTATCTCTTTCTTTCATATCGTTCCAGTATACTTTTGTTGATAATAAACGTATATTGTAGTCTTCTATTAAATTTATTAACATTGCATATGCTTTTTCTCTCTTTGCTGCCATTTTTGTGTCTTGTACCAATACTCTTGCATCTTTAAGTAGTTTTTCATAGCATTGTTCTGCAACTATTAATGGAATGCTATGTGTAAATAATTTTCTACTTATTCCTAATAATATCATATTTTTTTCGATGTTATCTTTTGTATCTAATTTTCCTACTGTGTAGCTTTCAAATCTTTCATAATCGTCTATTATGTCTTTAAATTCATCTTTTGGATTAATTTCCATTTTTAATGGTAATATATTTTTGATATATTCTTCTAATGTATAGAATATTTTTACATATATCCATTCTTTTGAAGAATCATATATGTTTGTTGTGTCTGCAAGTTTTATTGAATAATTTTTAAGTATTGCTTTATATAAAGCATCCATTTTGTCTACATAGAATTTGTTGTATTTTTCTTGAACTTTTTCTTTTGCAGATACATCAACACTTTCTTTATCTAGTTCTAATAAATATTTTTGTTTTCTATATTTATAGTCCATATATTCTTTTTCTTTTAAGCTTGTAACTTCATAATATTTTGCCAAAGCATTTTTTTCAAATTCTGATGCTGTGTTGTTTTTCACTTTTTTATAAATAGAATCCATTACATATTTATCTAATGCTTCTAAGTACACAGTGTATGCTTCATCATATTTTTTTTCTAATTCTTCTTTGTCATAATTTTCTGTGTCTTTTTTGAAGTTTTCATATGCTTTTATTAAGCTATTTCTTTTAATTGATATTAACATTCCATTAATACCTATTTTTGTTGGTATTAAAATTTTTGTTAATGTTTTTGTAATTTTGTTAAAAAAAGTTGTGTTTGTTCCTGTTATTCTTAGGCTTCTTTCTACCATTTCAATCATCCTTTCGTTTTTTAAAAGACAATCTTTTCATTTGTCCCTATATTCTCTAGTACTTCATATGTCACATATATTTCAATTCCGTCTTCTTTTTCATATGTGTTGATGATTTTATTTACTATTTTCTCTTTGTCTTGAATTTCATTGTCCAATTCTTCTTGTAATTCTTCTATCCCTAAGTTTTTTGCTTCATCTATTGTATAATTTTTTTGTTCTTCTTTTATTTCTTTATTCGTTGTTTTTATTAAAGAAATTGGTAAATAAAAATCTGAAAATATCTTGAATTTATTCTCCATCACTATTGTATCATAAATTTCAAATTTTGAAACCCCTTTTGATAAATTTATTTCAAAATTATTTATTTTTATTTTATATTTGTTTTCAATATTGCCTGTTTCTATTCTTTCCGTAGCATTATATGGAATTTTTTTACTTTTTGTATGCCATACTTTTGCCTGAATTTCTCCTTTTGCATGTACATATCTTATTCCAGTATATTTTCCTTCCATCCATCCATTTATTAGTGTTGTTCCAACATTTACTGTATCTCCTACCTTAACTGCAATTGTTCCATTTTGTGCATTTATTTTTGTTATAATTCCATTCTTGTCTGATACTATATTGCAATATTCTTCTTCATTGACTATATCTGGTTTTGATGTTGCTTTTACAACTTTTACAATTGCATTTGTTCCTTTTAATTCTATTCCCATCCATGCAATGTCATCTCGTTTTAATCTTGTTTTGTTTATTATATCTTTAGTATTTATTTTTGATTTTAATGTTCCTATTGAAAGACCACATTCAACAACATCTTGATATATATTTTCCATTTTTTCATTTTCTTCTACTACTTCAATATTCCATATAAAATTAGAAGATATTGCTAATGCTATAATCATTACTATTAAAAATGAAAAAAATAATTTTCTCTTCTTATACTTATTAAATATGAATGGTAGTCCTCTTTTTCTTGTTATTTTTATTTTGCATTTAGTTTGTCTTGCTATTTTTGCAACTTTTTTTAGATCTTTTATTCCCATATTTAATTCTAATTTCACGTTTTTGTCCCTTTTCAAGTTCCATATAGTTATCTTATTGTTTCTGCATATATTTATAAAACGTTCTATATAATATCCTTCTATTGATATTCTTATGTATCCAATTATATAATTAAATATTATTTTAATTAACATATTTTCCCTCTCATTTTTTATTGTAAAATTGCAGTTCTTTAGAAATATTATTTTTTTAATGTTGATAAGTATTTAATCAAAATTTCTTTCTATATCTATGCTCTCTACTTTTCCTTTTACCTTAATATCGTCATTTGTCATATTTTCTAATTTTAGTTCAAATCCATTTATATTTATAATCCCCAAAGCTGTATTTATTCTTATATAATAATCTTCGTATTCTAAAATTCCCTTAAAATTTTCTATTATCATTTCATTAAATCCTGTTATTGTTATTTTAGGTGTATCTGTGTAAACTTCTTGTGGTATTTCCAATAATCTATCTATCTTTGAAAAACTGCTTTTTCTTTTTTTCATTTTTACTACCATTCCTTTCTTATAAGGCACAAAATTTGATTAAAAATACTGTATTTTACAATTTTTTTTCAAACTTTCCTTCTAAACATATTAAGTACTAAAAAAATTTTACACAGATTTCTCATATGTTTATTTCTTAAATTCATCTAATGATTTAAATTCATATCCCATGCTTTTTATTTCTTTTATAATGTCTCCTAGTATATTTGTGTTTGTCTTTGAATTTCCATGTAAAAGCATAATTTCTCCATTGTGAACATTATCTATTATTTTCTTTTTAGCATTTTGTTCTTCTGGTTGTTTGTTTTCATTCCAGTCTTCATATGCAAAAGACCACATTACTGTTTTATATCCTAAAGAATTAGTTACACTGATGCTTTTTTCACTGAATTCTCCCATTGGTGGTCTTATATATTTCATTTCATATCCAAACTTTTCATAAATTGATTTATGCAATTCCATTACTTCTGAATTGATTTGCTCGTCTGATAGTGTTGGCATACTTTTGTGGTTTACTGTATGGTTTCCGACAATATGTCCCTCATCTATCATTTGTTTTACTAAATCTGGTTGTGTGTTCAAGTAATGTGCTGTTATGAAGAATGTTGCTTTAACATTATTTTCTTTTAATGTTGATAATATTTGCTCCGTATATCCTGCTTCATACCCTTCGTCAAATGTTAAATATATATTTTTGTCTACACTGTTTCCAATTGCTATTCCATTGTTTTTTTCTAATAATTCTTTGTTTGTTTTTCCTAAGTCTGGTTGTTGATGGTTATCGTTTCTTTTTATTCCCCATCCTATCTTTTTTGTGCTTAATGCCTGGGCATTTGTAACTACTGTTTCTCCTTTATTATGTGCGCTTATCATTGTTAATGTAAGCATTGCTACTAATATAATTAATAATTTGCTTGTTGTTTTCTTTTTTATATTCATTTTAGTTTAATTCCCCTTTCAATGTATAAAACTAATTTTAAGATTTTAGCTTTTTAACCTTTTATTTTAAATATTATTTTCTTTTTTAATATTATGTGTTTTCTTCTTTCTTTATTACTTATTCTTTTTCCTAAGACTTAAAACATTTGTCTTGTATGTATTATTTTCTGACATCTTTCTACCATTTATTTTTATAAGATAATATAATTAGTTTTACCTCTAAACAGTATTGATATTAATCTTTTTACCAATTGGATAATTTTGTAAATTTTCTATTGACATTGATATTGTTTTAGATTATATTGTTATTGTTTCTGGAAAATAAAGGAAATTTTTTGTTTTTTGTCGATTACTTTTTTTCCAAATTATTTTTTATTTGTAGGAGGGGATTATATGTTAAATTTTGTTATATGTGATGATAACCCTAATATTTTAGATAAGTTTTCTAAAATTCTTGAAGGCATTTTTATTAAGCATAATTATGATGCACAAATTGGCTTAAAAACAACAGATACTGACATATTGTTAGATTATATTGACGAAAATAGAACTGATGTATTGTTTTTAGATATAAATTTAAAGGCAAATACTTCTGGTTTAGAAATTGCTTCTAAAGTTAGAGAGCGTAATAAAAACACTTATTTTATTTTTACTACTGCTCATTTAGAATATGCAATGATGGCGTATAAATTTAAAACTTTTGATTATTTGGCTAAGCCTGTTACTGCTGAAAGACTTGAAGAGACTGTTGTTCGTCTATTTGACGATATAAATGGATTACCAAAAAAATATATAAAAATTGATAATAAGAAAACAATTATTGATGAAAGTGAAATTATGTTTATTAAACGTGATGGTATGAAGTTAGTTTTCCATACTAAGAATAGAGATTATGAAACTTATAGTTCTTTTAATAAAATTCAAGATTTGCTTCCTAGTAATTTTATTAGGGCTCATAAATCGTATATTGTTAATATAAATAATATTGCAAATCTAGACCCTGTTTCTAATTTGATTTATTTTAGTGATAATTCTACTTGTGATATTGGCCCTAAATTTAAAAAGACTTTGTTGGAGGAGGTTAGAAATAATGAGTGTTCTAAATAATATATGGTTGGCGTTGAGTACGCCTAATGAATTTCTTATAAACGCTTATTCTATTTTCTTAGAATTTTTTATTGAAGCGCCTTTATCTTTTATGATACTAACTACAGTTTTAAAATTTGAAACAACAAAAAAGCAAAAAATTACATATATAGTTTTAATATCAATAATTAGTCTTTTAACTTCATTTTTTGTACCAAGTCCTTTCAATATAATAATAAATTACTTATTATATTTTATTGTTATATTAAAAGTATTTAAAGTTAGCTTTTTAATAACATTTATAGCCACAATTTTACCTGCCATATTTTTCTCATTAGTAGGTAATTTAACATTTAATCCATACTTAACTTTATTAGGAATAACTTATGAAGAAGCATCTACAATAATTATATATAGATTGCCTTATACATTACTTATGTATTTAATTGTATTCCTTATTGTTCTGGCTATAAAATATTTTAAATTTAGTATCAATATATTAAATGAATTTGATAAGAAAAACAAATCGATTTTAATAACTAACTTTATTTTTGGAATGTTTACTATAATAGCACAATTAATACTAACTATATATTATATTGATATTTTGCCCTTAATTTTTACTTTTTTCAATTTTATATGCTTATTACTTTATTATAGTATAAGTTTATATAGTTTACTAAAGGTAACCAACTTAATAGATACTACTAAAAAACTAGAAAGCGCAGAAGAATATAATAAAACTCTTCATATTTTACATGATAGCGTTAGAGGTTTCAAACATGATTTTGATAATATAGTTACAACTATTGGTGGTTATATAAAAACAAATGATATGGATGGATTAGAAAAATATTATTCTCAACTTGTAGAGGACTGTGAAAAAGTTAATAATTTATATATATTAAATCCTGATATAATAAATAATCCAGGAATATACAATTTATTAACAACAAAATATGCTGAGGCAGAGAAAAATGATATTAAAGTTAATTTAACCTTTTTGTTAGACTTAAATCATTTACATATGAAAATTTATGAGTTTGCTAGAATTTTAGGCATATTATTAGATAATGCCATTGATGCTGCAAGTGAATGTGATGAAAAAATTTTAAATATTGTTTTTAGAAACGATTCTAATAATAATAGAAATATAATTTTAATTGAAAATACTTTTAATGATAAAAATGTAAATTTAGATGACATTTTTAAAAAGGGTGTGACTGGTAAAACTAATCATACGGGCCTTGGATTATGGGAAATAAAAAAGATATTGAAAAAAAATAATAACATTAATCTATATACAACAAAAGATGAACAATACTTTTCACAGCAATTAGAAATCTATTATTAATTAAAGGGCAATTATAAAAATTGATTGCCCTTTTTTACAATATAAAAAGACAGTTTTACCTGTCCTTTTGGAATTGTTATATAATAACATTAAAGTATATTGTGTACTTAAGTATAGGTATTGTCGAACTACTTATACTTAAAATTAAAAACATTTTAATTAATCTTTTTTTACTAAACTAGCTGGCATTTGTGGTTGATGCATTAACCACCATCCTACACAAGCTGTATTAGTAGATTTTGCATATTTTTCTGCTACTTTTGCTAATAATTTTAACATAAAGCATTCCTCCTTTGTTTTTTATATATAATATAAAAATACGCCGGCTGTATTTTTAATATTAACTCATTTGTTCTGAAGTATTTTCATATACTTCGTATCCATATTTATTGTTTGTTAATCTATAAGCTAATTTTGTAATCATACATGTTTGCATTAAATATCCAAATATTATTATATTTGAAACTATATTATTTTTAATAATTAGAGCTATTGCTAACCCAACTATAAAAGTTATATATGATAAAACCTGTTTTTGTTTTCGAACCTTTTTACTTAATATTGGAACATTTTCTGTATCTGCTGGTGCATATAATCTAATCATAATTATTCCGAAAATTCCTAATACTATAGTTATAATGTATTTAGAAATTTCAATAAAAGTAATATATTTTGCAAGTAATGCTGTTCCACAATAGAATAAGCATGTTGTTACTATGCACCCTATATGAGTTTTTAGATGAAAACCTCCTGAAAAAGTTCTATATGGCATAAGTATTAGAAATGTTATCAATGTTAATTTAAAAACACCTAACAAATATGCTACTACTAACATTATAAATGTTTTTGGAACTTCGCCAACTAGAATCTGAAGGCCATAGTTTATAACTTCTGCTCTTTCATCATCTATTTCTGGCATTTCTTTTCTAATTTTGTTGGTTAGAAATTCTGTGATTTTATCTACCATTATTCTCACCACTCTTTTTCTTAAGTTTTTTATAGTTTAACATCTAATTTTCGAAATAGAACATTTCTTTTATAAAAAGTTGTTTTTATTTTAGATTATTTTTGTTTTTCTTTTTTATAAAATATTTTATTATTTTTGTAAAATTTTTTTAAATTTATAAATAAATTCATATCAACCCAAAAGAATAAATTTATGAAATAAATCTTCTGTGAAATATAATGTTACATATCAAAAAAGTCGCATAACTTTTTAATACGAAAAAAATGTTAAAAGAATTTTATAAATTTCTTTTAACATTTTTAACTTATAAATTATTTATATTCCTTAAAATGCACCAAGTCCCAACTGTTTCTGGCAAATCTGTAAATGTCATTTTTTCTTTACTTATTGGGTGTTCAATTGTTAATTTGTATGCCCATAATGCTATTTGTTTTCCTTGTCCCCTCGTTCCATACTTTTGATCTCCAAAAATACTATGTCCAAAATTTGATAGCTGAACTCTTATTTGATGATGTCTTCCTGTATGTAAGTTTATTTTTAATAGGCTCAAATTCTTTACCTCATTATATGTTATTACCTCATAATCTAGTTTAGCAAGTTTTGCATTTTTCTTATCTTTGTTAACAACTTTGCTCATATTATTTCTTTCATCTTTATATAAGTAATTTTCTAAACTTCCGCTTCTTTTGATTTAATTTTCCATCAACCACTGCTAAATATTCTTTTTTAAATATTTTTTCTCTTACTTGGTTACTTAGTCTTCCTGCGGCTTTAGAAGTTTTAGCAAAAATCATTATTCCACCAACTGGTCTATCCAATCTATGTACAAGTCCTAAATATACATTTCCAGGTTTATTATATTTTTCTTTTATATATTGTTTTACAAGTGTAAGCATATCAATATCACCTGTTTTGTCAGATTGTGATGGAATATTGGGTGTTTTTTCTACTACTATAATATGATTATCTTCATAAATTACTTTTAAATTTTGCATATATTCTCCTTTTTCAAATTTCCCATCTTCCATAAATTCCACATGGTAGCACTAGACTTGAATTTTCCATTGGAATTCCTATTTCTCCTGATTCCAATTTTCCTTTATATTTTTTGGCAACAGTTAAATTCAAAATATCTTCTAAAACCTTGCTTGAAATTCCTGTTGTATATGAATTTATTAAGAAAAATAGTGGGTTATCTGATAATACATTTGTACATAATTCTACTAAGTCATATATATTATTTTCAAATTGCCATACTTCCCCTTTTGCTCCTCTACCATATGATGGTGGGTCCATTATTATTGCATCATATTTATTGCCTCTTCTTATTTCCCTGTTTACAAATTTAACAACATCGTCAACAATAAATCTAACTGGTCTGTCTTTTAATCCAGATGATTCAATATTTTCTTTTGCCCATGTTGTCATTCCTTTTGAGCTATCAACATGACATACTGATGCTCCTGCTGATGCACACGCTACTGTGGCTCCACCTGTATATGCAAATAAATTTAATACTTTTATTTCTCTTTTTTCTGATTTAATTTTGTTTATCATCCAGTCCCAGTTAACTGCCTGTTCTGGAAATAACCCTGTATGTTTAAATCCCATTGGTTTGATATTAAATGTTAAATTCTTGTATTTTATTTGCCATTGTTTAGGCATTTTTTTGTTAAATTCCCATGAACCTCCACCAGAACTACTTCTGTGATATATTGCATTTATTTCTTTCCATTTTTTTGGATAGCTTTTGTCTTTCCATATTATTTGTGGGTCTGGTCTTGATAATATTACGTCTCCCCATTTTTCTAGTTTTTGACCATCTGCCATGTCTATTATTTTATAATCTTTCCATTCATTTGCTAGTTTCATATTTTTCATATAGCTTAATAGCTACTATCCTCCTCTTTCTTAGAATAGTTCTATTTTACCATATTTTTTTATTTTTTTAAAGGATTATTTTAAGATTTTAAATTTTGTTTTGATTTTAAATAAATTTATAACTTTTTTAGAAATTCTTCTAATTCTATTTCTGATTGTTCTAAGATGCTTTTTAATGTTCCTCTTGCGACTTCATAATGCATTGGAATAATAAAAATTTTTCCGGTATTATAATTAACATATTTTGCATGACTGCCTTTTTGTGAGCCTTTTTCAAAGCCTAATTTTTTCATTGCTTTAATTATGTCTTTGGGTGGCAGTAACGGATATTTAAAACTCATACAGCCACCTCCAATGTTGTTACAAATATTTCTTTTGGTTTTTCTGGTTCTTCATCTTTCATATATAGTTCTAACGCTTCTTTTAAATTTGCCATTGCCTCTTCTATTGATTTACCTTGTGAAGCAACATTATTATCCAAGCATTTTGCTACATACCAGTCTTCTTCTTTTTGTATAATTACATTATATTTTATGCTCATGTAATCACTCCTTTCTGCTTTGTAATTATACTATAAATTTAAAATTTTATCAAATATTTTCTAAAATTTTCAAAAAACTAAAAATTAAGTAAAAATTTATACCAGAAAAAACAAAAAAACTCATTAAAATTGTAGAAAAGAATTTATGATTTCTAAAAAAATCAAATATTTTAAATTTTCTATTTTCTTTTGGTATTTCAAGCCTGTCCAATTTTGAATTATACTTTACATTAAAAATATTTTCCATTAAAAATCCCCCTTTAAAATGTACTTAAAAATTTTTTAAAATTTTTGTCCCATTTTTAATATATATATTCAATATATAAATAAAATATTCCAATTATTAGAATTTTATTGTTAAAATTTTAAAATGGTGTTATAATCTTTTCTGCATAATTAATATATCTAAAGGAGGCATATATGAAGAAGAAAATTTTTGTTCTTGGTATTATTGTCTTGCTAATATCTTACCTTAAGATATTAGATCGGAGAAGGCGAAATATAATTCCAATTAATATTTGTTTTGTCCGACCAAATGGATCTCATGTAAATATGAGAACTGTATTTAAGGAGCCTGGGCAATAAAGCCCACGGTTTCCTATTTTATATAGAAAGGCTGATTTTTATGTTGAAAAATAAAGAAAATATAAAAAAAATTATAGTTTTAATTTTAATTGCAATAATGTCTGGAATAATTGTTTTTTTTCAGACAAAAAAAGTTGGTCTACATGAAGACGAAAGCTATACTTTGTGTACGTCTGTTAACCCAAATGATGGTTTAATTTCCGCTTATGATACTGGAAATGATCCAGTTTGGAGAAATAGTGATTATTTTAAAAATTCTATTGCATTAACTTTTAATAATTTATTTAATTTTAAAGCTTTATATATGAACCAAGCACGTGATAATCATCCGCCATTTTTTTATACACTTGTTCATTTTTCAACTTTATTCTTTGGTGGAAAATATTCAATGTACTCTGCTTTTATAGTTAATATCATTGCTTTTATATTAAGTTGCTATGTTCTTCTAAAAATTTTAAAATTATTAAATAAAGAACATTTGATAATACCTGTTTTAATTTTGTATGGCTTATCAATGGGTACAATTTCTATGGTTATTTTTCAAAGAATGTACATGCTTCTTACATTATTTATTTTATTATATTTTTATTTGAGTTTAAAATTATATAAAAATGATTTTATAATGGATAAAAAGTTTACGATTCAGTTCGGAGCTACAACTGTTTTAGGATTTTTAACACAATACTTTTTTGCAATTTATGCTTTTTTCATATTTGCAATAATGTTAATTGAAATGATAAGAACTAAAAAAGATAAAAAAATAATTTCTAAATATGTTGTTGCACACATTGTTTATGCAGCTGTTGGAATTCTTATATTTGTACCTTGTATAAAACATTTGTTATTCTCAGATAGAGGTGTTTCAAATTTAGAAAATAGTGGATATTTTATTCATGTTTTTGAATATTTAAAGCATCTTGCTTATGCTTTTAGTATAAATAACTCAAATGTAGCTTTAATAGTTGTTACACTAATTTTATTTGCAATTGCTACTATTGTTTTATGTGTAAAAAGTAAAGAAAAGTTTATTGTTTTAGTTACAATTGTACCAAGTATTTTTTACTATTTTATAGCTGTTAGGATGACATCTTTCCAAGAGTTGAGATACATAATGCCTGTTATTCCTTTTGTGGTTTTAACATTTTTCTTTATATTAAATGAATTTATTAAATTTAAATATGAAAATATTTTATTTATTGTAATTTCTCTTGCTTTAATAATAAATGGTTTTATATTTTCTAAGCCACTATTTTTGTATGGGAATTATAAAAATATTTTAGATATTGCTGAAGAAAATAAGGATAAATCTTTTGTGTATGTTTATGATAATTTCTTTAATCATATGCAAAGTATTCCAGAAATGATGATTTATAATAAAACTTTAATTGTTAATGTTAATAATAATGATGAGCTTCATTGTGTTATCGATGATGAAAATTTAAATAATGAAGATTCTTATATTTTATCTATTAAGTCATATATGGATAATGATGCTATTTTGAATAGAATTAAGGAAGAGTCTGATTTTAAAAATATTTCTTTGCTTTATAAATCAGAAATTGGTCCTAATTCTGAAGTTGTTATGGATAATATATATTTGGTTTCTAAATAAATTCGTTTGTCTTGCATGAACTAATATGGATTTGGGGTAACGTCCCCTTAATCCTATATTTTAAAAAATAGAGATTTGAGGTAGCAAACCTCTAATCCCTATTTTTTTATTTGTTCTGCTATTTTTTCTGTTATTCCTTTTACTTGCATTAATTCTTCTTTTGAAGTCTGTTTTATTTTTTCAACACTTCCAAACTTTTTAAGCAACTCTCTTTTCTTAACTTCACCTATTCCTTCAATATCATCTAACTCTGATTTAGTAATCGCTTTAGCACGCAATTTTCTGTGATATGTAATTGCTGTATCATGCACTGTGTCTTGGAATCTAGTTATTAAGTTCATAAGATTTTCTGAAATTGGTATTTCATTTCTATTTTCGTCTATCAATGCTCTAGTTTGATGCTTGTCATTTTTGACCATACCAAATATTTTTATATCCAGATTCTCATATTTGTTTATAGCATTTCTAATTGCTCTAATTTGTGTTATACCACCATCTGCAAATATTGCATCCGGAAGTTTTCCAAAGCCTTTGTCTTCGTGGTCTATTGAATGTGCTAATCTTCTTGTAACAACCTCTTCCATACATTTAGGATCATCTTGTGTTAAAACTGTTTTTATTTTAAATCTCCTTGATAAGTTTTTCTTAATAACTCCATCTTGCATTACACACATTCCTGCAACCATAAATTCTCCTGATATATTTGATATATCATATGTTTCGATTTTTCGTGGTAATTTGTCCATTTTAAGTGCATCTTTTAGTTCCATTAATATTTCTGATTTGTCTTTTTCTTTGTTTTCTAGTGTGACTTTTGCATTATTTTCTGCCATCTCTACAAATCTTAGTTTTTCGCCTTTTTTAGGGCTTTTTAATTCCACTTTTTTTCCTAACATTGTGGATAACCATTGCTCTATTACCTCTTTTTCAGGCAATTCTTCTCTCAGCATTATTTTGCTTGGTATATTTGGATTTTCTAAATAATATTGTTTTATAAATCCTGATAAAATTTCACTATCTTCCATATCTTTTAATTCTGGGAAAAAGTAGTGTTCTCTTCCTATCATTTTACTTCCACGCACAAAGAATATTTCTATACATACTTCTAGTTCTGATTTGTATAGTCCTATAACATCTATGTTGTTTTCTGAAATATTTGATACTTTTTGTTTTGATGATGCTCTTTCTATTGCTAACTTTCTGTCTCTTAGTTCTGCTGCTTTTTCAAAATCTAGTTTTGCTGATGCTTCTTTCATTTGCTTGTCCAGTTCTTTTAAAATTTTATCTGTTTTTCCTTCTAGCAAATCAATTATTTCATCAATTTGTTTTTTGTATTCTTCTGGTGTTACATATCCCATACATGGAGCTAAACATCTTTTTATGTGATAATTTAAACAAGGCCTTGTTCTACCTTGATAATTTCTACATTGGCGTATTTTATATTTTTGTTTTATAAAATCTATCATTTCCTTTGCAGCACCTGGATTTGCATATGGTCCAAAATATTTTGCCCCATCATTTATAAGTCTTCTTGTTATTACTACTGTTGGATAATCTGATTTTACATCTATTTTGATATATGGATATGTTTTGTCATCTTTTAATAAAACATTGAATTTGGGTCTGTTTTTTTTGATTAAGTTACATTCCAAAATTAATGCTTCTGCTTCATTGTCAACAACTATGTATTCAAAGTGGTCTATTAAACTTACCATTTTTTTTATTCTTTCGGTCTTATTTGTTTTTCTAAAATATGACCTTACTCTGTTCTTTAATGAAACTGCTTTTCCTACATAGATTATATTGTCGTCTTTGTCGTGCATTACATATACTCCAGGTTTTCCTGGTAATTTTTTTAATTCTTCTTCTATGTTAAACATTTTTTTCATTCCTTTTATATTTTTTACATTTATTATAAACTATAAGTATATAGTAAAGCAAGACTAATTTATACATTTTGAATATATCGGTGTTAATTTGACATAATTTCATATGCCTGTTATAATTTTTATAAAGCAACATTTTGTGCAAAAATCAGTTAACTCAAACATACAATACAATTATAAAAAACAACAAAAGGAGGAACATTATGGGAAGAATAGTTGAAGGACGGTGGAAATGTCCATATTGTAAAACAGAAGAAATATTAGGTAGATATCAAGTTTGCCCTAATTGTGGACGGCAAAGGGATAAAGATTTTAAACCTACTTTACCCAAAGACATCAAGAATAATTATGTCACTGATGAAGAAGCAAAGAAATTGAATAAAAATCCTGACTGGATGTGCAGTTATTGCCAAAGCTACAACTCTGACAATAATGATACTTGTACTTGCTGTGGTGCTTCAAGAGTAGAAAGTGATGGAAATTATTTTGATATCCAAAAAAAGAAAAACTTAAATAGTAATTTAAAAAATTCCACTCCAACACCAACCGCTGGTGAGGCTTCTTATGCAGAGGATAAAAATAAAAAAAACACTTTAAAAAAT
Organism: uncultured Clostridium sp.; assembly: GCA_945865665.1. GTDB lineage: Bacteria > Bacillota > Clostridia > TANB77 > CAG-508 > CAG-269. The sequence continues at coordinate 18,145 of CAMBEE010000006.1, read as the reverse complement.
CTTAAAAGTAATTTTTTATCTTTCAAATCATCTTCTGTATTTAGATACATTTTCTTTGGTCTTATCATGGCATTATTCATAACTGGGATTATTGCTTTAGTACAGCCTAAAGAAGTTACCATGAATGTAACTGAAGTATCTTGGAATAGGACAATTGATATTGAAAAATATCAAACAGTTGAAGAAAGTGACTGGTCCTTACCCTCAAATGCGCGGCTATTGCATTCAGTGCAAGAAATTCATCATTATGACACTGTATTAGATCATTATGAAACTAAATCAAGAGAAGTTCCCAAAGAACGAATTACAGGATATAATACATACTATACCTATAATGATTTAGGAAATGGATACTTTGAAGAAGAAGAACATAGTGAGCCAATATATGAAACATATTATGAAACTGAATACTATGAAGATCCAGTTTATAGAGAGGAACCTGTTTATCAAACAAAATATTATTATGAAATTGATAAATGGCTCTATGAACGTAGTGTTAAAACATCTGGAAAAGATAAAAATCCTTACTGGGGAAATTTAAATCTTGCTTCAGATGAAAGAGAAAGTTCAAAATCACAGCAATATCAAATAACCGGTATTGTAAATGATAAGCAAAAAAATTATTCAATTTCTTTTGATGACTGGAAAAAAATCGATGTTGGTAAAGATTTTAAATTAAAAGTTTCATTAGGTACCGCAGAGTTAATTGAATAAATCACTTTTAATGGAAAGTGTAACATATACAAGCTCCTTTTTGGAGCTTGTATTTTTGTTTTTAAAAAATAATAAAAAAGCACTTGCACCAAAATGCATTTTGATGTAATATAATAAAGTAAAATTGAAAGATGCATAAAAATATCAAGAAAGGAGTTATTTTTCAAGCGCCAGGACCACTATTTTCAGGAGGTTGACGAGGTCTAGAGTTATCGAAAAATTCGGCGGATGCTCTAGTGGCTTTTACTTAAGGTCATAAGTATTAATTAAAAACTAATAGTAATATTAGAACAGAAGTTAATATTTTAAGTTTGCATACTTTCAATTCCATAAATTTTTAAAATATTGATTCAGATGTTTTAACTCTATCAATTTTGTTTTGATGTGTTAATGTATCAAAATAATTTTTAAAAATTTTCAATATATATTTAGGAGGATTTAAATTATGTGTGGAATTGTAGGTTACATAGGAACAAAAAAAGCATGCCCTATTCTTTTAGCAGGGCTAACAAGATTGGAATACAGAGGATATGACTCTGCTGGTATTTCAACAATCGAAAAAGATGGATTATCAATAATGAAAGATAAAGGAAGAGTTAAAAACTTGTCAAATTTAGATGGAATTGATAAATTAGAAGGAACTATTGGTATTGCTCATACAAGATGGGCAACACACGGAAAGCCATCAAAGGAGAACTCTCACCCTCACCAAGATAATTCAAAAACATTTAGTGTAGTTCATAATGGAATTATTGAAAATTACAATGAATTAAGAAAATTTTTAACAGAAAAAGGATATACATTCTATTCTCAAACAGATACAGAAGTTATCCCTAACTTAATACATTATTATTTTATAAAAGATACAGAAAATGACGATTTAAAATTTTTAAGAGCGGTAAAAAATGCTTGTTTAGATTTAAAAGGAAGTTTTGCACTTGAAGTTATTTCAAGTCTTTACCCAGATAATATGATAGTTGTAAGACAAGATAGCCCATTAGTTATAGGAACTTGTGAGGACGAAAAATATTTATCTTCAGATATTCCTGCTATACTTTCTTACACAAAAGATTTTTATCTTTTAAATGACTTAGAATTTGTTGTTTTAACAAAAGATTCTGCAAAATTCTATGATAAAGATTTAAATGAAATTGAAAAGAAAACACAGTCTATTGAATGGAATGCTGCAGCAGCTGAAAAAGAAGGTTATGACGATTTCATGTTAAAAGAAATTTTTGAACAACCAACTGCTATTAGAGAAACAATAGGTGCTAAAGTAAATGTAAATTCAAAATGTGAATTTGATGAACTTAAATTTACTAAAGAATATTTATCATGTTTAAATAAAATTTATATTGTGGCTTGTGGTACTGCAATGCATGCAGGTCTTACAGGAAAAAATTCTATTGAAAAACTTTGTAGAATTCCTACAGAAGTTGATATTGCATCAGAATTTAGATATAGAGATCCAATTGTAGATGATAAAACTTTATGTATTTTCCTATCTCAATCAGGAGAAACTGCAGATACAATAGCTGCTTTAAAATTATCAAAAGAAAAAGGTGCTAAAACTATTGCAATTACTAATGTTATTGGTAGTTCTATAACAAGAGAAGCAGATTATTCAATTTATACACATGCCGGACCAGAAATAGCAGTTGCTTCTACAAAAGCATATACTTCTCAAGTTGTTTTAATGACTATTTTAGCAATTTACTTTGCAGAAATACTTGGTATAGCTGATGAAAATTTATTAGTTGATATTAAGAAAAGCATTTTGGAATTACCTAAAAAAATAGAAGATGTTTTAAATTGTGATGAAAAAATTGACAAATTTGCTAAGCAGATTTATCAAGAAAAAGATATATTTTTCTTAGGCAGAGGTATTGATGAGACAGTTGCAAGAGAAGGTTCTTTGAAATTAAAAGAGATTTCTTATATTCATTCTGAAAGTTATGCAGCTGGTGAATTGAAACATGGTCCTATAGCTTTAATTGAAAATGGTGTTACTGTTATTAGTATTATGACTGATAAAGATTTAGTTAAAAAGACTGTAAGTAATATTCAAGAGGTTATTACTCGTGGTGCTAAAACTTTGGTTGTTTCTAACCAAGATATTGATAAGAGTATGTTTGATGTTGTAATTGATATCCCTGAAACAAATTGTTTTGTTTCCCCTATTTTATCAATTGTTCCATTACAATTACTTGCTTATCATATTTCTAAGGAAAAAGGTTTGGATGTTGATAAGCCTAGAAACTTAGCAAAATCAGTTACAGTTGAATAGAAAAAACAGGATTGAGGACGCATGTCTTCTTTCCTGTTTTTTTCGGGATTGGGGGACGGGTCTTCAATCCCTTTTTTATATATTAGGAAAGTTATGCAACTTTCCTAATATATAAAATTACATTGCACAGAAAATTTATTTCATAAATTTTCGCGCACGAACAAATTTACTGAAAATTTCAATTTTTTTGAGTATGATAAAAAGTAGAGTTAAGACTGAAAATTGAAAATTTTCAGATTTATTCTATTAATAACTTTATAATTACTAAACATACTGCACCTGGCAGTCCAAGTAACCCTACTAAAATACTTGTAAAAATATTAAGTCCCATGTGGAATCCCCATATCCCACCAACAAGATTTATCAAAAAAATAGTAACGCCACCCAAAATAGAATTAATAACTAACTTTAAAATTTTTTTTATTGGAACAATAAACACTCTTCCAAAAATAAATAAAAAACATATGCATGCTAAATATGTAATTATATTTGTATCCATACTCATCCCTCTTCAAACTTTATTTATACATTTGTATGAATAAATATGGACATATATTCATTTATTTTTATAACTATATTTACTGGTGTAATTCAAAAAAGATTCTACTTTCTACCCTATCTCTTCGTCATAATTTTCATATTTTAATTGTTTTATTCTATCTATTGTTATTCCATTTGCTTTTGCTAATTTAAGTAAATAATTTAGTTTTGCTTGGTTTGCTTTTATATGATATATATAATAATCTACTAATTCCATTTCGGCAAATTCAAAGTTTTTATTATCATTTTTTAATTCTTCTCTTGTTTTAATTATATTTCTTATTAATTCAATTTCTTTATCGAATTCACTTTTATCTTTTATTAATTGTTCTTTTCTAAATTCTTCTTGCATAAATCCATCCCCCACTTTTTTATGTAATTTTAATTATTATATGTCGCTTTATTTGAATTTATTCTGAAAATTGTGTTGCAATTCACAGCTTTAAAAATTTTTGTGTGCAAGTTGCCCCACATCAAGGGCTATATATTTGATGTTGTATTCGTTTGATTGAAGTGAAAAATAGAAAATATTAAATAAATAACTGAGGAATGCTCACGACAGAAATGTATATATGTATATGATTTGAAACATTTTCTCGGTTCAATACGCAACATAAGAATTTCTAAAATAAATTGATGGATAATTCCACTTAGTCCTCGCTTCGCTCGACGTGAACGCTTTCCATAAATTTATTTAAGAAATTCTAATATTGCTCTAATCACATTCGAAAAGTTTAAAATTATATACATATATACATTTCTGTCATAAGTGAGAGAGGCTCAGTTAGGTATTTTAGGTTTTCTTTTTAAACGTAATGAACAGAATACAACATCAAATATATAACCCTTGATGTGGGGCAACTTGCACACAAAAATTTTTTAAAGCTGTGAATTGTAACAAAATTGTAGTGTTTTATGCAACTTTTTTTGAAAAAATACTTGTTTTTTTGCCTATTTTATAGGATAATAGATATGTAGTAATAGAATTAAAACATACTTTATTATATGAATTTTTTAAATTTTCTTATAATAAAAAATAGCAACAAAATATAATTTATAAAAAGGGGCAATTATATAATGAAAATAATAGATAAATTTTTAAAGAAATTGGGAACTAGTAGAAACACATTTGCAACATATGTGTTAACACTTTTAACCGTATATTTTGCAGTAGATAGAATTGTGGAATTCTTATTAATGTTATTTACTGGAGTTTCTTATTCATACTGGGGACCATTAATGTACACATTTGCATTGGCATGTCCTGTGTTTGCATTTCTATTTTCGGGAAGTTCAGAATTTGCTTCAACAAAAAGTAGAAAAGTTACTTTATTCAATATTTACATTATTGGATTAAGTATAATTGCAATTTCGATGTTTATACAATGGCTTAATATGGGTGCATGGCTTTTACTTGTATTTAACCCTGGATATGTAGATTTAGTAACAAATTTTTCTGATTTAATACGACCAGCTATGACTTCTTTGACAATCTTGTTACCAGTATTAATGATTCCAAAAGTATTCAATTTCCTATACTTTGGAGTAAATGATAGTAAGGATATGACTCAATCTATCTGGGATTATGGTGGAATTGATTTATCTGATAAAAAACAAGGACATGGTCCATATACTTGTGATATTTATATGTTCCAAAATAGTGAAACTGCAGCACAAATAACAATGCCTGAAGCTTCTAGATATCAATCTTTATTTGTATGTGGCGCTTCTGGTTCTGGGAAAACCTCTTTAGTTTATGAACCAATGATAGCTAGAGATTTGGAAAGGAAATTTTTCTTTAGAGAAGTAGCTAAGGAAATGGGATTTACTGCTTTAAAAACTGGAATTGCTGTATTAGATAAGCCTTATGATAATGATTATTTAAATGCTAACTTTAATTTAAATATGTTAACTCCTTCTATAGGTAAAGAAGATGTTTATAAAGGTTATATGAAAAAAATGATTTTAGACTCTTCAGCTGAAATTACATATAGAAATTGTGGTATAACTGTTCTTTCTCCTGATAGAGAGATTTCAGATGATATGATCAGTGTTTGTAAAAACTTTGGTTTATCTTATAATATAATAGACCCATCAGATAAAAATTCAATTGGTTTAAATCCTTTTGTTTATGATAGTCCTAATAAAATAGCAATTACTATATCTTCAGTTTTAAAAACTATGCTTGACATTTCTAAAGATGAACCTGATGAAACTTATAGGGAATCAGTTGTACTTCAAGCAATTGAAAATATGGCTATTTTGTTAAAAGAAATGTATCCTAGAATGAATGAGGGTATGTTACCTAACTTAGAAGATATGCTAAAAATGTTTACAAACTTTGATTTAGTTGAAAAAATGTGCGAAATTCTTGCACATGATGAAGAATTAAAAGAGAAATACAATACTCAATTAAATTATTTTAGAAAGAACTTTTATAAAAATGGTGTTAATAGACAAAATACTGAAATTTATATAGATGCAGCTATTACTCAACTAGATAAACTTTTGAGAATACCTGGTGTTAAAACAATTTTGTGTAATAGACACAATAATATTAATTTTGATAAAATGCTTGAAAATGGAGATATTACTTTTGTTTGTACTAGACGTGGTGATTTAGGAGCTTCTAGCCATAAAGCTTTTGGACTTTTCTTCTTAATCTCTATGCAAAATGCAGTTTTAAGAAGACCTGGTACTGAAAAATCTAGAGTTCCAAATTTCTTGTATATAGATGAATTTCCTGATTTCATTTGTAAAGAAACTGAACCTATATTCACAATGTATAGAAAATATAAAGTTGGTACTGTAATTTCTGCTCAAAACCTAGCTCAATTAAATGTTGCTGGTTCAAAAGAAAATTATCAACAAACAATTTTATCAAACTGTGCTAGTAAAATCTTTACAGGTGGCGGAACTAAGGATGAACTAGATTGGTGGAGTGTTGAATTTGGACAAAAAAGAGAATGGTCTATGGGTAATTCTATTGATTTTGATAAGATGAAATATGATTCTAAACATGGTAGTGTCGAATGGAAATTTGTTCCATACTTTAAGCCTGGTAAATTACAAGGCCTTGGTCAAAAAGACTGTGCTTATAAAATCAGAGGTGGCAATGGTAAATCAATGGCTGGTCAAGGAAAACTTAATTATCTTGCATCAAAATATAAAGAAGCCCAAAAGGTTAAAACTTATGATTTTGGTAAATATTCAGATGGTGTTACTACTGAAACTGAAGATACAGAAAATGGATTGCCTAAAAAGAAATTTAATCCTAAAAAATTGGACTTTATAGATGCCAGAAATGAAATTGATCCAGTTCAAACTGATACAACAGATTCTAATTATATTTTTGATAATGAAGATGCTATTGTTGTTAATTTAAGAAATAAAAAGAAAAATTAAAAAATAAAACTGTCACTGGTTTACTACCTAATGACAGTTTTTTATCTACAGTTCAGTGGCAAATTTTATGAATTCATTTTAGTTCTTTATGTTACTGAACTGCAGTTTTTTATATTGTAAATCCTATTAAATCAATTATAATTCCTGAAATAACTCCTATTGCATATAATAAAATAAGAATTCTTATATTTTCTTTTATTTTATTGTTTGTCTTGAATAATACTGCAAGTCCAACCCCTGCACCTGTTAATAATCCTGATATCATACTTCCAAGTGAAATAACCTTGTCCAAATACATATTTGTTATTATTACTGACGCTGCACAGTTTGGAATTAAGCCTATTAATGAGGCAATTAGTGGTCCTATTACTGGTCTGTTTAATATCCAACTTGCAATAGTCTCTTCCCCAACAAAATGTACAGCTGTGTTTATAATAAATGTGATTATTATTATAAACATCAATATGCTTAAAGTATGATGTATTGCTGATTTTAATATTCCACTTTCATTGCAATGGCAATGGTCTTCTTCACATATATGGCCTATTTCATCATCATCGTTTTCTTCACTTTCGGTTATATTATTTTCTTTGTTTTTCATTATTTTATTTTTTATTACGTGTAAGCCTAAATCTATTATAATTCCCGCAATAATTCCTATTATAATTTTTATTCCTAATATTTTTAATATAATTATTGGTGAAACTGCTTCTGATATAAATATTGGTAACATTTCATCTGATGTTGATAAATATACAGCAATTAATGTTCCTAATGTTATAACTCGTCCTGCATATAAATTTGTTGCTGATACTGAAAATCCACATTGCGGAAAAGCTCCTAATATTCCTCCTATAATTGGTCCCCATTTTCCTGATTTCTTTATTGCGTGTTTTGTTTTGTGCCCCATTTTATGTTCTATGTATTCCATAATTAAATATGTTATAAATAGAAATGGTAATAGTTTTATTGCGTCTATTATTGTATCTTCTATAATTTCTAACATTTTTATTCCTCCTAAAATGTTTTGCATTTATTAGTTTAACATAAAAATGTAAAATTATCAAGCAATTTTATTGTGGCTTTTCTTGGTTCATCTTTACTATTTTTTCTATATCTTTTTCTTTTAGCCCTGTTATCTCTAATATATCTTCTTTGGGTGTATTTCTTTCTATTAATTTTTTTGCTATTTGATACAAATTATTTTTCATTTCTTTTCGTACTTCTTTTCGTCCTTCTTTTCGTCCCATATTTATATACATTTGGTTTTCCCTTCTTATTGTTTCTACAACAGCTAACATTTCTTTATTACCTCCTTCTAATTTATCAATTAATTTCATTGTTTCTTTGTATCCAATCTTTTCCTCAAAAATTATCAATATAATTCTTTTGAGAAGTTCTTTATCTTCATCTTTTGTTTTTAGTACCACTTCATTAAGTATTTTTATGATTTCATCTATGTTTTTTCCCCTCTCTATCAACATCATTTTTGATAAAAAAGTTTTGTCATTTATTAATTCTTCTTCCGTAAAATCATTAATATCTACTAAGTTATAATTGCCTAAAGGTATTTTTATTCTTTCAAATTCCTCTTGGCATTCTTTTAAATACTTTTTTGCATTCCATTTTTTATTTCCTGTATATAAGACAATTGGTATAACCAACGGAATTTTGTATTCTTTATTTTTAATTTTATTCATATTTATTGCACTTTCTATTATTGCGACTTCATATTCTAATATTCTGTATGGCATTGAATAATCTATTTTGGTTTGATGTTCTATTAAGAAAAAAATATTTCTGTCTTTTAGTTTGTAAACAACATCTGCCTCCCTATTTTTAAATATTTTATTTACAAAACTACTGTTATATTTTTCAATGTCTTGTGCTATTAATTTTGATTTTATTGCTTTGTTTATTAATTCGACAGTGTCTTCTTTTTTATCTAGTATGGTTCTAAATATTTTGTCATGCCTATTATTTGTTGCAAAATATTCTTCACCTTGTTCTAATACTGTGAAAATATTTTGATTTTGTTCACTTTCTTCTCTATATATTTCGGCAAATTTTCCTTTAAATAATTTTTTATATTTTATATAATCTCCATGTGTAAATATTTCTATATTACTTTTACCTCCTTTATTATAATCTTTGTTCTTAGATTTGTCAATATTAATTTGAAAGTTAACTTTATTTTTTTATAATTTAATATCACCTTCTTTATTTTTGTTATATTTCTGGACTTTTGTTCATTGATTTAGAACACGAAAAAATTTTTGAATACAATTAAAGTATATTTATGATATTACAAAAAGCCGAACTTTGCAACATTTTTTCATCGCAAAATTCGACATTTTCTACCTTCTTCTAAAGCATCCACAAAAGCTTCCTGTTCTTCCATTTGTGTTATTATTAGGAAAGACATTTGCTCTAACTGCTATTGAGTCATTTGATGTATTACAACTACAAGTGCTTCCATTATTACTATTATTGTTTGGGTAACTTGTATTAATTGTCAGTAAATCATTTTCGACTCCGTTACCTCCATTACTGCTTATTGTTAATAGATTCCCATCATCATTGTTTGAACATCCTCCGCGTTATTGATAATAATTGTGTTTCACTATTGTTATTATTTGAATTTCTATTTCTTCTATTGCAACAACCAGCTTCTCTTTCTCCTTCTCTACTATCGAGTTCTCTAAGTATTCTACAAATTATGTTTGTTAGTACTGCTGTTATAAATGCTAGTATTGTGTATGCTATTGTTGCTATTAATAGGTTTAAGTTTCCTACAACAAATGTTACTATTAAAAATATTGCAAATATTATTCCTGCCACTAAAAATGGACATTTGAAGATTTTTTGTAGTGCTATTGATATTATTATTACTGCTATTGGTAATGCAAAAAATATTAGTAAAGTGTTCATTTCTTTTTCTCCTTTCGCGTTAACTCTTTTGTTAATTGTAAAGTTTAAAAAATGTTGATTCTGTAAATCCTTTTTACTATATTTTATGCTTTTGGTTAGTTTTGGTTACTTTTTGTTATTTTATTATTGTATATTTATATTATTTTAGTTTTTCTATTTCTTCTTTTGTTAATCCTGTAAATTTCATTATTTTATCTATTGACATTCTTTCTTTTAACATTTCTTTTGCTATTTCAATACTTTTTTCCTTAGCACCTTTAATTTCTCCGTTCTTCTTTTCCGGCTTCAAAAAAATTATGCTCACTAGTTCTTCTATTAATCTCTGCCATTAATATAGAATTGTGTCTTTCTCTTTTATTTGGGTCTGCACTTATAAAGTCTAAAGCCCTTACTGCTTTTTTTATTTCTTTATTTTCTTTCTCTGCCAAAATAATACCCTCCTCATTTTGTGTAAATATACACATCCATTGGTCTAATTATACTAAATATTTTTGCTTTTGGCAATACTATTTGGTAAATGTTTATTAATTGTGTTTGTATTTTTTTTGACAATTTGCACTATAAAAAATACACCTACTTTTTTGCCTTATTTTCTCAATACTTTTGGGTATTTTCGATTTAAATTTTAAACTTAATTTTTAATCTTAAAATTTAGAAATAATAAATTAGATTAAATTAATTAAAATATTTTTGTCCCTCCAAAGTTGCTAGATTTAATTTTTTTAAATTCAATATTATTTTAAAAGTTTATGACTATGCAATTGTCAAATAAATTGCATAGTCATATATTACCATGGTTTTATGTTACTTGTCAAGAAAAAGATTTCGACAAAATATGACAAGTTAATCTGTCTTTTTTGTATATTTCACAATTAATTGTAAAAATTTTGGACTATTTATTCCTCCCATAATCCATATCTTGTATATCTTTTGATTTTTACTTTGCTTCATTAGTCTTTCTAAATATTCCTTTATCTGTTAATGTTGATATTGCTATCCTAGCTAATATTAATAAAATAAAGCATATCTTTTAGATATACTTTATTTCCAGGCATATTCTCCATAATATACACCATATTCTTTTGTACAGTTTGGATCTGTTATTCTATATTCAGAATCAACTTTTGGATTTTTTGTTATACAATTATATGTTTTATCTAACCAATCTTCTTCACCTGTTGCCCAACCAGATTCAAAACCACCATAGCAATATTTGATATTAAATTTTCCTCCTTGATATATGCTTAATGTATTTTCTGAAAATGTTGGCAATGTACAATGGTCAAATGTATATATTGCATATGTATATTCTCGTCCATGATCATTAGGTAAAAAATAATCATTTGCATTTGATGACATATTATAAAAAACTACATTATGAAATTCCAAACTTGTATATGTGCAAATTACATTTGTTGATACAAAATTTGCATTCCATATTAATTTACAAAACTTTAAACTATAATCTTTTTTAATTGAGCTATATTTTGATGATGCAAAAATTTCTGTACTTTTTCCTTTTCCTATTATTGATATGTCCTTATTAGCATCTAATGATAATAAAGAATCTACAAAATTATATTTTCCATCATTTAAATATATATTATATGTAAATCCATTTACAATAATTTTATTTAAATTATTTAATGTTTTGAATGGGTTATTTTGTGTTCCATCTCCTGTTGTATCATTTCCATTATTAGCATCAATGTATATATTTTTTGGAGCTGATTTTGTTTGTTGCTTTTTTATCTCTGTTTTTGCACTATTTTGTGCATTATCATAAACGATTACATAAATTGTATATTCTGTATCTGGTTTTAAATTTGATACTGTATATTGATTCTCTTTTGATTCATATTTTTTATATTCGTTATCTGAATTTGATTTTATATAGTATTCATATTTTTCTATTCCACTTTTTATATTTTCATTCGTGCTTTCTTCATCTTTTGCATCTACTTTTATTGTTAATTCGCTTATTGTTACATTTTCAATATTTATATTGTTAATTATTGGATTATTTTTGTCAAATTGCTGTATTATTATTTCTTTTAATGTTGCTTTATTGTTTATATCTATGATTTTAAATACATATACCCCATTTTTATTAACATCGTAATCTATTGCAATATTTTTCTTTCCATTGCATTCCAATTCATTGCCTTTATCTGGATATTCTATTTTTTTTATTCCTACTGTATTTGAAATTTTTATTTTTACAGTTATTTTATCTTTATTGGTATATTCTTTTGGCTCTGTTGTGTAGGTTATTACTGTACCGTTGGCTTCACCTACATATGTAACCTGAAAATTGCTATCTACTTCAAATTTGTAGTTTTTATATATTACTTCTACTGGAAAATTTGTTGTATCACGCACATCTATCTCGTCATTATTCATTTTTGGCAAATCTTCTTTTTTAAGTTCTTTTCCTTTTCCTTGCTGTTCTATTTTCAAATTCGTTATTTCCAATTCCAACTTTTCTTTTGCTTCTGATATTGCATATCTTTCTTTTCCTAATTTTACTTTTGTAAATAGTCCATTTTTTCCGCCTAATGTTGCTATTGCTATTCCTGATAATATTAGCAAAATAATAATTGTTACTGTTAGAGCAACTAATGTTATAGCATTTTCTTCATTTATTTCTCTTGTAATTTTAAATTTTTTCATCCTCTTTCTCCTTTGTCATTTATATTCCTCTCAAATATTTTACTATATAACTTTTTTTATTGTCACCTGTCAACAGTTAATCTTATATCAAATTTTTTGTTATACTTTTTATAAGAGGGTGAAAAAATGACTTTAATTTCTGCTGTTAGCTATCGCATAGTTGAACTTTGCAATGAAAGAGATATTACAATAAACAAATTATCAACAATATGTGGGATTACGCAATCAACACTTGAAGGAATTGTTAACAAGAAATTTGTAAATCCAAAAACATTGACTATACTTAGAATATGTAGGGGACTTGATATAAAAATAAAGGACTTTTATGATAGTCCATTGTTTGACGAATTAGATGACGATTAAAAGACCAGAACTTTTTATAATTATTAGTTCTAGTCTTTTAATATTTTTATCTTAATTTTGAAGAAAATGTTGTATTAATAATTACATTACTATTTTATACAAATTTAATTATTATTCATAATTTACTTCTAATAGATACAACCCATTTGGTTGCAATGTTTTTCCAGCTAAGCTTCTATCTTTAGACTCTATAATTTTTTCAATATCTTCAGGTTTAATTTTTCCAGTTCCAACATCAACTAATGTACCGGCAATTATTCTAACCATATTATACAAAAATCCATTTCCTGTTAATTCAATGTAAATTCTGTTATTTGGCATTTCTAAGATTTCCGCTTTGTAAATTGTTCTAACACTGCTTTTGCTACTTGTTCCACTAGCTTTAAAAGCTTTAAAATCATGTTCTCCTTCAAAATATTTTGCTGCTTTTTTCATTTTCTCAACATCTAATTTTTGTGGTATATGCGTTTCTAAATTTCTGTATATTGCTGAAGAAAACTCTGAATTATTTATAACATATCTGTAAGTCTTACGTTTGCATGTTAATCTACTATGAAATCTCTCGTCGACTTCTTCTGCTGATATTATTCTTATTGATTTTTTTAAGTTTGAATTTAGTGCAATTGGTATTTTTTCAATTGGAATATTTGAGTTTGTTTTAAAGTTTGCAACTTGTCCAAATGCATGAACTCCAGCATCTGTTCTTCCTGATGCCGTTAAGTCTACATCTTCCCCTGTTACCATTTTTATTGCTTGTTCTATTGTTCCCTGAATATTCAGTTTTGTTGGTTGTCTCTGCCATCCATTAAAGTCTTTTCCGTCATATTCTATTGTTAGTTTTATGTTTCTCATTTTTTCATTCTCCATTTCATTTCCAGAGTTTTTATATTTAGGATTTTTATTTTCGAAATTGTAATTTCTTTATTACTTATAAAAGTCGCCTTGTGAGCGACTTTTTCTATTTTTCTTTTGTTTCTTCTTTATTTTCTGATTTCGATTTACTGATGAATCTCTTTTTTATATTTTCGAATTTATTATTTTTTACAGTTTTTTTCTGTGCAAATCTTTTTGTAACAACATTACTAATCAAGATTTTTTTCAAAACTTCTTCTCTAACATCAGCAATTAAAGTTCCATCTTTTGCTACAGATATTTTACCTGTTTCTTCTGATACAACAACTACTATGCTGTCAGATTCTTTTGAAATTCCGATTGCAGCTCTATGTCTTGTTCCCAATTCTTTTGCTATATCTGGGTCGTCTGCAAGTGGTAAAACACACGCTGCTGCTGCAATTTTGTTATTACTTATAACAACTGCTCCATCATGCAATGGTGTTTTTGGTACAAATATGTTTACCAATAATTGTGGTGATACCTCAGAATTCATTGGAACTCCTGTTGCAATTATATCTTGAATATTTATATCTCTTTCTAGCACCATTAATGCTCCTGTTTTTGTTTTCGAAAGTTCTGTTGCTGCTATAACAACTTTATAAATATCTTCTTTTGTTTTTGTAGCCACATCACTATCTAACCCAAAAAACTTTGTAAATTTATTTGTTCCTAATTGCTCTAACCCTCTTCTCAACTCTGGTTGGAATATTACAATTATTGCTATTACTCCCCAATTCATTATTCCTGTTAAAATTGAGTTTAATATTTTCAAATTCAATAATCCACTAAGCCATGTTGCTATAATTAATAATGCTATTCCTTTTATTAATTGCCACGCTCTAGACCCTTTTACCATCTTTACAAAACAATATAATAGAAATAAAACTATTACTATGTCCAATATTGTTGTAAATAATGTGAATGGATTTTCACTAAGGTTTTGAAATCCTTTTAATATATTTTCATTATAAAAATTTATCCAGCTATTACTTATACTTTTTTCCATATTACACCTTCTCTCAAATTTTGAGATTATTTCTTTTTTGCTTCAACTATGTATGTTTTAATTTTTTATTGTTACTATTTTTCTGATTATTCTATAATAATGTTGTTGATTTTTAAATTAAAGAAAATATTAATGAACCTGCTACTGATAAAATCATTAATAATGATAGGATTCCTGCCATTATTTTTACAAATACTTGTCCTTTATCATATTTCTTTTGTTCTTTGTTTTTTATTTTTTTCTCTTTATTGTTTTTCATGATATTTCACTCCTTTTTTTGTCTTTAAAAGTTTTTATGTACTTTTTGTGATGACGTCCTTTTGGGTAATTATGTCTCATTTGGAACCGATGTCTCAAATATAACCGTCTCCATAAAGACATTATAGCACTAAATTATATTTAATTTCAACAATTTATTTACAAATACCAAAAATTGTTGGCCCTTTTTCAATTTTATTATTACTTATTTTTATTATTTCTGTTAGTTCTATTTCCGCTTCTTCAGATTTTTCTTGATTATTTGCGTGAATATATCCTAAAATATCTCCTGTTGTTACTTTGTCAGAAACTTTCTTATTCAAAATAATTCCTACAGTATAATCAATGCTATCTTCTTTTTTTACTCTTCCTGCTCCAAGTCCACAAGCCACTTTCCCAACTTCCTCGGCATTTATTTCTTGTATATATCCATCCTGTTTTGCAATAATTGGTTTAATTATTTTTGCTTTTTCAAATTTATTTGTGTCTTTTAAATATGAACTATCTCCTCCTTGGTTCTCGACCATTTCTATAAATTTGTTTAAGGCCTTTCCATTTGATATATTTTCTAGCATTTTGTTTTTATTTTCTTCTAGACTTTCTCCAAGTCCTGCAAGTTTTATCATATATGCTCCAAGTTCTAATACTACTTGTTTTAGGTCTTCTGGCATATCCCCTTTTAGAAATTTTATAGCTTCTATTACTTCCAAATTATTCCCTACTGCATACCCAAGTGGTTCATTCATATTTGTTAAAACACATACTGTTTCTCTATTTGCAAGTTTTCCTATTTCTATCATTTCATTTGCGAGTAGTTCTGCATTTTCCATATTTTTCATAAATGCACCTTTTCCAACAGTTACATCTAATACGATTTTTTCTGATCCACTTGCTATTTTTTTACTCATTATGCTTGAAGCAATTAGTGGTATGCTTTCAACACATGCTATACTATCTCTTAACGCATACAATTTTTTATCTGCTGGTGCTAAGTTCATCGTTTGTGAAATCATACTTATACCAACGTTTTCCACATTTTTTATAAAATTGTTTATATCTATGTCTGTTTTGTAACCTGGTATTGACTGCATTTTATCAACTGTTCCACCTGTAAATCCTAGTCCTCTTCCAGACATTTTTGCAACTGGTACTCCAAGTGATGCCACTAGTGGTAATAAACATATTGATACTTTGTCTCCTACTCCTCCTGTTGAATGCTTGTCAACTATTGTTTTATTTAATTTTGATAGGTCTAATATTTCTCCTGAATGTGCCATTGCTATTGTTAAATTTGTTGTCTCTTGTTTTGTCATTCCATTTAAAAATATTGCCATTACTAATGCTGCTGCTTGATAGTCAGCAACTTCTCCATCCACATAGCCTTTTACAAAATATTCAATTTCTTCTTTTGTTAGTTCTTGCTTTTCTCTTTTCTTTTCTATTATTTCTAGAATATTCATAAATTTACGACCTTTCTTCTTATATTCTATTCTTTAAATATTAATTTTCCTTCATAAATATATGTTTTTATAAGTTTTTAAGTTCAAGAGCAACATAAGAATTTCTAAAAACATATATATTTATGAAAAATCATTATACTAAATAAAATGTCCGGTAAAACTTCTCCTATGAATTGGGCACAACCCATACTCCTTAATTGCAGCAATATGTTTTGCTGTTCCATAACCTTTATGTTGTGCAAAACCATATTGAGGATACACACTATCCCATTCTCTCATAATTCTATCCCTTGTAACCTTTGCAATGATTGATGCAGCTGAAATTGAATAGCATTTTGCATCACCTTTAATTATTGATTCATATGGTACGCCATCTGTATCTATATGTTGAAGAGCATCTATTATAATCAAGTCTGGTCTTACATCTAAACCTTTAACAACACTTGTAACTCCACTTTTTGTTGCATTTAAAATATTTATATCATCAATTACATCTTGTCCAATTATAGCTACAGAATAACTAATTGCTTCTTCAATTATTTTATCATACAATAATTCTCTTTTCTTTTCAGAAACTTTTTTAGAGTCGTTAACTCCCTCTATCATTGATCCTTCTGGCATTATTACTCCTGCAACAACAACAGGACCAGCTAATGGTCCTCTTCCCGCTTCATCAATTCCACATATATTTTTAAATCCTTTTGTGTGTAATTCTTTTTCTATTTCTTTTAAATTTGTTAATCTTTCTTCTTCTTTTTCTTTCATTTCTTTTTCCTCTTTGTATAATTTCTTTTTATTACATATTTTTTGTATTCTTAAAATTCATATTTTATTAGTTCTGTTTTTATATTTTTAAATTTTCTATTTCATTTAATGTGTAATATGTTTTATCTTGATTTTCAAAACCTTTTTCGTTGTAAATATCTATTTGTGCATTTTTTACATCATATTTGATAATATAAAATCCATTCTTTGAATCAGACTCCACTTTTGAAATCCCCATATTTTCTAAGTCTTGTGTTGATAGTTTATAGTAAAAAATCAAGTTTGATTTATCTTCTTGAAATTGAGATTCTGTTATTCCCATTTTTTCGTCTAATTCGTTTGAACTTGTAACTTCTTCTCCCTTTAATTTTTCTTTTGCTTTTTCTATTCTGCTATTTTTTTCATTTTCGTCTGTTATTTTATCAAATGTTGTTCCTAAATTAAAGTTTGCGTTTTCTACATATTCTTTTCCTTTTACTTTTATTAACATCATATTGGTTTTCAGATTTTCTAATTCTGATTGTTTTATTACTTTACTTCCTACTCCTATTGGTATTCCTGCTAAAATCAATATTAATATTATTGTTATAATTAATGCTACCATTGTTATTCCATTATTTCTTTTCATTTTCATTTCCTCCAAGGATTTTTTCTTATTATACTATAATTCTTTATTTTAAATCAAGAGATTTTTTAAAATAGAAAAAAGACGTCTTTTATATTGTTACAATTCACAGCCTTGGAAAATTTTTGTATGCAAGTTGCCACCTTAAGGGTTATATATATATTTGATATGTATCCTGTTCATTACGTTTAAAAAGAAAATCTAAAATACCAAACTGAGCCTCT
>CAMBEE010000005.1 GCA_945865665.1 uncultured Clostridium sp. | reverse complement strand
TTTTCTTTTTAAACGTAATGAACAGGATACAATATCAAATATATAACCCTTAAGGGGGGCAACTTGCACACGAAATTTTTTTAAAACTGTGAACTGTAACTTGAGTATCCAAAAAGTTAAAATATAACAAAATTAAACTTGACAATGAAAAATAAGTATGTAAAAATAGAAAAGAAAAATAGCTTTGCATCTAAAGTTTTGAAAGACGATGGATAGGCAAGCAGGAAAGGAATGGAGTTTAAAATGGAAAAAATAAGAGGATTTGAGGTAGCAAAAGGATTTGAAGAAAAAGGAATAAATCTACCAATAAGAAAAACAAAATATTCAGCAGGATATGATATAGAAGCGGCAGAAGATGTAACAATACCAAGCTTTAAGAAAGGAATGGCACCAACACTAATAAAAACAGGAATAAAAGCATATATGCAAGATGACGAAGTATTAATGCTATATAACAGAAGTTCTAATCCAAAGAAAAAAGGACTAATATTAGCAAATAGTGTGGGAGTAATAGACAAAGATTACTATGGAAATCCAGACAATGATGGACATATAATGTTTGCGTTTTACAATATAAAAGAAGAAGATATAACAATAAAAAAAGGCGAAGCAATAGGACAAGGTGTATTCCAAAAGTATTTTGTAACAGATGATGACATAGCAGAAGGTGAAAGAGTAGGCGGATTTGGTTCAACATCAAAATAAAATATTAACATTAATATATCAACATTTAAAGTGAATTTATAAAATTTTCTAAGGCTGTGAATTGTAACAATAGAAAAATTAGAAAGTGAAAAAAATAGAAAAATGGGTTGACAAGCCAGTAAAATAATGGTAAAATTAATAACTGTAATCCGCTTAGTCAAGGTTCATAAAGACTAATCAAATTTAGTTACCTTAAATTTCTCATAAATATTAAAATATTTTATGATGAGTAGAGCAAAGGATTAGCGAGTATACAAATAAGGGAGGTGCATTTTAAATGTACGCAGTAATTGAAAGTTGTGGAAAACAATACAAAGTAGCAGAAGGAGATGTAGTATTCTTCGAAAAATTAGACGCTGAAGAAGGAAAAAAAGTTACTTTTGATAAAGTAATCTTAGTTTCAGACGAAGGAAAAGTAGAAGTTGGAAATCCTTATGTTAAAAGTATGAAAGTTGAAGGAAAAGTTGTTTCACACGGTAAAGGTAAAAAAATCATTGTTTTCAAAATGAAAGCTAAAAAGAATTACAGAAGAAAACAAGGACATAGACAACCATACACAAAAGTTGAAATAACAGCTATCAAATCAACAGCAAGAAAAACAGCAGCTAAAGCTGAAGAAAAAGTAGAAGCATAGTTCTACATAATTAATTAAAAAGATTTTAATTAAGAGAAACATATAAAACTAATAGCTATTTATAAAAAGTTATAAAAAGCTAGGCGAAAGGAGTGAGATAAATGGCTCATAAAAAAGGTCAAGGTAGTTCACACAACGGACGTGAGAGTGAATCTAAACGTCTTGGAGTAAAAAGAGCAGACGGACAATTCGTATTAGCTGGAAATATCTTAGTTAGACAAAGAGGAACAAGAGTATATCCAGGAGTTAACGTTAAAAAAGGTAGTGACGATACACTTTATGCAGTAGTAGACGGAACTGTAAAATTTGAAAGAAAAGGTAGAGACAAAAAACAAGTTAGTGTTTACCCAGTAGAAGCATAGTTTATAAATTTGGTTACAAAAGTAGCCAAATTTTTTTTGTAAAATTTTTCAAAAACCATTTACATTTATAAAAAATTTGTATAAAATATATCTAATTGAAAAAAATGTCAAAAACGAAAGAAAATTAGTACAAAGCGACCCAAGATTTGTTATCTAAAATTCGAAAAACTATATGTTAATGAAAAAAGATTAAATATTTGGTAGATAAAATTTGAAAAATTTTAGATGACGATGAACGAGCGAAGCGAGAGAAAGGGAGATCATTAATGAAAATTTTAATGTTAACATGGGAATATCCACCAAGAGTAGTAGGAGGAATATCAAGAGTAGTATACGATTTATCAAGAACACTACTAAAAGACGGACATGAAGTAACAGTAGTTACATACAAAGAAGGAGACGCACCAGAATTTGAAGATGACAAAGGAGTAAAAGTATATAGAGTAAACAACTATATGATAAACCCAAACAACTTTATAGACTGGATAATGCAATTAAATTTCAACCTAGTTGCAAAAGCAAGTGAAATAATAGCTACAGAAGGAAAATTTGATGTAATACATGCACATGACTGGCTTGTAGCATATGCAGCAAAAACATTAAAAAATTCATACAATATACCAATAGTATCAACAATACACGCAACAGAAGCAGGAAGAAACAGTGGAATACATGACGAAACACAAAGATACATAAATGACACAGAATGGATGCTAACATATGAATCATCTGAAGTAATAGTAAATAGTAAATATATGAAAAATGAATTACAAAGACTATTTGGATTACCATATGAAAAAATAAACGTAATACCAAATGGTGTAAACATGAATTTATTCAATGGAATAGAAAGAGACTATAACTTTAGAAGAAAATTCGCAATGGACAATGAAAAAATTATTCTATTTATGGGAAGATTAGTATATGAAAAAGGAATACAATACTTAATTTCTGCAATGCCAAAAATACTAGAAGGATACCATGATGCCAAACTAGTAATTTGTGGAAAAGGCGGAATGATATATGAACTAAAAGAACAAGTTAATGCAATGGGAATAGGAGAAAAAGTATATTTTGCAGGATACATGGCAGGAAAAGATGTACAAAGAATGTACAAAGCAGCAGACATTGCAGTATTCCCAAGTACATATGAACCATTTGGAATAGTTGCTCTAGAAGCAATGCTATCAGAAAAACCAATAGTAGTATCAGATATTGGAGGATTAAACGAAATAGTACAACACAAAGAAAATGGAATGAAAACATATTGTGGAAATCCAAACTCAATTGCAGATGCAATACTAGAACTATTATATGACCATAAACTATGTGCAGAAATAACAAAAAAAGCAAAAAATAAAGTTAGAAACGAATACAATTGGAGCAAAATTTCACAAGATACACACTTTGCTTATCAAAAAGCAATCTGTCAATCAATGGCTGAAAAACAAAAAAGAGAGCTTGAACAAGAAAGAGCAAAGAAAACAAAAAAAGAAAAAAATACAGAAAAAGAAATTACAAACTTATTGGATTTCAAGAAAAGACATGCATATGCATAAGAAAACTGGTTGAGATATAATTACTCAACCAGTTTTCTGAATTACAGCAAACAATAATTAAAAAATAATAAAAAATTTTAAAAATTCTACAAATTTAGCACAAAAATGGTGTATAATATAGACATCAAATAAAAGTCCTTTTTGAAGACAATGTCTCAGTCGGAATTGACATCCCAAACAGAACCGTCCCAAAAGGGACAAAAGGACAAAAAAGAAATGGAGAAAAAAATGAACGAAGAATTTAAATCAGGATTTGTAACAATAATAGGAAGAACAAATGTAGGAAAATCAACATTAATAAATTTATTAGTAGGAGAAAAAGTAGCAGCAATAGCAAATAAGGTACAAACAACAAGAACAGCAATAAAAGGAATAGTAAACAGAGAAAATTCACAAATAATATTTACAGATACACCAGGAATACATAAACCAAAACATAAGCTAAATGA
The DNA here is from genome assembly GCA_945865665.1 of uncultured Clostridium sp. GTDB lineage: Bacteria > Bacillota > Clostridia > TANB77 > CAG-508 > CAG-269. The sequence continues at coordinate 112,396 of CAMBEE010000005.1, read as the reverse complement.
AACAATGGTAGAAACATCATTTGCAACAATACCAGACTCAGATATAGTATTATTTTTAATCGAAGCAACAAGTGAAGATATAGGCAGAGGAGATAGAATAATATTAGACAAAATAAAAGAATCAAAAAGAAAAACTATTTTAATAATAAATAAAATTGATTTAGTAAAAAGAGATAAATTGCTAAATTTAATAGATATATATAGCAAAGAATATGATTTTACAGCAGTTATACCAATTTCAGCATACCAAGAAAAATATAGAGATTTAATTTTAGACGAAATTGAAAAGAACCTAAAGCCTGGTCCTGCATATTATGATATAGAGGAATATACTGATCAAACATTAAGACAATTAGCTGAAGAAACAATAAGAGAAAAAGCTTTAAAATTATTACAAGACGAAGTACCTCACGGAATTTATGTTGAAGTAGAAAAAATGAATTTAAGACAAAATAAACAAGGTGAAGATATCTATGATATAGAAGCTACAATTTATTGCTTAAGAGAATCACATAAAGGAATAATAATTGGAAAAAATGGTGAAATGCTAAAAAGAATAGGTAGAGCAGCAAGAATTGACATGGAGCAAAACTTCGGACTTAAAGTTAATTTGAAAACTTGGGTAAAAGTTAAAAATGACTGGCTTGACAATGATTCTATTGTTAGTAAATTTAAACTTAAATAATATTCAAAGTTATGATGTTTTAGAAAAAAATTTTAAAATTATTAAAGAGCTAAGCAAAGAATATTAGTATAAATTTTAAAAAAATGCAAAAGATAAATTAAAGGATAACCTTTAAAAAGGAGATGAAGCACATGATTAAAAAAATAGCATGGGATGCATTTAAAAACACAGGAGATATAAATACTTTTTTGGAATATAAACAAATACAAAACTTAGAAAAAGGAATACAGAATATAGATAATGGAGTACAAGAAACACAAAAAAGCACAGATTTAAACAGACAAAATATCCAGGATATAAAGAATGATATACAATTATAAAAGAGGGATTAAATGGCGAATGTAAAGATAAATGGAATAGTAATTGCAGAGAATAATATGGGCGACTATGATAAAATGCTCACAATATTAACACCAAATTATGGAAAAATATCTTGTGTTGCTAAGGGAGCGCGAAGGCCACAAAGTGCTCTTTTAGCTGGAACACAACTATTTTGTTTTGGCGAATATATGATGTATAAAGGGACAAACACATATCATATAAACTCGTGCGAAACAATAGAAATTTTCTATAATCTACGTACAGACTTGGACAAACTTAAATATGCAATACATATAAATAAAATAATTCAAGATATAACAGAAGAAAACGAAAACTGTTATAAAATTTTACAATTATTTTTAAATACATTATATACAATATCAGAAACAGATAAAGATAAAGATTTTGTGTTAAGTGTATTTAAAATGAGACTTTTATGTATTTTGGGATTTATGCCAAGAGTAACTAAATGTGTGAGTTGCAAAGAAGAAAAAAACTTAAGCAAATTTTCAATAAGAGACAATGGATTTAAATGTGATGCGTGTGGAAGACAGGACAAGTCTTCTTTAGACATGAGTGAAAGCACGAGAAGTGCTATTTTGTATACAATTTCTGCTCCTCCTAAAAAATTGTATTCATTCAGTTTAAAAGATGATAGCTTGCGTGAGTTTGAATTAATTAACAAAATTTATTTTAATGAAAAATTAGAAAAAGAATATAAATTAGAAGATTTATTTTAAAACCCCTTGCAAAAAACAAAAAGAACCTTTATAATGAGGGTAGGCAAAAGTAAAAAAAGAAGGGAGCGATTTTTATGAAAATAAAAATTATAGGAAAAGAACTAAAGATAACAGAAGCAATAAACGATTATGTTGAAAAAAAATTAGACAGAATCGACAAATATTTTGAAGATGCCGAAGCAGATGTTACTTTAAAAACAGAAAAAAATGAACAAACAGCAGAAATCTGCATAATAGCAAATGGAGAAAAATACAGAGCTGTAACAGAAGACAAAGATATGTATGCATCTATAGATAAAGATATAGATATACTAGAAGGTCAAATTAGAAAAGCAAAAACAAAAAAAGAAAAAATGATGAAAGACGCAAGCATCAAAACTATGGAAGTAGCAAATGATCACGTTGCAGAAATAGCAAATGAAATAATTAAAACATCATACTATGAAATTAAACCAATAACACCAGAAGATGCTGTATTAAAATTACAAGCACATCCAACACACAATTTCTTAGCTTTTATAAATGTAGAAACAGGAAAAGTAAATGTTATACATAAATTAAAAGATGGAAAAAATTATGGATTAGTAGAACCAGAAGCATAATCAATTAAACAATTTTACATATTAGAATTTATGGATAATTGCAACAATATATGAAAAATAAATATGACTTATGATAAATGTAATTAAAAGGTGATTGATTATGAAAATAAAATCAAAAATGAAAGAACAAAAAGGTTCAATAACTTTATATGTATTATTAAGTATGCTATTTTTTGTTACTGTACTAGTAGGGTTGTATGTTAACTCTAGTTACAAAATGCAACAACAACAAAAGAGTATACAAAAAATACAACAAGAATATGAAAAGACTAATATAGATGATGAATATAATAAAGTATTGAATAAATAAACTAAAACGAAAAAATTCACATAAAAAGGCAGGAAATCAAATCCTGCCTTTATTATGTATAAAAGCAAAATTTAACTTTCTACCCTCAATCATAAAGTAATATATTCTGTCAGTATATCAAAAAATGAGACTATTTCATGTTGTTTTCAACTTGTTGTATCATTTTTTTAACCATATTACCACCTATTCTACCAGCATCTCTAGCAGAAATGTCACCATTGTATCCGTCTTTTAAATTAACACCAACTTCACTAGCAACTTCATATTTGAATTTATCTAAAGCTGTCATAGCTTCTGGAACTAATTTTTTATTTGAATTGTTTGCCATTATAATTCACCTCCTGCAAATCTACATTTTCTAGAAAAAAACATTTGCTTTTTCTAATACTATCATTTGCAAAATTCAAAATAATAAACAGGAAATTTTTTCAAAAATTTTTAAAGATGTAAATTGTGACTAACATCGTTACAGTCCAGTAAGGAAAATCCCTGAAATACCTGTGAATGATATTTTGAATATATTTCGAATGTGACCAAAATAGTGTTACAAATTCTTAAGTAAATGCTCTAAAGGGTCCTGCCTCCGGGTATTGTTAGAGTATTTACATTAGAATTTGTTAACGTATGTCGGGAACCTGAGAAAATATGAAAAATATCATTCACAGGTATTTCAGGGATTTTTCCTACTGAACTGTAACCTAACATCAAAGTGTATGAATAAAAATATTGTCAAAAAATTGAAAAAAACAATAAATTATGATATAAAAATATAAAATACAAATGCAAAAAAGAGAGGGATAAAAATGCGAGAAACAAAAAATAAAACAATATTTGTAGACTTAGATGGAACACTATTAAACAAATATGGAATAGTAACAGAAGAAACAAAAGAAGAAATAAAACAAACAATAAAAAAAGGGAATGAAGTAATAATAGCATCAGGAAGACCAATAGATTCAATAAAAACAATAGCAAAAGAAATAGGTTCAGAAAACTATTTTATAGCAGGAAATGGTTCACTAATATATGATATAAAAAAAGACGAAATAATATATGAAAAATTTTTAAGCAAACAAAAAGTGTTAGAAATAGCGAAAATATGTGAAGAAAATAGTATATTTTATAATATATACACAGAAGAAACAATAATTTCAAAACAATTACAACACAATGTTTTATATTACTACAAAGAAAACCTAAAAAAAGCAGAAAAAGACAAAACAAGCATAACTCTAGTTGACAATATAATAGAATATATAAAGAATTCAGAAAATGAAAAATACTTGAAAATTACAATATGTGATGAAACAAAATCAATATTCAATTCGGTAATAAGAAAATTAAAACAAATCAAGAATATAGATGTTTTAGATGTTAGCCATATGTCTAGAAAAGTTATAAAAAAAGGTTCTGAAGATATAAATATAGAATATTATTATACGGAAATTTCTTTAGCTGATGTTGATAAATGGGTAGCAATACAATACTTGAGTAAAAAAATAAATATTGACAATGAAAATATAATAGCAATTCGGTGACAATATGAATGACAAAATGATGATAGAAAATGCGGGAATTGGAATTGCCATGGGAGAAAGTAATCCTAAAATAAAAGAAATAGCAGATTATATAACTGAAGATAATGACAATGACGGCGTAAAGCTTGCAATAGAAAGATATTGTTAGCATTATGAAAAAATAAGAAAAAAATTTTATATATAAGAAATTAAATGTAAATACGTACATGCTTTAGAATTAATATTTGAATATTACAACAATATTACAAAAATATTATTTTTATGTTACATAGTTATAATTTTGTTGATTTGAGTAGTAATTTGATGTAAAATAAAATAAGATAAATTATTTAAGAAAAAAATAAGGAGGAATTGGTAATGGCAACAAATCCAATGCAAAGAAAAGCAAGAAATTCATTTTTATTAGGAATGTTATTAACATTAGTAATAGCAGGCGCTGTAATAGCACTTTTAATATTACAATTAAAAAATTATAAAGAAAAGGAAAAAGAAGAACAAGCAAATAGTGTAAAAGTATGGGTATTATCACAAAATGTAATATCTGGACAAGTAATAACAACAGATATGTTAACACAACAAGTAACAAATAAAAACTTTGTGCCAAGTAATGCAATAGGAGATATGTCAATATTAACAAATTATGCATTATCAGATAAAGAGGGCAATGAAGTAATAACAGAATATAAAAACAATGTAGCTACATTATATTTATCAAAAAATGGAACTAGATATGAGCTAAAACAGGAAGATGAAACAGAGGATTATTACATTGAAAAAAATGGAGAAAAAGAATATGTAGAACTTTCAGAAGATCCAATTGTAGCAAAAGTTGATATGTATAAAAATAATATTATAACATTGGATATGATCTCAAAATCAGAGGAAAAGACGACAGATGATTTAAGAAAAGTTGAATATAATATGTTAGTATTACCATCTCAATTAGAAACAGGAGAATACATAGATGTAAGACTTTCAATGCCATCAGGACAAGATTATATAGTAGTATCAAAAAAACAAGTTGAAATTCCACAAATTAATGGAGTTGATTCTGAAGATACTATTTGGCTAAAATTAACAGAAGATGAAATTATAACAATGAATAGTGCAATAGTTGATGCATATAGATCAATAGGATCAACTTTAAAAGTTGTAATATATACAGAGGCAGGAATACAAAGTGCAGCAATTCCAACATATGTACCAACAGGAGAAGTTATGCAGTTAATTCAATCAAATCCAAATATAGTTGAAACATATAAAAATGCATTAATCCAAAGATATAATGAAAATCAATCAAGAGTAAGAACTAATATTAACTCTGCAATAAGCACAAGCGGAGAAGAAGGGGAAAGTAATTTAAAAACAAAAGTTGAAGAAAGTATATCAAATTCTAAAGAAAACAGAAAATCATACCTTGAATCTTTAGGAGGAGATACAACAACATCAAACTAAAAAGGAGAGTTATATATGAAAAAAGTAGGATTTATAGGTGCATACGATAAGACGGATTTGCTAGTAAATATAGCTAAGGTTTTAACAGAAATGAAAAATAAAGTACTTATAATAGATACAACAATTAATCAAAAGGCAAAATATATAGTACCTGCAATAAATCCTACAGTATCATATATAACTTCTTTTGAAGATATAGATATAGCGGTAGGATTTAATAATACAGAAGAAATTAAAGAATATATAGGAGTAACAAAAGAATTGCCATATGACATTTTATTAATAGATGTTGATATGCCCCAAAAAATAGAACAATTTCAGCTAGAAAATGCGGAAAAAAAATATTTTGTAACGTCATTTGATGTATATTCTTTAAAAAAAGGACTTGAGATATTGAGTAATATTAATACAACAATGGAACTAACCAAGATATTATTTTCAAAAGAAATGCTAAAAGAAGAAGACGATTACTTGAATTTCTTAGCATTAGGATATAAGGTTATTTGGAATGATGAAAGAATATATTTTCCAATAGAAAATGGAGATTTAAGTGTTATATATGAAAATCAAAGGGTACAAAAAATAAAGTTTAAAAGATTAAGTGTACAATATAAAGATAGTATGGGATTTATCGTACAGCAAATATTAAATCAAAGTAATGACTCATATGTCAGAAGAGTCATAAAGGGAATAGAAAGAGGAGTGTAGTATGCCAATAATATCATTTGTTAATAACAGAAAAGAAGAAACTGGAAAAACTATGTCTCTAGTTGCAATTGCAACATATATGGCTATTAATCATAATAAAAGAATATTAATAATATCTACAACAAATCAAGAAGACAGGATCAGAAAATGTTTTTTTGAAGAAAAACAGGCAAAAAAATTAAGACTTGGAATATTTGGAGAAAATAAATCTACTTTTGAAAATGAAAGTGGAATAGAGGGAATTGCAAAAATAGCAAGAAGTAATAAATTAACACCAGATATGATAACAAATTATACAAAAGTAGTATTTAAAGATAGACTTGAAATTCTTTTAGGAGCAGAAAATTTAAAAGACCAAGTAGAAAAAGAAATTGCAGAAGAATATGTAGATGTTATTAATTTAGCTAATTCTTATTATGATATGGTTTTTGTAGATTTGGATAATAATGTTGGGGAAGAAATAAAACAAAAAATTGTTAAAAGTTCTGATTTAGTAATAGTTAATTCAAGCCAAAATTATAGTAGTTTAAAAAATCTGAAAGAAAATAAAGAAAAAAATGAATTACTAAAATCACCAAAAAGTTTAATATTGATAGGTAGGTATGATAAATATTCAAAATACAATTCAAAAAATATAACAAGATTTTTAGAGGAAAAAAATCAAGTATTAACAGTACCGTATAATACACTTTATTTTGAAGCAACAAATGAAGCAGGAGTACCAGATTTTTTCTTAAAGTTAAGAAGAATTGCAGACTCAGATGATAGAAATGTAATATTTCTAGAAGAAATAAAAAGGGATACGGAAAACATCATATATAGAATACAAGAACTACAAACAATAATGTAGAGAGGAGATATCAAATGACTATAACAAATATACTATTAATTTTAGTTGTTTTAGTGGTAGCAGGTGCAGGAATTTATTATTTTATTAAAAAGAAAAAGGAAGCACCACAAGAAAAAGAAATAAATGTAGATGAAAAAACATATACATTGGAAAAGATGCAAGAATTTGTTAAAAAAAGACTAGATGAAATAACAAAAGTTAACTTGTATGATATAGGGCTATCAGAAGAAGAATTAAAAAGAAGAAAAAACAAAAAATATGAATTAAAAAAAGCTTTAAAAGGCTGTACATATGGAGATGTAAATGATAAAAAATATGTTAAAGAATTGATATATGATTTGCTTTCAAAAGAATATGATGTAAATGAAACAAATATATCAAAAGCTATACCATTTGATATTCCATCATTGCTAACACCACAAGATAAATTTGATATTCTAATATATATGTATAAAAAAGATTTTGGATATGAAGCATTAACTGAATTAATAAAAAAATACGATTTAGCTGAATTAAAATACGTAGAGGGAGAAACAAAACCATCATATGTAATAACTTCTCAAGAAATAGAAGATATATTTGAAAAAGAAAATTTACAATTAACTTTTAATGATAAATTATCAATTGTTGTACAAAGAATATATCAACATTACAAAGGATATAGTAGCATTGATGAAGTAAGAGATATGAACATAGATGGTGTATCTGGTGGTGTATCTGGACTTCCAGAAAGTTTCTTAAGCCAAGTTGCACAAACATCAGATGCAGATTATCTAGCACAAGTTTCTGAACACAAAGTACCAAGAGCCTGTGATAGTATCTGGATATTCTTCCAAGGTAAATCAATACGTTTAGCATTTTTAAGCTTTGGAACAGAGTCAGAATTAAAAAGAGTGTGCCAAAATATTTACAAATACAATAATCCAGGACAATTGTCAGATACAAATGGTTATAAAATCAATGAAATGAAAGACGGTTCTCGTGTCGTTGTTGTAAGACCAAGTTTCTCTGAAACATGGGCATTCTTCGTAAGAAAGTTCGACGTAAAGCGTTCAACACTAGAACAATGGTTCAAAGGAGAACCAGGATGTGACGAATCAATAGAATTATTAAAATACCTTGTAAAAGGAGCCAGAATTATATCAATAACTGGTGAGCAAGGTTGTGGTAAAACAACAATGCTTATGGGTATGATAGAAAACATATATGAAACAATGAATATAAGGGTTCAAGAAACGGCGTTCGAGTTGCACTTAAGGAAAATATATCCAACAAGAAACATCTTAACATTCCGTGAAACAGACACTATATCTGGACAAGAAGGTTTGGACGTTCAAAAGAAAACAGATGGTTCTGTTAACATCATAGGTGAGGTTGCAACAGACCCCGTAGCATCTTGGATGATTCAAGCAGCCCAAGTTGCATCTAAGTTCACATTATTTACACACCATGCTAAAACATTCCCTAACTTAGTAACAGCATTAAGAAACTCAATGTTAAGAACAGGAGTATTCAAAAACGAAAAAACAGCAGAAGAACAAGTTGTACAAGTATTAAACTTCGATATACATCTAAAGAAAGACTTTAGAGGAAAGAGATATGTAGAAAGAATTACAGAATGTATACCAATTGAAGACAAAAATGAATACACATTTGAACACAGAAAAGAAAAAACATTAGAAGGAAAATTTGACAAATTCTTTGATAATGCAACACATTATTTTGAAAAGGTAACAGATAGACAATTATATACATATAGAAACATACTCGAATATGTTGATGGAGAATATTTAATAACAAATCCAATAACAGAAGAAAACTTAAGAGGTATGAGAGAAAATATGGACGAATCAGATATCGAGGACTTTGATAAATTTGTGGAAAGACATTGGAAAGATAATAGAAAAACAAAACAAGCAGTTGAAGTATCAGAACAAATAGAAAAACCAGTAAGAAGAGGAAGAAAACCAAAAAATGGAAACCAATCAATATAGCAATTAGGAGGTGAAATACAGGTGTCAAATCAAGTAATATATATGATAATGGGCTTCTCAGTAGCAGCGATTGTGATAATAGGAATTGTATATTATATATTATCACAAAAGATGCAAAAATCTGAATATAAAAATATACAGAAACTACAAAGAGGAACAAAAACTAGTGGATTTTCAACAGAGGTATTGTTTCAAAAACTGTATTTGACATATTCAAGAATCCCATTCTTAAAAAGATATATATTAAAATTAAGAAGAAGATTAGAAATATTAAATATAGATGATGAATATGCAACAAGAAGGGACTCAGCAAAAATAATAACAAAAGCACTTGTAATTGTACTTCCATTGCTTATAATTACTATAATAGTAACAAAAAGCAATTACTTATTAATGTTTATATTAATAATGTTTGAAATATTTATGATAGATTTGTTAATAGAAGGTTCTGTAGATAAAAAGGATGATGAATTATTAATTCAACAACTTGACTTTTTCTCAGAAATAAGACATGCTTATCATGAATTTAATATGGTAGAAGAAGCAATATATCAGGTTTCACAAGATGATGAAAAAGAAGTCTCAAGACAAGGCGAAAAAATATATGATATTTTAATATCAGATGATCCAGAAACTGAACTTGAAAAATATTATGATGTAGCGCCAAATAACTTTTTAAAAGAATTTGCAGGATTGTCATATTTAACGAAGGAATTTGGTGACAGAAAAGTAGATGGAGCATCATTATATTTAAAAAATGTTGATAATATAACTCAAGAAATGCAAATAGAAATACTAAAAAGAGATAAATTAAATTATGTATTTAGAAGTTTATCGTTTATTTCTATAGCGCCAGTGATGTTATTAGAGCCATTAAGAACATGGGCTGTATCTAATTTTTCATTTGTTAGAAATTGGTATTATGGAAAATCAGGAATGATAGTGCAAATTTTAATTTTGTTAATAACATTTGTATCATATGTTTTAGTAAGAAAGTTAAAAGATAATGGTGCAGTAAATATGAATACCAAAAATATAGAAAACCCTTGGCAATCAAAAGTATATAAGAATAAATTTGCAAAGAAAATTGTAGATTTATTTATACCTAAAGAGGGAACAAAAGAATATAAGAATGTTAAAGACCTTTTAAAAGATGCTGCATCACCACTAAAGATGGAATGGGTATATGTAAATAGAATATGCTTGGCGATAGTTACATTTATTGCATCATTATTTATATTTATGTATTTACATCATGTCGCAATAGATTATGAATATACACAGCCAACAACAGATTATAATCTGATGTCTGGAATGAGTGCTAAAGATGAAAAAAAGGCAATGGAGTTAACAAAACAAGATAATGTCTTTTTGGATATGTTTAGAGGAAAGATAAAAACAACACAAGATGATATTCAAAAAGCGGTTGAAAGGTCAAAATTTTATAAAGATGCAACTGATGATGAAATAAAGACAGCAACAGAAAGAATTTATGATAAATTGCAAGTCGTAAACAGTGAATATTTAAAATGGTTTGAAATTTTATTAGCGTGTGTATTTGCAATTGTAGGTTATATGTCTCAAATATGGTTATTAATGTTCCAATCAAAGATGAGACAGTTGGAAATGGAAGATGAAGTAATGCAATTCCAAACAATAATTCTTATGCTTATGAGAATTGAAAGAATAAATGTTGAAATGATACTAGAATGGCTTGAAAGATATTCAAATATATTCAAGAGTCAAATAACAAAATGCGTTAACAACTATGAAGCAGGAGCTTGGGAAGCATTAGAGGAAATGAAAAATGAAATATCATATGTACCGTTAATTAGAATAGTTGAGAGTATGCAAGCAGCTGTTGAAAAAATACCAATAAAAGATGCATTTGATGAATTAGACTCAGAAAGAGAATATTATAGAGACAAAAGAAAAGAATCAAATGAAAGATTGATAAAAAGAAAAGGCATGATAGGAAAAGTAATAGGATTTGCTCCAATGGTGTGTTTATTCGTAGGATATTTAATTATTCCATTAGTATTCATTGGACTAACAAGTATGTCTTCAACAATGAGTAGTATGTCATCAACATCATTCAAATAAGGAGGCAAAATATGGAAAACGCATCAAAAGCATTAACAATCGCAGGTGGAATATTAATAGGATTACTAGTGATAGGTGCACTTGTATTAATGTTTAACCAAATAGGAGATTATGAAAAAGCTCAAAGTAAAAATGATAAAAATTCACAATTAGCAGAATTTAACAATGACTACGAGAGATACCTTGATGATAAGGGAATAAATGGAACAGATGTAATATCTTTAATAAATAAAGTAATGGATTACAACAAAAGAGCTTTAAAAGGTGGTGTTGCAAATTCTGTTAATTATGATATAAAAATGTCAATAACAGTGTCAGGGCTAACAGAATTTAATAAAAAATATGCTTATGACAAAATGAGTGATTCAGATTCACTGTTCACAAATGATTCTTTTACATTTGACAAAAGTTCTACCAATAATAGTCTAAAAAAATTACTAGATGATTTTAGCAAAACAGAAGGAGACTTAGGTATAGAAGAAATGAAAAAATTAGCATATGCATATGACTCAAATGCAAATATTAATGAAAATAAGTCAAATATAAAAGAAAAATTATTAGAAATAAATTCAAGCAAATATGCCGGCTGGACAGGAACAACAAGCCCAACACTAAATGCAATAAAAAAATATAGACAATACTCAGAATTTAAAAGCTCAACATTTGTTCAAGCACAAGACACAGAATATCAAGATGGGCAAATTAAAAATATTTATTTAAAATTTTCTAAATAAGGAGTAACAAATGGAAAATGCATCAAAAGCATTAATTATGGCGGGAGGAATATTAGTAGGTTTATTAATAATATCTTTAGCGGTTTACTTATTTGTAGACTTTGGAAAAACTGCATCTGATATAAACAATCAAAATGCAGAGCAACAGGTTGTTGAATTTAATTCAAAATTTGTAAAATATGAAAGTTATAAAGATAAAGATGGAAATTGGCAAACTACTATTTATGATATAATTTCTTTAGCTGGTTATGCAAAGGAAAATAATGAATATTATGCAGATTCGTCAGATGAACAAATAAGTGTTAATATAGTGGCGAGTCCTGTGAGTAACAATATACAGAGACTAAGTGATTATAAAAGTTTGATGTCTCAATATATGTATGACGGAAGTGGGACATCACTAAGAAAGTTTAGTTGTGAGTCTATTTCATACAACACAAGGGGAAAAGTAAAAGTTATAAACTTTAAAACAGTAAATTAAAAGTTATATGAAAAAATATCATAAAATGTTGAAAAAAAAATAATCAAATGTTATAATATTTTAAGGAAAGAATTATGAAAAAGCTTATTATATTTTTTGTAGCTATAATAGTTATAATATCTGGAATTTCACTTATATATTTTAATTATAAAGCAGAATACAATATGGCCAAAAGATCTAATTTGAAATTTGAAAAATATTTAAATAAAGAAGTTGACGGTATGGAAGTGGCAACAGCTATTAATAGAGCCATAGACAATAACCAAAAATATGAAATACAAAAAAACAATAAAGGGATGTATTTAAGTGATAATGAAAATTCTATAAGTATTGAAATAAAGATGACAGATAATGATTCCATATATCAAATGGAGACGATATATAATAGTGGAATACAAAATTTTATAAATTATTATGGCAATATAAAATTTAAATGTGTAAATATAAAATATCATAGTTCAAATAATAAAGTTAAATATTTATTGTTTGAACAAATGTCAGAATAAAATAGTTTTTAATCTTACTAATGTATAATTATTAGTAATTTAATAAATAAATATAAAAACCAAGGAGGAAAAAAAGATGGAGAATGCATCAAAAGCTTTAATTATAGCAGGAGCTATATTATTAGCAATTTTATTAATAACATTAGGAATTTATATATTCCAACAAGCACAAAGTACGGTAAACAATAGTGGAATGTCACAAGCAGAAATTCAAACATTCAATAGCCAATTTACTAAATATGAAGGTGAAAAAGTAAAAGGTTCATCAGTAAAAAGTTTGATACAAGAAGTTAATGTAAATAATTCTCAAGATGAATCAAATGAACACCAAATTACAGTTTCAGGTGTTACTGCTTCTGCTTCAGGTTCTGCAGCTGGATATAATCAATATTTAACAAGCGGAATAAAAAACACAAAAACATATACTGTAAAAATTACAAAGTATGGAACTAATGGTAGAATTACAACAATAGAAGTTTCTGAAAATAGTTAATTTAATAAAAAGGAGGAATAATAATGGAAAACGCAGCAGACGCATTAAAAATGGCAGGGGCCGTATTACTATTTGTATTAGCGCTTTCTGTTATTATTTTTTCATTTGGTCAGGCAAGAGAAAACTCTGATATAATATTAAATTATAAAGATAGAGAAACAACATATATAGATGGAAAAGATTATTATACAACAACTGGAACAGAAAGAGAAGTTAATATAGAAACAATAGTACCTGCTGTGTATAGGGCATTTTTGGAAAATTATAAAGTGGTGTTTGATGGTTTAAACCAACCAATATATAGAATAAAGAATCCTTCAGGTAATTGGGTAGATAAATATACAATAGACTTGGAAACACCTACAAATGCCAATTATCCAAATGTCGGTTTAGCAGATAACAATCAAAAAATTGAATTTTTAAGAGCAATATTATATGGAGATTTTGAAGGTAGTAGTAAGACTACATTTGAATCAAAATATCATATAAGCTTATCTGGATGTGAAACAATATATAATCAGATAAAGAACAAATCCAAAATTACAGAATATTTGGGAGTATATTACCAAACTGATGATGATAATGTTCCAGACATAAATAAAAAAGAAAAAAGAATTATTACCTATAAAATAGAGAGTTGAAAAAAAAGCTAAATAATGCTATAATATAAAAGAAAAAAATTGTAGGAGGAAAAAAGATATGAAAGATATACCTATTACAATAGGAGCAATAGTCTTAACAGTTATAGTAATAATTGTAATTCCTGTAATAACTATGGCAGATAGATTTGATACAACTACACAAACAGAAGTGGATGCAATTTTATCTGATTTTGTAGAAGAAGTTAGAACAACGGGAAAATTAACACAAGAAAAATATTCACAATTAACAACAAACCTAGACTCATTAGGGTATACATTTGATGTAGAAATGGAGATTAAAGCATTAGATGAAAACCAACGTAAAAAGGCATCACAAACTGCAAAAGATAAGATTGGAGAAAATAGTTATTATTCTTATTATACTTCACAAATAGAAGAACAATTAGAAAATAATGGTTCTATAACATTAATACCAGGTTCTATAGTATCTGCAAAAGTTATAAATACCAACCCAACAATGGCACAACAAATGAAAAACTTTATGTATAAGGTTGTAGGAAATGATACTGCATTAATTGTATCATCAAAAGCAGGAATGGTACAATAATAAGGAGGATACATAATGGAAGATACACTAGTAGAGATAACGGGGATAGCAATTGCTGCAATTTTAATGTTTATATTTCCATTAATAACTATGGCAGATAGAACGGATGATGTTTCTCAGCTTACTGTTGAAATAGCAACGACAGAGTTTGTAGATGAAATACGAACAACTGGAAAAATAACTCCAAATGCATACAGTCGATTTTTGACAAATATAGGCTCTACTGGAAATGCGTATAATGTAGAAATGGAAGTTAGAGTTTTAGATGAAAACCCTAAAAGAAAAAATATTCAAAACAATACTACAGGAACAAGAGAAAATGTATATTATTCAGTTTATAATTCTCAAATTGAAACAGCATTAGAAGCAAACAGAACATATTACTTAAAAGAAGGAGATATTATAACAGTAAGTGCGAAAAATTCTAATCAAACAATAGCACAGCAATTAAAGAATTTCTTTTATAAAGTTATAGGAAAAGATATATATACAATTGCTTCATCTCATAGTGGAATGATTGTAGCAACTGGAAGATAAAACTAAATATTAAAAAAATAGCTTGTAATAGAAATTACAAGCTATTTTAGAAAGAAATAAAATAACAATAGAAAATATAAACTAATTTATAAAGAAAAACATAAAAGGAAAAGGAAGAAAGTTATGAAAATACAAAGCTTAGCAGTTATATTTATTATAATTATATTACCAATATCATTAGTAATATCATCATATACACAAAATAGAGTAGAAACGCTTAGATTACAAACAACATATGATTCAAAACTTAATGATTCTACACATGATGCACTAAAAGCGTATCAATTAAATAGTTTTGCTAGTGAGACATCAACTATTATAGATGAAAAAATTAGAGATATAAATGCATCTGCTAATACATTTTTTAACTCCTTAGCAAGCAATTTTGCAACCCTTGGATATACAAAATCTACTTTACAAAATTATGTACCTGCATTAGTATATACAATGTATGACGGATATTATATATATTCACCATATAAAAATACTTGGAGTACAGATTCGGGTAAAACAGAAATATCAGGAGAAATGAAAGAACAAATAAAAGAAGATAGCCAAAAAACATATTCAAATGGAGAAAATTTATATGGATTGAAACCATACATTTATTATAGTTGTAGATATAAAAAAGGTGACTTAGATTTGGTGATTACATATTCTTTAGATAATTATATTGAAATTGAAGGGTCAATAGATGGAAAAACAGTAAGTAGATATGGATATTTATTAAGTAATTTAACTGTTAACGGGGATAATGTAACATATAATGGGGTAGATATTACAGCAGAAGGACCATTAAGTGAAAAAATATATCTACAAAAAGAGGATGGAACTGCTGAAATAAAAGAGTTAAACTACATCAAGAAAGACGGAGTAAAATATTATACAGATGGATCAACAGTATTCTCTGTACTAAATGGAAAAAAATTTCCAACAACTGCTATTTCTGTATCAGACATAAATAATAATGAAAATGCAAAAAAATATTTTAAAGAATCAGCCGATTTGATGAAATTTATGAAAGACAAAGGAATTGATAGCTTAACGACAGATGATATTGTAAAAACAAATAATGAAGATGATTACACTGCTGTAGGAAAAATATTTGACTTTAGCCAAGATATTGAATTAGAAACATCAAACTTTAATATACACAGAATGGAAGTTATAAAACATTCTATAGAAAAAAATTTATCAGTCGCAATATCAAACTTTAATAATTATTCAGGAGTAACAACAGACTTTCAAATGCCAAAATTAAAAGAAGAAGACTGGGACAAAATAATGGGAAACATATCAGTAATAAGCTTTTTACAAGGGATTAATATAGGTGGAAAAGTATATAATGGATATTCTGTAATAACAAATACTAAAAATGAGGATGTCGTTATGCTTGACTCTATATATGTAAAAAAGTCTGATGGAATGCACAGAATAACGGAAAATGGATTAACATCAACGGGAGCAGTAGGAATATTTAATGTTAATCTTGAAGCCAGAACTGAAAGTGATGGAACTAATTATTTACCAATAGAAGGAAATTTATCATATGATTCTGTAATTACGCAAAATGGAATTAATACTAGTTTTGATGATTCTTATGATGGAGATTTAACTAAATATGTACGATCATTAGGAAACGATCTTAAAAAGATGTATTATACTGCTTTGGCAAGAGAAAGATATGGAATATATAGGCCTAGAACAGAGATTTAGAAACAATAATATATTTAATTTATATGGCAGTGAATTGTAACTGCCATTTTTGTGTTAGTTAATAAATCATTATCAAATAAAATTCACATAAATTATTTACAAATAAAAACAATGATGATATAATAAGAAAAAACAAGAATAAAAGTTAGGATGTAATAATGGAACATATAAATCAAATATTAAATTTAAAAGTTAAAGTAATGTTACAAAAGATTGATAAATTATGTAATATATATACAATGTTATTACAAAAAACAAATTCTAAGGAAATCAATTCATTAGAAATAATTAAAAAACAATATTTAAAAATGTATAATGAAATTATAGAAAGAAAAGAATACGAAAAATACAAAGACGTAGAAGATATAATTATAAAAGAAATATCAAAGCAAGAATTAAGGTTAGACGAATATATATATAATACATTTCAAAATTATCAAGAGATAATATCAAAAGAAATTAAAGAAATAAGAAAATCTGAAAATTATATTAATTTTCATAATATGGATAAAGAACTAAAAAAAGTTGAAACATTAACAGAAGTATTACAATTATATAATTCATATACTAGTAAAAACGCAGAAAATGAAATTAAATATGAAATTAGCAAATTGAAATTTGACATATTATATAGAAAACAAGTAGAAGAATTAATATACAAAAATGGAAGTGAAATTAATAATTTAGTACAATATAGTAATGAAGGAGAAAAAACAATTTTTAAGACACTTTTAAAAGAAAAAGTTAATTCACTGCTTTTGGAATTTATAAATGCCTACAAAGATATAATAATGCCAATTGAAATAAACAAATTGAGACACAGTATTAAAGAAAAAAAAAATATGATTTGGTAATAGAGCAATTATTAAGTAATAAAGAACTATTAGAAGGACTAATAATAATTGATATGAAAAAAAATCCATATAATTATATTAATTTGTTAAAAGCTAGAGTTTTTAATGCCCATTTATGTAATATAGGTAATAATCCCTTTGAAAGAAAATCTTATTTAACGACTAAACAACTTTATGACTTAGGATGGCATGAAGGATACATTCATTTTAGAGATGAGAAGGTAAATGAAGTGAATTATTCCATGTTAGAAGCTATTCTAAAAAGTTTGATAACTGATGAAAATATAAGCTTTATAGAATGTAGAAATCTATATAATAAATTTGGATTTGAATGTAGGCCAATTTTGATAAATATAGGACAGCAATGTGTAAAAATGATTTTTAATGATGTGAAAAACAGTAAAGAAGTTCAAGAAATTTCACAGAAACTGAAAGAAAATAAAAGAGATTTAAAAGGGCAATATTGTAAAATTGATTTTGAAGGATTAGTATATGAATTTACAAACGATAAAAAATATTCGGAAGATTTATTTAATCAAATTTTTAATAAGAAAAAAGAAGAAATTAAATTAACTCTTCAAAAACCAAACAAAAAATTTCTTCCTAAAAGAAATAAAGAAGAAGAAAAAAATTTAGAACAAGAAAAAAATCAGATAGTAAAAAACGGATTTATAAGTACAGACATAAATTTAATTATGTCATTAATAGAAAAGATAATATACAATTATAATACTGAAATAAAAGAATTAGAACAAGAGCAAGAGGAAGGTATTATAGACATATATAAAATAAGAATAGATATGTACAAACAAAATATCAAAATTGAAAAAGAGCAGCTAAAATGGCTAGAAAGTTTAAAAGGTAAAAACGGAAAGTTTACAGTTGATGAAGCAAAAAAATTATTGTTAACTGTATATGATGTTTATAAAAAGTCAAATATAAAATATGACGTAAGAAAAATATTGCCATTAGAAAATATGGAAAATGAAAACATCAGAAAATTGGCACCAATGCCAATTGCTGGATATTACAAAGGTATATATGAAGGTGGAAGAGAATGTATGAAGCCATTATGGGAAAAATATCAAAAAGATTTTAAAGAACTTGGCATAAATGTAAAAAGATATAGTAGATGTTATGCAGAAAAACCATGTTTTCAAATATGTGTTAGTTTAGAAGATATATCAGACTTACCTATTGACTATGAAAAAGTTGAATTATTAACCAAAGAAGAACAAGATACAATATTAGAGAGAGAAGAAATAGAGATATAAAGAAAGAGAGAAAGTAATATGAACGAAGAAAATAATAATTCAAACACAAAACTAATGACAAATTTAAAAAAACAAGTAAATGAACAAATATCAACATTAACTACAAAAATTCCTGCCTATTCAGAATTAAATGATGAGGGGAAAAAAATTGTTGATAAATATATTTCATCAATTGATTTACATGATTCTAAAACAATTGATGAATTTGGAAAAAATGAAACAGAAAAAATATACAAGGAGTTAGACATATTAATAGGAACATTAAAAACACATGATACAAGTATAGAAGATATGTTTACTGAATTAATGCTTTCAATTGACGAAAATACTGGAACTGGAAAAGAAAGTTTTTCAGAAGCATTAAAAAAATCACCATTAGCTGCATTAAGAGTATTAAAGAATAAACCAAAGAAAATGATAGCAAATGAAAAATATAGAAGAGCAAAAGTCTTAACTAATATTGATGTTATTCAAGAAAAATTAGAGAGCATAAGAAGTGAATTAAGAACAAATGCAGGAAAATTGGAAATTATGGCTCAAAATTCTGTAGAACAATATGTTAACACACAATATCAAATTATAGCCTTACAAGAAGTATTGAAAAAACTTCAAAGTGAAAAAGAAAGTGAAGCAGAATTAACAGAAAGGACTTTTTCACAAATTGACCAAAGTTTGCAATTAGTTGGTGTAGAAAAAAGAATTGGCAGAAAAATAGATAATTGTAAAGGCGTTAGTATAAATGCAGCAACAAAGGCTATAATGTCAAGATTATTAGCACAACACAATGAAGAACTTGCAAGTGACTATGATCAAGATTTATCTAGTTTGTTACCAGAGTTAAAAGGAATTGTTGCAACGGCTGAAGCAAATGATTCTTTAATTCAAGCAGTAGATACACATAATCAATTTGTAAATAGAATGAATGAAATGCTAAGAACAGAAAGTGAACGCTCTAAAGACGCCATAAAAAAAGTACAGGATATTTCCAGCGAGAGTGCAATTGACGTTGAAACTGCAAGAGTTTTAACAAGTAACGTTTTAGAAGTTGTAAATTCTTTAAAGCAAGTTCAACAAGCAGGAAAACCAACAAATGAAGCATTTACAGAAATATTGGATGATTTTAGAGGAAAATTAGCTAAAGAAATTGAGACAAATAATAGTCAAGAGAACACAGTGAATAATGAAGAAAGGGATTAATCAATTAAATTAGATTAATGTTTCTATAAAGTTGATTATTCAAGAAATGTATAGAACAAAAGTGGATATATAAAAAATAGAATAAAATAATTTTAAAAGAGAATAATATTAATGAATCAAGATATAAAAGGAGAAAATTTTGAAAAATTTGAAATTTTTATTAAAAATATTCATTATTGTTATTCTTTTTGTAGTATATATTTATGTAATTGCAATAAATGCTATACCAGAAAATATAGTGATTTTTCAAGGAGAAGATGTTAATATTAAAACAATATTAGGATTAAATGTAAACGTAGTTGACGAAGAAAATGCATTAGAAACATCATCAACAAACCAAAATGGTATCAATAATTCAAATAAACAAACAGCAAAATTAAATTTATTTCAAAATATTTTTTTGAAAAATATAGATATAGATGTATTGCCTAAAACAAAAGTTATACCAATAGGAAGTGTAGCAGGAATAAAATTATATACAAATGGAGTTTTAGTTGTTGGGATGTCAGAAATACAGGGAATGGATAATAAAAAATACAAACCATATGAAAATACTGGCATACAAGAAGGGGATAGAATAATTGCTGTAAATAATACAGATATAGAAAACACAGAAGATTTAATGAAAAATGTAAATATGTCAAACGGAAACGAAGTAAAAATAAAATATGTTCATAATCAGAAATCGCTTGAATGTTCTATAAAACCAATAGAAACATCAAGTAAAGAATATAAATTGGGACTTTGGGTTCGTGACAGTGCAGCAGGAGTTGGAACAGTAACTTTTTATGAACCATCTTCTCAAAGTTTTGGAGCATTAGGACATGGCATAACAGATATTGACACTGAGCAACTTATAGATATTGCATCTGGCGAATTTGTTACTACAAAAATTTTGAATGTTGTTAAAGGGGAAAGTGGAAATCCCGGAAGAATTCAGGGAACTGTTGATAATCAAAAAAATATTGGGGAAATATATAAAAATACTAAATTTGGAATTTATGGTAAAGTTGATAATATTTCAACATTAAATATAGATAATTCAAAGGAAATGGAATTGGCTACAAGAGATGAAATCAAAACAGGTAAGGCTACAATTATGTGTAGTTTGGAAAATGAAAAAATAGAAGAATACGAAATTGAAATTGAGAAAATTTTTAAAGATAATAATTATGATAATAAGAGTATGTTGATAAAGGTGACTGATTCTAGGTTACTAGAAAAAACAGGTGGAATTATTCAACGGAATGAGTGGTTCTCCTATTATTCAAAGCGGCAAATTTGTTGGAGCTGTAACTCATGTTCTTGTTAATAATCCTGAAGAAGGATATGCTGTTTTTGGGGATATTATGCTTAAACAAATGAAAATGGTAGAGAACTAAAATGTTTTATATATTAGAAAATATTATAATTGGATATGTTTTATATATTAGAAACATATCCAATTATTAAATTATCTTATACATTAATTAAAATTTTAGATTTGTTCTTTTAAAAGCATAGGTCCTATTTGAGTAACAGTACCAGCCCCCAAAGTTAAAATCAAATCGTCTTTTTGAACATTATCTTTTAAATAAGAAACACATTCATCAAAATTAGGAATATATTTAGCATCTTTACCTAAAGAGATAATTTTATCAACTAAATCTTTAGAAGAAATATTATAGGTATTAGTTTCTCTAGCTGCATAAATATCTAAGACAATAACATTATCAAAATTCAATAATGCATGTGCAAAATCGTCTAAAAGATTTTTTGTTCTGCTATAAGTATGAGGTTGGAAAACAACCCAAGACTTATTGTGTTTTTTATTTGCAACAGATTTTGAAGTTGCAACAATTTCAGTAGGATGATGACCATAATCGTCATAAATACTAGCACCATTTATTTTTCCCTTAAACTCAAATCTTCTATGAGCACCAGTAAACTTTTTAAGTGCTGTTTGTAAATCTTTTTTATCAAGTCCATAATAATCACATAAAGATATACAAGCCAAGGCATTTAAAACATTGTGAGTTCCTGGAACTGATAATTTTATTTTTTCAAAGAATTCACCTTTTTTATAAACATCAAATTCAGGAAAACCATCATTATCAAACTCAATATTTTTAGCAACAAAATCTGCATTTGTATTGTCAATTCCATAAGTAATAATTTTGGCATTTGTATATTGTGGTAAATCTAGGCAATTTTTGTCATCACCATTAATTACTAATAAACCATCATCAGGCAATAATTTAACATATTTAACAAAAGCCTTTTTGATGTTTTCAAAAGTTTTAAAATAGTCAAGATGGTCATTATCAATATTTAAAATAATTTCTGCTTTTGGGCTAAATTTTAAAAAGCTTTCAACATATTCACAAGCTTCTATAATAAAGTGGTCACTGTTACCAACTCTGTAATTTCCATCAATAGCATTTAAAAAAGCACCAACTTGTATACTTGGGTCTTGCAAAGCTTCTAAGAAACATAGTGAAATCATAGAAGTAGTAGTTGTTTTTCCGTGTGTACCAGAAATACAAATTGTATCTTTATAACATCTTGTAAGTTCACCTAGAAAATCAGCTCTTTCAATTGTTGGAATATTTAATTTTTTTGCTTCTAGCATTTCGGGGTCATCTTGTTTAATTGCAGCAGAATAAACTACAACATCAGAATTGGCAACATCTTCTAAATTATGACCGATTGTAACTTTTATTCCAAGTGAATTTAATTTATCTGTTGCTTCTGATTTTGCCCAGTCTGAACCTGTAACATTAAAGCCCCAATTTGTAAGTATTGCAGCTATACCACTCATACTTACTCCTCCAATACCTATCATATGTATATTTTTGTATTTTTTTATGTTTTCTATATTTGGCATTTTTTTCACTCCCTTAAATTTTATAAAATAAATTCTTATACAATAGAAAATATTTGATTTTGTATTATATAAAAGTATTATCAATTTTTGACATATTTTTAGCAGATAAATTATATAATTATATAATGCAAAATTCAAGAGTTTTTGGAAAATTAATCTTTAAAATAAGTATATTAATTAAAAAATATAATATGTATAAAATTTTTATGTGCAAGTTGCCCACCCCTTTAATGGTTATATATTTGATATCATATCCGTTTGATTGAAGTGAAAAATAGAAAATTTTAAATATAAAACTGAGGAATGCTCACGGAAAAATATATAGATGTATATGATTTAAAACATTTTCTCGGTTCAATACGCAACATAAGAATTTCTAAAATAAATTGATGGACATTCCACTTAGTCCTCGCTTCGCTCGACGTGAACACTTTCCATAAATTTATTTAAGAAATTCTAATATTGCTTCAATCGTATTAGAAAAGTTTAAAATCTTATACATATATACATTTTTACTTAAGTGAGAGCGGCTCAGTTTTATATTTTAGATTTTCTTTTTGAATGTAATGAACAGGATATGATATCAAATATATAACCCTTAAAGAGGGCAACTTGTACACAAAAATTTCTAAGGCTGTGAATTGTAACAATTAAAACGATATAATAAATTTAAAAAAGTTTTATAAAAAATGTAAAAAAAAGAAGGAAAAAAATTTTTTATGGAGAATAATAAGGTAAGTACATAAGAATAAACTAATATGTACAAATAATTAAAACTTAAGGAAGGACGGTGCACTAAAATGCAAATCACAGATGTACGTTTAAGAAAAGTAAATTCAGAGAACAGAATGAAAGCTGTTGCTTCTGTAACATTCGATAACGAATTCGCAGTACATGATATCAAAGTTATCGAAAGCCAAAATGGATTATTCATAGCTATGCCTAGCAGAAAAACTCCAAACGGAGAATTCAGAGATATAGCACATCCAATCAATGCTGAAACAAGAGAGAAAATTCAAAAAGCTATATTAGAAGCTTATGAAGCTCCAGAAACAGAGGAATCAGCAGAATAATATAAAAAAGAGGTTATGAAAATTAATTTTCAGCCTCTTTTATTTTTTTATTCAGAAATAACATCCTCAAAAAGAGGATCATCAAAAAAGTCTTTTAAAGTCATATTAAATCCTTCACAAATATGAAGCAATGTATCCATTCTTAAATTTTTAGTATCATTTTTTAAAAAATCAGAAATTGTAGGTAGAGAAATTCCTGCAGCTTTAGATAAATCCCAAAGTTTCATATTCTTTTCTTTTAATAAAAACTTAATTCTTTTTCGTGTTGCATCAGAAAGTTGCATAATTCCACCTCTTTTCAAAAATTAATATAACTAATCCAAAAATAATGATTAATTAAGTAAAATTATAGCAAAATGGAAAATAGAACAACTAAGGAATTTCTTAATTTTAAATAAAAAATTAAGAAATTCCTTAATAAGTATTGCAAAAAAATATAATTAATGATATTCTATTAAGGAATTCCTTAATAGAATTATTAAACAAAAGAGAAGGGGGAAATATTTATATGAAAAAAACAAAGGAGAATAAAGGGATTACACTAGTTGCACTTGTAATTACAATAATTATTTTATTATTACTTGCAGGTATTGCAATAGCAACATTAGGTGGAAAAAATGGTATATTTTCTAAAGTAAAGCAATCAAAGAGTAAACATATAGAGTCAGAAATGAAAGAAAGGCTTATAATTGCAATACAGGATTTACAAACAGAAAAAAAGGGTGAGGCAACATTAGCTGATATAACACAAAATTGGTTAAATAAAGAAAATTTGGAGTTTGATACAACATTAAAAGATGATTCATCACAAGAGGGAAAATTAATCGTAATGTCTAAAAACAATATTACAGGAAAATTTTTGATAGATTCAAGATTGAATATTACACAAATTGATTATAATCAAAGCAGTTTGGAATTTGAATATGAAACTAAATCTAGAGATGGAGAGAATATTGAAATATTAATAAAAATAAGAGACAGTGTAAATGGCGTAAAACAAATAGATTTTCCAAATGGAACAAATAAATTGATAACCAATAATAAAAAGGACTATACGGCAATAGATTACACTGTTGAATTAGGCAAAGAATATAAGTTTATTATAACTACAGGAGACAGTAAAAAATCTGAAAAAACTATAAAAATAGATGATTATTTTTATAAGGTAAGTAAAAAATTTGAAGATGGAGTAAGTCTGGATAATATAACTACAAAGGCTGCGTATAATAAACCATATAATGCAAAGGTTGTAGAGAAGGATAATTATATGGTAAAGTCTATAGATGTAAAAATGGATGGAAAAAATATTGATGTAGATGAAGATATAGGAATTATTAATATTGAAAAAGTTACTGGCGATATAGAAATAAATATAACATCAATAAAAATGACACCACTTAATGAATGTTTAGTAGATTTCTGGAGTTTTAATAATTCCTTGGAAAGCAGTGTGGAAAATAATGGACAAAAGGAAAAATTTGCTCTATATAAGGGAGAAAACTTAAATTATGAAGATGGCGGAGTTCATTTAGAGTCAACGGTTTTAGCGACGGAAAATAATTATATGTTACCAAATGAATTTTCAATTGTTTTCAAATATAAACCAACTCAAATAAATATATGGACATTGATTTTAGGTAAGCTTACATTTTATTCCGAAAATAAATATTATAATGGAATTTTTTTGGAAAAAAATAATAAAAGTGGAATATTATGTAATGGGATAACACAATCAGAGTATTATGAATTTGAAAATATTTTAGAAGTAGGGAAATATTCTACACTAGCAATAACGTATGATGGAAATAAGAGTAGATTATATAAGGATGGAAATTTAATTACTAAACTAGATAATTATAAAGACATAGATGCTAAAATGTTTGTAGGAGGTAGTATTTATAGTGATAAAGATAAAGGAGCAGCAGGAATTCAATGGGGATATGCAAATGGGTATTTTAAGAACTTAGCTATATATAATAGACGTTTATCAATAACAGAATTAAGTAATATTTAAAATGTATATTTGGGGACTAGCCCCAAATATACATCCCAAAAGGGATTTTTAAATTAATAGTAGTTTTTCCAAAATTTGAACAGCATTAGTAGCAGCACCTTTACGCAAATTATCGGCAACAACCCACAAATTGATACCAAAAGGAACACTATAATCACGCCTAATTCTACCAACAAAAACTTCATCGTAACCATCAGCCTTAGAAGCTAAAGGATAATAATCCTTTTCAATGTCATCAACAAGGACAATACCAGGAGAATTTTGTAATAGCATTTTTACTTCGTAAATATCAAAATTTGATTTAAATTCAACATTTATACTTTCACTGTGACAATTTCTAACAGGGACTCTAACGCAAGTAGCTGTAATAGGAAGCAAAGGCTTATTCAAAATTTTTCTAGTTTCATTAATCATTTTGTACTCTTCTTTTGTATAACCATCTGATTCAAAAATATCAATATGAGGTAAGCAGTTATTAAAAATTTGATGTTGAAATTTTTTTGGAGCTAAACCTTTCATTCCATTTTCCAGGTCTTCAATTCCACCTTTACCAGCACCTGAAACTGCTTGATAAGTTGAATATACGATTCTTTTTATTTTATATCTGTCATCTAATGGTTTCAAAGCAACAACTGCTTGAATTGTTGAACAGTTTGGATTTGCAATAATTCCTTTGTTTTCAAATATTTTCTCTGGGTTAACTTCTGGAACAACCAAAGGAACATTTTTATCCATTCTGTAAACGCTACTGTTATCAATTACAGTACATCCTGATTGAACAGCAATAGGAATGTATTTTTTAGAAACACTTCCACCAGCACAGAAAATTGCATAATCAAATTTGAATTTAAAAGATTCTTCTGTTAATTCTTGAATTATGTAATTTTGACCTAAAAATTGTACTTTGCTTCCAGCAGACTTTTTAGAAGCAAATAATGTATATGCACAGTTTTTAAAATTTTTTTCTTCTAATACTTTTAATACAGTTCGACCAACTAAACCAGTTGAACCAACTATTGCAACTTTATAATTTGTTTTCAAAATAAATACCTCCATAATCTTTTTATTTTAATATATTTATTTGAAATGAAAAATGTTACTGGAATAAAACAAAAAAGCCGTATTACACGGCTTATTTTGTTAAAGAAAAATCAAATAGGGTCTTTATCACGGTCTCTTAAAAGAGATTTATCCTTTTTACTCTTTTTAACATTAACATCAAAAATGTAAAAAAGCTCAATCCAGATTCTATCATCTATGAGAAGTTTAACCGGCTCAAATTTGAATTCCTTTGAACTAACTGTTAAATACTTATCATGGATATATAAGATATAATTCTTATGTTGTAAATCATCTTTACTATGCTCAATTATAGCTGTAAAAGGCGAAATCTTGTAAGGTAAAGAATCCGCATCCTCTTTTACAGTTACGTGCAGCCATTGATGGCTTTTAAACCGTGCTTGAGCCTCCTTTATAATTTCTTTTTCTTTTTGATTCATACATGAACCTCCTTGGTTTTTTATGCTAATCTATAAAGTTAACATACATTATATCAAAAATTTAGAAAAATTGCAAAAAAAGTTGCATAATTTTGACAATAATAGTATAATAGATTATGTGAGATAATACAAATAGAATAAAAGAAAAAAAGAGAGGTAGAAAAAATGGATTATGTTTATATACTAAGAGAAGCATTAGTATGGATAATAACAATATTCTGGTTATATCAAGTATTAGTAAGTGTATGCTCATTAGTAAAAATAAAAGAAAAACCATTAAAAAACAAAAAAACAAATAAATTCATGGCAATAATACCAGCACATAATGAAGAAGCAGTAGTTGGAAACTTAATAGAAAGTTTAAAAAATCAAGACTATGACAAAGATGCATACGATATTTATGTAATAGCAGACAATTGCACAGATAGAACAGCAAGAATAGCAAGAGAAGCTGGTGCAATAGTATATGAAAGATATGACGAGACAAAGAAAACAAAAGGATATGCACTAGACTGGTTCTTACAACAAAAAATAAAAGAAGATGCACCATATGATGCAATATGTATATTTGATGCAGATAATATAGTAGATAAAAACTTCTTAAAAGCAATGAACAAAAAACTATGTCAAGGTGAAGAAGTTGTTCAAGGATATAGAGATATTAAAAATCCAACAGATAACTGGATAACATCAGGATATGCATTATTTTACTGGACAATGCACAAATTCTATCATTTAGCAAGATATAATTTAGGTTTATCACCATTATTAAATGGAACAGGATTTATGGTAAGCTTTAATATTATAAAAGAAAATGGTGGATGGAAAACAGTAACATTAACAGAAGACATAGAATTTTCATTACAAAGAATTTTAAAAGGAAAAAGACTTGGATGGGCAACAGATGCAATAGTATATGATGAACAACCAACAGGATTTGCACAAAGTTGGTCACAAAGAAGTAGATGGACAGTTGGACATATGCAATGTATGAAAGAATATACAGGCAAATTAGCTGAAGCCGCTAAAGAGAAAAAAACAATGATGAACTTTGATGGCTTCTTATATATTATAGGAAGTATACCAATGTTTATCTTAACATTACTTTTATTAGTATCTAACTTTGTTTTATACGCTATGGATGGAATGACACAAACTGAATTAGTAATTAATATATTAAGATATTTAGTACCAACATTTGTATTACCATCATTAACAGCTGCATTTGTTATGTGGATAGATGGTAAACCAATAAAACCAATGGTAAAAGGATTATTCACATATCCATTATTCATGGGTTCATGGCTATTAATAAACTTTAAATGTTTATTTAAAAGAGATACAAGTTGGGAAAAAATTACTCATAATAGAAGTATTAAAATTGATGATGTAAGTGAAAATATAGAAGATACAGTAAAAGAAGTAGAAAAAGTTTAATAACAAAACATATTAATAAAAAATAAAAACATGATTTTAAATAAAAAATCTAAAAAAAACTTGCATTTATGCCAAAAATTGGGTATAATATAGATATCAACATACGAGACAGTAAAGAGTGGGAACAAATCCCACTCTTTAGTTTTGAAAATAAAGGAGGTAAAAATTGGCAAGTATAGAAGAAAAAGTAACAAAATTAGTAGAACCAATAATTGAAAAATCAGGTTATGAACTATATGATGTAGAATACGCCAAAGAGGGAAAAAACTACTTCTTACGAATATTCATAGACAGTGAAAAAGGTATTGACTTAAATGATTGTGAAAAAGTAAATGATGCAGTAAATGATATCTTAGATAAAGAAAATTACATTAAAGAACAATACTTTTTAGAAATATCTTCACCAGGAATAGAAAGAGTGTTAAGAAAAGACAAACATTTAGAAAAGAACATTGGTGAAGAAGTAAATGTAAAACTATTCAAAAAAGATGAAAATGGAGCAAAAGAATATTTAGGCAAATTAAAAGAATTTAATCAAAATGAAATTGTTTTAGAAACAGAAGAACAAGAAATAAAAATAGAAAGAAAAAATATAGCACAAATAAAAACAGTTTATAACTGGTAAAGGAAAAACCATCGGGGACGTTCTTAAATTGGTTGAACGCCCGAAGGGCAATTCAACCAATTTAAGAACGTCCCCGATGGTTTTTCTTTTAAAAATAAATAATAGGAGGAATAAAAAATGAAAGCTATTGATAACAAAGAGTTAATATTAGCATTAGAAGAATTAGAAAAAGAGAAAGGGATAAAAAAAGAGTATGTACTAGAATCAATAGAAACAGCATTAGTTACAGCATATAAAAGAAACTTTGATGCACTAGAAAATGTAAAAGTTGATATAGACCATCAAACAGGTGCGACACACATTTATTCTGTAAAAGAAATAGTTGAAAATGCAAATGACGAAGTAACAGAAATAAGCCTAGAAGAAGCACATAAAATTAACAAAAACTTAACATATGGAGACACTGTTGATATTGAAATAGTACCAAAAGACTTCGGAAGAATTGCTGCACAAACTGCAAAACAAGTTATAGTTCAAAAATTAAGAGAAGTTGAAAGAGATTTAATATTTGACGAATACACACAAAAGAAAGGTGAAATCGTTTCAGGTATTATCCAAAAAGCTGATAAAAATATAGTTGTAGTTGATTTAGGAAAAATTGAAGGAATAATGCTTTCTAAAGAACAAGTTCCAACAGAAAAGTATAGAGTAAATGATAAAATAAAAGCTTACATAGTTGATGTTGAAAGAGGATTAAAAGGTGCTCCTCAAGTAATGATTTCAAGAAGTCACCCTGATTTTGTAAGAAAATTATTAGAATTTGAAATACCAGAAATATATGAAGGTGTTATAGAAATAAAAAGTGTATCAAGAGATGCAGGTTCAAGAAGTAAAGTTGCAGTATATTCACCAGACCCTAATATTGACCCAGTTGGTTCATGTGTTGGTGCAAAAGGTGTAAGAATTCAAAATGTTATAAATGAATTAAATGGTGAAAAAATAGATGTAATCGAATGGGATGAAGACCCAAGTATATTTATAGCTTCAGCATTATTACCAGCACAAATTTTAGCTGTTGATATAAAAGAAGATGAAAGATTTGCAGAAGTTATAGTTCCAGATGATCAATTATCATTAGCAATTGGTAAAGCTGGTCAAAATGCTAGATTAGCAGCAAAATTAACAAACTGGAAAATTGATATAAAATCAGAATCTCAATTTAGACAAATTCTTCAAGAACAACAATATCAAGCTGAAAACAACGAAGAAACAGAAAATGCAGAAATAGAAGAGAACGAAGAATAAGTAGATTTTTGAAATTTAGAATAATTTAAAGAAAAGAACTATTTATAATGACTAAAATATAAAATGAAGTACATGAAAAATAATTGCGTGATAATAATTGGAAAGCAGGCATAAA
Organism: uncultured Clostridium sp.; assembly: GCA_945865665.1. GTDB lineage: Bacteria > Bacillota > Clostridia > TANB77 > CAG-508 > CAG-269. The sequence continues at coordinate 81,215 of CAMBEE010000005.1, read as the reverse complement.
TTTAAAGGAAGGTGTATGTTATGAAAAAACAACCACAAAGAACATGCATGGGATGTAATCAAAAAAAGAACAAAAAAGAATTAATCAGAATAGTAAAAAACAAAAACAATGAAATATCAGTTGATAGAACAGGAAAAAAAGAGGGACGCGGAGCATATATCTGTGATGATGTAAATTGTTTAGATAAATTAATCAAAAGTAAAAGACTAGAAAGAGTTTTTGAAATGTCAATTTCAGATGAAATTTATGAAAGTTTAAGAGGTGTAATTATTGATAAATAATAATATATTAGGACTAATTGGACTAGCAATGAAAGCCGGAAAAGTAGCATTTGGAGCAGATAGTGTTGAAGAAACTATAACAAAAAGAAAAGCAAAGTTAATAATAGTTTCTAATGAGAGTTCAGAAAGAACAAAAAGTAAATTTATAAAATTATGTGAGAATTATAAAATACCAATAATAATAGATGGGACTATTGATGAATTAAGCAAAACGATAGGAAAAAGTAACAAAGCTGTAATTGGTATAAAAGATATAAATTTTGCAAATTCAATTCAAAAAAAATACGATGGGGGTGATGTTATTGGGTAAGGTAAAAATTTATGAAATAGCAAAAAAGCTAGGCTTAGCCAGTAAAGAAGTATTAGAGATGGCACAAAAACTAAATATAGAAGTTAAAAGTCATATGAGTGGTGTAGAAGAAGAAGAAGCTAGAAAAATAGAAAATAGCTTATCAAAAAAATCTGATTCAAAACCAGAAATGACCTCAAAAAAAGATGTAAAACAAAATGTTTCTGTACCAAAAAAAGATGTAAAACCAAGTAATACATCAAAAAAAGAAGAAAAAGCACCAGTTATAATAAGAAGAGAAGTTATTATAAATGATGAAGATAATAAAAAAAATAATAAAACAAAAAAAGAAAATAAAAGCAATATAGGGATAGTTGAAAGAAAACAAAATAAAGATTTTAATATAGTTTATAGAAATAAGCCCAATAAACCTAAAACTGTTAATGAATTGTTTGGACTTAATAAGCCAGAACCAAAGAAAGAAGTTGTAAAAGAAGAAGTAAAAAGTAAAAATGTAAAAGAACAGGCACAAATAGAGCCAGTAAAAAAAGAAGAAATTAAAAGACAAGGGGATAGTAATTTAGCAATGCAATCACAAGTAGCAGAAAAAAGAAATAATGGAAATTTCAATAATTCAGAAAGAACTAATAACTTTAGTAAAAATAATTTTAATAATAGAAATGGTAATTCAAGAAACAATCAAAACAACAGAAATAATTTCAATAATAGAAATAATTCTGAAAACAGAAGCGGTTTTGAAAATAGAAATAATTTTGAAAATAAAAATGGTTTTGATAACAGAAATAGCAGATTTAATAACAATAGAAATGGTGAATTTAACAATTCAAATAACAGAAATAATTTCAAAAAAGATAATGTAAACTTCAATAATAAAAATAATTATAATGGAAATAATTATAACAGAAGACCATTAGACGAAAAAGGAATTGAAAAGAACATTAAAAACATAATGGCTGTTGATACTGTTGAAAAAGAGGTTGTTAGAGATTATAGTAAAAATATCGATAAACAAAAATTAAATAATAGATTTGATGATAACAAAAACAAAAAATCAAAATCAAGAAGAAGTGAAAATAGCTTTGACGAGGGAAAATTAAAATCATTAAAACAAACAAGCAAATTATCAAATATGTTTGAAGACCAAGATGGTGGAATGCTTGATTACTATGATTTAACAACACAAAGAGGCAGAAAAGGCAAGAAAAAACAAGTTAAAAATGAAGAAAGAAATAAACAAAAAATATTTGAATTAACAGAAATTGAAATACCAGATACAATATCAGTAAAAGACTTAGCAGCAGAAATGAAGAAAACAACTGCAGAAGTTATTAAAAAATTATTTGGATATGGAATTATGGCTACAATCAACCAAGACTTAGATTTTGATACAGCATTTTTGGTTGCTGGAGAATTTGGAATAACAGCTAAAAAGAAAGAAACTGTAACAGACGAAGATATCTTATTTGATGATTCTGAAGATAAAGAAGAAGACTTAGAAGTAAGACCACCAGTAGTTGTTGTTATGGGACACGTTGACCATGGTAAAACATCATTACTTGACACTATTAGAAAAACAAATGTAATTGGTGGAGAAGCAGGTGGAATCACACAAGCAATTGGTGCTTACAAAGTTAAAGTAAATGATAGAGAAATCACATTCTTAGATACACCAGGACATGAAGCATTTACAGCAATGAGAGCAAGAGGTGCTCAAATAACTGATATAGCAATATTAGTAGTTGCAGCAAATGATGGTATAATGCCACAAACAGTTGAAGCTATAAACCATGCAAAATCAGCAGGAATACCAATTATAGTTGCAATAAACAAAATTGATTTACCAGACGCAAATGTTGACAAGGTAAAACAAGAATTAATGAACTATGAATTAGTACCAGAAGAATGGGGTGGTGACACAATATGTGTACCAATCTCTGCTAAAAATAACATAAACATTGACCAATTATTAGAAATGGTATTATTAGAAGCCGATGTACTAGAATTAAAAGCAAATCCAAATAAACAAGCAAAAGGTGTTGTTATAGAAGCAAGACTTGATAAAGGTAAAGGTGCAATAGCAACAATGCTTGTACAAAGAGGAAAACTAGATGTTGGAGATACAATAATTGTTGGTTCTTCAATTGGTAGAATAAGAGCAATGACAAACGAAAACGGTAAAAAAGTAAAATCAGCAGGACCATCAACACCAGTAGAAATAATGGGATTAACAGAAGTGCCAGAAGCTGGAGATACATTCTACGAAGTAAAAGACGAAAAAACAGCTAAACACTTAATCGAAAAGAGAAAACGTGAAGCTAGAGAAAAATCAATTGGAGCTGGAACAAAAGTTACACTTGATAATTTATTTGAACAAATGGAAGAAGGAAATTTAAAAGTATTAAACTTAATTGTAAAAGCAGATGTTCAAGGATCTGTAGAAGCTGTTAAACAATCAATGGAAAAATTACAAAATGAAGAAGTAAGAGTAAAAGTTATCCATGCAGCACCAGGAGCAGTCAACGAATCAGATGTAACACTTGCAAAAGTATCAAATGCAATAATAATCGCATTCAATGTTAGACCAATACCAGCAGCAAAAGAAATGGCAGAAAAAGAAGAAGTACAAATTAAACAATACTCAGTAATTTACCAAGCAATAGAAGAAGTTGAAGCTGCAATGAAGGGAATGTTAGCACCAAAATATGAAGAAAAAGTAATAGGAAATGCAGAAGTAAGACAAACATTTAGAATATCAAATGTTGGAACAATTGCAGGTGCTTATGTTCTATCAGGTAAAGTTGAAAGAAATGCCGGAGTTAGAGTTATTAGAGATAATGTTGTAATTCATGAAGGAAAACTTGCTACATTGAAGAGATTCAAGGATGATGCTAAAGAAGTAACAAAGGGATTTGAATGTGGTATGCAAATTGAAAACTACAATGATGTTAAAGAGGGAGATATCATTGAAGTATATATCATGGAAGAGATAAAAAGATAAAAAAATCGGGATTAGGGGACGGGTCTCCAATCCCGAAAAAATGCAATTAAGAGGAGGTAGACAAAATGCCTAATAAAAACAATAACAGAATGGGACGTATTGACGAAGAATACAGAAAAGAATTAAGTCAAATTATTGGTTTTGAATTAAAAAATTCAAGCATTACAGGAATGATAAGTGTTACAAAAGTAAAAGTAACACCAGACTTGAAATATGCAAAAGTATATGTAAGTATATTCAATTCAAAAAATATAAAAGACACAATGGAAGGACTTAAAAAATCATCAGGATTTATAAGAACAGAATTGGCAAAAAGAATAAATTTAAGAAACACACCAGAATTGATATTTGAAATAGATGATTCAATGGAATATGGAGCAAAAATAGATTCAATATTAAAAGAAATAATGCCAAACAAATAAATTGTCAAAGTGAACCAATGGGGACGTTGTTAAATTGGTTGAAAATTTAAAAGAACAAATCTGAAAATTTTCAATTTTCAGTAAATTTGTTCGTGCGCGAAAATTTATGAAATAAATTTTCTGTGCAATGTAATTTTATATATTAGGAAAGTTGCATAACTTTCCTAATATATAAAAAATTTTAATTAGTAAACACATTTAGTAATTCAACCAATTTAACAACGTCCCCATTGGTTCACAAAAATGACAGGAATGGAGAAAATTATGACTTTAGATAATATATTAGAAGAAATAAAAAAAGCTGAAACAATAGTAATAATGGCACATGAAACACCAGATGGAGATGCAATTGGAAGTTGTTTAGCTATGAGAGTTGCCTTAAAACAACTAGGAAAAAATGCTGATGTAATAATAAGAGAAGTTCCAAAAATATTTGACTTTCTACCTGGAAGGGAAGAAATAAAAATAGATTCAGATGTAGAAAGATATGACTTAGCAATAAGCTTGGACTGCGCGGACTTCAAAAGGCTAGTAGGAAATGAATATTTTGAAAAGGCAAAACAAACAATAGTAATAGACCACCACAGCAGTAACAAAATGTATGGAGATATTAACTTTGTAAATCCAGTTGCACCAGCTTGTTGCCAAATATTAATAGGAATGTTCCAATACTTTAATATCAACATAGACAAAGAGTTAGGAACATGTATATTAACAGGAATCATTACAGACACAGGTGGATTCAGATATTCAGGAGTAACACCTGAAACATTTGAATTTACAGCGGAATTACTAGAAAAAGGTGTTAATGTTTCAGATATTTATAAAAGAGTTTTAGAAACAAAAACAAAAGCTAACTTTGAATTAATGAGAAGAACAATAGACAGAATGGAATTCCTAGAAGATGGAAAAGTTACTTTTACATATATAACAAATAAAGACTTGGAAGAAGTAAATGCTGGAATAGGAGACCACGAAGGATTAGTTGAGATAGGTAGAGATGTTGAAGGTGTTGAAGTTTCAGTATTTATTAGACAAAAGGATGATGACGAAAATACATATAAAATTTCTATGCGTTCAAATGACTATGTTAATGTTTCTGATATATGCATGATGTTTGGTGGCGGAGGTCACGAAAAAGCAGCAGGAGCTATAGCTCAAGGAGACGTTGAACAAGTAAAACAAAAAGTTATGAAAGAAATAAGAAAAGTATTAAAATAAAAAATCGGGATAGGGGGACGGGTCTTTAATCCCTAAAAAATTTTTTAGGGATTAAAGACCCGTCCCCCTATCCCGATTTTTAGAAAGGAAAATATGGACGGAATAATAATCATAAACAAAACAAAAGGATGCACATCACATGACATTGTATATAAAATAAAAAAGATGCTAAACGAAAAAGTAGGGCATACCGGAACGCTAGACCCAATGGCAGAAGGAGTGTTACCAATTTTAATCGGAAAAGGAACATTGCTTTCAAAATACCTAATAAATCATGATAAAAAATACATTGTTGAATTACAATTGGGAATAAAAACAGACACAGCAGACTCAGAAGGAAAAGTAATTGAAGAACAACAAGTAAAAGAAAGCCTTTTAACGAATGAAAATATAACGAATATATTAGATACATTTATAGGAAAGCAAGAGCAAGTACCACCAATTTATTCTGCAATAAAAGTGAATGGAAAAAAACTATATGAATATGCAAGAAAAGGTCAACAAGTTGAATTAAAACCAAGACAAATAGAAATTTATAATATAGATTTAATTGACTATTCACCAGAAAAAAAACAAATAAAATTCGAAGTATCTTGTGGAAAAGGTACATATATTAGAAGTCTATGTGAAGATATTGCTACTAAATTTGAAACAGTTGGATACATGAAATCACTTAAAAGAATACAAGTTGGAGACTTTAAAATTGAAGATAGTATAACAATAGACGAATTAAATAATATTATTCAAAATTCAAAAAGCAATAAGATAAATGATACAAAAATTGATAAAAATGATAATGAAAATATAGAAAATGTAACAACAACAGAAATTTTAAACAACAAAATAATATCAGTTGAAAGTATATTTAAAAATTCGCTATCAATAGAATTAGACAATAGAAAGTTAGAACTTTTTTTAAATGGAGTTATGCTTACACAAAAATATGATGATGGGGTCTACAAAATATATAGCCGTACAAGTTATAATACATGTAAATTTATTGGAACAGGGACTATAAAGGATAAGCTCTTAAAAAGAGATATTATATTGTAAAAATATTATCAATCTATAATAATATTAAAATAACTAGAAGATTGAAAAGAAAACTTAAAATAAATATTTCATAAAAAATAGAACACCGCATATATTTTATAAAAAAGATATGAGGTGTTTTTATGTTTTATATAGAAAAAAATGACAAGCCTAACAGGTTAGTAAGAATTTTAAAATTGATAAAAGTTGAAAACAACACCATAACAGTGCCAATTTGCGAAAAAACAACAAGTAAGCAAATAGAAAAACTTGCTCAAAAAACAAATAAAATAATAAACAAATTATCAAATAGCAAAAAGGCAGTATTAAGCAAACAAGCACAAGAAGAAGTTCAATTTGTAAATTATTTAAATTCATATGGAATACAAATTGCAAATGGAAGGTGGCTATTTGAAATATTGTTAACAAATATAGTTGAATATTTGATACATAAAAAGAAAATAGAAAAAGCAAATATATCAATATTGATAAATGATTTAACAGAAATAGAACTAAGAAACATAAAGACTCTTGCAATAAAATACAAAACAATAAATATTGTAACAAATCATATAGAGAAATTCACGAAATTAGAGGAAAAACTACAAGAAGAAGGGGTGATAATTACAATCACTAATAATAAAAAGAAAAGTCTAATGAAGTCAAATATTATTATAAATGTTGATTTTCCTAAAGAATTATTAAATAAATATAGAATAAAAGAAGATAGCAATATAATTAATCTAAGAGGAAAAATGAAAATCATTCAAAAAAGATTTAATGGCCTTAATATTAATAATTATGAAATTGATTTTAGAGATGATAAAAAAGATATTTGTGCTTATAGTGGTAAATTCTATTTAAGAGATTTGTATGAGTCTAAGTTGTATAAAAAACAGGGAATAGATGCAATACTGCAGGAAATAAACAGAGATAAAATTGTAATAAAAAAATTATATTTAAATAATGGTACTATTTAAAAAATTTTTTCCTAAACTCTTTTAATTTATAAAAAAGTATAATATAATAGAGGTGTTAATTCAAATATTGGCAAGGAGGTACATAAAATGCCAAACAGTAATAATAGAAACAATAGATATCAAAAAAATACAAGCAAAACAAGGATAAACAATACAAGAACAAATACAAAAAGACCAAGCAATAAAACAACAGCAAAAGCACGCAAAAAGAAAAAAATGAATCCAAAATTCAAAATGTTCTTAAAAATATTATTAGTAATATTCTTACTTTTATGTGTAGTAGGAGCAGGGATAGTTGCAGCAATGTTTTTCGGATTATTTGGTGACCAATTCGAAATAACAAAAGAAGAACTAATAGTAGGAAATTCTAATACAATAGTTTTAGACAAAGAAGGAAATGAAATCGCAAATTTAAGTAGTGACGAAAAAAGAAAAAAAATATCATTAAGTGAAATGTCACCATATTTACCAAAAGCATATGTGGCAATAGAAGATAAAAGATTTTACTCACATAATGGTGTAGATATAAAAAGAACAGCAGGAGCGATACTTGGAGCAGTAACAGGAAATTCTTCTTATGGAGGAAGTTCAATAACACAACAATTAGTAAAAAATATAACAAAAGATAAAGCTAGGTCAGGAGTTGCCGGTGTAGTAAGAAAAATGAAAGAATGGTCAAAAGCCGTACAAGTAGAAAGAATGATATCAAAAGACCAAATTCTTGAATTATATTTGAATATAATATTTGTAGGCGGAAATGAACTTCACGGAGTTGAACTTGCATCACAATATTATTTTAACAAGAGCGCAAAAGACTTGGATTTAGCAGAGTGTGCATTTTTAGCAGGAATTAATAATTCACCAAATGCATATAATCCATATGATACATCACTAGACCAAGAGAAAACAGCAAATTTAAGAAAAGAAAGAACACTAACAGTTCTAAAAGAAATGAAATCTCAAGGTATGATAGAAAATGAAGACGAATATAATGCAGCAGTTGCAAAAGTTGAGGCTGGCTTAACATTTGAAAAAGGATACTCAGGCGCATCAAATTATTCATATCATACAGATGCAACAATAAAACAAGTAATTGAACAAGTAATGGAAGAAAAAAATATTTCAAGAGATTTAGCTGAAAATTATGTATATAGTAGCGGATTAACAATATATTCAACAGAAGATTCAAAAGTTCAAGCAAGAGTTGAAGAAGAATTAGCTAAGACAAAATATCAAATTTCAGGAAAAGAGAAAAATCCTGATGGAACATTAAAAAATGACCATACTCAAGCAGGAATTGTAATAATAGACAATGAAACAAGCCAAGTAGTTGCAGTAGGTGGAAATTTAGGAGAACAAAAAACAGTAGGATTATTAAACAGGGGAACACAAGCGGTAAGACAAACAGGTTCTTCTATGAAACCATTAGCAGATATAGTTCCAGGATTACAAGAAAAAGTAATTACTGCAGCAACAATATATGACGATTCAACAACAGATTTTGGCGGAGGATATAAACCAGGTGATTACAACGATCCAAAAGGACTTATAAATATTAGAAGTTGTATTAGAACATCTCAAAATATACCTATGGTAAAAGTGATGATGGAATTAACACCAAAGAAATCAATAGAATATTTGAAAAAAATGGGAATAACAACATTAGATGACGATAAAGATAATAATCCATCACTTTCAATAGGTGGATTAAGTAATGGTATTACACCATTGGAGATGGCTGGAGCATATGCTTCAATTGCAAATGACGGTGTTTATACAACACCGATACTTTATACGAAAGTAGTAGATAGCAATGGAAATGTAGTGTTAGAGCCAAAACAAGAAAAAACAAAAGTTATTTCAGAACAAAACGCATATTTAACAAGGTCAATTGTTAAAGAACCTACACAAAGTGGTGGTACAGCAACATATTGCGCAATCCCAGGAATGGAAACTTGTGCAAAAACAGGTTCAACAGATGACTATAAAGATAGATGGCTTTGTGGAATGACACCATATTATACAGCTGCTTGTTGGTGGGGATATGATTCTCCTGAACCATTAAAATTAGGAAAAACAGTTTATAGTGTAGACGGAAGAAACCCAGCAGGACAAATATGGTCATCAATTATGAAAGATATTCATAAAGGATTAACAAACAAAAACTTTAATACACCATCAACTGGTATAGTTACAAAAACAGTATGTAAAGATACAGGATGTATTGCAACAACAACATGTACTAACACATATTCAGAGATATTTACAGCAGACAATATTCCAGAAACTTGCCAAGGTCACGGAGTACAAAAAATATGTACAGAATCTGGAAAAGTTGCAAATGAATATTGCCCAGCTGACAAAGTTAAGACTGTAAGTTATGGCGGAGTTATTCCAAAAGAACAATTAAAATTATGGAATACACTTAAACAGTCAAAAGTTGCTAGTGAAAAAATAGAAGATGTATGTACAATTCATACAAAACCAGTAGAGAAACCAGCAGAGACACCGGTTGCTCCTGCAACAAATACAACAAATAATAATGTTGTAGAGAATAAAACAAATACAACAACAGGACCTAATAATACGATAGAGAAACCTAATAAGAATGATACTGGTGTTGATGAGACTACAGAGTAATAAATGTTGCAAAATAATTACAATTTTGGCTGTGTCAAATTTCGTTTAAAACGCGGTTACATACAAACGTATGCGCCCTTGCCTTTTAAATGAAATTTTCCTTGCCAAAATTTAATTCTTTTGCAACTATATAGAAATAGAAAAAAGAAAGGAACAAAAATGGACATATTTTTTTATAATACATTAACAAGAAAAAAAGACAAATTTGAACCATTAGACCCAACAGAAATAAGAATATATTCTTGTGGACCAACAGTATATAAAGATGCAACAATAGGAAATATGAGAACAAATATATTTCAAGATGTATTAAGAAGAACATTGCGTTACAATGGATATAAAATAAAACATGTAATGAACATAACAGATGTTGGGCATCTAGTGTCAGATGGTGACGATGGCGAAGACAAAATGTTAAAATCAGCTAGAGAAGAGCACAAAACACCATTACAAATAGCAGAACATTATACAAAATTGTTTTTTGACGATTTAAAATCATTAAATATAGAAACACCAGAAATAGTATGCAAGGCAACAGACCATATAAAAGAAATGCTTGAATATGTTGAAAAACTAATGGAAAATGGATATGCCTATGAAACATCAACTGCAATTTATTTTGATATATCAAAGTTAGACAAATACCCAATATTATCAAACTTAGATGTAGAAAATCAAAAAGCAGGTGCAAGGGTTGAAGTTGACCCTGAAAAAAGAAATCCACATGATTTTGCATTATGGATAAAAGCCCCAGAAAATCATTTGATGAAATGGGATAGCCCTTGGGGGTCAAGTTACCCAGGATGGCATATAGAATGTTCAGCAATGGGACAAAAATATTTAGGAGACCAATTTGATATACATACAGGTGGAATAGATTTAATACCAACACATCACGAAAATGAAATTGCACAAAGCAAGGGAAAATGTGGTAAAATTCCAGCAAGATATTGGCTACATGGAGAATATCTACTTATAAATGGTGGAAAAATGTCAAAATCATTAGGAAATGTATATCTAGTAAAAGATATAAAAGAAAGAGGATATGATCCTATTGTATATAAACTATTCAGCTATTCTTGCCATTACAGAAACAAATTAAACTTCACATGGGAAGGTATAGATGCAGCATCAAAATCATTAGAAAGATTACGCAATAGTTATCAAATAAACTTGAATGGAACAGACGAATTAACAGCAGAAGACAGGGAAAAATTAGCAAAAATAGAAGAAAACTTCCATAAAGCAATAAATGACGATTTGAATATGCCACTTGCAATGAGCTTTGTTTGGGAAACTGCAAGATTCGAAAAAAAGAATCCAGAAGTTGCAAAATTACTTGCAAAATTTGATACAGTTCTTGGAATTAAAATTGATGAAGTGAATTCAGAAAAAGAAGAAATTCCACAGGAAATTTTAGAGTTAGTTGAACAAAGAAAAACTGCAAGAGAAAATAAAGATTGGGCTAAATCAGATGAATTGAGAGATTTGATTAATCAAAAAGGATATAGTATTAAAGACACAAAAAATGGAGTGGAAATTAGTAAAAGAACGGGGGAATAAAAATGGCAATATTATTACCAGGAGGAGCAGGATTTATAGGAAGTCACACTGCTGTAGAACTATTAAATAAAGGAAGAGAGATAGTTATAATAGATAACTTCTCAAACAGTACGCCAAAAGCATTAGAATCAATAAAGAAAATTACAGGAAAAGATTTCAAATTTTATGAAATGAATTATCTTGACAGAGAAAAATTAGAAAAAGTATTTGAAGAAAATAATATAGAAGCAGTAATGAATTTTGCTGGATATAAAGCAGTAGGAGAATCAGTACAAAAACCAATAGAATACTATGAAAATAATATTTCAGGAGCTTTAGTATTATTAGATACAATGAGAAAATATGGATGCAAAAAATTTATATTCAGTTCATCAGCAACAGTATATGGTGAACCAGAAAAAATGCCTATAACAGAAGACACACCAACAGGTGGAACAACAAATCCATATGGTACAACAAAATTGTTTATAGAACAAATATTAAAAGATATTTACAAATCTGATAACACATGGGATATCTGTATATTAAGATATTTCAACCCAGTTGGAGCACATGAAAGTGGATTAATTGGAGAAGAACCAAAAGGAATACCAAATAACTTAATGCCTTATGTAGCAAGAGTTGCAGCGGGAACACTAAAAGAATTATCAGTATTTGGAAATGACTATAATACACCAGATGGAACAGGAGTAAGAGATTACATACATGTTGTTGATTTAGCTAAAGGGCATATAAAAGCACTTGAAAAACTTGAAAAAGAACAAAAGGGATTATATATCTATAATCTAGGAACAGGACATGGAGTAAGTGTACTTGATATGGTTAAAGGCTTTGAAAAAGCAACAGGTAAAGCAGTTCCATACAAAATTGCACCTAGAAGACCTGGAGATATTGCTACTTGCTATGCTGACCCAACTAAAGCGAAAGAAGAATTAGGCTGGGTAGCAGAAAAGAATATTGATGACATGTGTAAAGACAGTTGGAATTATATAGAAAAAAGCAGATAATAAAATTATAAGCAAAAATATAAAAAGGTAGAAATATAATCTACCTTTTTTTGGGATGCTATTCATAAATTTTGTTGCCAATAGCCCTCAAATTCTGATAATTTGCCCTGCTATCTGAAGGCAATGAATCAACGCTTTCCAAAAAAGCGTTTAATGCAATCATCGCTTCACAAGCAGAGGCAAATTCTTTGTTTAAGAGTTCGTCTTTAGTCATTGATATTTGCCTCCCTTCAAATATGTAAAAACCGTTTGTTGTAAATATATTTTAGAGCAATGATTTTAAAAAGTCTGTCGAAATGAAGTTGAAAATAAAAAAATTATAAAATAGCACCTAAAATTAAAATACCTAAATTACCAATATAGATTTGATCAAATTGTTCAAGAGGCAAAGGATTTTCTCCAAGACCAGCTTCAATAGTGAAACCTGGTCTATTATAGTCTTGTATAAACCAGTCTTTAAAACCAGCAAAACTTGAATTATAAGGGACTTCGGCTACAGCATAACCACTTACTTCTGCAAACTTATTTGCAATAGTATAGCCAGATGGTGGATTAATATTTTGAAAATTCCAATAGATTTCTTGCCCTTGAGTATGAAAAGCAATTATAAGTCTAAAATTATGCATAAGAGTGAAATCATAAATGCACAATGCTTCAGGTTCAGTCAAAGGACCAAATCCTACAAAATCTCTGGGAGCAGGTTTATTAAATCCTTGAGAATATTTGATTTCTTTAGCTTTATTCCATTCAGCAGGAAATTGTAAATTTAAATCAGTACCGAATGATATTAGCTTTCCAGCCGAGAGGGAAAGGAATATCATTAAAATTTTCAGATATTTTTTTAGCATTAATAAAAGCATATGAATTTTTTGAGATATTTCCTGCTACTAAATCAACCCCGTCAGGATTTACCATAGGCATTATATAAATAGAGACATTGCTAAATAAATCATGGATTGAATATCCATAAAGATTTTCGTTTTGAACATATGCATTACAATAATCTTCTATAAATTTCATGAGTAAAGTACTTGTTATAAACTCATTTGCATGAATTGAACCAGAATAAAAAACCTCTTTTGGGCCAGTACCGAAGTCTAACAACATAAATATTTTTTCCAAGGACGCTTTTACCGACAACTGTAATATCTAAAAATGAATATGTTGATTTTAAAGTATTTAAATTTTGTTTTAATATAGAGTAGTTATAATTAATATTTGTTGGAACAATTGACATATTAAATCCTCCTGTTTAATATATTTATTTGTCACAATTCACGGCTAAAGAATTTTTGTGTGTAAGTTGCCACCTTAAGTGTTTTATATTTGATATCATATCTGTTAATTACGTTCAAAAAGAAAATCTAAAATACAAAACTGAGCCGCTCTCACTCAGGCCAAAAATGTATATATGTATATGATTTTGAACTTTTCGAATGTGATTGGAGCAATATTAGAATTTCTTAAATAAATTTATGGAAAGAGTTCACGTCGAGCGAAGCGAGGACTAAGTGAAAGGGTGCCATAAATTTATTTTAGAAATTCATATGTTGCGTATTGAACCGAGAAAATGTTTCAAATCATATACATATATACATTTTTTCCGTGAGCATTCCTCAGTTTTATATTTAAAATTTTCTAATTTTCACTTCAATAAAGCAGATATGATATCAAATATAAAACCCTTAAGGTGGCAACTTACACACAAAGATTTCTAAGGCTGTGAATTGTAACATTTATTTTATATATAATATGAAGATTACAAAAAAATGTTGCGAAATGCAACTCGATATAGTATAATAATAAGGGAATATGGGGATGTAAAGGTTTCGACATATTACCAGAAAAACAGATAGCAAGTAGTGGATTCTCGTTGGCCACTTAAAAAACGAGAAAATAAAAATAAACGCTAACAACGAAGAATTAGCATACGCTGCCTAGTTTGCAACGTCATCTGAACTAAATAGCCTACTGATTTAGTAAGGGTGTTATAACTAAAGTAGGAAACAAAGCTATTTTGGCTTTAGAAATAGTGGGTATTTTATAAAGCTATATTTTTAATTAGCGTGTTTATCCGCGAGTTAAAGATGAAAATAAAAGATAAAATAAACTTGTAGAGGTCTATTTGGAAAGTATTATGGACAGGGGTTCGACTCCCCTCATCTCCACCAAAAAATGTATAAATATTTAGTTGAAAATCAAAAAAAAATATAGTATAATATAAACATAAAAGGTTTAGATAGCCTTTCGTAATATCGGAGGGCTAAAATTTTTTCCCTCCGAAAATAAAAAATAAAATCATGGAGGACAAAAAATGAAAAAAGATGAAATCATTCTAAAGTGGAGAAAAGATGGAAAAATTTTCCGGAAGGGAATAAAAAGAAAAAAATTTATGGCAACATTTGAGGGCTTAATAGAAGGATTTAGTCCTAATAATATGGTGTCAAAGCAATTAGCTGAAATTATTCCAGTTGCAAAAGAAATAAAAATAAATTGGGATAGTACAGCAGAAATTAACCAACTTTATTATATGCTTGAAGACAAAGTTGGAAGTATCCCGATTATACATACTCATAGTGTAGTTTGGGCAGTTCTTGACGCATATTGTAAAGAGGGAGAAATAATCCCTGATGATGATTTCTAAAAGAGAAAGGTCTAATATACAAATGTATATTGGACCCTTTTCAATTTTATTGCCATTGACTTTAAGAAAAAAAGATAATATAATACAGAAAAATGTCCTTCTGGGAACTGATGTATCAAACAGAACTGTCCCCAATGCGACAAAGAAAGAGAGAAAAAAATGTCAAAATTTGTACACTTACACATACACAGTGAATTCAGTTTATTAGACGGAGCAAATAGAATAAAAGACTTACCAGTAAGAGCAAAAGAATTAGGAATGGACTCAATAGCAATAACAGACCATGGAGTAATGTTTGGAGCTATTGATTTTTATAAAGCATGTAAAAAAGAAGGGATAAAGCCAATAATAGGATGTGAAGTATATGTTGCACCACGTTCAAGATTACAAAAAGAACCAGGAATAGACAACCATTACTATCACTTAATTTTACTTGCCAAAAATAATGAAGGATACAAAAATTTAAGTAAATTAGTTTCATTAAGTTTTGTTGATGGATACTACTATAAACCTCGTATAGATAGAGAAATATTAGAGAAATACCATAAAGGCATAATATGCCTAAGTGCATGTCTTGCAGGAGAAGTAAATCAAGCTTTATTAGCAAACCAAACTGAAAAGGCAGAAGAAATAGCATTATGGCATAAAAAAGTTTTTGGTGATGATTATTACATAGAAATTCAAAACAATGGATTAAGAGAACAAGTTTTAGCAAATCAAAAATTAGTTCAATTAGCCAGAAAACTTGATATTCCATTAGTTGCAACAAATGACGCACATTATTTAAAAAGAGAAGATGCATATAATCACGAAGTTTTGTTATGTATTCAAACTGGAAAAAGAATGAGTGACGAAGACAGAATGAAATTCGATACAGACGAACTATATGTAAAATCACCAGAAGAAATGTCAGAATATTTCAAAGCGTTTCCAGATGCAATTGAAAATACTGTAAAAATAGCAGAGCAATGTAATGTTGAATTTGAATTTGGACACACAATATTGCCTAATTATGATGTACCACCAGAATATCCAACACATTATGACTTCTTAAAAGAGTTATGTGATAAAGGTCTAGAAAAAAGATATGGAAAAAATTTATCAGAAGAAATACAAAAAAGAGCAGAATATGAATTAGGAATAATCAAAAAAATGGGATATGTTGATTATTACTTAATAGTATGGGATTTTATACATTATGCAAAAACAAATGGAATACCAGTAGGACCAGGAAGAGGTTCAGGTGCAGGTTCTATTTTGGCATATGCAATTGAAATAACAGATATTGATCCAATAAAATATGGATTGCTATTTGAAAGATTTTTGAACCCAGAAAGAATCAGTATGCCTGATTTTGATGTAGACTTTTCAGATGAAAGAAGACAAGAAGTTATAGATTATGTTGCAAGAAAATATGGACATGACCATGTATCACAAATAATCACATTTGGAACAATGGCTGCAAAAATGGTAATAAGAGATGTTGCAAGAGTTTTGGACTATCCATATGCAGAAGCAGATGCATTGGCAAAAATGATTCCAAATGAAATTCATATAACAATAAAAAAAGCCTTAGAGCAAAACAAAGAATTAAGAGATAGATATGAAACAGATGAGCCAACTAAAAAAATATTAGACATAGCAATGGGACTTGAAGGAATGCCAAGACAGGCATCAACACACGCATGTGGAGTTGTTATAACAAAAGACCCAGTAGATACATATGTTCCACTTTATGTAAGAGATGGACAAATAAACACTCAATACATAATGACAACACTTGAAGAATTAGGACTTTTAAAAATGGACTTTTTGGGATTAAGAAACTTGACAGTTATTCAAAACACAATAGATATGGTTAAAGAAAATCACGGAATTGATGTAGAATTTGACCATGATATGTCAGACCCAAAAGTATATAAATTATGGCAAGACGGAAACACATCAGGAATATTTCAATTTGAATCACAAGGAATGACAAACTTTATGAAAGAATTGAAACCAGACTGTTTGGAAGATTTAATAGCAGGTGTTTCATTATATAGACCTGGTCCTATGGATCAAATACCAAGATATATCAGAGGAAAGCAAAACCCAGGTCACAATGAATACACACACCCAAGTCTAGAACCAATATTAAATGTAACATATGGATGTATGGTTTACCAAGAGCAAGTTATGCAAATTGTTAGAGATTTAGCTGGATATTCACTAGGAAGAGCGGACTTAGTTCGTAGAGCCATGGGAAAGAAAAAACTTGATGTAATGGCAAAAGAAAGAGAAGTATTTATACATGGACAAGTAGATGAAGATGGAAATGTAGTTGTACCAGGATGTGTAAGAAATGGAATAGACGAAGCTTCTGCCAACAAAATATTTGACGAGATGGCAGAATTTGCAAAATATGCGTTTAACAAATCACATGCTGCATGCTATGCAGTTGTATCATACAGAACAGCATATCTAAAAGCATATTACCCTGCAGAATTTATGGCTGCAACTTTAAATAGTTATTTAGGAAATTTAGACAAAGCACCTCAATATATAGATGAGTGCAAAAGACTTGGAATTCAAATTTTAAAACCTGATATAAATAAGAGTTTTGAAAAATTTACAGTTGAAGTAGAAAAGAAAGATTCTATGTATGTAGAAAGTGAAATAAAAAGCAACAGCAAAAATGATATAGAAACTGATGGAGTCGGAAAAATTCGTTTTGGCCTTGGAGCAATAAAAAATGTAGGCACAGTACCAGTTGAAAATATTGTAGCAGAAAGACAAGAAAATGGAGAATACAAAAACTTTACAGATTTTTGTGAAAGAATAGCGGATACTCAAGTAAATAAAAAATGTGTAGAAAGTTTAATAAAAGCAGGAGTATTTGATGAATTTGAACAAACAAGAGCAACACTATTAGCTTCATTTGAAACAATAATGGACACAATTCAAAGTGGAAAGAAAAAAGGCTTTAATGGACAAGTATCAATGTTTGATATAGGAACAGAGCAAGAAAAAGAAGAAATGGAAAAACAAAAATATCAATTTAATGAACATCCAGAAATGCCTGAAAAAGAATTGCTTTCAATGGAAAAAGAAATGCTTGGAATTTACATTTCAGGACACCCACTTGAAAAATTAAGAGAACAAATTATGCATTCAACAAATATCAATAGTATGGATTTAGTCCAAATAAGTGAGCAAAACTTGACAAATAATGATAATGGTGCTAATGGAGATGAAATGGCAAATGTTCAAGCAAGAAATAGTAAGCCTAAATTTGTAGATGGTCAAAAAGTAAAGTATGCCGGAATAATTACTTCAATTAAGAAAAAATATACAAAAAATAATAAAATTATGGCATTTATTACAATAGAAGATTTGTATGGAACTGCAGAAGTACTTGCTTTTGAAAATGCAGTTATAGGAGCGGGAAGAAGTCTAGTTGAAGAGAATATTGTTTTAATTGATGGTCGTTTGAGTATCAGAGATGACCAAGAACCAACTATAATTGCAAATGAAATTAAAGATTTAGGAGAAGAAAAACCAAAGGTTGTGACTTTTGATATTACTGATTTTACTGAAGAGCAAAAGGAGAAGTTGAGATGTGCTATTAAGTATTTTTCTGGTGATAGGAATAATATGAATGTTCAGGTTAAAATTGGCGATGATATTAGACCTTGTGGGGCTATTTATTATAATGATGAGATTAAGAAAATTTTTGATGGGATATGTGGACAAGAATAACAAATATAAAAATATGTGAATGCAAAACTTGAAAAAAACACAATATTATGTTAATATAAATAAAGAATACTTATAAAAAGTTAGACATTTGTAGGAGGACGCATATGTGTAAATCAAAAAATGAAGAAAAAATAGCAAGGATTATAGGCAACAATGTGCTTAAAGCAAGAAAAACAGGACATTTAATTCCTATTACTCAGGTTAAGGCTGCTAAAGAAATAGGAATTAGTCGAACAGCATATCTTAATATTGAAAAAGGTTTAGTTGTTCCTAAAGTTACTGTTTTGCTGGGTATTGCTAAATATTTTAATGTTAAAATTAATGATTTATTGAAGGGCGTGGAAGAAATTTAAAAAAAGGTCGCATTGCGACTTTTTTTTATGAGTATTTATATATTTATTATTTTGATTTTGGGTTATCTGTTAAGCCTAAAAACTTGACAGTCAACATCATGAAATATATTGTAATATATGATAAAAATGGAAATATTATATATGATAGTTCAAAATCAAATGAAAAGGGGGAATTTATATGAAAATGAAAAAAATATTTAAAATTATTGGAATTATAATATTATCATTATTACTAATTACATTAATTTATTTTACAATTCTACACTTTAATGGAATTTTAAAGAAAGACAATACAATGACAAGAGAGGAAGTTGTTACATTATTAAAAAAAGGAGAAGAATGTTCAAATTATTATTATTCTTCTGAAGAATATATATTGTTTAAAAAAGTAAATGAAATTAAAACAGAATATTATATAAAAGATGGTGTTATAAAATGTGTAAGTAATGGTAATATTTTAAGATGGGAAAATTATAATACAGATGAAGTAATTAGTATAATGGGAAAAAATGCAGGTGTTTCATCTTTAAAAAGTTATTATAATTATGGTGATGAAACAGTTTTATATAATCAAAAAGGTTTTGACTATTCAATAATTGCTGATGAAAAAACTTTTAATACTAATTTTGAATATTTAGGTGAAAAGCAGTATAATGGAAGAATGACTATACTTGTTCAAGTATGGAATAAAGATAATACTAAAGTAAATCCAACAATCTTTTACATTGATAAGGATACAGGCTTAATAATGAAAAGAATTGATTATAGTGCTATGGGATTAATAAAATTAGATTGCAATAGAAATGTAAAATTAGATGTAGTAACAGATAAAGATGTAGAAAGACCAAATTTAGATAATTATGAAATATTAAATAGTGAAAAATAAAGAAATGTTATATTGTAAAATTTAAGAGAATAATAAAATTTTTAGCAAGTGATTATTGATAATTACTTGCTATTATAATGCATAGGAAAATTATTTTAGTTATGAGGTGAATATTATAATTCAATTTTAGGCTGATACCTCTCAAGCCACATATTAACCTGGCAGAGATAAGCCATCAATTGCGGTCCAGTCATAAGTTGCCCAAACCAAGGGCGAGAAAAAGCAGAACCATCAGTATTCAAAATCTCTAAAATATAATTTCGATTAAGAAGGCTGTTAATAGGAGCATTTTTATCCTTCATAATATCGGCAAGCATGCCCTTAACCTTAGCCAAATAAGTAGGATTATGAGTCTTAGGATAAGGAGATTTTTTTCTATCAACAATTTCATCAGGCAAGAAATCTTTGCAGATATATCTAAGCAAACCTTTTTCACGACCATTCAAAGCCTTTATTTCCCAAGGGATATTCCAAACATATTGAGCCAAACGATAATCACAAAATGGAACACGAAGCTCAAAACCATTATACATAGCCATTCTGTCAGAACGGTCCAAAAGAGTTTGCATAAACCAATTCAACGTAAGGTGTGAAATCTTTCTTTTTTCAGCTGTTTCAGGAGAATCTGAATCTAAAATCTCAACTTCAGACAAACTCTCATTATATCTATAATCAATATAACTTTTTAAATTAACCTTTTGACCAATAGATGGATTCAAAAGTCTTTGCCTTTCATCAATTGCAATAGACCAAGGAAAAGTTCCACTATTTAAAGCATCTTCACGAAAGAACCATGGATATCCGCCAAAAATCTCATCGGCACATTCACCAGTAAGAGAAACAGTCATTTCCTTTTTTACATTTTTACAGAATAGCAATAAAGAAGAATCAATATCTGCCATACCAGGCATATCACGTGCAATCATAGCATCTTCTAAATATTCTGCAAGTTCAGGAGTATCAATAACAATTGGATGATGATTTGTGTGTAAATCTCTATTCATTAAATTGATGTAATAATTATCTGAATTCGGTTGAAAATCGCTTTTAACAAAATTTTTATCGTTATCCACATAATCGATAGAGTAAGTATCTAAAGGCGGTAATCCATTATCCTTACAATAATTAGAAGCAAATTTTGTAATAATACTTGAGTCAAGACCACCAGAAAGGAATGTACATAAAGGAACATCAGAAACAAGTTGTCTAGTAATAGCATCATTCAACAAAAATTTCACTTTTTGACAAGTAGTTCCAAAACTATCTGTATGTTTTTCAGATTTTAATTTCCAATAGTGTTCAATGTGCAAACCATAACTATTAAAAGTAGCACAATGAGCAGGTTTTAGCTCATAAATATCCTTAAAAACTGTAGTTCCAGGGGTATGAGCAGGACCGATTCCAAATAATTCGCCAATGCCTTGATTATCTAGTACTTTTTCAATTCCTGGATACTCGAATAAAGCCTTAATTTCAGAGCCAAAAATCAGACTACCATTTTTCATTGTATAAAATAGTGGCTTCACCCCAAAATGGTCACGAGCCATAAAAAGTTCTTTTTTTCTACTATTCCAAATAGCAAAAGCAAAAATTCCATTGAGATGATTAACAACATCATTTCCATAATGAATATAAGATTTTAATAAAACTTCAGTATCACAATGACCATTAAAATTAAATCCATTTTCAGACAAAGTTTCTTTCAATTCTTTAGTATTGTAAATTTGACCATTATAAACAATAACATATTCACCATAAGAATACTTTTCTATCATTGGTTGCTTTCCACCGTTCAGGGTCAATAACAATTAAACGTTTATGACCTAAAGCAACATTTTTGTTTATGTAATATCCATCTTCATCTGGACCTCTTTTAGCCAGAGTGGAATTCATATTTAATAAGATATTTTTCTTAGAAGAAACATCATTTTTAAAATCAACAAAACCAACAAAACCACACATATATAAACCTCCGACTTTGATAAAAGTAGCCAATAAAATATAATGACAATTAAAAAAAGTGCAAATTTTAACAATATTTATTAGCATCTTTAATAGTATATGCAATTTTTTCAAAAAGTTGCTTTTGAAAAAAATATGTGATAAACTAAACACGTAGTAAGAGGAGATGAAATATATGTACTTAAAAAATATAGTAGGGCATTTTATGGTAATAACAAGACACAAATGGGTAGTATTCAAATTATGTTGCAAAGTAGGACAACCTTGGAGAGGCTTAGTTCATGATTTATCAAAATATTCACCAACAGAATTTTGGGAAGGAGTAAAATATTTTAATGGAAAACATTCCCCAATAACTGACTGCAAAAAAACAGAGGGATATTCAAAGGCTTGGTTACATCATAAAGGAAGAAACAAGCATCATACAGATTACTGGGTAGATTTAAGTGCACCAGATAAAACACCAATTATTCCATATCAATATGTTGCAGAGATGCTTTGTGATAAATTGGCAGCAGGGTTGATATACAAAGGTAAAGAGTGGACTAAGGGATATGAACTAGAATATTGGGTCAATGAAAGAGATAAAACCCTTGTTAATGATCAAGTTGAAAATTTGATAACTGATTTCTTTACTCAAGTTAGCCAAGTTGGTATAGATAGGGCTTTGACTAAAAAGAATGTAAAGGAACTTTATAAAAAATATTGTATTGATTATAAAAAAAATTGATAATTCTCATAGATTATTTTGTTTTGCAAAATAATCTATGAAGATTTTCAACTTAGTATGGGTTAAAATAATTTGTTTTTTACTGGTTGAAAAATTTTTTGAAGATTTCTGAAGTTTTTTTGAAAAAAGTATTGACAATTTTTTTATATAATATTATAATATCAATTGTCGTTAGGACAGCCAGTTCAAATATTAAATGCAGATGTGGCGGAACTGGTAGACGCACAGGACTTAAAATCCTGCGGTTGAATAAACCGTGCCGGTTCGATTCCGGCCATCTGCACCAATGACGTTTCTGTTCGAACTTTTTTATAGAACAGATAGATACAAAAATCAATCAGAAATGGTTGATTTTTTTCTTTTGCGAAAAAATCATCCTAAAATTACAATGAAAGGATGGTGTTTGAAATGAAGATAATTAAGCAAGAATTAGAATTTGAGGAATGTCTAAAACAACGACTTGAATTTATATGTGAGTTTTCTAAAGTTAATCCTACTTTTATCAATGGTAGTGTTAGAAAATTAGAGAAAACTAATCTTACATACATTGAACCACATAGAGTGATTATTAAAAATATTACTTTTTTAGTTTTTAATTATTCAAATGATGTGTATATTTCAAATTTGACTAAAAAGATTAAATTATCAGAGTTAGAAGAATATTTGAAAAAAATATAATTTGTAAAAAATTGACATTTCTTTAAATCGTGATATAATATAGGCAATTAATTATCTATATTTTCTTGGGCAATAGCAAATATAGATTTACGAGTACTTTGAAAAAATTATATTATATTACAATTATATTGTATTTTATTTTGTGATAAACGGATTTAAGAGATGTCATTAGTACTCGTGTGTACTTTGATGTCTCTTTTTTTGAAGTTAGGAGGTTATGCAAATTGAAAGATGAAAAGAAAAAAAGTGGGTTGTATATGAGAGTATCAACTGAAGACCAAGCAAGAGAACGGTTTTAGTCTTTCAGAACAAAGAGAAAGATTAGAGTCTTTTTGTAAATTTAAAGGCTATGAAATAATAGATTATTACGAGGATGCTGGTATAAGTGCAAAAACTGGTAATCATAGACCAGAATTTGAAAGATTAAAAGATGATATCAAGGCTAAAAAGATAAACACAATAGTTGCTTTAAAACTAGATAGAATAACTAGAAGTATTTATGATTGGGAAAATTTAATGACTTTTTTAGATGAAAATGATGCCTATTTAGATTGTGTAAATGATGAAATAAATACAACAAGTGCCAATGGCAAAATGATTTCAAGATTATTAATGAGTGTTAGTCAAAATGAAATTGAGAGGACTAGCGAAAGAACAAAAGTAGGACTAGCAGGAGCAATAAAGTCAGGACATATTCCTCACGTTGCCCCATTAGGTTACAAGCACGAAGATAAACGATTAGTAATAGATTATTCTACTAAAGATATTATAGTTAGAATATTTGATTTATATTATAATGGCTATTCTTATCAGAAAATAAGTAATCTGTTCAACGAAGAGAAGGTATTAGGAAAAGATAATTGGCGAGATTCGACTATTGTTACTATTCTTGAAAATGAAATATACAAAGGTGATTTTGTTCACGGAAAAAGAACAAAACACCCAACCTATTATGAAGATGTGGTAGAGTCTATTATCTCAAAAGAAATGTGGGAAGATTGCCAAGTACAAAAAAAGAAAAACTCTAGGAGCTATCAAAGGACATTAACCTATTTATATTTGCAAAAGTTGAAATGTCCGAAATGTAACAGAATATTAGGCGGAAAAGCTACTACAAAGAAAAATGGTAACACCTACTTCTACTATTATTGTAATGACTGCAAAATTGAATTTAAAGAGAAAATTATAAATGACTACTTTAATCAATTCATTAGTGAATTAGTAGAATATGACTCTGTTGTCAATCAATTCTTCTTGCCTATGATAAAGCAAAAATTTGATGAGCCTAAAGAACAATTAGAGAAAGAAATAAAAGAGCAAAAAGCAAAACTAGAAAGAATTAAAAAGGCTTATATTAATGGTGCTTTTGAAGTACAAGAATATAAAGAAGAAAAGAAAATAGTTGAGAAAGCTATTGCAGAACTAGAAAATAAATTAGAAACTACTAATTGCACAGAAGAACTAAGATTTACTCCAAAAGATATTCTACTAAAAAGAGATATTGATTTTATTAATAAAGTAAAACTAGATAAGGAATATCAAGCAAGAACTAAAACTTGGAAAGATTATACAAGACAAGAACAAGCAGATTTAATAATGAAATATGTTGATGATATAGAACTTACTTTAGTTGGCAATGAAGTAGTTGTAACACAAATAAATTTTAGAGAATCAATTTGTAAGCCTTGTCAGGAATTATATGATAATGGTTATATTGATACTACAAAGCCTATGATATTAGGTAATGTGCTTGGTAGTGTTAGATTTAGCAATTATTTGCCAGAGAAAGAAGTTGGAGAAATAATTATGAGATTAAGACAATATTATGATGTCGGTTATACAGAAGCAACCTACTATGTAGATAAGCAAATGTTTTATTTTAACTTTGCTGAAGATAACTCTGCTATTGTTAGAGTATTCCCTTTACAAGACTATTATAAACTAGATCCAGAAGGTAAAATGCCAACTTATGAATTTGGAATAATTTATATTCGTGAAGAAGATAAGTTCCAAATGCAAGAAATTGATACTGCATTTGATTATATACCAGATGAAAGTAATGATAGTGTAATCTATACCAAAGAGCCTATTCCTATCTCAGTAGGTGTTAAGCCAGTAAAGTTCTGCGAAGAAATGCAAGAAGAAACAAATTAACGTGGCACGTTTTGTTTTTGTGATAACAAAAATGAAAGTGGCGATAGTTAATTTGAATAAAATTTATTTGCAAAAAATAAATTTTATTGCCTCGCAGAGCCCCCATGTTATGATAGTATGTCATAACATATAGGGGGTTAGGACTTATGACAAGGTCAAAGTCCTGTGCTTCGAAGAAATTTCAAGGAGGTGTTTTCATTGGAGCAAGAATTAGCATATTCTTTTCATTTAGGTAGTGATAAGAATAAAAGTAAATTAGCAAAGAAAGTTTCTAAAGAAAATGTATCTGGTACTACTTCTCTATCAAATAATGCAATTCAAAATGCAAATGATTTATCAAGAGTTAATAAACACAACTTAAGAGATTATGATAATCAAAGAGATTTGATTAGAGTTATTTATGGTACAGATAATATTGTAAATGATGTGCAAGATTTATATTTACAAGAATTTGAAGAAGCTCGTATTGAATATAATAATAAACAGACTAGAGATGATAGAAAAATAGACAACTATTTTGAAAAAGTGTGTGACTCACAAAATGATATAGCCTGTGAAATTATAATAGAGCTTGGAGATATGGATTTTTGGAACGGTAAAGAGCAAGAATATAGAATAAAAATGATTGATGTGTATAATGAACAAGTTAAGGAATTAGCTAAAATTGTGCCAACTTTTAAAATAGCAAATGCAACAATTCATTTTGATGAAACCTCTCCCCACATGCACATTGTTGGAGTACCTATAATAGAGAACTCTCCTAGAGGCATGAAAAAACAAGTTGGTAAAACAAAACTTTTTACAAAAGAGTCATTAACTGCAATTCAAGATAAAATGAGAAATGCTTGTATTAAGTCTTTTAACAAGTTCTATGATATAGAATTTAAATTAAAAGAAAAGCAAAAAGGCAGAAATCAAGACATAAATGTTAATGATATGGGAAATTATAGAAATATAAAAAAGCAACTGGAAAAGAAAGAGAAAAAACTTGCTGAAGCTAATAGCCAAACTAAAAAACTTGATAATACGAGTAAAGATATAAGTACAATATTAGATAATTTAAAACCTACCCCATTTAATAAAAATAATAAGGTTATTTCAAACGAAGATATTGAAAAAATCAAAAGTTTTACAAAAGATGTAAAAGATACCACTAAAACTATTAGAAGTGTAAATGACTTAAATATGGCTATTAAAGATTTTGAGTATAGTTCTTTTAAAATAGCGAAAGAAAATCATTCACTTAAATATCAATTAGAGCTAAAAGAAGATGAAATAGATAACTTGAAAAGCAAACTAACAACTAAAGACAAGGTTGTAAATAGACTACAAGCTGAAAAAGAAAAATTAAAACAAGAATTACAGAAATTCAAAGACTTTTGGCATAGTATTATGGGACATTTTCATAAAAGAATTTGTTTTGATAAAAATGAGAACTATAAAATTGTTAGTGATGATTTATATAAAAATGGTATATTTACTGATGATGAAAATGAAATTGCAAATAATATTTATAGAAAAGTAAAACCTAAAGAAGAAATAATTGATAAGAATAAAAAGAAAAATAATATGGAATTAAAGTAAAGGAGCTAAATTTATGGAAGAAAATAAAGTTGAAAATGTAATAAATATAATTAAAGATATGGATATAAAAGATAAATTAATACTTGGAATATGTTTATCTACAAGCGATTGGGCTAATATTTTATACAATAAAACTGAAATGTATGAGAAATTTGATACTATGCTAAAAGAAGGTGATGAAGAATATAGAACTACTTTAATAAATTTTGCAAAATATCAACTTGTAATGTCTACAATGGCTAAGATTATGGAAATGACTGAAACTGAAAGAAATAAGGTTGCTTTGTATTTATTTAATAGTGTAAATTATAAGGCATAATAAATTTGAGAAATTCAGTTGAAATTTTATGTAAAATATGGTATGATATTAAAGTAAAATATTCGTAGCTATGCGAAATAAACAAAAATAGCAAGTTGTAAAATCCCATATTACAATTGTAAGGAGGAAACAATATGAAAGTATTCAGCATTGAGGGGAAGTTCCAGCAAAATGGTCGGTATAGCGAATTACCCGCGGACTTTAAGGGGTACTTTGTACTTGAAGAGTCTGGGCAGATTAAGGGGTATATGGAGGAACAGTATTCATCTCGCTATGATTCTGAAAGATACATTCATGGCAAATATGATGAGTCCAACAATAACCTGGTATATCTGAAGATGTCCACAGAACGTGAGCTTTCACCTCTTCTTTATTGCTTTCCGAATTTGGAAAGAGATGGCTGTTGGACTGCATTTAGTCCTATGTTCAGAGGTTTCTTTACTTTCGGAAAAGCTGAAGGATATGCTAAAGCAACCATCAAAGAAGATACAACGATGAGTCCTGATGAAATTCTGGCAAGATACAATAAGATTGTTGATGATGGCTGGAATCTTAATATGGCTCTTATTGAAAATGGAGTGGATGCTTATATGGGCGATATGGGCGATATCTTCTAAACGACATTACAACTGAATATTGAAGAAGTGGGCAAGATAATCTTGCTCACTTCGATTTCTTGTTTAAAATGATAAACATCTCAATTTGGGAATATCACCAATTGAAGCAATTTAGAAAAACTTTTTAAAACAATTGACAAAACAATAAAATCTTTGTATAATAAATATAGGAAATGAAGAGCCACAAACGTGGTTTGCCGATAAAATATGTAAAAACACATCTACAACGGTCAAATTACAGATGTGTTTTTTTATTGTCTATTTGCTTAAAATTATAACTAGTATAACTAAGGCAAATACTATAATAGTTTCGACAACTAAACCAAATAAAAGTAAGTATATTATTTCTAATAAAACAGCTTCTATCATAGTACCACCTCCTCACTCACAACATAAGTTGTGGATTAAAAGTGGCAAACCACATCTGTTTATTCTCATTTCCTATGTTAGACAGTATAGCATAGGAAATAATAAAAATCAATACTTAAGAACAAAATTTCGTGGCAATTTTTTTGAAGAAATTTATTGCAATTTATAGAAAATATGATATACTTTAATAAATTGATTGATTTTTGAATCAATCGTTATGAGAGCCAAAAAAGTTGTAGATAACTACTTCGTTGGCACCATTAAATCTTCAGTTCTTATTTAAAAGAACTGGAGATTTTTGTTTTAGCTGTGATATGATATAATAGTGGCTGAAAGTCAATAGTTGGGTTGAAAAACTTAAATTATGTAAAAGAATATTCAGAAATGAATATTCTTTTTGCTTTTGGGAAATATTTAAAACAAAAGAAAAATAAAGCAAATAACAAAATGACAAGATTCGACAAAAGAATGAGACAAAATCAAACTGTCCCATGTGTCTCAAAAGGAGGAAAAATGATATACACAATAACATTCAATCCAGCATTAGACTATGTAATAAAATCAAAAGAATTTAATACAGGAAAGATAAATAAAAGCCAAGAAGAATATATATTTCCAGGAGGAAAAGGAATAAATGTATCAATAGTACTAAAAACATTAGGGCAAGAAACAACGGCAATGGGATTTATAGCGGGATTTGTAGGAAATGAAATAGAAAAACAAGTACAAAAATATGGAGTTAAGACTGATTTCATAGAAATCGAAAATAATAATTCCAGAATAAATGTAAAAATATTAGAAGAAAATCGAGAAACAGCAATAAATGCAAAAGGTCCATATATTGATTCAAAATATCTTGAATTATTATACAAAAAATTGGAAATAATAGAAGATGAAGATATTTTAGTGCTATCAGGAAGTGTGCCAAATGGCGTATCAAACAGTATTTATGAAGAAGTTTGTAAAAAACTAGAACATAAAAACATAAAAATTGTAGTTGATTCAACAGGTGATTTGCTACTTAAAACATTGAAATACAAGCCATATTTAATAAAGCCAAATCAAGAAGAATTAGAAGAAATTTTCGGCGTCAAAATATTAAACCAAGATGAGGCGCTAGAGTATGCTGAACAGTTACAGTCAAAAGGCGCTCAAAATGTTATTGTTTCAATGGGAAGTGATGGAGCTGTACTTTTAGACGAAAATGGATATTCATATAAAATTAACGCACTAAATGCAGAAGAAGCGATAAACACAGTTGGTGCAGGAGATTCAATGGTTGCAGGATTTTTAGCAGGACATGAACAATTTAATAATTATGAAAAGGCACTTCAAATGGGGGTTGCAGCAGCAACAGCAACGACAAACACTCTGTTCTTGGCGACAAAAGATAAAATTGAAGATGTTTTAAATAAATTTAGATAATTTTTATTAAGAGAGGAATGGTATTAAAAATGAAAATTACTGACTTACTCAAAAAAGAATCAATCGACTTAAATGTAAAAGCCTCAAGTAAAAAAGAAGTGATAGAAAAAGCAGTTAAATTGATGGAACACAATGGAAATATTAAAGACAAGCAAAAATATTTAGAATTAGTAATCAAAAGAGAAGAAGAAGGCTCAACAGGTGTAGGAGAAGGTATTGCAATACCACATGGAAAAGGTGATGTTATCTCAAAACCAGGACTTGCTGCAATGGTAATACCAGATGGAGTTGACTTTAATTCATTAGATGGCAAACCTGTAAAATTACTATTTTTAATAGCAGCACCAAATAGTAAAGATAATCTTCATCTTGAAGTTTTAAGTCGTTTATCAGCTTTGTTAATGAATGAAAAATTTAAAAATGATTTGTTAAATGCAAAAACAAAAGAAGAATTTTTAGAAATAATAGATAAGGCAGATGAACAAAAAATCAATGAAGAAACATCAAATAATACAAATTATAATTTAAATGAAAACAATAAATTAAAAAATGATGAAAACAAATCAATGAATAAATCTAACAATAATTATGAATTATTAGGAATTACAGCATGTCCAACAGGAATAGCCCATACGTATATGGCTGCAGAAAGTTTGGAACAAATGGGAAAAGAATTAGGACATCCAATAAAAATAGAAACACAAGGACAATCAGGAACAAAAAATAAACTTACAGATGAAGAAATCAAAAATGCAAAAGCAATAATCATAGCAGCAGATGTAAAAGTTGATTTATCAAGGTTTGATGGAAAAAGAATTTTAAGAACAGGCGTATCAGAGGGAATTCATAAGCCAAAAGAATTAATAGAAAAAGTATTAAATTCTGAAAGCGATGTTCCAGTTTATCATCATCAGGGAAATAAAAGAGAAAATATAGAAATGGAAAAGCCAAAAGGAAATATATACAATCATTTAATGAATGGTGTAACACATATGTTGCCATTTGTTGTTGGTGGAGGAATCTTAATTGCAATAGCATTTTTATTAGATGACTATTCAATTAACCCATCAAATTTTGGTATGAATACACCAGTTGCAGCATTTTTCAAAACAATCGGTGGAATGGCATTTGACTTTATGCTAGTCATTTTATCAGGATATATAGCAATGAGTATTGCAGATAGACCAGGGCTTGTAGTTGGATTTGTTGGTGGAGCAATAAGCAAAGCAGGAACAACATTTACATCACTTGGAAATCCAGAAGAAGTGTTAGTAAGTTCAGGATTTTTAGGAGCATTACTTGCAGGTTTTATAGGTGGATATGTAGTTTTATTTTTGAAAAAATTATTTAGTTTTATGCCAAAAAGCTTAGAGGGAATAAGAACAATTTTGATTTATCCGGTTGCAGGTGTATTGTTAATTGGACTAATAATGTTATTGATAAATCCATTTGTATCAGCAATAAATACAGGTTTAAATAATTTCTTATCATCAATGAGTGAAGTTAACAAAGTAATTTTAGGAGCAATTCTTGCAGGTATGATGTCTGTTGACTTAGGCGGACCTGTAAACAAAGCGGCATATACCTTTGGAACAGGAATGTTAGCAGAAGGACATTACGAAATAATGGCAGCAGTTATGATTGGTGGAATGGTAGCACCACTTGCAATAGCACTTTTAGCAACATTCTTCCCTAAAAAATTACCTAAAAAGGAAAGGCAAGCAGGTTTATTAAATTATGTTATGGGACTTTCATTTATATCAGAGGGAGCAATACCTTTTGCATCATCAGACCCACTTCGTGTTTTGGTTTCTTGCGTAATTGGTTCAGCTGTTTCAGGTGCATTATCAATGGCATTTAACTGTACTTTAATGGCTCCTCATGGTGGAATATTTGTATTACCTTTAATTGGTAATTGGCCTTGGTATGTTGTAGCTCTTGCTGCTGGTTCATTTGTGGCTATGGGTATTATGGCTGTTTGGAAGAAGAATGTTTGGGAGGATTCGATTGAAAAATAATAATTAATTTTCAATAGGATTATCAAATTAAGGAGGATAAAAGTTGAAAAAAGCAAATGTTGTTATTGAAAATGAGACAGGTCTTCATGCAAGACCTGCAACTGAACTTGCAAAACTTGCGATGAAGTATAAATGTACTATTAATCTAATTGTTAATGGTAAGTTAATTGATGCTAGGTCTCCTCTTATGATTATGTCTGCTGGTATAAAGTATAAGACGGAGTTGGAAATTATTTGTGATGGAGAAAATGAAGATTTGGCGTTAGAGGATGTTAAAAATTTTTTATGTAGTTTATAATCCAGTTCGCACTCACACTTGTTCGTTTGGTCGCTTACGCGGTATTTCAAAACAATATATTTTCAAATTTGTTGAATATTATAAATTAAAAAATACTTGAAAGAAGGTAATTGTATGCTTGTTGGAAAAGGTATTTCTGAGGGAATAGGACTTGGAAAAGCAGTAATTTTAAAAGAAAATGGATTAAAAATAGAAAAGCAAAAAATTGAAGATATTTCAGCAGAAAAACAACAAATATATGATGCAGTAAAAGAAGTGGAAAGTGAAATAGAAAAATTAATCCAGAATATAGATGGAACAGAAAAACAAATAATGCAAGCATATTTAATGATATTGCAAGACCCTAGTTTGATTCAAGAAACTATCAAAATAATTGAACAAGAGAAATGCAATAGTGCATATGCAGTAGAAAATGGACTAAATCAAATAATAAAAACATTTGAAGAGATGGACGATCCATATATGGCTGCACGAAGCAGAGATATAGAGGATATGAAAAAAAGAATATTAGCAAAATTATTAAAAATAGAAGAAATTGATTTATCAAAATTACCTAAAAATACAATACTTGTTGCAAAAGAATTATCAACATCAGACAGTGCTAAAATGAACTTAAAAAACATCTCCGGAATTATTACAGAAATTGGTGGTGTCAATTCTCATATGGCTATAATTGCAAGAACTAATGAAATTCCTGCAATTGTTGGTATAAGGCATATTTTTGAAAATATAAAAGAAAATGATTTTATTGCATTAAATGGGGCAACAGGAGAAATATTTTTAAATCCAACACAAGAGAAAATCAAAGAATTAACAAAAAATCAAGAGAATATAAAACAAGAAAAACAAGAATTAGAAAAATATAAAAATAAAAAAGCAATAACAAAAGATGGACATCAGGTTGAACTTTTAGCAAATATTGGTGGTCCACAAGATATTCAAATTGTAATTGATAATACGGCAGAAGGTGTAGGGCTTCTAAGAAGTGAGTTTTTGTATATGGATGCAAAAGATTTTCCATCAGAAGAAGAACAATTTGAGGCATACAAAAAAATTGCAGAAAGTTTAGAAAATAAAAGACTTGTTATAAGGACATTAGATATTGGTGGAGATAAAGACTTAAAATATATGAAACTACCAAAGGAAGAAAATCCATTTTTAGGTTATAGAGCTATTAGAATTTATCTAGATAATTTTGATTTATTTAAGGTTCAGTTAAGGGCTATTTTGAGAGCAAGTAGTTATGGAAATGTTGCAATAATGCTTCCAATGATTTCGTCAATTGAAGAATTACGAAAATCAAAGGAAATTATTGAAGAAGTAAA
Source organism: uncultured Clostridium sp. (assembly GCA_945865665.1). Classification (GTDB taxonomy): domain Bacteria; phylum Bacillota; class Clostridia; order TANB77; family CAG-508; genus CAG-269. The sequence goes on along the minus strand of CAMBEE010000005.1, from coordinate 47,658 downwards.
ACAAGAGTTAAAAGAAAAAAATATAAAATTTAATGAAAATATAGAAGTTGGAATTATGATTGAAATTCCGTCATCTGCAGTAATGGCTGAGGAGTTTGCAAAAGAGTGTGATTTTTTTAGTATAGGGACAAATGATTTGATTCAATATACTATTGCTGTTGAGAGAGGTAATGAGAAACTTGCAAATTTATATTCTCATTTTAATCCTGCTGTAATTCGCTTGATTAAATCTGCTATTGATGGTGCTCATAAAAATGGTATTTTATGTGGTATGTGCGGAGAAGCGGCTGGTGATGTTAAGTTTATTCCTTTGCTTGTGGGTCTTGGACTTGATGAGTTTTCTATGAATGCTAATAAGATCTTGAAGGCTAGAAAGTTAATAACTGATTTGAGTTTTGAAGAGTGTAAACAACTTGCAAAGAAGGTCTTACAATTGAATTCAGCAGAAGATGTTAAAAGGATACTAGATACTAAGTAGTTACAATTCTCACAAACTAAGAAAAATTACAAATTTTGGAAATAATATTGCAATTAACATAAAAATGAGATATAATAAAGTTAGTCCAAAAACACAAATAAGTGGAGGTAGAATATGTTAGAAATGAGAAATGACAAAAATCGGTTGGTGAAAGCTAATGAAAATGATAATCTAATAATACCAGATATGGTAAAAAATATGATAGATTATTGTGAAAGCAAGATCAACCTGGATGACGGTAGAAGTATTTCTAACTAATCTCAAAACCCCGACTCTATTAGAGTTGGGGTTTTTGAGATTGTAGCAGATATAAATTTTGTTCAGACAATTTAAAACAAAAATAATAATCAAAAAAATATATAATTCATAAACTCAAAACCAAAACATATATTGTAATAATAAAATTTAAGGTGGTGAGCTTGTGAAAAATACATATATAGTAGCATTAGCAGGAAACCCAAACGTAGGAAAATCAACCATATTCAACAGTTTAACAGGAATGCATCAACACACAGGAAACTGGACAGGAAAAACAGTAGCAAACGCAACAGGAGAAGCAATAATTAATGACAAAGAATTCACATTTGTTGACATTCCAGGTACATATTCAATAATGTCAAACTCAGAAGAAGAAGAAATTGCAAGAGATTACATATGCTTTGGAAACCCAGATGCAACAGTAATTGTAGTTGACAGCACATGTTTAGAAAGAAATTTAAATTTAGTATATCAAATTATGGAAATAACAGATAACATAATTGTTTGTGTAAATTTGTTAGACGAAGCGAAAAAGAAAAAAATAAAAATTGATTTAAAAAAATTAGAAGATTTGTTAGGAGTTCCTGTTGTAGGAACTGTTGCAAGAAATAAACAAACACTAGAAAATCTAAAAAATACAATATATAAAGTATGTGAAGGTGAAATAAGACCATATACCAAAACAGTTAGATATGAACAAGAAATAGAAGAAAATCTTGAAAAAATAGTGGAGAAACTTGATACAGATTTATTAGTTAATGAATATTCAGAAAAAAGAAATATAGTAACAGAAATAGGAGTTGAGAAAAATAAAATATCAAAAAAATTATGCAGATGGATAGCGATAAAACTAATAGATGGAGAAGAAAAAATATTAAAATCAATACAAGAAAATTTAGAATTAGACTTAGAAGAACAAGAAATTCAACAGTCAGTAGTAGAAGCAAAAGAAAATCTAGAAACAAGAGAAATCACATCCAAAAATTTTAAGGATAAAATAGTTGCAGATATCATGAAAAAAGCAGAAGAAACATCAAAAGAAGTATGTACATTTGAAAACAAAAATTATAGAGAAAGAGACCTAAAAATAGACAAAATTTTAACATCAAAAATATTTGGAATTCCAATAATGATACTATTTTTAGGCCTAATTTTTTGGATAACCATAGTAGGAGCAAATTATCCATCAGAGTGGCTATTCAGTATTTTTAACTGGTTTCAAGACAGACTTGTACATTTTGCAAATTATATACATTGCCCAATATGGCTTTCAGATATGTTAATAAATGGAGTGTATAAAACATTAACTTGGATAGTTGCAGTAATGTTACCACCAATGGCTATATTCTTCCCACTATTCACAATATTAGAAGACTTGGGATATCTTCCACGAATTGCATTTAATATGGACGGCTTCTTTAAAAAGGCTTGTTGTAGTGGAAAACAAATGATAACAATGTGCATGGGATTTGGGTGTAATGCGTGTGGAGTAACAGGATGCAGAATTATAGATTCACCAAGAGAAAGACTAATTGCAATATTAACGAATAACTTTGTCCCATGTAATGGAAGATTTCCATTTTTGATAACAATTGCGACAATATTTATAGCAGGAGCATTTGCAGGTGGAAATGGATTTCTAGCATCAATATTATCAACATTTGCAGTAATTATTGTAATAATATTTGGAATATTTTTAACACTCGTAACATCAAAAATATTATCAAAAACAATATTAAAAGGAATGCCATCATCAATGGTTTTAGAATTGCCACCATATAGAAAACCACAATTCGGAAAAATATTAGTTCGTTCAATATTTGATAGAACTCTATTTGTTTTAAGTAGAGCTATATCTGTTGCAGCACCTGCAGGACTTGTGATATGGCTTATGGCAAATATAGGAATTGATGGTCAAAGTTTGCTTTCAATTATAGCAAATTTCTTAAATCCTTTTGCAAAATTAATGGGCTTGGATGGATATATTTTAACTGCATTTATTTTAGGAATTCCAGCAAATGAAATAGTATTACCAATAATTTTGATGTGTTATTTGAAAGGCGGAACATTGGTAAATATAGAGGATACAATTCAAATTGGACAGATTTTAATTCAAAATGGCTGGACCATGCTTACTGCTATGAATGTTATGCTTTTTATAATTCTACATTTTCCTTGTACTACAACATTGCTTACTGTTAAAAAGGAGACTGGTAGCTGGAAATGGACTACAATTTCTTTTGCAATTCCAACTATTTGCGGAATTGTTTTATGTATGCTTACAAACTTAGTGTATAATGTGATATTAGTTTTATAATATTAGTTTTATATTTGATTATTAAATGTTACGATTCACAGCTTTTTAAAATTTTTGTGTGCAAGTTGTCACATTAAGGGTTATATATATTTGATATTGTATTCGTTTGATTGAAGTGAAAAATAGAAAATCTTAAATAAAAAACTGAGGAATGCTCACAAAAGAAATACATATATACATTTCTGTCCTAAGTGAGAGAGGCTCAGTTAGATATTTTAGATTTTCTTTTTAAACGTAATGAACAGGATACAATATCAAATATATATAACCCTTAATGCGGCAACTTGCACACAAAATTTTTAAAGCTGTGAATTGTAACTATTAAACAGAAAATGTCGAATTTTGCGATAAAAAAATGTTGCAAAGTTCAGCATTTTGTTGTATTATAAATGTACTTTAATTTTATTCAAATCAATTAATTCAAAGATTTAAAATCAAAGAAAAAATCCAAAATGAATTTAAAAAAATATGAAAGTAGGTGATTAAAAAATACATATAAACTTATAAATAAATGTTGACAAAAATGAAAACAAATATTATAATGAAGGAGATGAAATTAATATAGAAAAGTTTACATATAAAGAATATATAAAATATAAAACAATATTCGAAAAACTTTGGAAAATAATTGATGAAAATAATAATCAGAATTATTATGCTGAATTACAAGAACCAAAAGTAAAATATGAAAGAATGAGTTCAAAAGCAAATATTCAGGAGAAAGAAATAAATCAAGAGCATGATAAAATATTTAGAACAATATTAGATAAAAAAGAAAATGCAGTTTTAATAATAAATAAAGCAATAAATGCAAAAATAGAAATAAAAGACATAGAAAAATATAAAAATAGTATTTAAAGAAAAGCTAGGAGATGATGAAGTAGAAAGATTAGTAAATAAAATAGAAGAAGGGAGGGGAAAAGAAGTGTTAGCAGTGGTTGATATGATAAGAAGAGAAAATCAGATGTATATTGATATGGGAAGAAAAGAAGGTAAAATAGAAGGTAAAATTGAGGGAATTAAAGAAAAAAGCATAGAAATTGCAAAAAAATTATTTAAGATGGGACTAACAAGTGAACAAGTTGAAGAAGCAACACAACTAAAAAAAGAAGAAATAGAAAAATTATTAAAAGAATAAAAAAATGCAAAATTATTAAAAATAAACAAATTTAAATTTTCAAAAAAGCTTGAAAAATAGCTCAAACTATGATAACATAATAAAAGATTAACAAATAAAATAAATCCAATTAAAAAGCAAAGTATATATATAAATAAACAAACAGAGAAAATATCCGAGGCTGAAAGATATTTAAAACTATATATAGAAATTTCACTTTTTAGGACTTCTTTTGAAAATGTCCCATTAGGGACGGTTCTGTTTGGGACATAAGATACCCAACAAGAATAAAAATTAGGAAGAAGCGGTTGCACCGTTAAAACTAAAATGAGGTTAGTAACTTTATATTAAATATGCATTTTATTAATAAAAGAGTATATTAAAAATGTTTTAAAGTATAAAGAAAAATTAATAAATTTAGGTGGTACCACGGAAATCCATTTCGTCCTATAAGCACAAATAAGTGCTAATAGAATAGAAATGGATTTTTAAATGTCCTTTTTAAAGGCAATTTTTGTTTTGCATCGATGTCTTATTTAGAATCGATGTCTCAAAAAGAACCGTCCCCTAATGGGACAAAAGGATAAAAGTACACGAAAATTTGGAAAGGAGAAAAGATGAAAGAACAAATTGAAAACATCAAAAAAACAGCTATTGAAGAAATAGCAAAAGCAGAAGACCTACAAACATTAGAAAATGTAAGAGTAAAATACCTAGGAAAAAAAGGTGAACTTACAGCAGTATTAAGAGGCATGGGAGGACTAAGCCCAGAAGAAAGACCAATAATAGGTGGATTAGTAAATGAAGCTAAAGAAAGCCTAGAAAAATTAATTGAAGAAAAAGAAGAAAAATTCAAAACAGAAGAATTAAATAAAAAATTGGAAGCAGAGAAAATTGACATCACATTACCAAGCACAAAAATGAAAAGAGGAAGTTTACACCCTGTAACAAGAATAATAGAAGACATAGAAGACTTATTTGTATCAATGGGATATGATGTAGTAACAGGACCAGAACTTGAAAATGATGAATATTGTTTTGAAAGACTAAACCTTCCAAAGGGACACCCAGCAAGAGATATGCAAGATAGCTTCTATATTACAGACGAATACTTATTAAGAACACAAACATCAGCAGTTCAAGCGAGAACAATGATGGCAAATACAGAAAAGTCACCAATAAGAATGATTACAGCAGGGAAAACATATAGAAGAGAAGACGATGCAACACATTCACATCAATTTAATCAAATAGAGGGATTAGTAATTGACAAAAAAGAAAGGAATGTATCTTTAGCGGATTTAAAAGGAACATTAGAAGTTTTTGTTAGAAAAATAATAGGAGCAAATTTAGATTTAAGATTTAGACCAAGTTACTTCCCATTCACAGAGCCATCTTATGAAGTAGATGTTACATGTTTCAAATGTGGTGGAAAAGGATGTAACCTATGTAAACAAACAGGTTGGATAGAAGTTTTGGGTGCAGGAATTGTTCATCCAAATGTTTTAAAAATGAATGGATATGACCCAGAAAAATTCGGTGGTTTTGCATTTGGTACAGGCATTGATAGATTGGCTATGTTTAGATATGGTATTACTGATATGAGATATTTATATACAAATGATGTTAGATTTTTAAGTCAATTTGATAGAAAAGACGAAGAGTAATTTCCAAAATAAACTTCGTCTTGCGGCGTTAAAATTAATTTAAAACGCGGTTACATACACGCGTATGCGCCCTTGCCTTTTAAATTAATTTTGCCTAGCAATACTTGTTTCTTTTGAAAATTATAAATTGGAAGGAGATTAGAAAATGAATTTAAGTTTAAATTTTGTAAAAGACTATATAGATTTAGATAACGAATTAAGTGTAAAAGATATAGCAGAAGCGATGACAAAAGCTGGAAATGAATATGATTCTGCAGAAAAATTAGTAAATGCAACAAAACTAGTAATAGGAGAAATAAAAGAATGTGAAATGCATCCAGATTCTGACCACTTACATCTATGTAAAGTTGATATTGGAAGTGAAATATTAGATATAGTTTGTGGTGCACCAAATGCCAGAAAAGGCATAAAAGTAATTGTCGCACAAGTTGGAGCAGAACTTCCAGGAGACTTCAAAATCAAAAAAGGTATGATAAGAGGCCAAGAGTCAAATGGTATGTTATGTGCTTTATATGAAATAGGAATCGATAAAAAATTCTTATCTGAAGCAGATAAAAATGGAATACATGAATTACCAGCAGATGCACCTGTTGGAGAAGACCCAATTAAATATATGGGATTAGATGATGGCATTATTGATTTTGAATTAACTGCAAATAGAGGAGATTTATTAAGTATTTTAGGTATGGCTTATGAACTAGGAGCAATTTATGACAAAAAAGTAAAACCGGTTGAATATGGATACAAAGAAAGCGGAGAAGATGTAAATAAAGAATTTTCAGTTGGAGTTGATACAGAAAATTGTAGACTATTCTTAGCAAAAAAAGCTAAAAATGTAACAATAAAAGAAAGTCCAGAATTTATAAAAAACAGACTAATCGCTTGTGGAATTAGACCAATAAACAATGTTGTAGACATCAGTAACTATGTAATGCTAGAATTAGGTCAACCATTACACTTCTACGATGCAGATAATTTGGGCAACAAAATAGTTGTTAGAATGGCAGAAGATGGAGAGAAATTAACAACACTAGATAACACAGAAAGAACTTTATCAAATGAAGATATAGTTATAACAGACGGAACAAAAGCTATCGGATTAGCCGGTGTTATGGGGGGATTAGATACAGAAGTTGAAGAAACAACTAAAAATGTAATAATCGAATCAGCAATATTTGATTCAGTAAAAGTAAGAAAAACATCAAATAAAATATTAAGAAGTGAAGCAAGCAACAGATTTGAAAAAGGACTTGACCCTGCAAGAACTTATATGGCAATGGAAAGAGCATGTACATTATTACAAAAATATGCAGATGCAGAAATTGAAACAGGAATTGTAAAATACGATGTTACAAAAAATGAAGAAAAAGTAATTGAAATATCATATAAAGAAATCAATGATGTGTTAGGAACAAACATATCAAAAGAAGATATTGTTGATGTATTTAGAAAATTAGACTTTAAAACAGATGTAAAAGAAGAGACTGTAATCGTTACAGTACCAACAAGAAGAATTGATATATCAATTAGAGCAGATTTAATAGAAGAAGTCGGAAGAATCTATGGAGTTGACAATATCCAAGGTAAACTACCAGTAGTTCCAATGAAAATGGGACATCTAGACAAAACAGCAAGAAAAATAAGAGCAAAAATGTCAAATATGGGATTAAACGAAACATTATCATATATCTTAATAAATGACAAAGACGTACACAAATTCACAACAGACGAATTTGAAGAAGTCAGATTATTAGACCCAATAACAGAAGAAAGAAACACATTAAGATATAGCATGATACCTTCATTATATAAAATTTATGAATACAACAAAGCACGTGAAAACAAAGATGTTTGCCTTTTTGAAATTGGAAAAGGATTCTGGAAAAAAGGTGAAGAATACGGAGAAAATCAAAAAATCTGTGTGTTAATGACAGGAAAATATTATGAAGGAATAGGACATAGCAAAAATGTTGACTTCTATGACATTAAAGGTGTAACAGAAGAATTATTAGACTATTTAGGATATGCAGGAAGATACAGTTTTGTATTACCAAAACAAATGCCAGCAGAATTCCATCCAGGTCAAACTGCAGAAATTTCAGTAAATAATGATGTTGTAGGAATTGTAGGAAGAATACATCCATCAGTAGAAAAAGAAGCGGTTTATGTAATGGAAATCAACTTAGACAAATTGCTAGAAAAAAGAGTAGGAAAAATGAAATTCAAAGAAATTTCAAAATTCCCTGTTGTAAAAAAAGATTTAGCATTATTAGTTGACAAAAATATGACATCAAAAGAAGTTGAAATGTTAATTAAGAAAAAGGCTGGAAAATTGTTATTAGATATAAACGTATTCGATGTTTATGAAGGTAAAAATATTGATTCTAATAAGAGAAGTATTGCATATTCATTAACATTTGGTACACCTGATAGAACTTTAAATGATGAAGAAATTAATACTATTTTAGATAATATTATTAAAGATTTAGAAAACAAAGGTTTAGAAATAAGAAAATAAAAAAATCGGGATTGGGGGACGGGTCTTCAATCCCGATTTTATATTGACAAAAAATCACCCTTATTATAAAATTATCATAATAAAAAATACTAGGAGGAAACATGAAAAAAATAATAGAAATATTCAAAACAGACATGAAAAAAGTCTGGAAAAGAAAAATAGCAGTAATAATATTAATAGGCCTGTTATTCATACCAGGAATATATGCATGGCTAAACATAGACTCAAACTGGAATCCATATGACAACACAGGAAACCTGCCAATAGCAGTAGTAAACAAAGACCAAGGTCTAACAATATTAAACGAAGACATAAATATGGGAAGCTTGCTGGTAGACAGTTTAAAATCAAACACAGCAATGAAATGGATATTTACTGACGAAGATGATGCAAAAGCAAATGTCGATAAGGGAAAATATTATGGAGTAATAATTTTACCAGAAGATTTTACAAGTAAAATAGCAACACTTTTTGATGGAACAGAAATAGTAAAACCACAATTTGATTTCTATGTAAATCAAAAGAAAAATCCAATTGCACCAATTATTGTAAACAAAGCAATAGGAACAATAGAAAACAACCTAGACCAAGCATTTGTAAATGCAATTGTATATAAAGTAATGGACACTGCAGAAGATGCAAATGTTGTGGCGGAAGGAACAGCAACAACAACAGATGTAATTACAAAATTAAAAAACACAAATAAAAGTATAGAACAATTAAGAGCAACACTAAACACAATATCACTTGCATCAGATTCAGCAGGAAATGCATTAAATGCGGTTAAAGACTTATTACCAACAGTAAGTAATATATCAACAACATCTTCAAAAAATATATCAAATATGAAAGACATAATAAAGTCATTTAATGGAGTATATACAGATGTTAACAACAATATAGGACTAATAATAGATGCAGCAGCAACAATATCATCAAATGTAAATAATGTTATTCAGTCAGGAAAAATAGAAGAAAATAAAGAATATTTGTTAAATGCATTAAATAGTTTATCAAGTGTCCTATCACAATTAAATAGCATAATAGATTCATTAAACGGAACACAAGGAGTAACATTAGACAAACTAAAAGAACTAACACAGCAGGCACTTGACGATATTAATAAAATGATAGAAGACTTAAATAAAATGGACGAAGGTTCATTAGCAGATTTAAAAGCAAAATCAGCAGAACTAAATCAAAAAATACAAAATATAAAAACACAATATAATAACACAGTAAAACCAGCATTAAACAAAGCTTTTTCTAATGCATCAACATCAATGTCAAATATAGCAAATATGATTTCGACATTAGACACAGCTTTAGGAAAAAGTGATACAGCATTGGCAAGTACAATAAAAGCATTAGATAGTACAGGCAAACTAACAACAAATATTGATACAGTATTAGTAAGCTTAGAAGATGATATAAACAAAATAATAAGCAAATTAGGTGGAGCAACACAAAGTGAGTTATACTTGAAAATATTGAATCTGTTAGAAAACAAGCCAAATGATGTAGCAGACTTTATCTCAACACCTATTGCTACAAACGAAATTGATTTATATGAAATAAATAGTTATGGTTCAAAAATGGCACCATTCTATACAGTATTAGCATCTTGGGTTGGATGCACATTGCTAGTATCAATAGTAAAAACAGATATAAAAAAAGACAAAAAACTAGGAGAAATAAAACCATATCAAGCATTTTTCGGAAGATTTATGACATTCGGAATTTTGGCAGTTTTACAAGGATTAGTAATAGGAGTTGGAGATATTATAATGGGAGTTCAGGTTGTAAATTATCCATTAATCTTATTAACGATTATGCTCACAAGTTTAGTGTTTATGCTTATTGTATATTCACTAACAATATCATTTGGAAAAGTTGGAGAAGCAACAGCAGTAGTAATAATGGTATTACAAGTTGCTGGTTCAGGAGGAACATTCCCAATTGAACTATTACCAGGATTTTTTCAAAAATTACAACCAATAATGCCATTCTATCCAGCAATGAATGCATTAAGAGAAACAATAGGTGGATTCTATGGGAATAATTATATAATGTACATAGGTGCGTTATTATTACATACAATTATTCCATTATTGATAGGTTTAGTATTTAGAAGACCTATTATAAAATTTAAACAAGAATTATCAGAAAAATTGGAAGAAACTGATTTGATAGTATAATTAGAAAATTGTTTGAGATATAAACAAATTAATAATTAATATAAAAAAGTATATATAATTCTAAAAGAAAAATATATGCTTTTTTTTATTATAAGAAACCACAAAGATGTAACTTAAACAATTAGAATATTACAAAAATATTACAAGAATATGACATTTTTATTAAAAACACAAAACTATAATTTAAATTGTTGAAATATAGTTTTAGTTATAGTAAAATGAAACTATAAAATGATAAAGCACACATTTAATACTATGAAATTTGAATGTGTATTTAGAAATACAAAGGAGAGAATGAAATGAAAAAGATAACAAATGAAAGCCTTGGGGCTGTACACACACACACACACACAGGGAGTTTAAAAGAAAATAAAAAGAAAAATATAAAAGGAATAACACTTGTAGCATTAGTGGTAACAATTATAATATTATTAATTTTGGCAGGAATTTCAATATCAGCTTTAACTCAGACAGGACTATTTGGAAAAGTAAAACAAGCAAAAGAAAAACAAAAAAATGCAGAAAAATTAGAAAATAGTGCATTATATGATTATGAAGATAAGATATCAAAATATATAGATGGAACTTCAAGAGATACAGAAAATGATTTAATATCAAAAGATATAGAAGACTTTAAACCAAAGTTAAAAGAAAAAAATGGAAATTATATTACAATAGATGCATCAGATATAACTGTAAAAAATTCTAATGAAATAGTAGGATATGCATATCTTTTAAATGGAGAAGTAAAAGGATATACAAAGGAATCACAATATGTATATGAAAATTTAGAAAAAAATCACAAATATATCATAAAAGTAATTGCTATGGATAAATATGGAAAAATAAAAATATCAAAAGAAATAGAAGAAACAACAATAGACAAGGTGTATTTATATAATGATGGAATAGAATATTCATCATTTGGTGGAGAATGGAAGGTTAGTAATTATGGAGAACCAAACCATGGAACATTTTCAAAAGAATCAAATTATTTATTAATTACAGGGAATTATTGTTATACAGGAAATTTTATGGTAATGAAAGAAAAAACAATGGATTTTACAGGATATTCTAAAATATATGCCAAAGTAGAAGTAACAGGTGTTTCTTCATCACATGAAAATAGAAATACAGGAATTGGATTAAAGGCTAATAATGGAACTGATATAGGTTTTAGCAAAAGAATAAGACAATCAGCAGTTGATAATTTAAATCAAGGAATAGAAACAATAACTATAGATTTAAATGGATTAACAAATACAGAAACATATTTAATATTTGACTCAAATTCATATATATTAAAGGTGTATGAAATATGGCTAGAGTAATAAATAAAAAGACTTTAGATAAAAATTATAAAGCTTTTTAATTTAGAAAAAATACAAGAAAGCATTAAATTGAAGGAAAAGTTTTAAAAAAATACATTAACAAAGAATTAAGCAGTAATTCTTATTTCGTTGATTGTAACAATAATTATTTTGCTAATTTAAACGGGAATTTCAATATCTGATAAAAAACAAACAGGACTATTAAAAAAAGCAGGATAAGTAGAGCAAAAATAAAAGATACATAAGAATTAGAAAATCTTTTAAAATAAAAAATCACTCTAAAATCTAGAAAAAAATCAATATAAACATATTGAAAAAACTAGATATAGAGTGATTTTTTTGATTGCTTAAATTTTAGCAAATTCCTTGACAAATAAAAGCCGTATTGATATTATATAGGTGCAAAAAAACAAAAGAAAGAGCACAAAAGGTTGGAAAATTTAATTCTTTCCCAACCAGATTTGTACCTTGAGGAAGGAAAAATAAAAATGAAAAAAATATATCCAAACCTCTACTACAAAAAAGTAGAAGAAATAACAATAGAAACATTATTAAAAAATAAAATAAAATTACTAATACTAGACGTAGACAACACACTAATAGACTATTACAAAAACTTATCAGAAGAAGTAAAACAATGGACCAAAGAAATGAAAGGCCAAGGAATAAAACTATACATACTATCAAATACAAACAACAAAGAAAAAGTAGAAACAGTAGCAAAAGAACTGCAAATACCATACAAATACTTTGCAATGAAACCACTAAAAAAAGGATTTAAAAACATACAAAAAGAAACAAATATAAAACCAGAAAATATAGCAGTAGTAGGAGACCAAATTTTTACAGATGTATTAGGTGGAAACAGAAGCAACATGTTTACAATATTGGTAGACCCAATAGACAATAAAAAAGACTACTGGTACACTGCATGGAAAAGACCAATAGAAAACATGATTAAAAATAAATATAAATCAAAAGAGGAGAAAAACAAAGATGTATATTAATGAAACACATATAGCATATTACGCAGTATTTGCAATAATAGGACTTTTTGTAGGAATGCTGGTAGATTGGATGAACAAAAGACTACCAGACTATAAAAAAGTATTTTCAAAAGAAATATTTACAGAATACTTTGCAGAATTCAAACCAAATTATATATTAATGCTAGTAACATCAGCAATATATGTAGCACTTTTATATTTTTACGGAATAAGAACAACATTTATAGCAAACTTAGATTTAATAAAATATATGATATTAACACCAATGTTATTATCAGCATTTGTAATAGACTATAGATTACAAATAATACCTAACAGACTAAACCTAACAATGTTCGAAATAGGCCTTGTAATAGCATTTTTATATGGACTATCAGATGTAGCCATAACAATAAACATGGCACTTGGAATGCTTGCAGGAGGGGGGATTTTCTTACTTATAACATTAATAGGTGGAGCAATATATGGAAAAGAAGCAATGGGATTTGGTGATGTAAAACTAATGGGAGCATTAGGATTATACTTTGGACTATCAAATATAATTGCAATAACACTAGTTTCATTCTTAATAGGAGCAATATTAAGTGTAATATTATTAGCAACAAGAATCAAAAAAATGGATGAATATATACCATTTGGACCTTTTATAGTGTTAGGAACATTTATAAGTATTTTTGTACCATTTGAAACAATAAAAAATGCATTATTAATGATTTTCACATTAGGACTATATGCAAAATAAAAATTAGGGATTGGGGGAAGTTTACAAATGAATCAAAAACTTCAATGGCTAAGAAACAAAATGTCAAGCTTAGATATGCAAGGAATAATAATATCAAATCCAATAAATATAAAATACCTAACAAACATAGATGCAGAAGGAACATTATTAATAACACCAAAAGAAAATATGTACATAACAGATGGAAGATATATAGAATATGTACACAGCATTTTAACACTTTTTGACGAAATAATAGTATATGATGTAAACGATTTGTCAAAAGATGATTATGAAAATATCTTTATGTTCTGCGAAAATGTGGGATTTGAAGAGCATTACATATCATATGCAACATACAAAGAATATATAAGAAAATATAAAATACATAATTTTGTAGAAACAGAATATATAATTGAAAAACAAAGAATGATAAAAGATGACGAAGAGATTAGTAATATCATAAAAGCATGTAACATAACAGATGACTGCTTTAAATACATTTTAAGCTATATAAAACCAGGAATGACAGAAAAACAAATAGCAAAAGAAATTGACGACTACTATGAGGAAAGAACAGATGGAACATCATTTGACACAATTGTTGCATCAGGTGAAAATTCATCAAAACCGCACGCAGTTCCATCAAATAGAAAAATACAAGAGCATGATATAATTACAATAGATATGGGATGCAAAGTAAACGGATATTGCTCAGATATGACAAGAACATTTTTTGTAGGTGAGCCAACTGAAGAAATGAAACGAGTTTATGACCTAGTTTTAAGTAATCAAGAATTTGCGTTAGACCAATATAAAGAGGGTGCAAGTACAAGACAAGTTACAAAAATGGTAGAAAATGATTTTAAGTTAAATGGATATGATTTAATTCATAGCTTAGGTCATGGGGTTGGTTTAGAAATACATGAAACACCATATGTAGGAATTAGATATGACTCAACATTAAGGGAAAACATGGTTGTAACAGATGAACCGGGAATTTATATTCCAGGAAAATTTGGGGTTAGAATAGAAGATACAGTTCAAATAACGAAATTTGGAAGTGTAAGACTAACTGCATCAGATAAAGGATATATTATAATTTAGAACAAGAATTCTTCTGAAAATATTTGAAACTTGAAATACATTGATTATAAATACATAATTTGATATAATATATATAGTATAAAAATATTAAAAAAAGTACTTTTTTATATGAAAGGGGATATAAAAATGGAAAGTAAAAAAACAAATAATGTAAGTGAAATGGATGAAAAAAAAGAAGAAAAAGTTGTAGAAAAAAGTTACAAATGTATTAAATGTGGAACAACTATGAGTGAGGATCAAGAATTCTGTCCAAATTGTGGAACAAAAAAAGGAGAAAAGAACAACAAAAAATGTCAAAAATGTGGAGCAATATTAGGACCAGGAGAAAAATTTTGTCCTAAATGTGGTGCTAAAACAAAATTAAATATTTCAAGTGATGTTATACAAGAAGCTAAGAAAAAGAAAATGCCTAAAAAAATTTTAAAAATACTTATTCCACTAATAGTAGTAATAATTTTAGCAGTAATATTTATAACAAATGTATTGCCAAAATTAACAATTACATATAAAGAATTAATGCAAGAGGGAAAATTCCAAGAAGCATATGACAAGGCAAAGAATAATGAAAAACAAGAAGTATTAGATGAAAATTTAATTGCATATTTGAGTAAAGATTTAATTAAAGATTTAAAAGATCCAACATCATTTTCTTTAAATAGAGTATATAAGACATCAGACAAATTGGTATTAATGGTTAATGCTAAAAATAGTTACGGGGCATCAGTTTTAAATTACTATTATTATACATATAGTGATACTAAGAATAAATTTGAACTATTTTGTTCATTAAGTGACTTAGAACAAGAAACAATATATAAATATGCAGATAACTATGATGAAAAACTAGAAAAAACATTAAAAAATGCAGCAAGAACAGTTGTAAAAGGAATAATTAATAATGATAGCAATAGAATAGATGATTCAATAATAGATGATATAAATAATTTATTTAAAAATAATGGATTAAGAAACATAGAATTGTTGCCAGCAAATAAAAATGGATCTGCAACATAAAAAAAAACATTCACTTTAAAAAGAAATTACTGTAGAAAAAATTCTACGGATATTTCTTTTTTTATATTTATTCTTTTGGGTTGACAAAAATAAAAAATAAATATAATATACTATATAAGAATGGAAGGTAGAAATGAAAAATAAGAGCAAATTAATAAGAAATATGATAATATTTATACTGCTTATAATATTAACATTTTACATAATACTAAAGGATCAAAACATAGATAGTGTATTTCAAATATTAGGAACAGTAAAATTACAATATGTCCTAATAGGAATAACATGTATGTGCATATATGTGCTAGGTGAAGCAATTAACATAGGAAGAACACTAAAAGCATTAAACGAAGAATCATCATTTTTCAATAATATAAAATATGCACTAATAGGATTCTTTTTTAGCGGAATAACACCAGCAGCAAGCGGTGGTCAACCAATGCAAATATATTATATGTATAAAGATAAAATATCAGTAGCAAACTCAACACTAGCATTATTAATAAATCTGAGTAGTATGCAAGTAGTAACAATATCACTTGCACTAATAAGTGTAGCAGTAAATCACAGTATTATGAACACTGCACTAATATGGTTTTTTGTAATAGGGATATTGTTAAATGCAAGTGCATTAACATTGCTTATAATAGCGATATTCCATAAAAAACTATTACAAAAACTAATAAACTTTGTAGTAAAAGTAATGAAAAAATTAAAAATAAGAAATGTGGATAAAAAACAAGAAAAAATAGAAAATGAATTAAACAAATATCAGACAAGTAGTGATTATATAAAAGAACACAAGTTAGTAATGCTAAAAACAGTAATGACTACATACATCCAATTTTTAGCATTTTATAGTGTATCATATTGGGTATATCGTTCATTTGGATTACATGAACACAATATATTAAGAATAATAAGCATACAGTCAGTATTATATGGAACGGTATCTGGAATACCATCACCAGGAGCTGTTGGAGTTACTGAAGGTGGATTTTTGGAAATATTTAAAACAATATTCCCACAAAATGCAATAAGTAGTGCGATGATATTAAATAGAGGAATCAATTTTTATTTGCTAATAATTATAAGTGCTATAGTAACAATGGTAAATGCAATTAAATGTCAAAAAATGGAAGAAAAAAATACTAAAAATAACGAAGAAAAAAGTTGAAAAAAATTTTAAAATAATATATAATGTTGAAGATTTTAAAATAGGGGAAAAAATTATGAATATACTTTTATGTGGAAATGGAAAAGTATTTGATGGAGCACTAACAGAGCTAATATCAATTACAAATAAAACAAAAGAAGCTATAACGGCATATATATTCACAATGGATTTATCAAGAATAAAACCAGAATATACATCAATAAAAGACGAACAAATTGAATTTTTAAATGAAGTAGTAAAAACAAAAAATTCAAAAAACCAAGTAATAAAAGTAGATATAACAGATATTTATGAAAAAGAATTTGGACATTGCAAAAATGAAGACGCATATTGTACACCATATACCTTGTTAAGGCTATTAGCGGATTTGGTTCCAGATATGCCAGACAAATTGTTATATCTAGACATTGATATGATGGCAAATGGAGATATATCAGAATTATATAATACAGACATAACAGAATATGAATATGCAGCGGTAAAAGAAAAATATGGCTCAGTATTTATATGGCCAGACTATATAAATGCTGGAATGCTTTTACTAAATATGAAAAAGATAAAAGAAACAGGCTTATTAGTAAAGGCAAGAGAACTAATAAAAAATAAAAAGCTAATTTTTGCAGACCAAAGTGCAATATATTATTCAACAACATCAAAATTATTATTACCAAGAATATATAATGAACAGTCAAAATTTAACAAAAAAGATACAGTAATATGTCATTTTTGCAAAAGACTTTTATGGAGGCCATATCCACACACAGAAAACTTTAAACAATGGCAAATAGAAGAAGTTCATAAAATTTTAAAATGCTATGCATTTGATAAAGACTTAGAAGAATATATAGAATTAAAAAAAAAATATACAAACAAAAAAGGGGAGAAAATTAATGAATAAAGAAATACCAGTATTTTTCGCAGTAGATAATGGATATATACCATTTTTAGGAGTAGCATTAAGCTCATTAATAGAAAACACATCAAAAGAAAATAAATATGCAATAAAAGTGCTATATACAAGCGTAACAGAAGAAAACAAAGCAAGAATAAAAAAATATGAAAAAGAAAACATCAGTATAGAATTTGTTGACTTAAATAAACAATTAGAAGATATAAAAGAAAAATTATATACTCGCAATTATTTTTCAAACACAACATATTATAGATTGTTTATACCAGAACTATACCCAGAATATGACAAAGCTGTATATATTGACAGTGATACAGTATGCTTATCAGATATAGCAGAATTATATAATACAGATATGGGAGACAACTTAATAGCAGCAGTATCAGACGGTGTAGTTCAAACTATAAAACCATTTCAAGATTATGTAGAAAGAGTAGTTGGAGTTGCAGACTATAACAATTACTTTAATGCAGGTGTTATTGTAATGAATTTAAAAGAACTAAGAGAATACAAATTTGGGGAAAAATTCATATACATGTTAGGAAAAATTAGATTTGAAGTTGCACAAGATCAAGACTATTTAAACAGACTTTGCAAAGGAAGAGTAAAAATATTAGACTTTTCTTGGAACAGAATGCCAATTATGGGAAAAAGAGATGGTGAAATAAACTTGATTCACTATAATCTAGGAGCTAAACCATGGTATTTTGACGATGTTTTGTATCAAGAATATTTCTGGAAATATGCGGAAAAAACAGAATTCTATAATGAAATAAAAGCAATTGGAGCAAAATATACAGATGCAGACAAAGAAAGAGATGACGCAAATAGTGCAAAACTAATAGAATTAGCACAAAAGGAAACAGATTGCGTTGGAGACGATAGAATAAATAGGAGATAGTTTAATGAAATCAAAAGGAAAAATATTAGTCAAAATAAGAAGAAATAAACAAGAAAATATTCAAGAACCATTAGAAAAATCTCAATATAGACAAGAAGTTTTAAAGAAAATTGAACAACTTGAAAAAGAAGGAAAGTTTGATGTTGATGCAGAAGACGATCCACCTACAATAGTTTTAACGCCTGAAAACGTTGATTATCTTAGAAAAAAAATGACTAGTAAATTAAAACGAATATTTGCAAATGAAGTTGGAGAAAGATTTTTAGATAATCTTTTAAAAAACAACAAATTAATAATAAAAGAAGTAAGAGGGATAGAAAATCTAAATAAAATTTCAACAGGAGCAATGGTTACATGTAACCATTTTAATCCTTTTGATTGTTTTACTGTAGAAAAAGTATTCAGAATGTCAGGTAAGATAGAAGAAAAAAGATTATATAAAGTAATAAGAGAGGGAAATTATACAAATTTCCCTGGATTATACGGCTTCTTTTTTAGAAACTGCGATACATTGCCATTAAGTTCAAACAAAAGAACAATGGTTCAATTTATGAGAGCAGTTGATACATTATTACAAAAAGGAGATTTTATATTAATTTATCCAGAACAAAGTATGTGGTGGAATTACAGAAAACCAAAGCCATTGAAACATGGAGCATTTAAAATGGCAGTAAGAAATAATGTACCAGTTATACCAATTTTTATAACAATGGAAGATAGTGACAAAATAGATGGAGAAGGATTTCCAATCCAGGAATATACTGTAAATATTGCAGAACCTATTTATCCAGACGAGAATTTATCACAAAGAGAAAATACTGAAATGATGCTTAATAAAAATTTTGAAGTTTGGAAAGAAATATATGAGAATTTTTATGGAATTCCATTAGAATATACAACTGAAAGTGATAAAGAAAATGTAAATGTTTAAAATTAGACAAATTGAAAATTCCTAATTACAGAGGGTGTGATTTTTATTAATATCATGCCCTTATTAAATTATAAAAAATATTTATATAAATTTATTGTATAATATTATAATAGATATTTGTGAAAGGAAACAAAATGAAAGAAAAAAAAATAATATATTATAAAGATGAACTAAATGACGAATTTTCAGGAGCAGAAATAACACCAAGAAAAATAGATAAAAATTATAAATATATTCATAAAAATGTAATATGGAATGCAACAGCATTTATTTTACAAAACATACTAAGTTTACCAATAAAATATTTATATGCACATTTGAAACTAAAAATAAAATATGTTGGCAAAGAAAAATACAAACCATATAAAAAACAAGGATACTTTATATATGGAAACCATACACAAGTATTTGCAGACACATTTATAACAAGTAATGGAAACTATCCAAAAAGAAATTATTTTATAGTAAACCCAGAAAATGTATCTATGAAATTTTTAGGCAACGTAGTAGAAATGCTTGGAGCAATTCCGATACCGGACAATAAGGAAGCAATGAAAAATTTTTTAAATACAATAAAATTAAGAATAAAACAAGGACATAGTATTACAATTTTTCCGGAAGCACATATTTGGCCATATTATACAAAAATAAGACCATTTAAAAATGTTTCATTTAAATATCCAGTACAATTAGATGTGCCAGCATTTTGCGTTACAAATACATATCAAAGCTATGGGAAAAATAAGGATAAAGTTCGTTTAGTTTCTTATATAGATGGCCCATTTTTTCCAGATGAAAATTGTAACACTATGAAAGAAAAACAACAAAATTTGAGAGATAAAATTTATAATCAAATGGTGGAAAGAAGCAAAATGAGCAATGTAGAAGTTATTAAATATGTAAAAAAATAGTTCTTTAAAATCATAAAAAAGAGTAATGGTATAAAAAATTCAAACCTCTCCCATCTAAAAAGAGTAACGAAAAATAAATTTTTCGACTCTTTTTGACGGTCCCCACGACGGTTTGTTTTTTTATATTTTTATACCATTACTCTTTTTATAGTACTTACAAAAGTTTTTTACACTACAAGAATCACACTTTGGCTTTCTAGCAACACAGGTATTTCTTCCATGCCAAACAAATAAATGATTAATATCCTTCAAATACTCCTTTGGAAAAATTTTAAGTAAATCTTGTTCAATTTTAACTGGGTCAGACTCGTTGGAAAGACCAACTAAATTAGAAACTCTTTTGGCATGAGTATCAACTGCAATACCTTGTGGACTATTAAAAGCCTCAAGCATAACAACATTAGCAGATTTTCTACCAACACCAGCCAAGCTTTGCAAATCTTCCATATTATTAGGAACATCACCGCCAAAATTTTCTAAAACCTGTTTTGCACACAACTTAATGTTTTTGGCTTTATTTTTATAAAAACCACAAGGGTGAATGATTTTTTCTAATTCATTTATATCTATATCAGCAAAATCTTGAACAGTTTTGCATCTTTCAAAAAGAGCAGGAGTAGTCTTATTTACTCTTTCATCAGTACATTGAGCGGAAAGCATTACAGCCACGACCATTTGAAAAGGTGTTTTAAAGTCTAAGCTACAGGTAGCATTAGGATATGTTTCTTTTAATATTTCAACAAATTTTATAGCATCTGATTTTTTCATATTTTTATCCTTTCAAAGATAGATAAATATCTTTTTAATTACATTATAATATAATTATAATGTTAAAATAGTAATAAATCAACAAATATAAGAGATTTTTAGTAAAATATTGCAATCTTGTAGTATTTTATGAAAAGCTTATTTTTAATGGTTATTAAGCTTCATTAATATGTTAAATATTTAGAAAAAAAGAATATATAGAGAGATAAACATTTGTAGTTTGATATACATAAAAAGGAACAATAAAATTTAAAAATTAATATAATATATAAAAACAAGGAGGTAATAATATGTTTTGTGCGTTAAAGAAAACTATAGGTGTTATATTAATAGGAGTTGGACTTGGTATTTTACTAGTATTATTACTTCCGTTTACAGGTTGGCTATTTATAATAGGAGTTGCACTTGCTTGTGTTGGCTTGATGTGGCTTGCTTGTTAAATAAAGGAGGGAGTTACATATGACTATAGTTGTAAAAAAGGTTCCAAAATGTTTACGTGGATTTGTGAAATTTATTTTTGGAATTAAAGATTAGAAAATGGGGATGTATAACTATCTCCATTTTTTAATTTTAAAATATAAAAAATGGTTGAAAATCTAAAGAATATATGTTAATATAAAAGTATTAAATATTGATTATCTCCTAATAAATCAACATAAGGAGGCTTAATATAAAAGCATTAATTCAACAAGTTAAAAAGAGAAGGAGAGATGTTATATGATTTATATTGGAATTGATGACTTAGTAGGAAATGCATTTGTGAGCTACTTAGAAAGAACAGGAAAACGGGAATTGTCAATAAAAAAAATAGAATGTTTTGGCAATAATATTGTTAGTGAATTAAATAACAATGGAATTAGCTCAACATTATTATTATCGAGAGATAAAACCTATGCTTTTTTTTATGAATATTCAGATATGTTTTTATTTATAGAAAAAGATGGTATGATTATTTTAAAAGAAGATATTTCTGTTAAAGATTTAATCCAAAGGTTCTCTGGATATTTAAGCCTGGAAGTTCTACGTGCATTTAGAAACGGAGAAAACATAAAGATATTATTGGAATAACATTAAAAAAAGACCGCTATTGCGGTCTTTTTTAGTATATAGAATAACAAAAAAAGAGCTGTTCGATTATGCTCTTTTAATTTTTCCATCTTTTAAACATTTTGTGCAAACATGAACTCTTTTTGTTTCACCGTTTTCCATTATAGCTTTAACACTTCTTAAATTTGGTTTCCAAGTTCTTGGACTTCTTTTACTTATATGTGAACGAGTTATGCTAAGCTTATTTCCATTACTTTGTGATTTACCACAAACTGCACATTTAGCCATTATCTTTGCACCTCCTAAATTTTTTATTAATTGACTGACAATAAGTTTATCATAAAAAAATAAAAAAAACAAGTATTTTATTAAAATTATCAAAAAAAACTTGCAAATTGCCAAAAATATGGTATAATAATAAAGCTATTGAGTGGATGTAATAAACATTTCAAAAAAGGCAACAACAAAAATAGAATTATAAATTAAAAAATAAATTTATAATAACAAAAAGAAAGGATTGAATAAACAATGAAATGTAAAGTTGAAAAAACAGAAAACGCAAATGAAGTAAAATTAGAGTTAACAATAGAAGCTCAAAAATTTGAAGAAGCAATAAAAAAAGTATATTTCCAAAGTGCAAAATACTTTAATATACCAGGATTCAGAAAAGGTAAAGCTCCTATGAATATAGTAGAAAAATATTATGGAAAAGAAATCTTCTATGAAGATGCATTCAATGAAGTAGTACCAGCTGAATTAGAAGAAGCATTAAAAGAAAACAATATTGAAGCAGTTAGTAGACCAGATATTGATGTAAAACAAATAGAAAAAGGAAAAGACTTAATATTTACAGCAGTATTCCAAACAAAACCAGAAGCAGAACTTGGAAAATATAAAGGTATAGAAATACCAAAAATAGAGTATACTGTATCAGATGAAGATATAAACCATGAATTAGGACATATGCAAGAACACAATTCAAGATTAATATCAATTGAAGATAGACCAGTAGAAAAAGGTGATATAGCAGTAATTGATTTTGAAGGATTTGTAGATGGAGTAGCATTCGAAGGTGGAAAAGCTGAAGGCCACGAATTAGAAATAGGAAGCAACACATTTATTCCTGGATTTGAAGACCAAATAATTGGAATGAAAATCGATGAAGAAAGAGATATAAATGTTAAATTCCCAGAAGAATACTTCTCAAAAGACTTAGCTGGAAAAGATGCAACATTTAAAGTAAAAGTTCATGAAATCAAAAAGAAAGAATTACCAGAATTAGATGACGAATTCGCAAAAGATGTTAGTGAATTTGACACATTAGAAGAATTAAAGAAAAGCATCAAAGACAGATTAGAAAAAGATAATGAACAAAAACAAAAATATGAAACAGAAGATGCTGTTATAAAAGCAGTATGCGAAAATGTAAAAGTTGATATTCCATCTGGAATGATAGAAACAGAAACAGAAGATATGTTAAGAAATATTGAAACAAGACTTTCTTACCAAGGATTAAAACTTGAACAATATCTTCAAATGATGGGTAAAACAGCTGAAGAAGTAAAAAAAGAATATGAACCTCAAGCAATAGAAGCTATAAAATCAAGATTAATGTTAGAAGCAGTTATAAAAGCAGAAAAAATTGAAGCAACAGAAGACGAAATAGTTGAAAAAATGAAAGAAATGGCTAAAAACTATGGAAAATCAGATGATAAAGAATTTATGGAAAATGAAAATGTTAGAAAATACATAAAGAGTGGATTAGAATCTGAAAAAGCTTTAGAATTTTTAGTTAAAAATGCAAAAATGAAATAATATATAATGAAAGGTTGGGGTGAAAAAATAAGTATTTTCATGCCAACTTTTTGTAATTTCGACCAATAGGGACGTTGTTAAATCAACCAACGGGGACGTTCTTAAATTGGTTGATACAATAAATATAAAATGATGTTAAATATAATTAATATATTTAACCAATTTAACAACGTCCCCATTGGTCGAAAAGAGGAGGAAAAAATATGTTTGAAAAAGATAGTTTAGTACCTTATGTAGTTGAACAAACAAGTAAAGGAGAAAGATCATACGATATATTCTCAAGATTATTAAAAGACAGAATTATATTTTTAGGAGAAGATGTAAACCCTACATCAGCAAGTCTAGTAATAGCACAATTGTTATTCTTAGAATCTGAAGATCCAGATAAAGAAATTTTTCTTTATATAAACTCACCAGGAGGATCAATAACAGATGGTATGGGAATTGTAGATACAATGAATTACATTAAATGCCCAGTAACAACAATATGTGTAGGTTTGGCAGCAAGCTTTGGAGCAGTTCTTTTAGCAAATGGAGAAAAAGGTAAAAGATTTGCAACACCAAACTCTGAAATATTAATACATCAACCATTAATAGGTGGCCAAGGTGGAGGAATTTCAGGTCAAGCAACTGAAATTAAGATTCATGCAGACCACATGATAAGAACAAGAGAAAAATTAAATAAATTATTAAGTGAAAAAACAGGGCAACCAATTGAACAAATTGAAAAAGATACTGAAAGGGACCACTACATGTCCGCACAAGAAGCTTTAGAATATGGCTTAATTGACGGTATTATGGATAAAAGAATGTAAATTTGAAATTCAGAGCATTACCATTTGGAAATGTTAGATGGTAGTGCATTGTTCAAATTTGATAAAAGATAAAAATGGAGGAAAATTATGGCTAGAAATGATGTACCAAAAAATGTAAGATGTTCATTTTGTGGCAAATCACAAGATAGTGTAAGAAAAATAGTTGCAGGACCAGGTGTATATATTTGCGACGAATGTGTAGACTTGTGCACAAGCATAATTGAAGCAGAATGCTATGAAGATGAAGAAGTAGGATACACATTAAATGAATTAGATAAAATACCTAGTCCAAAAGAAATAAAGAAAATTTTAGATGACTATGTAATTGGTCAAGAGGAAGCAAAGAAAACTTTATCAGTAGCAGTTTATAATCATTATAAAAGAATAGCTCACGAAGAAAGTGAGAAAAAAGATGATGTAGAAATACAAAAAAGCAACATCTTGCTTTTAGGACCAACAGGATGTGGAAAAACATTACTTGCTAGAACACTTGCGAAAATATTAAATGTACCATTTGCAATAGCTGATGCAACAACCCTTACAGAAGCTGGATATGTTGGAGAAGATGTTGAAAATATCTTATTAAAACTTATTCAAGCAGCAGATGGAGACATCCAAAAGGCAGAAAAAGGTATAGTTTATATAGATGAAATTGATAAAATAACAAGAAAATCAGAAAATTTATCAATTACAAGAGATGTTAGTGGTGAAGGTGTACAACAAGCATTATTAAAAATTGTTGAAGGCACGATTGCATCAGTGCCACCTCAAGGAGGAAGAAAACATCCAAATCAAGAAATGATACAAATAAATACAGAAAATATCTTATTTATTTGTGGAGGAGCTTTTGAAGGACTAGAAAATATCATTAAGGATAGAACAGGTAAAAAGAGTATAGGATTTGGAACAAAAATTGAAAGTTCAAAAGAAATCAATAAATATGAAGTATTCCAAGAAATGCTACCAGAAGATTTATTGAAATATGGTTTAATTCCAGAATTTATAGGAAGATTACCAATTATTGCAACACTAAAAGACTTGGATAAAGATGCCTTAATAAAAATAGCAACAGAGCCAAAAAATGCATTGGTAAAACAATATCAAAAATTATTGGAAATGGATGATGTTGAACTAGAATTCAGACAAGACGCATTAGAAGCAATAGTTGATAAAGCAATTGAAAGAAAAACAGGAGCTAGAGGCTTACGTTCAATTATCGAAGAAATAATGAGAGATATTATGTTTGATGTTCCATCAACGCCAGATATTGAAAAATGTATAATAACTAAAGAGACAGTTTTAGAAAAGAAAGCACCTGAACTTATTATAAGAAAAGAAACAGAGGAACAGCCTAAAAATAAAAAGGATAGACATATTCCACAAAATAGCAAAGAGACTGCTTAATAGAGAACAAAAGCATACAGTAATAACAAGTAGCCCTTTAAAAAATAAGATGCCAAAGAAAGCATCTTATTTTTGTATTATACAAAATACTCTTTTTTTATATTCCGAAACAATTTTACACTATTCTGAGATTGAAAAATTTGACTTTTTTCATATTATAAATTATAATATTTATGTGGATTTTGGAAAAATGTCCTAAGAAAGGAATGAATAAATTGAGGAATTTTAAGAAAATAATAGCAAAACAAATATCAAAAACAATAGAAATAAATGAGAAAGAATTAGAGAGTTACATTGAAACTCCAAAAGACAGTAAAAATGGAGATTATGCGTTTCCATGTTTCAGATTAGCAAAAGAATTAAGAAAAGCACCACCAGCAATCGCAAATGAAATAAAAGAAAAAATAGAAACAGTAGAAGAAATAGAAAAAATAGAAGTAGCAGGAGGATACTTAAACTTCTTTATAAACAAAGAAACTCTTGCAAAAGAAGTATTAGAAGAAATATCAAAAACAGAACAATATGGAAAATCAGAAATAGGAAAAGAAAAGAATATAGTAATAGATTATTCAGCACCAAACATTGCAAAACCATTTCACATTGGTCACTTACGTTCAACAGTAATAGGTGGAGCATTATATAATATATACAAATATTTGGGATATAATGTAACAGGAGTCAATCATTTAGGAGATTATGGAACACAATTCGGAAAACTAATAGAAGGATACAAAATGTGGGGAGAAGAATATGACATTGAAAAAGATCCAATAAATGAATTAACAAAAATTTATATAAGAATAAATGAAGCATGCAAGAATGATGAACAAATATTAGAAAATTGTAGAAACAACTTCAAGAAATTAGAAGATGGAGACCCATATTGTGTAGAAATTTGGAAAAAATTTAGAGAACTGAGTTTACAAGAATTCCAAAAAGTATATGATTTACTTGGAAGCAAATTTGATTCTTGGAATGGAGAATCATTCTACTCAGATAAAATGCCAGAAGTAATAGATATATTACAAAAAACAGGTAAACTAGTAGAATCACAAGGGGCAAAAATAATAGACCTAGAAGATAAAGGAATAAATACACCATGTATAATAGAAAAATCAAATGGTTCTACAACATATGCAACAAGAGATTTAGCAGCAATACTATATAGAGCTAGAACGTATGACTTTGATAAAGCATTGTATGTAACATCATATGAACAAGTATTGCACTTTAAACAAGTATTTGAAGTAGCAAAACTTTTAGGATTAGATGAAAAATATACAGACGGACTAGAGCATGTATCATTTGGAATGGTATTATTACCAGAAGGAAAAATGTCAACAAGAGAAGGAAATACTATCAAACTTGAAGAATTGTTGAATGAAGCAATTTCTAGAGCAAAAGAAATAATAGAACAAAAAAATCCGGACTTAGAAAATAAAGAAGAAGTTGCTAAAAAAGTTGGAATAGGTGCAGTTATATTTAATGATATGTCAGCATCAAGAATAAAAGATGAAGTATTTGACTGGAATACAATTTTAAATTTCCAAGGTGAAACAGGCCCATATATTCAATACACATATGTTAGAACAAAAAGTGTATTAGAAAAAGCAGGATATTTACCAAAAATCGAAGATGTAAAAACAGAAAATTTATCAGATGATTATTCAATGGCGATTTTAAAATTGATTTATAATTTTGAAGATGTATTGGTTCAAGTAACAGATAAAAATGAACCATCTATTCTTGCAAGATATTTAATTGATTTGGCAAAAGCTTATAGTAGTTTTTATAATGAAAATAAAATTATTGTTGAAGATAAAGATGTTCAAAATGCTCGTGTATATTTAACATATGCAACATCAGAAGTTTTGAAACAAGGGGCTAATTTGTTGGGAATAGAAATGCCAGAAAAAATGTAAAAATTAGGGATTAGGGGACGGGTCTCCAATCCCTAATTTTTAATTTAGGTGAAGTTGGGAACGATAATTGGAAATTTTCATATATGTTCTAAAAAAAAAGGGGATTGGAGACCCGTCCCATAATCCCGTTTTTTATTTTTTCTTTTCATCTTTTATAACTTCTTTAATTGCACCTAAACTTGAAAGTGCACTAGTTGCTTCAAAAGGAATAAATACTTTGTTAGCTTCTCCATCAGCAACTTTCTCTAAAGCTTCAAGTGATTTTAATTGAACTAATTTTTCATCAGGGTCTGATTTCTTAATAGCTTCATAAACCATTTGGATTTCTTTAGCTTTAGCTTCAGCAACTTCTTTTATAGCTTGTGCTTCACCGGCTGCTCTGGTAATTCTAGCTTCTTTATCAGCTTCAGCTTCTAGAATAGCTGCTTGTTTTTTACCTTCAGCAATTGTTACAGCAGATTGTCTTTGAGCTTCAGATTCAAGAATTAAAGCTCTTTTATTTCTTTCTGCGTTCATTTCTTTTTCCATTGCATCTCTGATATCAGCAGGTGGTGTAATATCTTTGATTTCAACTCTATCAATTTTACATCCCCATCTATCAGTAGCTTCGTCAAGAACAACTCTTAATTGATTATTAATACCGTCTCTTGAACTAAATGTTTCGTCTAAGTCCATTTTACCAATGATATCACGAATTGTTGTAATTGCTAGGTATTCAATACCTTTTTTCAAACTTTGAATTTCATAAACTGCTTTTGCAGGATCTGTTATTTGATAGAAAACAACAGTGTCTATTGTAATTGTTACATTATCTTTTGTAATAACTCCTTGAGGTGGAACATCCATTGTTTGTTGTTTTAAGCTAACTACGCTTCTTACATGGTCAAAAAATGGAATTATAATTGTAAGACCAGCATCTGCAACTTTGTAGAATTTGCCCAATCTTTCAATTACATAAACCTCAGCTTGTTTAACGATTTTAATTGATTTGAATGCTATAACCAAAATTATAACTAATAATACTATTAAAAATCCCATATTAAAAACTCCTTTCACTACGCTTATTATAATTCAGTATTTTGGATGTTTTGCTGAATTATTTTGTTTATCGTAGTTTTTTTATTATATATATTAATACTTAAAAAGTAATATTAAAAACTATATTTTATTTTCAACCTTAACAGGTTTTACAATTGCTTTAACGCCTTTTATTTCTAGAACTTCAACTTCTAAACCTTCTTCAATAATTTCATTGTTTTCACTTTCAGCAGTCCAAACTTCACCATTTAATTTTATTTGACCAACTGAATGAATAGGGTCAATAGTTTTTATTACTAAAGCTTTTTTACCAATTATTGAATATACATTTGTATTTGTTTTTTTGACATCAGCAAATTTTTTTACAAAAGGTTTGGTTGCAAAAATTAAAATTGTTGAAGATATTAAAAAAACTGTAGTTTGAATTATTATGTTTGTTGTAAACAGGCTAACTATCATTGCAATTAGTGCTCCTATTCCAAACCAGAATATTAAAAATCCAACTGTTGCTATTTCTCCTATAAAAAATAGTCCTGCAATTATTAACCATAATTTCCACATAATAATTTCTCCTTTATGAATTTTTTTATCTACATTTATATTATACTATAAAATGTTGGAAAAATAAAGCATTAGGAGAAAATTTGTTACAAAAATCTTTTAAATATTAAATTTGTGTTTGTCATACAATATTGAAAATTGTATGGCTTATTATTGTAATTTTGAAAAAAAAATGATATATTATAACAGAAAACAAAAACGGAAAGGAGAGTATGAATATTTAAAAATAAATAGTCATACAAAAAAGCAAATGAACATAAGAAAAAATAACGGAATAACATTAGTAGCACTAGTAATAACAATAGTACTATTACTAATAATATCAGGAATATCAATAACAGGAACACTAAGAGGGCATAAAGAAACTGTATCAGCAAAGCAATTGTCTGAATTAGAAATGGTACAATATGCAATATTAGAAAGAAATACAAAAGCACAATTAACAAAAGAAGAATTACCAGGAACAGATGTTAATATAGCAGAAGTGCAAGAAATAATAAAAGACATAAATAGTAAAACAGGAGATAGCATAGAATTAAAAGGAACAGAATATAAAAAACTAGAAAAGTCAGACCTCGAAAACTTAGGAATAACAAGTGAAGATGATGCTTTTATAGTTAATTACAAAACAGGGGAAGTAATAAACGAAACGGTAAGAGTAACAAACTTAAATAAAGCATTGTATATATATTCTAAAAGTGAAAAATAAAAGATAAAAATGGGAAAGTAGGTGCAAAATTGGAAAGTGCAGAAATTGTAAAAAGTTTAGAAAATATAATTTCAAAAGATTTAATAAAGACCAATGAACCAATGAAAAATCATACATCATTTAAAATTGGTGGACCAGCGGAAATTTATATAAAAATAACTTCTATTGAAGAACTTCAAAAGGTATTAGAGTTTGCTAAAAAAGGAAATGTAAAAATAACGATTTTAGGAAATGGAAGTAATGTATTAGTTTCAGATAAAGGAATAAATGGAATAGTAATAAAAACAAACTTAAAAGAAATTAATATAGAAAATAAAGATTCAGAAAATGTTGAAGTTACAGTTAATGATGCTGTGCCAATAGGCTTTTTAGCACAAAAATTCTTAAAAGAAGAAATAACAGGATTTGAAGAGTTGTCTGGAATTCCAGGTACAATAGGTGGCGCTATTTTAATGAATGCAGGTGCACATGGAAAAGAGATAAAAGATATAGTAACAGAAGTAACAGCAATGGATTATAATGGAAAAATATTTAACTTTACAAATGAAGAGGCAGAATTTACATATAGACATAGTAAATTTTCAAATGGTGAATACATAATTCTTCAGGCTAAAATGTTATTGCAAAAAGGCAGTAAAGAAGAGATAAAAGCTAAAATGGATGAATATGCACAATATAGAAAAGAAAAACAACCAATAGAGTATCCATCAGCAGGAAGTACATTTAAAAGAGGAACAGATTTTATAACAGCAAAACTTATTGATGAGGCAGGATTAAAGGGCTATTCAATAGGCGGTGCTAAGGTTTCAGAAAAACACGCAGGATTTATAATAAACACAGGGGATGCAACAGCAAAAGATGTTTTAGATTTAGCAAGGTACGTTACAGATAAAGTTTATGAAAAATTTGGAAAGAAAATAGAATTTGAAATTAAAATCTTAGAATAGCAGAAACGAGCTAAAAGAGACACATTTGGAGGTAAGTGAAAATGAATGGAATTATAAAATGGTTTGACTCAAAAAGTAAATTAAAAAGATGGATGCTTATAATATTGATAGGAATAGCATTAGTATGTTATGGTACTGCAGAAATATTAGTGCTAAAAGAAATGTCATTTGGCGAATTGGCAAAAATAATTGTTACATTTGTAATAGGTGTAATAGCAGTAGTATCAGGACTAGTAGGATTTAATAAAAGAACATTAGAAATATTAATTGAGTCAACAGATGATAGAATGAATGACAAGAGTAATGTTAATGTAAAATCATTGATATTTAACAAAAAGGTATATCACCAAGGACCTAACATCGTTGTAATAGGTGGTGGGACAGGCTTAAATACTGTTCTTGCAGGACTAAAAAAATATACAGATAACTTAACAGCAATAGTTACAATTTCTGATTATGGAGAAGGCCAAACTGAATCAAGAAAAGAATTGCAAACAATGCCTTTAGATGATGTAAAGGATAGTATTATTGCACTTTCTAATCAAGAAGGACAAATAGATAAATTGTTTAATTACAAATTTAAAGAGGGTAGATTAAGAAATTTAACATTTTCTGATATATATTTTAGTGCAATGAAGAATATTAATAATGATTTTTCGGATTCAATAATAAAAAGCAATGAAGTGCTAAATATAGTAGGAAGAGTTTTACCAGTAACTTTAGATGAAATGAATATAACAGCTGAATTAGCTAATGGATATTTAGTAACAGAAAAATCTAAAATATCAGAAATGGTATATGATAAAGTAACAAAAATAAATAGAATTTATCTAAATCCTACAAATTGTAGACCTGCTCCAGGTGTAATAGATGCTATAAAAGAAGCTGATTGCATCATAATAGGACCAGGAAGTTTATATACAAATGTAATACCTAACTTATTGGTAAATGGTGTAGCTAAAGCTATAAAAGAATCAACAGGCTTAAAGGTTTATATAAGTAATATAATGACAGAACCTGGACAGACAGATGAATATAGTGTGTCAGACCATTTGAATGCAATAATAGAACATTGTGGAAAAGGAATTGTAGATTATTGTATTTATGATACAGGAGAAGTTGTACCAGAATACATTAAAAAATATAATTTGGAGGGACAAGACCTAGTAGATAGTGACATTGATAAGGTAAAAGGAATAACATTTTTACAAAGAAATCTATCAACAATATCAGATGGATGTATACGCCATGACCCAGAGCTAGTTGCAGAGTCTGTAATTGGACTTATATGTGATGATTTGAAATATCAAGACAAACAAAATGATCCACAATATTTGATGTTAAATAATAAATTAAGAGAAGATAAAAGAATTAACAAAATAAAAAAACAAATGGCAAAAGATGCGAAAAAGGGTAAAAAAGATAAAGATACTAAAAAAAGAAATAGCAAATTTAGCAGTAAATATAGTGATAGAATTGAGTCAATAAAACAAGCTGATGAAATGATAAAATTGAAAGAACAAAAATTAAAGAAAGAGGCAAGAGAGGCTAAAAGAGTAAAAAAAGTAAGAGAAGAAATAAAGGAAGATAAAGAAATATTAGAGTTTAGGAGAGAGTATGAAAAGAGTATGAGAGAACCTGTAAGAACAAAAAGAAAAGTTGCTCCAAATGAACTTCCAAAAAGTCAACGTGGTAGAAAAAGAAAAATGCAATAATTGTGATTACGACGAGAATAAATCAAAAATATAAAAATTGGAAAGAAGGATATTTAGTATGAAGATTACAAAAGAAGAGTTAGATATTGAAAATGGATTAAAAAAAGAATGGTTAATAACAAATGGAATTGGTGGATTTGCAAGTTCAACAATTATAGGGGCAAATACAAGAAAATACCATGGATTATTAATTGCTCCATTAACACCACCTGCACAAAGATATTTGATTTTATCAAAAGTAGACGAAAGTATTCAAATTGGTGATGTGAAGCATGATTTATATACAAATGTAGGAGAAAACTATATATCTGAGGGATTTAAATATCAAGAAGAATTTGAAAAAGAATATTTTCCAATTTTTAAATATTCAGTAGATAATGTAAAGATTACAAAAGCTATATGCATGAAATATGGAAAAAATATTGTAGGAATATATTATAAAATAAAAAATACAGACAAACCATCAAAATTATCAATAGCGCCAATATTCAATTTTAGAGATTTTCACTCAATGAGTACAAATCATTATTTTGATGTAAGACAAACTATCAACAATACAAAAGTAAAATTGGTAATAGACGGAAAATCAAAAATTCCAATATATATGAACTTATCAGAAGGAAAATATATTGAACATCAGAATGATACATTTAAAGATATGTTCTACATAGAAGAAGAAAAACGTGGATTTTTTCCAAAAGAAAATCATAGCGTTTCAGGAGTATATGAAGTTGAATTACAACCAAATGAAGAAAAAGAAATATCATTTGTATGTGGTTTGGAAGATAATATAGAAGAAATAAATGTAAAAGAAATAATGCAAAGTGAGATTGAAAGAATTGATAAAATAGTTGAAAATGTTATGAATTCTGAAGAAAAAGCTAATAAAGAAAAACGTGGAAATACAAAATCAAAAAATGTATCTGATAAAAATAAAAAATTTATATCAGAATTAATAAAAGCTTCAGACCAATTTATAGTATATAGACCATCATTTGGCTTGCACACTGTAATTGCAGGATATCCATGGTTTCTTGATTGGGGAAGAGATAGTTTGATTTCATTTGAAGGATTGTTATTAAAAACAAAAAGATTTGATTTGGCAAGAGAAGTTTTACTAACAATGGTTAGAGATATAAAATATGGCTTAGTTCCAAATGGATATTCAGGATTTGATAACAGACCATTGTACAATAGTGCAGATGCATCATTATTATTGTTTGAGCAAATCCAAAAATATATTAATTATACAGGTGACTATGAATTTGTAAAAGAGAATTTATATAGTAAGTTAGAGAAAGTTATAGACAGTTATATTAAAGGAATTGATGTAGATAATAACAATATTTATTTAGATTCTGATTATTTAATAGTATCAGGAACAGAAAATACTCAAAATACATGGATGGATGCAAAAACAAATGGAATAGCTGCTACACCTAGAAATGGAAAAGCAGTTGAAATAAATAGTTTGTGGTACAATAGTTTAATGGTAATGGCAGAATTAACAGAGAAGTTAGAAGAATCATCAATTGAAAATACAAACAATGAAAAAGAAGTAGAAATAAAAGCAAAAATAAAAAAATATAAAGATTTAGCTAGAAAATGTAAAAAATCATTTAATGAAAAATTCTATAATGCAAAAAGAAAATGTTTATATGATGTTGTAAGTGACGAAAAAAATAGTGATGGAAAAATAAGACCAAATCAATTATTTGCATTAAGTTTAACATATCCTGTAATTGAGCCAAACTCAGAAAAAGCTTACAATATAGTAAATGTTGTAGAAAAGAAATTATTAAATAATTATGGGCTAAAATCATTAGCAAAAGGGGAACCAAATTATATTGAAATATATGAGGGAGACAGCTTTAAAAGAGATATGAGCTATCATCAAGGAATAACTTGGACATGGCTATTAGGACTATATTTTGATGCTTTAAGAAATATGATAAAAGCAGAAAAGAGAAAAACATATAAAACAGAATTAGAAAATAAATTGAATGATTTTACAAATAAAATTAATAAAACATTTATTAAAGAAATTGAACATAGAGGATGTATAGGAAGCATCGCAGAAATCTATGATTCTGTTAGACCATACGAGCCTAAAGGAACTATTGCACAGGCTTGGAGTGTGGCAGAGATTCTAAGAATATCTATATGGGGAGAAAAAAATGACAATTGAAAACCTTGAAAAAGAATTAAATTTTAAAAAACTAAATAGCGTATATCTTTTATATGGTGAGGAGTTATTCTTACTAGAAAGCAATTTGAAAAAAATAAAGAACTTATTTGGAGAATGTGTAAAAGGGATAAACTTTATAATGATAGATGAACAAAATGTTTCAGAAATAATATCTGATATAGAAACTCCAAGTTTTGGATATGAAAAGAAATTGATAATTGCCAGAAATACAGGACTTTTCAAAAAAGAGGGAAAAAGAAAAGCAGGAGATACAGCCAAACTAAAAGATAAATTGGCAAAATATATTGAAGAAAATATCAAACTAATAAATGAATCAGTTGTATTAGTTTTTGTTGAAGAAGAAGCGGATAATAAATCAGCCTTATATACAGCAATTGAAAAAAATGGTATTGTATGTAAATTTGACTTCCAAAAAGCTAATCAAATAGAACAAAGAATAAAGACTATTTGCAATGGCTATAAGGTAAATATAGATGCACAAACATTAAGATATTTTATTGAATGTTGTGGAACAAATATGCAAGATTTAATCAATGAAATTAGAAAATTAATTGAGTATGCAGGAGAAAATGGAACTATAAAAAAAGAAGATATTGATATATTATCAATTAAAAAATTAGAAAGTGTAATATTTGATTTAACTGACGATTTAGGCAAAAAAGATATAACAGGAGCATTACAAGTTTTGCAAAATTTGATTTATGCAAAAGAACCTTTGGCAAAAATTTTAGTAACATTATATAATCATTTTAAAAAATTGTATATAACAAAAATGGCAATGAATACCAATAAGGACTTGGCCTCAAGCTTGAAATTAAAGCCAAATCAAATGTTTTTAACAACAAAATACAAGGTTCAGTCAAAATATTTTAAAGAAAAAGACTTAAGAAATATTTTACAGGATTTATGTGACTTAGATTATAATTTCAAAAGTGGAAAAATTGATTTGCAAGTTGGAATGGAGACTGTTTTATGCAGATATTGTTCATAAAATAAAATATAATTCATAAAATGTATAATAAAACCAAATATTGATAAAAATATAAATGATTAGATAAAGAAAAATTTGTCTTAAATATTTTTATTGATAGGTGGTTTTT
Organism: uncultured Clostridium sp.; assembly: GCA_945865665.1. Lineage (GTDB taxonomy): Bacteria > Bacillota > Clostridia > TANB77 > CAG-508 > CAG-269. Next base: position 11,045 of record CAMBEE010000005.1, on the reverse strand, counting down.
TATGTTAAAGAGATTTTTTAATAAAAGAAAAATATTAAAGATGATATCAGTTATTATTTTATTAATTTCAGTAATATCAGTGGTTACATTAATTTATAAAAATAATAAAGAAAATGAAACAGTAGAGGCATTATCAAAATATGGTTCAAGGGGTTCAGAGGTTACACAAATACAAACAAAATTAAAAAGATGGGGATATTATTCAGGTAGTGTTGATGGTATTTATGGGACTCAAACAGTAAATGCTGTGAAATATTTTCAAAGAAAAAATGGCTTAACAGCAGATGGAATTGCAGGACCAGCGACACTAAAGGCAATGGGAATAACTTCTTCATCATCTTCTTCAAGTAGTTCTTCGTCTTATAGTAGTAATTTAAATTTATTATCTAGAGTAATTTATGGAGAAGCTAGAGGTGAACCATATACTGGTCAAGTAGCTGTTGGAGCTGTTGTTATGAATAGAATAAAAAGTAGTTCATTTCCAAATACTTTGTCAGGAGTTGTATACCAGTCTGGGGCATTTGATGCTGTAAAAGATGGACAAGTTAATTTGACACCAGATTCAACTGCTAGAAAAGCTGCACAAGATGCAATGAATGGTTGGGATCCAAGTTATGGTGCTATTTATTATTTTAATCCATCTACTGCGACAAATAAGTGGATTTGGTCTAGGCCAATGACTGTTACTATTGGAAAACATAGATTTTGTAAATAAAAATCTAATATGAAAAATTTAAACTTAAGGGTTATATATATTTGATATTGTATCCTGTTCATTACGTTTAAAAAGAAAATCTAAAATACTAAACTGAGCCTCTCTCACTCAAGGCAAAAATGTATATATGTATATACATTTCTTTCGTGAGCATTCCTCAGTTTTTTATTTAAGATTTTCTATTTTTCACTTCAATCAAACGGATACAATATCAAATATATATAACCCTTAAGGTGGCAACTTGCGCAAAACTTTTTAAAAGTTGTGAATAGTAACCTATTCTTTTTTTTTGTATGTAAATTTTCTGTAAAATCACTTGTAAAATTCCCCAACTTGGTGTAAAATACGAATAATTGCAAATAATAATAGGAGGAAAAAATAAAAATGAGATTTGTAGAAGATGAAGAGTCGAAACAACAATACAAAAAATTTTTAGAAGAAAACGAAAGATGTAACTTTCAACAATCATTAGAATGGGCAGAAATAAAGAAACCAAACTGGAAACCAGAAGTAATATTAGCAGAAGATGAGGACAAAAACATAATAGGATCATTATGTGTATGGATAAGAAAAATGCCAATATTTGGAAACATAATGTATGCATCAAGAGGACCAGTATGTGACATACATGATATAGCTGTATTAAAACAATTAACAGATGGAGCAAAAGAATTAGCAAAAAAATACAATGTAATAGGTCTAAGAATAGAACCAGATATAGAAAAAGATGACCAAACATTTAGAGATATAATAACAAATTTGGGCTATAAAATAAAAGATGATGCCAAAGACTTCAAAGATGAAATTCAACCAAGATTTGTATTCAGACTAGATATAAAAGATAAAACAGAAGAAGAGATAATGGCAGGGTTCCATCAAAAATGGAGATATAATATTCGTTTAGCAGGAAGAAAAGGAGTAACAGTAAAAGAAGGAACAAGAGAAGACTTAAAAGACTTCCACAAAATAATGATAGAGACAGGAAATAGAGATGGATTTATAACAAGACCATTATCATATTTTGAAAAAATGTATGATAACATGGTACCAGGTGGACATATGAAATTATTAATGGCTTATTACGATGGAAAACCAATATCAGGTGTAATACCAATATTCTATGGAAATAAAACATGGTATTTATATGGAGCAAGTAGTAATCAACACAGAAATTTAATGCCAAATTATTTATTACAATGGGAAATGATAAAAATGGCAATAGCAAGACATGATGATATATATGACTTTAGAGGTGTATCTGGAGTTGTTGACGAAAACCATCCACAATATGGACTATATAGATTTAAAAAAGGATTTGGAGCAAAATTTACAGAGTTTATAGGAGAAATATACATACCATTTAAACCAGTAAAATATAGATTATACAAATTCTCAGAAAAAGCATTTAGAACTTTAAGACAAATAAAAAGAAACATAAAAAAATAGAGCATTCGACCAATGGGGACGTTGTTAAATCAACCAACGGGGACGTTCTTAAATTGGTTGATACAATAAATATAAAATGATGTTAAGTATAATTAATATATTCAACCAATTTAAGAACGTCCCCGTTGGTTGATTTAACAACGTCCCCATTGGTCGAAAAACGGAGGAAAATGTGAAATCAGTAGTGATAAATAAAGAAGATTTACGATATAACATAGAAAAAATAAAAGAATATGCAGAAAAAAATTTACCAGACGATAATGGAAAAAAAGTAAAGATAATAGCAGTTGTAAAAGCAAATGGATATGGACTTGGAATTGTTGAATATTCAAAGTTTTTAATAGATAATGGAATAGATTTTTTGGCAGTATCAACAATTGAAGAAGCACTAAAAATAAGACAAGCAGGAATCGAAGAGAAAGATGCAAAAATATTAATGCTTTCTTCAACTGCAATAAAAGAAGATGTTCAAACATTAATAGAAAATGATGTGATTTTAACAATAGGATCAAAAGAAGCGGCAGAAGTAGCTAATCAAATAGGACAAGAATTAAATAAAAAAATAAAGGTTCATTTAAAAATAGATACAGGTTTTGGAAGATATGGTTTCATATATAGCAATAGAGAAGAAATAATAAAAACAATAAAACCATTGCAAAATATAAAAATAGAGGGAACATTTACACATTTTTCAAATGCGTATTATGATGATAACTATACAAAAACACAATTTGATAGATTTATTAAATGTATTGAAATATTAAAAATGAACGAAATCGAAACAGGAATGTTGCATGTATGTAACACATCAGCATTTATAAAATTTCCAAATATGCATTTAAATGCTGTAAGAGTAGGTTCAGCTTTTACAGGAAGGATATCTTTTAGTAACTCTATGGGACTAAAAAAGATAGGATATTTAAAATCAAATGTTGCAGAAATAAAAGAATTACCTAAAGAATTTAATATTGGATATTCAAATGTGTATAAAACAAAAAGAGATACAAAAGTTGCAATAGTTCCAACAGGATATATGGATGGAGTAAATATTCAAACAGGAAGAGATATGTTTAGACTAGTTGATAAAATAAGATACATAGTAAGAGATATAAAAGATGCTTTTAAAAAACAACAAATATTTGTAACTATAAACGGCAAAAAATGCCCAGTACTAGGAAGAGTAGGAACTTATCATGTTACAGTAGATATAACAGGAAAAAATGTAAATATAGGTGATGAAGTCATATTTAATGCTAATATAAAACATATTGATAGTAGTGTTAGGAGGGAATGGATCTAATATGAAGAAAAAAGAAGATAAAATAGAGAATAAAGACACAATAAATGATACAAAAAAAGAAAAAATAGATAAAGAGTCTGAAGTTGAAAATAAAGAATTAAAAAAAGGATTTTTTAAAAAAGTTTGGTATTCAATTGATAAAATAGAAAGATATGCAGAGCTTTCTGCAGAGGGACTAAAAAGTGCATTAAAATATTTAGCAATGCTTATTTTGGTAATAGGAGTTATAGCAGCAGCTTCGACTATATACAAAACAAGTTTAGTTGTAAATAAAATATCTCAATATATAGACCAAAAGATTCCTAATTTAACATACTCAGAAAATACATTAAAAGTAGAAAATTCAGAAGCAATAATTGATGAAAATGAAGAGTTTGGAAAAATAATTGTTGACACAAATACTGATGACGAACAACAAATAAATAAATATGTAAGTGATGTAAAAGATGAAGAAAATGCAGTAATCATCCTAAAGAATAAGTTGATTTTGAAAACTTCAGGAGTAAGTGGAAGTGCAAATTATAATTATGAAGATTTATTTGGACAAATGGGAATAACAGAATTCAACAAACAACAATTAGTTGATTACTTAACAGGAAGTACTATGTTTAAATATTATGCAAATCTATTTTTAACATTATTTATTTACGCATTTGCTGTATATTTAATAAATACATTATTTTATATCATTATTATTAGTATGGTTGGGTTCTTAGCAACAATGATTTTAAAATTGAAAATTAGATTTGTTGCAGTATTTAATATGGCAGTATATTCAATCACGTTGCCTACAATTTTAAACATAATATATATAATTGTAAATACATTTTATAAATATGCAATTTCATATTTTGATGTTATGTATGTAATGATTTCAACTATTTATATACTTGCAGCGATTTTTATGCTAAAATCAGAATTTAATAAAAAACAGGGAGAAGTTCAAAAAATTGTTGAAGTAGAAAAAGAAGTAAAAGAAGAACAAAAACAGGAAGAAGAAAACAATAAAGAAGATACAAAAAAATCAGAAAAGAAAGAAACAAAAAAGAAAAAAGAAAAGTCTAAAGATAAAGAAAATACAGAAGAAAAAAATGAGCCTGGAGAACCAGAAGGTTCAAATGCATAAAAATATGTACTTAAAAAGTATTCAAATATATAAAATAAAATGTCACAGTTAGAAAGGAACTAAAAATTAATGAATAAAAATAAAAATGGTAAAAATAATAAAAAACTACTAATATCAGCAATGATATTAGTAGCAATAATAATCATTTTGGCAGGAATAGCAGTTTATTTTGTAGCTAATAAGAGTGGAAAAGATGATAAAACATTAGCATATACAGACTTAATAAAAGAAATGTCATATGGTAATATTGAAAAAATAGAAATGACAGTTGGAAGTACATCTGTAAAAGTAAAAATGAAAAATGTAGAAGAAGAAAAAAAATCAATTGTTCCAAATACAGAAGCTTTTATAGAATTGATTCAAGAAAAAGTAGCAGAAGGAAATGAAATAGAATTAATACAAAAACCAAAGAGCACAATAACAGTTTTATCTACAACATTTTTTAGCCTTTTACCAACAATAATAATGGTTGCATTATTTGTAATGATTTTCAAAATGCAAGGTTTAGGAGAAAAAGGACAAGTATATGACGATACAGAAAGAAAAACTAAAATAAAATTTAAAGATGTTGCAGGTTTAGATGAAGAAAAAGAAGAATTAATTGAAATTGTAGATTTTTTGAAAAAACCAGAAAAATTCAGTAAAATGGGTGCTAAAATTCCAAAAGGAGTTTTATTATATGGAAAACCAGGAACAGGCAAAACATTAATAGCTAAAGCAATTGCTGGTGAAGCAGATGTACCATTTATATCAATGAGTGGTTCAGAATTTATTGAAATGTTTGCAGGGCTTGGTGCTTCAAGAGTTAGAAAATTATTTGACAGAGCTAGAAAATTATCTCCTTGTATAGTTTTTATAGATGAAATAGATGCAATAGGAGCAAGAAGAACATCAAATAGTGGAGCAGAAACAGAAAATAATCAAACATTAAACCAATTATTAGTTGAGATGGACGGTTTTAGTTCAGAAGAAACTATAATAGTACTTGCTGCAACAAATAGACCTGAAATGCTTGATAAAGCCTTATTAAGACCAGGAAGATTTGACAGACAAATAACAATTCCAGTACCTGATTTAAAAGGAAGATTAGAAATTTTAAAAATTCATGCTGAAGATAAAAAGATATCTGATGATGTTAACTTAGAAAGCATTGCAGAAGATACAGCAGGATTTACTGGTGCAGAACTTGCAAATATTTTAAATGAATCAGCAATTATAGCAACAATTAATAAACATGAAGAAATTGAAAACTCTGATATAGAAGAAGCAGTTAAAAAGGTAACAGTAGGACTAGAAAAGAAAACAAGAGTATATTCAGAAAAAGACAAAAAATTAACTGCATACCACGAAGCAGGACATGCAGTTGTAAGTAGATATTTGCCAACACAAACAGATGTAAAAGAAGTATCAATTATACCAAGAGGTGTTGCTGGTGGATATACAATGTACAAATCTGACGAAGATAAATACTATATATCAAAAACTGAAATGAAAGAAAAACTAGTTGCATTACTTGGTGGTAGAGCTGCTGAAAAATTAGTTTTAGACGATATTTCAACAGGAGCTAGTAATGATATAGAAGTTGCAACAAAAATAGCAAGAGAAATGGTTACAAAATACGGTATGAGCGACAATTTAGGACCAATTGACTTCCAAGGAAAAGAGCAAAATGATATGTTTGTATTTGGAGAAAATATTGGTGATAAAATTGGAGCAGAAGTTAAATCATTAATTGATGAGGCATATAATAATGCACAAAAGTTATTGATTGAACATAGAGATAAATTAGATGCTATTGCTCAGACATTGCTTGCTCAAGAAAAAATAAATGAACAAGAATTTAAAGGAATTTTTGGAGAATAAAAGGGATTATTGGTCTACGAATCTAAATCCCTCTTTTTTTATATATTAGGAAAGTTATGCAACTTTCTTAATGTAAAAGTTCATAAATAGCCCTACAATAAATCTCATATGCCAAAAGTAAATTATCAATAGAAACAAACTCATCAGTTTGATGGCACATATCTTTTTGACCAGGTAAATTGGCACCAAAAGAAACAAAATTATCAAAAGCACGTGCATAAGTAGCGCCACCAATAGCAATAGGTTCTGCATTAGAATTAGTAACATCATTATAAATTTTGCAAAGAGTTTTAACTAAATATGAATCTTTTGGAACATATAAAGGATTCATTTTACCACCAAGTTCACAATGAACATCACTATAATTTTTACTAACTTCTGCAATTTTATTGGCTATAAATTCAAAGGTAGTATTAATAGGAACTCTTAAATTAAATCCAATTTTTAATTCATCACCTTTAAAATAAAATTTACCAACATTTAAAGTAAGTTCTCCTGACTCATCAGGAACATTAATTCCTAATTTATTTCCATTATAATCAAGACCAATATATTGAGTAAATAAACCAAATAAAGGTATAACAATATCATAATTCTTAAATAATTTATCCAAAATAATAATCAAATTAGTTATAGCATTTATACCTAAATCAGGATGTGCAGCATGTGCTTGAACACCACGAGATATTAGTTTTATTTGATTATTATTTAAAATTTCAATATCAATTTTAAAAGATGGTTCATTAATAACACTTCGTACAAAAGAAATAACATCATCAATGTCAATATTATTTTTAACAGAAATTGTACAACTACAATATTTAGGTACAACATTTAAAGGATTATTATTACAGTTAATATCACTTAAAATGATATCTTTATCTTTAAAATTAGAATAGTCCATAATTAAAAATGGAGATAACAAACCTTTTTCCGCATATATACAAGGAAAATCAGCATCAGGGCTAAAACCAATAAAAGGAATTTCTTCATGTTCTTTATAATAATTAATGCATTTCCAGTCTCTTTCTTCATTTAGACCTAAAATTAATCGTACCCTTTTATTTATAGAAATATTATTTTCAGAACAATAGTCCATAACTGCCTTCATAGCATACAAACTTGCCATAACTGGACCTTTGTCATCAATAGTACCTCTACCATAAATTTTATTATCTTCGATGCGTGCATCAAATGGAGGATAGGTCCAATTTTCTCCTTCTGGTACAACATCTAAATGTCCCACAATTCCAATTAATTCAGGACCTTCTCCAAATTCAATATAGCCACAATAACCATCAATATTCTTTGTTTTGAATCCAAGTTTTTTTCCTAAATTTAAAGTGTATTCAAGTGCTTTTAAGGTATTTTCACCAAATGGTTCATTTACATTGTTCGATTCAGAATGAACACTTGGAATTTTGATAAGTTCTTGTAAATTTTTTATAAGTTCGTCTTTGTTTAAGTATTTTTCAAACATATATATCACACCTTTCTGATATGTCATTATTATATCATAAATTATATTAAAAAGGTTGAATAAAATGCATATTAATTATATAATAAGCATAACGAATGATAATAAAAAGTTAGGAGAGTACATATGGAGAAAATAAGTGATATTACAAAATTAAGAGAAATTGCAAAAGATATTAGAAAAGGAATAATCGAAGCAGTTTATAGTGGAAAATCTGGACATCCGGGAGGTTCATTATCAATTGCTGATATAATGACAGTCTTATATTTTTATGAAATGAATATAAATCCAGAAAATCCAAAAGATGAAAACAGAGATAGACTTGTTTTATCAAAAGGACATTGCGCACCAGCATTATATTCAACATTAGCAAACAGAGGATATTTTAATATAGAAGAATTAAAAACACTAAGACACATTGATAGCAGATTACAAGGACATCCAGATATGAAAAAAATACCAGGCGTTGACATGACAACAGGTTCTCTAGGACAAGGATTATCTGCTGCAAATGGAATGGCTATTGCTGGAAAATTAGATAAAAAAGATTATAGAGTTTATTGCATTATGGGTGATGGCGAAATAGAAGAAGGACAAGTTTGGGAAGCTGCAATGGCATCAAATAAATATAAATTAGATAATTTGTGTGTAATTGTTGATAATAACAATTTACAAATTGATGGTACTATTGAAGAAGTAATGAGTTCATATCCAATTGATGAAAAATTTAAAAGTTTTGGATTCCAGGTAATAAATATCGATGGACATAATTATCAGGAAATAATAGATGCATTTGATGTTGCTAGAAATGTAAAGGGTAAACCGGTTTGTATAATTGCAAAAACTGTAAAAGGAAAAGGAGTCTCTTTTATGGAAAATAAAGTTGAATGGCATGGAAAAGCACCAAATGAAGAACAATATATGCAAGCATTGAAAGAACTAGAAAATTAAACATTGGGTCAGGTTAAAAAAATGAAAATAAAATTATAAAAAAATAATACCTTAGAAGCTGTAACAAAAGAACACAAAATAACATAAAAAGTCAAAATAAATGCTTTGACTTTTTTGTTTTTTTGTTGTATAATAAATATGGTTAAAAAATCCAATAAAGTTATTTCATATAGACATAACTTTATAATATTTTTTTGCTGAAAAATTTATATTAGAGATAAAAATAAAGTTAAGCATTTTGAATTTTGTCTTTGGATATAAACAAAAAGAATATAAACAAAATTGAAAGGAGTTGACTTACATGTTTAATGTAGGAGACAAGATAGTTTACCCAATGCACGGAGCAGGGACAATAGATTCAATAGAAGAAAAAGATATTTTAGGAGAGAAACAATCTTATTACATACTAAAGATGCCAAGTGAAGTTAAGGTTATGATACCAATTGCAAAGGCAGAAGAAGTAGGTGTAAGAAATATTATAGATAAACAATCAGCAGAAAAGGTTTTTACAGTACTTAGTCAAGACGAAACAGAAATGGAAAAAAATTGGAACAAGAGATATAGAGACAATATGGACAAAATGAAGAGTGGAGACATATATGAAGTTGCAGATGTTGTTAGAAACTTAAGCTTTAAACAAAAAGAAAAAGGCCTTTCAACAGGAGAAAAAAAGATGCTTAATAATGCAAAACAAATATTAGTTAGTGAATTAGTTTTAGCAGAACATGCAACTCAAGACGTTATAGAAGAAGAGATAGAGAATAAAATTAATACATCATTTATGACATTTAGAGCTGAAGGTGTAGAACAACAAAGCATTGTAAATAAATTTATACCATTTGATGGAAATACTTCAACAAACTAGTTGACAAATACAAAAATTACTTGTATAATTTTATAGTGCAAAAAATGATAAAAATTTCAAACAGATATAAAATATATATCTTTTAGCAAGGGGGGAATAGAAATGGCACAACCAAAAAGAAGATGGTCAAAAGCAAGAACACATTCAAAAAGATCAACATGGAAAAAAGAAGAACCAAAATTTGCTACTTGCCCAAATTGTAAAGAACCTGTAATGCCACATAGAGTTTGCTCAAACTGTGGATACTATGATGGAAAACAAGTAGTAACAAAAAAAGAAACTGAAAATGCATAAGTATTTTAGTAGCACATTATAGTGCTATTTTTTTGTATTTTTTTGTAAAATTTTTTCGAAATATGTGTACTTTTTTTTACTATTGTGATATTATGTATGAAAATACAAAAGAAAGTGAGGGAGTAGCCATGGTTGAAAAGTTTTTGAAAAGATCAAGTTGGACAGACATAGTTATTTCATTAATATTTGTACTATTTGGAGCACTACTTATAGCAAAACCAAATGAAACTTTAGGTGCAATTTCAATAATACTTGGAATAGTATTTATTGCAATGGGAGTTCTAAAATTAGTAGAATATTATACTTCAGAAACAAAAGAAGATTATTTATTAACAATTGCATTAATTGCTGTAATTTTTGGTGTTATAGTAATATTTGCATCAGATGCAATTTTGTCATTATTCAGAATTATATTAGGAATATGGATAATTGCAGCTGGAGTTATGGATTTCCAAACTGCTTTAGTATGGAAACAAGTTAAATCACCATATTGGACAGCATCAGTATTATTTTCATTACTTATGATGCTTGCAGGTATTATAATCTTAATCAACAAAGATATAGTGCTTACAACAATGGGAATTATAATAGTAATCTATGGTATATTAGATATTATCGATAGAATAATATTTATGAAGAAAATAGATAATTATATGAAAGATTAATTTAAAATTAGAAAGAGAATTTTCAAAAATGAAGATTCTCTTTTTCTTACTGAACTTTAACAAAATGCAAGGTTACAATTCACAGTCTAAGAAAATTTTTGTGTTCAAGTTGCCCTCTTAAGGGTTATATATATTTTATATTGTATTCGTTTGATTGAAGTGAAAAATAGAAAATCTTAAATAAAAAACTGAGGAATGCTCACGACAAAAAATGTATATATGTATATGATTTGAAACATTTTCTCGGTTCAATACGCAACATAAGAATTTCTAAAATAAATTGATGGACATTCCACTTAGTCCTCGCTTCGCTCGACGTGAACGCTTTCCATAAATTTATTTA
>CAMBEE010000004.1 GCA_945865665.1 uncultured Clostridium sp. | reverse complement strand
TTTCTTTTAACTCTGTTTCTAGCTTTGCTTTTTCAGTTTGTAGTTCTACTATTTTGCTATCTTGTTCTATGTTTTTTTCTACTTGATTTTTTTCTACATCTGAAATACTCTTTTTTATTGCTGCATCATTATATTTTGATTTTTCAATTGCTTCATCTGTACTTTCTGCCATTTTTTTCATATCAGTAAGTACATCTGCTACACTATTCTCATTATCGTTGTAATATATTTTATTTTTACTTGTTTCAGCCATTTTATGCTCCTTTCAAGTCTTTATATTTATAACTTTTATAATATTTATAATTTTTTGTTTTCATTTCTTTATAAGTTATGTAATTTATAACTCTCAATTTCAATTTAAAAGTAGAACCAACTATGATTTTAGTCGGTTCTACTATAATTTCTTGTATCTTTGACATTTAATGCCTCCTGTTATTTATATCCCACTACTTTTGTAATTGCAATTCCTGCATATTCTTGTCTATATCCATTTTCTGAATCAACAAAATATTGTTGCTGAAACCTTATTTCATTATCAGCAAAAACAATATTTCCAAAAAAAGTTCTAAGACTTCCACCTATTCCTTTGCGAAACACTAAAGTATTTTCACCATTTTTCCCTTCAAATGTACTTATTTGCTTATCATTTATATGAATTTCAATTTTTTGATAATTATTAATATTGTCATTTAATACTATTGTATTTGTTGTTTCTGCTTTGCCATCATATAAAATAACCTTATTACTTTTCAAAACAAATATTCCTTCATCTTCAATATTCTGTATTTCCTTTCTAATTCCATCATATATACTCTCAAAATTCAAAAATTTTCTTGTATCTTTAAAATCTGATATTCCATTTGTTCCACTTCTAAATCTAGCAAATTCTAATTGATATATTTTATCAGTTCCAGAAAATTTGTTAATATCCTGTTGAGTTACATCTGAATAGTTCGAACCTGATGTAAGCAATTTAAAAGTAACTTGATTAAATGTATCTTTTGTGGAGTCTTTTGATAAATCTATTTCTAAAACAAGTACACAATATAGATTCTCATCACTAACTTGAATAATTTCATCTCCAATTACTGCAACAGGTCTTCCTGCTATCTCACACAAGCCTTCCGAAATTGTTATTGAATTGTTAGTTTTGCTTAAATCCATTCCGTAGAAAATACCATCATTTTTATTTAAAAATTCTTGATGTATTCTTGCATCTACTTCTGCATTTGCTAATTGATTTGTAAATCTAAAACCTTTTATCATTCTTTATTCCTCTCTTTCAATAATTTATCTATAAAGTTAACCCTCATATTTCCGCATGTTATTTCAATAAAATTGCTTCCGTCGTCTTTTATTGCTGAAATATAAGTGTCTAATATTATATTATTATTAGTTCTTACACTAAGCGGTGTCCCCACTTTCATTTTGTCTACATCAAATAGTTTACTATTTCTATTTATCTTGAATGATATATAGTGATTATAAGTATTTGATTTAAACTTATCTAATGCTGTTTGTCTTGCATCTTCTGATTTAGCTGTATATACAACTTCAATATCTCCAACTGCTCTATTAACATCATCTTTATTTTGAGTTGTTGTTCTGTCACTTAACAAGTACCATGTCTGTATGTCTGTGTTAGTTTTTACAACTACTTTTGAAATAACACTTGTTTCAAATTTTTCAACATAATTGCTGATGTCCGGAATTGTTGTATCTATTAGTTGTACTTCATTTTCTTGTTTATATATTGTTAATTTTATTCTTTTATTTACATATGAAAATTCTAATACAATGTTATAATTTTGACTGCAATTTGTTACAAAAGTATGAAAGTTATAAATACCATTTTTATTATCAACTGATTTTGTTATTTTTGTATGCGTTTTAACTTCAACATCTAACCAGTCAATATTTAATAATGTATCATCTGAATTAGTAAAATTGTTATAAATTTCTTTAGCAATAAAATCTTCTATTCCAACTTCACTAATCAAATTTTCATTTTCAAGTATAATTTTTCTATCAAATATATTAGATATATACTTTAATGTGACTTTTCTTTTTAGCTCTCCATCTTCGTTCTCTATATCTTTTATTATTCCAGCATAATCTATGTTACCATTTCGTTGTAAAACGACTATATCGCCATTTTCAGCGTTTATTTTCTTCATTATATTGAATATTGTGTTTTTATTTGTTTCTTCATCTATGATATACTCATAATTTTCAAATTCAATTACATCTTTTATTTCCAAATCTGTTTTACTCAAAAAATACACTAATGTTTCTTTTGATACATTAATGCTTTTTTCTTTTGCCCATATTTGAATTTTCTTTGTTGATGTTTCAGTATTCTCAATTAAGTCTTTAAATGTTATTTCTGCATTGTATATTCCTCCAGTTTTCGGTGCTTCGATTTCTATTTCATAAAATCCACTTTGTTCGTTATAAACTAAATCATACTCTATATTATTAAAAGTTGCTTTTACACTCATATCCTACACCACCTTGTACTGCGGAAATATAGTTAATTTTGCATTTAGAACATCATCGTCTGCTGTTAGTCTTATTTCTGATACCCCGTATTGGCAATTTGAAAATATTTTGTTTTGTAATATCAATATATTCTTTTTTCCACAGATTTTCTTTTGTTCCATCTGTATTTTGTTTTTGTATGTATATCTCTCCTGTTTTACTTGAATATAAAAGTTTTTCAAATTCATTAATCGCGATTGGAATTTTGATACTTGCATATTCTTCATCGTCAACTAAAACTGTGATGGTTGGATTTTGTACAAATCCATCAATTTCAACTTGTATTGGTGCTTCTACATGGCCTTTATTGTCAAATTGTATTGCTCTTGTATTGTAATCTATATATCTGCTATTCCATCTGTAATTGTATCTCATTTCATCTTCGTATGCTTCTATCTTGAATATTGTTTCATTTTGTTCATACCACAAAGAAAGACCGGCAAATTCTACAGGACATGCAAGCCATTTCCCGGTTTTTTCCGTTTTATCTAATTTTATTATAGTAACATCCCTATAATATATTTTTTCTTCCTTTTCAAACGGAATTATATATAACCATTTTAACTTTTTAGAGCTTTCTACAAAATCACCAAATTCTTTTATTTTATCATATGATTTAAAATATAGTGTTCCTTTTGGTTTTTTTTGTTCAATTTTTCTATTGTTTTCAATAAATTCATTTTCCGATTGTACAAAATCAATATTATAAGCATATCCTAACTCAGAAGGAGATGTAAGAAAACATCCTTCATCTAAACTATCTAATCTAAATTGTTGCCCTTTTTCATTTTCAAGTATAAATCTTCTTACTTTCATCATTTTCATCTCCTTCTACATTACTTCTCCAAACTTATTATTGACGGATGTAATAACAAATCTTCCTGCCACATCTTTATCAATTATTATTTGTGCATCCAAATTTTTTACAGCAGTTACAAAAGATTTCGTTATATTTTCTAATGTCAATTGATTTGATGTATCTGCTTTTGTTACTGTTGAATTAATATCAAATTCCGTTGGGATTGATGCAGACATATCATTCGATACTGTTTTCATTGTATCAGAAAATCCCTCTCCTACACCTAAGGCAAGGTTTGTTCCTATTTCATCTTTAAATACTTTTGAAGGTGAATGTATTCCAAAAAAAGCCTTAATACCATTTAAAATATTTCCACACCATTCTTTAACTTTTCCAAGCAACCAATCTTTTGCATTTTTTATTCCTTCCCAAATACCTGATACAAGATTTTTCCCAACTTCATGCATATTAGAGAAATAATTTGCAAAACCTCTAACTAATGAAAAAATAATTTGAGGGATTTTACTAATTAACTGAGGAATAGCTTTAACTATTCCTAACCCCAACTTACTCATTAATAAAATTCCTGACTCTACAATTTTAGGCAAGTTATTAGTTATTGCCATTATTAATTTATCTATAATAACAGGTATTTTATCTATTAAGTTTGGTAACGCATTTATTAATCCATCTGCCAAACCTATTAGCAATTGTATTCCTGCATTGATTATCATATCTATATTATCCAGTAATGTTGTTGTCATTAATAATACAGCATCAACAATAGCTGGAATTAAATTTGGCAGACTTTCTGCAATTCCCTGTATTAAATATGTTAATACATTTATTCCTATTTGTAGAATATCTGGTAATAACGAAATAAAAGTATCTAAAATAGTTTTTCCTACTTGTCCAATACTTTCCATTACATTTGGCAAATACCCTGAAATATCATCTACTAGAGTAGTTGCAAAATCTATTAACATACTTATAACTTCCGGTAATAATTCTGTAACAGTATCTCTTATTAATGACATTACTCCAAATGCTATTGTACCTATTCTTGGCAAGACATTGTCTGCTGCTGTAAAAATACTATCAAAAAAATTAGATACTAAATTATCCCAATCTGCATCATCATCTGCAACACCTGTTAATAAGTTGTCCCAAGCAGATTTTAAAGATGCAATTGAACCTTGAATAGTTGTACTTGCTTCTTTTGATGTTGTTCCTGCTATATCCATTTTCTTCTGCATTACACTTATTGCATTTACTATATTTCCAAATGACATACTGTTTGCATCAACTGTTACTCCTAATTCTTTTTGTACATCTTTCATGTTTGCAGCATCTTTTATTAATCTTTGCATTTCTTCCTTAGTTCCGCCATATCCCAACTTTAAGTTATCTAGCATTGTGTAATTTTGTTTTGCAAAACCTTGATAAGCATTTTGAATACTTGTCATATCAGTTCCCATTTTGTTAGCATTATCTGCCATATCTACTACTGCTCTATTAGATACTTCTGCTGCCTTTTTAGTATCTCCATTCAAACTTTGTAACAAACTTGCTGAAAATGATGTTACTGTTTCCATATAATCATTTGCTGATAATCCCGCTGTCTTATATGCATTACTTGCATACTCTTCAACAACACCAGCATTGTCTTTGAATAATGTTTCTACACCACCTACAAGTTGCTCATAATTAGCATAACTATCTAGTGCATCTTTTCCAACACTTAATAATGCTGAGCCAACTTGTTTGACAGCACCTACTACTGATTTTAAACCACTTGTAATAAAATCTCCTAAAACATTTGCTTTTAGCAAATCTCCAAATTTTATTGCACCTTGTCCTGCATCATCAAAACCATCTTTTAATTCATCTAGTCCTTTATTGCTTTTATCCGTTGCATTTTCCATTTGAATTAATTGTGTTTCTGCATTATTAAGTTGTGTTTTAAATGTTTTTACTTTTTCGTTATTTGATCCATATTCTTTTTCCGCTTCTGATAATGCACTTCTTAAACTGCTGATTTTTTCTTTCTGTTCTTGTATAGTTGTATTCATATTTGTGTAAGCATTTTTAGTTTCTTTTACTGTTTTATCTCCAGATGAAAACTGTGTATTTGTTAATTTTAGTTCACTTGAAACTTCTTTTAAATTAGTTGTTATATCTCTTAACGCTTTTCTGTATTCACTCTCTCCAGTTAATTTGACTGTTCCTCCAAAACTTGATGCCATTTTTTCACCTTCTTTATTTATAAAAATCTATATAATAAAGAAAGGTATTGGGTAACTACTTCACTAACTCTGTAAGTGCGTGTTCCTCACTCTTTTCTTTTTGTATTCGTATTTTATTTTTGCATCTTGTGCATTTTATTTCTCCATCAATGTGATTTATAAAAATCAGAGTTTGTCCACATTGAGGACATTTAATTTTTTCTAATTTACTCATCGCTAAACATTTCTCCTTGATGATTTATTCTTTCTTCTATTTCTTCATATGTTATATGTTTTAATTTAAAATCATAATCGTTTTTATAATGCTTATATAATTTCAGAAATTTTGATAAAGTCATTCTCCCCACTTCTTTTTCACTAAAACCTAATAAGCAATGTCCAATAAATAATATCCACGAGAAATCAATAATAAATTCTTCATCCTCGTGGATTACACGTTTTTTTCTTCTTCGTTAGTCTTTGTTGATTCAATTACTGTTTCTTGAACTTTGTCTGTTAATCTCTTCATTCCTAATTCTGTTATAAGTCTTCCAACTTGTTTTGCTGTTAAAAATTCTCTTTTTGTTTCTAAGTTTTCATTTTCAATGTCTATTCCTTCGTTAATCATTTCAGTTATTCCAAATTTTAATGCTCCAATGTTTGGTTCTTGTTTTTTGCTGTCTGTCATATCTCCCCATTTTTCATATGAACCATATTTATCTTGTATTTTTTCAATTACATTCATTGTAAATGCCAATGGATACTCTGTATCTCCACATTTAAAATGTTTTATAGTATTTGTCATTTTTTACCTCCTAAAAAATTAAAAGTAGACTAAAAAAATAGTCTACTTTTTTAAAATTATTTTGATGGTGTTAAAAGTCCGTCTAAATATGTTTGAGCTTCTTGTAATGTTGCAAATGTTTTCATTTTTCTCCAAGTTCCAACTTCCATACCATTAATTTCTTCTTCTAATTTTTTTAAATCTGCTTCAATTGATACTGTATTGTATTCAATTGATTCTCCTTTTGTTTTTCTATCTGCAGTTACTTTTGTTATTTGAATACGTGGTAAAAATTCTACTTTAAAACTTTTTACCCCTTTGTATACTTTAGTAACAATATGACCATATCCAATTTCTGGTGCTATATCTTCTGAATTGTCTATAACTTCTTTTTCAGTAATTGTACATCCTTTTATATCTGCATATACTTCATCAGTAACATCATCAATTGTTATATTTACAGTTCCACCTTTAAATGATGTATCGCTTTCTGCTTCTATATCATCTGCATAAAGTTTTGTGCTATTTTTTTCTGGATTTACTTTTGCATCAATTAATCTTCCCAAAACTGGTACTATTGCTTCTTTTACTAACGCTGCATATTTCTTTGTAGCATAATCTATTTTATTATATTTTGCTGTTCTTAATCCTATACTAGCCATTTATATACCTACCTTTCTTAAAAGAACATGTTCTATGATATAATCCTGTTTCTTCTTCAAAAAACTCTTGACTATCTCCATCCCATGTCCAATCATTTTCTTTCATTTTATTTTTTATTGAACTCATTGTTTTTAAATAATTGCTATCACTATAAATATCTATATCAACAGTTACTTCACTATCTGTTATTTCATCATCACTTGAAGAAATTGGTTCTTCATCTATTATTGTCCATACAGCATAAGTCTTTTTGTTTCCTTTATACTTTAGATGTGCAACTGGGATATCTAGATTTAAAATCTTTTTTTATTTCACTTTCCATAATTACTCCTTTGGTAAATATTTTTCTTGAATTTTTTTCATTTCTGACTCTATTTCTGCTTTTCTAAATGATTTACGCATAAATGGATGTTTCTTTACTGTTGATGTTCCGTGTTCAAAAACATTTCCAACAAGTGGTGCTGGTGTTGTTACTCCTCTTTTATTCTTGAAATACCCATATAGGCCAACTTTAGTATTTATTCCTCCATCACTTGGTGTTTTATATACTTTTGTTATTTTTAAGCACTTCATTATATTAGAATTTTTAAAAGAAGCAGGAACATTTTTAAGTACATTTTTATATACCTTTTCTGCTCCTGCTTTTGTCATTTCTCCTATCATTTTTTCACTATCTTGGTCTAATTCTTGAAACATCTTTATTAAATCATTTGGTAGCTCTTCTTTAAATCTTGCCATTATTTCGTCACTCTTTTACATTGCATTTCAAGTTCAATATTTGCCTCATCTACATTATTTAAATATTCAACAGTATAAATTTTATCTTTATATTTTACATAAACATCTCTGTTTGAATTGTAATATGCATCTTCTACTTTTTTTGAATATCTAATAGTAAAATTAGTATAAGCTTTTTCAAAATCAGAACCATTCGCAATCAAAGTATAACCTTTTGTTGTTTTTACTTTAGATAAAGGTTTAAGGATAATAACTTCATTTTTTGCAACAAATCCATCATTATCCTCCATTTTTTCAATTTGATATATAGATATTTTTTTGTTATAATCACCCGCATTTATCATAAATTATTCCTCGTGTGCATATCAAGAATAGTTTTTACAGTATTATTTATGTTTTTGCCGTCTACATACATGACTCTATTGTCATACATGTCTTGACATAGAACATAAACAACAATGATAAAGTCCGAATGTGTATCAAGTGTTTCATCTTTATCATTTTCAGACTTTTGTGGTATTCCTGTATAATTTTCAATATAATTTTTAGCAATATCTATAAATAGTTCAATACTTTTATTTTCTTCTTCACTAACTTCTGATAATCTTAAATAATTGGTTATATCTTTTGCAGTGATTTCACTTACTTTCATTGTTTGTCCTCCTTTTAGGAAGTCTATTTAGATACTGGGTCTGTTGCACCAGATACTGCAACGGCTATTTTTTGTGTATTTTCTACTTTAGCATCTAATTCAGAATATCCAACAACTCCTATAGCATGTTGTGTTGCAAATTTTTCTAATAAAATTTGAATTTCCATTTCTTCTGTTTCTTTTATAGCAAGTCCTGAGAAATCTCCATAGAATACAACGGCTTTTGATGCAGTTCCTAATTTTTCTACTTTCTCAGAACAATAAACAGGTTTACCTAATAATTCGTAATCCCATTTTTCGTTAAATGCTCTATTTAAAATATAGTTGCCATCGCTATCTTTTAATTTTCTTATTTTCTTTCTTGTATCCCTATTCATAATCCAATAAGCGTTAGCTTGAAAATCGTCTGGTACAGTTTCTTGAATATCTATTAATTCATCTGCAGTTATAGAAGATTTTGCAGCTAATGTTACTTTCATATTTGTTGAATCATAAGATTTAGTAATACCTGAAATTTTACCGTATGTTCCATTTAACATTTCGCCTTCATAGAATAGTTTGAATTTTTCAGCCATTTTATTTACAACATAATCTGTTAAATTAAAATCATTGTTATTTAGTAATGATTTTGATATTTTTGTTAATGCTCCGATTAAAAATCCTGTTAATTCAACTGTAGCAAATTTCCCAGAATGAGAAACTAATTCGTCAAATTCTGTAGCATAAGCAACTGTTACATCATCTGTTGTATCATCATATTTTGGTACAGCTAATGTTCCTTTTGCATCATATCTTGTTGCACTTGCATATAATGGTGATATTTCAATAACTTTATCAATAACTTTTTGAGCTATTGTTTTTGGTATTATCACTCCATTATCACCTTTTGTTAATTGTGTTTCAGAATTTTGTGGTACACCACTTACATAATTTCTTATGAATGTTGCAAATGCTTTAACATCTTTTTCTTCTTGTGTTAATTCTTTTTCTCCTTCTGGCTTTTTACATTCCATTTCATTAATTTTTTTACTTCTTTCTAATGTAGCATCAATATTTTTTATTTCTTTTTCTACATTGTCAAAATCTTTAATTTCTTCATCATTCATAGCTCTGTTTTCAACTTTAGCCTTGTTTAATATTTCCTCCATTTTTGCTTGTAAATCGTTTCTTTTTTCCATTAATTCCTTTTCATTCATGTTTTTTACCTTCCTTCTTTTAAATTTTTATAAAATAAAAAAACAACTAACTTAATAGCTGTTTTCATTATTTTTTTATATTAAATAATCTTTTTTCAAAATCAGAATAATCTAACTTTGGTTCTTCTGCTTTTTTAAGCATATTTTTTAATGACTTTGGTACATTTTTGTAATTTTTAAATAAATTAGATGCACATGCTGCAACTTGTTTTTGCTCTTTTATTAAATTAACATCAAATGTATCATCCACTTCTTTTGCTCCTAGCCAACTTTCATCATTTATAAGCTCTTTTATTTTTTCTTCGTCGACTTTTGCTTTTTTCATATAAAGTGGTATCATAGTACTATTTTCAATAGTATTTAAAACATCTATGCATTTTTGAAAATCTAATGCATTACCATAGCAAGCATTGATTGGTTTATGTATCATTACCACTGAATTTTCATAAATATTTACATCGTCACCCATCATTAAAATAAATGTACCCGCACTTGCACACAATCCGTCTACATATGTATGAATTTTTGTTCCAGCATCTTTTAGTCTTTGTAACATACTGCATATTGTAGTTGCAACAAATACTTCTCCGCCTGGTGTATTCATAAATATGTTCAAGTCTGATATATTTCCTAAATTATCGAGTTCTTCTTTGAAACTTTGTAATCCAATTAAATTACTATCTTTCTCGCCAGTCCACCAGTCAGTATCATCTGTAACTATTTCACCATACAAGTAGAGGTCAGCACTTGCATTTGGTATTATGTTTTTAATTTCATAAAACTTATTCTTCAATTTGCTCACCTCCCTCCGCTTCTTCGCCATTTTGTTGTTTATTTTCCTTGTTGTTTTCATCTATCTGTTTGTCATTCTTGTTTACTTCACCCATTTTAACCATTTGGTTGGTGTTTGGTGTATAAATTTGTTTTGTTTTTGGATCAAATAATACATCTCCTAAACCAATATTAATCATATCTAGTCCTTCTACTGCATCGTCACCTTCCAAATATCTAATTTCATTTCTTGTTTTAAATCCCGCAGAAATTGCAATTTGATATGCTTCATATCTTTCTTTTATTGTGCATCTGATTAATTCTGTATAATCTGGTGCAAAATAATAAGACTTCTTTTCTTTTTCAAGTAAGAAGTCTCGATTTAAGGCAGTACAAAATGCTGTTGCGATTGGCATAATTGCATTTTTTAAGAAATCCTCATTTGTTTTTCCTATGTGAAATATTTCTTTTACCTCTTCACTAAAAGTTTTATTTTTTTCATTTAATTGATTTTCAACTGATGTATTTGATGCTTCTTGAAATTCCATTCCATCATTTAAAATTACACAACTAGAATTTCCAGCAAAGTAATCATTCCATTGTTTTTTTAATATTTCCATTCCTTTTTCATCTAAATGTTTTTGCGCTCTCAAAAAGCCTTTTTTATTTCCGCCTGTTCTCATTAGTTCTAAATCATATATTATTCTTTTATATGCTGTTTCCAAGCTTTTACTTATTTCTTTTGTGTATCCTGTTCCGTATGCTCCATTTTTTGTATTTCTTAACAATTTTATGAAATTATACGGTCTATAGCTTTTTCCATCAATTAATATATAATAATTTTTATATATTGCATCTGTATTTCTTTCAAATAAAACCTTCTTTTCTTCTACATAATTTAGTCCAACAAAATTATTACCTTTTTTGTTGATATATGCATATCCGCCTTTTCCTAAGAGGTAATCTTCTGCAATTGCTTTTTTGAATTGAAACCCATCCAAGGTATCTTTTGTGTCTAAATTTATAATATTTACTCTGTCATCTTCTACTTCTGATGTCTGTTTCTTTCCATCTTTTGTTGTTTTTTTGTATAACTTAAATGGTATCATTGCAAATGAATCACAAATTAGCCCCACTGCACTTGAAACTGCAGGTATCATTAATACTTTTTCTCTGTCAATTTCTTCTCCAGATATCAAAGCTTTTAGTATTACATCGTTTACCGAATTTTCATCAATAATTGTTTCTTTATTTGCTTCATTTTTTATATTTCTTTTAAAAATATTTCTTATTTTCACTTTTCTCACCTCCTAAAAACTTTGACATACAAAATTATCTTCATTTAATATTTTTTGTTGTAATAAATAAGTCGCTATAATTGTACTTACAACCATATCGACTTTTCCACTAGATTTTTTCTTATTAACATATTTGTTTAAGTTAGTATCTTCTGTACATTTTGCATTTTGAAAATTTATTTCATATAATCTGTCACCATCATAACTAAATTTTCTTTGTAATATACTTTCTTGTAAAAATTTGGTTGGTGGATGTAGAACACTTGAATGTTGTTTTACTTCAACTGTCTCATATCCTGCTTCTTGAAGTTTATTTGCTGTAGAAATACAATTATATCTATCATAACCTATCTGTACGATATGAACACCATATTCTTTTTCTAAATTCATAATAAATCTTTCAACAAAACTATATGATATAATTTCCTCTCCACAAGCAAAACAACTTCCATCTTCTATAAATCTTCTATAGTCAGTTCTTTCTCTTCTATTTTTTTCTTCAATTCTTCCAGCAGGAATAAAAGCCCATGATTTTGCAAATATCATGTCATCTTCTATTGTTACCATTGAAACTGATGTATTGTCATTTGTCATTGCTAAGTCTAATCCTACATATACATCTTTTCCGTTCCAATCAAATACTCCTCTTGTGTTTTTACATAATCTTAATTTATCTAAAGTTATAAACTCTTCACCAGAATTTGACGGCATGAAATAATTCATATGTTTTGTTAAAAACTCAACTCTTTCATCTGGCTTTGCTAGTGCTTTTTTTCTACTGTCTCGAATTTCGTTATAATTTTCTTGAACTCTTAACGGATTTGCCATTTGCAATCCAATGTCATCCCATAAATGTTCTTCTGTTGCATAATATACTAACGCAAATAATCTTTCATCTGTTTCAAGCCCCTTGTATATTTTTTTTAAATAATCAAGTTCTCCTAGCATTATTGATTTATCCTCTGCATATGCTGATGTCAATCTAAACATTAATGGATTTCTTATATTTAATTGACCAGATTTCATTGCTTCAACATTTGAATTATCTTTCATTGCTCCAAATTCATCTGCAATAAAAGCACTTGGTTTTATTGAGTTATTCCTATTTGCTTCTGCTGTTCTTGGCTGATAAAAACTATGTGTTAATGTACACTCTAATCTTCCACTCAATGTTTTGGGAATGTTAAAGTATTGACCAACCGATGGACTTACATTTAAAATTTGTGATATTGCTTTTTTTACTTCACCTGCTAAATCTCTGTCTAGACATATTGAATAAAACTCTGAATAATCATCTTCAGTCAACATTAATATTATAAATATTAGTGCTGCCAGAAAAGTTTTTGTATTTTTTCTTGGTATAAATAAGTCAACTTCTCTGTATCTATACTTCTTAGCATCAGTCTTATATCTCCACCCAAAAATATTAGCAATAAAAAAAGCCTGGAAATTTTCCAAACCTTCGTATATGCTTTTGCCAACAATATGTAATCCTGTTGCAAAATTTAATAATTTTAAAATGCCTTCAATTATCCCAATTTGTTTTGTATCAAAATAATAAGGATAATAGTCATTATTTTGTTTTTCTAAATCTTCTAAAAACCATTTGCACTGTGTTTTAACTTCAAATGTTGTTATTTCTTTTCCACTTATGCAATCTTGAGCATATTCTTTTGCTTTTTCTAATAACATTATGCTTCACCTCTTAATACTTTCAAAAGTGGATTATCTGCCTCTTTGTCTTCTTTTTTCGGTACGCATCTTAATGCAGATGCTATTGTCATAACATTTTCTTTTTCAATATCTAATAGCATTTTTCTTTTTGCTTGAATTTGTTTATCTATAGTTGACATTGAACTCATCATTTTGGCTAGTGATTTAGCGTATTCCAATTTATAATCTATTAATTCATCTATATTTTCTCTATCTTTTAGTTCTGCAATTAATTCTTTTTCTTCTTCTCTTAATTTAGATATCAAATTATAGCATTCTTCTCTTCTTTCTTCTAAATCAAAACACTCTGCTTGGAGTAAACAATATCTATTTATAACAGCTTCATAAATTGCGTCATTTTTATCTATATTTTTTAATATTTTTTGTACTCTTTTAAATTCTTTATGAGCGACTTTATTTTGTCTCACTTCTTTTCTTTCTTTAAGTTCTATATCTGTACTTAATGATTTCTCTCCTTCTTCTCTCATCTTAAGTTCAGCTTTTGTTCTATGTGACTTTTTTTCAGATGTTAATACCTTAAATGGTTTTGTTGGCGTTGGCATATTGTTCATCTCCTTTCTTGTATTATTGTTTTATGTTGATGTGGGAATTTTTTTTAAGCGAAGGTATGCAGTCGGTGTAAAAATTTATTTTTATTTTTTGCCTTTGATGGTAGGGGGGTATTATTATGTTAAAAACTCTAACCATTTTCCTATTTGATTGTGCTTAATACACTTTTCACATTTCATTCCATCTCTTTTAAAACCATATTCACAACTATCAAATGCTGATGGACGTCTATATAAGAGTCCCCTCATTACTAACTTATTTTTTATTCTGCATAATAGTGGTATTTTCTTTTTCATTATTTTTCTCCTGTTCATCTATTATTCTTTGTACCGCTTCTCGTGGTATCTCTCCACTCTCACACATCTCATGATGATAACTACATACTGTTATTAGGTTATTATTGTCTAATCTTCTGTTATAGTTTTCGTTTATTGGTATGTTGTGATGTACACTTAGTTCATTCATGTTATACTTTGTTACTGTATTGTATAATTCTCTAATGCATATCTGACATAGATATAAGTCTCGCCTCTTTATCTCTTCTCTCTTTCTATGCCATAAGCTTGTCCATCTGAACCTATCCGCTTCTGTTACTTCTTTCTTTCTGTTTGGCTTTTCTTTGCATATATATTTACTATCATGTATTTTTCCACAATAACTACAGCTCTTTAACATTATTTCTTATTGCCTCCCATGTAATATAGTATTATTATTGTTATACATATTATCAATGTTATAATTATTTCTTGCATTTATATCACTTCCTTTTACGCAAAATAAAAAAGCACCTTTTATAGTGCTTCCTTATAAAATATTTATTATTGTCTTAATGGTGCTCCTGAATTATCTTTATATCCACCTGATGCTATCTTTATTAAATCTAATATTGTCCCTAACATAAACCAATTTATTGTACATAGTTTTATAATTCCTTTTCCATAATTTCCTAGATAAAAATCATGTATTCCTCCTATGCCAACAAATCCTATGCAACATAATAGCATTGCTGTTTTCTTATTTTTGTCACTTGTTATAGTTGTATAATTAGCCATATATATCATCTCCTTTTTATTTGATAACTATATATTAGCACACTTTTATTTATTTGTTTGTCGAATTTTGTCGAAAGCACTTTTATTTTTTATATTTTTGTAATATTTTCTTTTCGGTTTATATCTAAAACAATAATCATAGTATCTGCATTGTTCACATTTTCTTTTCATACAATTTGCATAGTTAATCTTGTCGCTCATAATATACACACTTTGTACATACTATATCATTATTTGTGAACACTCTTATTTCACAATCAAACTTGTCTTTATTTTTGCATTTTGAACAATGATCTTTTTTATATTTTTCTATTCTTTCTTGATTAGTCATATGTACATCTCCTCTTTTAATTTAAATTGCTCATTAATATCTAATTATTGCATCATTGAAAAACTTATTGACAACTATACTAGTGGCTGATACTAGATCTTTTAGTGTTAGCTTTCTCTCTGCCATCTCTTTGCATATAATTTCTGCTAATATTTTATCTTTTTCCATATCTTTTCCTCTTTTCTTTTATTTATAAAACACTATGTAATGATTTCAATACAGCGTTTCCACGCTTTATTCTCTTTTCATACTCATTATTACTCTGCATGCAATTCATAACTTTTTTACTTCAAGTTTCTGATATGCTAGTCAATTACTCTAGTCTTACTTATCGTTTTCTTAAAATCACTATATACTATTTTATAAACACTACGAAATATGTAAATTATATATAATTACACTCTAGAACTGAACGGCTTGTACTTCATCTACAATAGATTACTGTTGCCATTCTGCTATATATGTTTACATACTTCGTACTATCAATAAATATTATATTTGGAGGGTTTTCATCTCCTGCAGTTCCGAAGAAATCTGCACCGCTTTCTTGGCACAAGTTAATGGATTTGAACCACTACAAACAGTTTTGGAGACTGTTGTGCTACCATTACACTAAACTTGCATTTAGAACTCGCTAGGAAAGTTCTAAGCTAATCAAAATTAAATTTTATTAGAGAAACTATATGAACTTGACATATATATATTATCAGTTACCTAGCATACTGGTAATAACTAATTTAATCTAATTTGATGCATTTATTTTCAAATTTCTTATATGCATCAAGGTACAATTCTTTTTTATCTCCATTGTATGTACATTCATAATACATACCATCAGATAATGTCGTACTTAACAACGCTTTATGATTTTGTAGTGTTTTACAATACCATACATCAAACACATCAAATTCTGGAACATTATCACTTTTGTCTAAATGTTCCATCACATATTGTTTTACTATTTCTTTGCATTTTTCTATAAATTCTTTATTTCCCATTTTTATTCTTCCTTTCATAACATAATAAAAAGAATAGACATTTAAAACATCTATTCTTAAATCAACAAATTGGTTGTCGCTTGGACTTATGAGATATTTCTATCTGCGACTTTTTAACTTGTACTAATTTTATCACATATTTTATTAAAATTCCGCCAATTTTCCGCCAACTTTTTTTAATTCGTTATGTACTGCATATATTAACTCTTGATTTCTTCTCTCAAATGTTCTTTCAGACATTCCTGATTCAATTACTTCCCATTTTGATTTGCTTAATATATAATATTTTTTAAATATCATTTTACAGTCTTTATTTGTTAATTCTAGTGCTTGTACAACTGCTTTATACTCTCTTATTGATTTCTGTAGCTGCTCATCTTCTTGTAATTTTATTACACTATTAAAAACATTATCACTTATACTATATGGTGCTTTTGGCATTCCATCTATATTTTGACCACCTATGCTTAATATATCTGCTCTTATATTCATTATATTTATACAATTATAATTGTATCTTTTTAAGCATCCTTTTGCATAGTTATATTCTTCTTTACTGAGTTTTTTATTCATTTGTGTCCTCCTTGTTTATTCTTAATATCTTCTCTTATTAATTCATCTTTAAAATCATCTAATATTTTATATGCTTCGTTCAATTGTTGCTGATTATATTTTCTCTTGTCTAAACTCATGAAGTCTATATCTTCTAATTTGTTCATTGTGTCTATTACTATGTTGTATATATGATTTATTGTCATTTGTATCACCTACTCTTTTACTTTATTTTCAAAATATTGTTTTATACAGTCTTTGCATTTTTCTTTATCTTCAAATTCATTGCACTCTTCTTTTTGTCCCATACGCCTGCAAATATCTTCATCTATATCATTATTATTGATTGCTTCTGACATTAAATCAATTGTTTTATCTTTTTCTTCTAGCATAGATAAAACTGTTTCTAATACTTCTACATTTATTGAAGTATTAATTCCATTTATGTCTTTAGTTAATTCGTTTATATGTATTGACCATTTTATTTTTTCTATTGCTTGTTCTTTTGTCATATGTTAGTCCTCCTTAAAATCTTCTAAATATACTGTTTTACCTTTTATTTTTATATAATATCCTTTGCTACTTTTATATATTGTTTTAAATGTAAACATATATGCTTCTTTATCATATATTACTAAATGTCCACTCGTTACATTTTTGGCACTTATATATGCCACATATGTATCCATTTCTTCTTTTTTACCACGTTCTTCTATTAAGTAATATTTACCAAAATGTGGTTTTGTTTCTATTAATTTTATTATTTCATCCATCCTAATTCCTCTACTTTCTATTTTCTAACTCTTTTACTTCTTTATTTATTTGTTTTACTGCTTGTACTAATTTATTGATTTTGATTCTATTATCAATAATAATTGGACTATAAACTTTTTTATCTTTTTCATATATTCCTAATTCTTCTATACTATCTATATCTATTTCATCTTCTATTAGTTCAAAATCTGACATTGCAATTTCTTTAGCTTTATATGTATTAAATAAAGTAATGTGTTCTTCTTGATATTTTACTATGTCTGAATATTCATCTACTATCCAAATTATGCCATCAAATAATATTAAACTTCCTTCTTTTATCTCTCCATCTGCTATTGCTTTTAGCAGTTCATATCCTTTATATTTCATTTTTCTTTTTTCCCCTTTTTCCACATAATAAATGCTATAATCTCTATTGGTAATGATATAATATCTATTGGTAAACTAAGTATAGAGAGCCAGATAAAGGAAAAATATTCATCTAATTCACCCTGTCCTTCTTTTATAAAAAATCTATATAAATCATAAATAAACATTTTTATTTTCTCCCTTCTAGTAGTTCTTGTAACTCTAATATTCTCTCATTAATTGCTTTTATTCTGTCTATATCTTTTGCTTTATTACATGTTTTTAACATGTTTTTATATTCTTCTATCTTGTCTTTTACTTTTTGAACTGGAATAAAGTTTTCTTTTACATAATAAGGTGAAATTAATAATGTATGTTCTCTAATTCTTTCTTTTAATTCTTCATTCTCTTTTAATACTCTTTTATAATCTGATAAAATATGTTCTAGTGCTATTTTATATTTTTCTGAACATTTGCATTTAAAGAATAATCCTAAAGAGCTTGTTTCGTCTTGTAACAATTCTATATCTTCTTCTATACTATTTTCTTTCACTTAAAACACCTCCTAATTAATATCTCTATGTATATAAAACGTTTGACTATTTTCTGTTTTATGTGCTAATCCAATTTCTATATTTCCTATCTTTGCTATATAATCTGGATTTTCAGTCAATTTATTTAGTATTAAATTTAATTGTTCTATTGTGCTAGGGTAGAAAATCATATCAAATTTTTCTTTCACTATGTACCACTCCTCTCCAGCTCTGTTAAAATTCTATCAATAGCATAGCAATAAGGATAATTTCTATTGCCCATGCCTTTTAAAATATTTGACCAGTCTTTTAATATTTTTTTGTTATATTCTAAATCATCATTGTATTGTTTATGTTCTATATAATACTTATACCAATATTCGCTTTTTTCTGTTGAAGTCATAGTTTTATCTAATATTTCAGTTATAGCTTCTTTTAATTTTCTATTTTCATTATCTAGTTCGTGATTTGTTGTCATAATCCAACAATTTTGTAAAGTATTTTTTGTTTCTTTAGATATTTCCTCTTTACTCATATCTTGTTTACTCCTCTCCAATTATTCCTTCAATAATCAGTTTTGATTTACATACATATTCAATTGTCCAATAACTAATTCTATCTCCTATATGTAAATTTTCTCTTGTTTTTATATAAACATCTGAACCACGTTCCAATTCTAATACTCCATTATCATATACGATTCCATAAAATGAACCTGCACCATCATTTCCTTTGCAAAAAACAATACTACCATGTTCCAATACTGGTTTTTCTATTTTGTTTTTGCTATTTTTATTGTATCGTTCAATGATTTCTAACTTTCCTTCTTCAATATATTTCATATCTTATTTACTCCTCTCTCTTACGATATGTTAAACAAGTACAAGTATTATCAGCAGGTATAAATGTATCACTAGAACCATCAGCATAAAAACTAATAAGAGTATGTTTAGCTTTACATTTATAAGCTGGTTTACCACCTATCGTAAAGTTTTTACACTTTGTTTTACTTCTAAATTTACAATCTTCCTTTTCACAAAATAACATATCTTATTTACTCCTCCATTTCCTAGGTTCTCTAACAAAATATTTTTCGCATATATGGTCTATCTCGCAATTTTCACATTTATTATAATTTTCTTTACAATAATCTATAATTATTTTTACACAGTCTATTGGCTCTTCCATATTTACTCCTTTACTACTAAATTTGCTTTGATTAAATCTTGTATATATTCTTCTTTTAAAATTGCATTTGTATCATCATTATTAGCAACAATATTTCCATCTGGTCTTATCTCTATGCTAAAATAAGGTTTTATATATTTTTTATATATTTCATATGGTTCATTTAGCCCTATATCAATTTTCGTATATCCAAACTTTTCAAGTTCTTTTAAATCTACATCATCTCTTATTTTTGACATATCTACTTGTCCTCCATTTTCTCTATTGATATTTTTAGTTTTGTACATTGCATAATATTTAAAAGCTTTTTGGATTTTTCATCTCCCAAAATTATGGGTTTCAATGGTATAAAAATCAATTTCCATAGTTGTGGCAATCCACTTTCGTCAAGTCTTTTAAATTCTATATTATCTGGCATATAAACTTCTAGCTGTAGTTTATTATTTTCTTCCACGTTACCTGTCCTCCTCTACTTTATATTCAATACTTGCAAATTGCTCGTGGGTTACAACGGTTTTTATGCTTCTCTCTAAATAATGATGTCTTATAGCACCATATTTTCCATCTATTTCTGTTATAACTAATTTTTGATTATATGCATTTTTACTAATTTCAACTACTAAATGTCCATTTACATAGTCGCCTACTTCTATTAAATCAATGATATTTTTGCTGTGTTTTGCTATATTTTCTAAATAATTACTTGCCATAACATTATCTTTTTCACAAATGTAATAGTTACTTTTCTCCATATCGTCATAAGTTATTCTTCGAACTCTTCCTATAAAACCATCTTTACTTCTTATCCAATCTCCAATTTCAATCATTTTCAACTTTCCTTTCTCCAATGTGGATTTCTTTCTAAATTTTCAATGTATTTAGTGTAAAAACTAATTGTATTATTTATATAGGTTTCTTCTACATCGTAACCTTTTAATTTAACATTTGATTTTGCTATTTCATATATTGTCTTATCTTTCTTTTTCAGCTCTGTTTTTAATTTTTGATTTTCTTTTTCTACTTCTTTTAATGCAAAAAATATAAAATCATTTAATTCTTGTTCGCTCATATTATCTATTATTTCTCTTGCTTCTTTATCTGTCATTTAAAACCTCCAATTTTCTTCCACACATTGGGCAATAATTTATATCTATTTCTATATCATCTTCTATATCTCCAGCTATTAATGAATAAGAATTATTATGTCTTTCAATTCTTAAATTCCATAAGTTTTCTGTTTTTAATGATTTAAGCTCTCCACTTACTAAATTACAATATTTACACATTTCTATTTCCTCTTTTCTAATAATTCTTGTAAAACTGTTATAACTTCTTGTCTAATATTATTTTCATTAAATATATTGTGTGTTTCATTTTCATATAATTTCATATTGTTTTGATATTCTTCTATCGTTTCTTCTACTAAAGAAACTGGGATGTAATTTAATTTAATTATTTCTGGATAAATTATGTGTGTTTTTAAATATCTATTTTCTTCTTCTAGCTTTTTATTTTTATCAATTATTGTATTTATATATTCAAATAATTTTAATCCTTCTGTACTTAACTCATCAGGTCTTACTTTTGTTAGTTCTTCTATAAGATTATTTATATCTTGTTCCATAGTTACTCCTTTCTATAAACTATAAGTTTATAGTTCATATTTGTAATATGCTATATTACACTATAGTTAATAAATTTACATTCTAGTAAGTAAACCTATTTACTTACTATTTCTAAATTTTTGTAATAATTATTCATTGCTTGTCCATCTATATGTATTACTATTTCATTTTTTTCTACTTTTCTAATAAATAAACATGCTTCTAATCTAGGAACACTTAAAGTGTATCTTTTTCCATCTTTATATATATCTGTTGTTACTTGCCATTTATGTCTCCTAACTTTCTTCATTGTTCCATTTTTATCATTTCTTATTTGTCCATAATTGCTAATTGAATAGTCAAATTGAGGTATCTTTTTCCACTCTTCATCTTCGCCTGTTGTTTTTATCTCTGGTATATGTGTTGGATCATAGTATTTTTCAAATAATGGTTTTTCTTCTTTTAACATATCTACTAATCTATAAAAAATACCTTTTTGAAATTTTTTAAATCCTTCTTCAATTAGTTCTTTTTGTCTTCTTTTACTTCTTCCACTTAAATTCTCCCATTCATTCTCTGGCATATCTTTGTAATATTGATACAATCCTTTAACCTTAAATTCTTCTATAATTCTTAAAATCTGTGAATTTGTTGTTTCAAAACTTTTGGATAATTCAGATACGCCTAATTTTTCAAAATATTTAGCTATATAAACTCTATCAAATTCATCTGTTATAATACTCATTTTCTTCTATATACCGCTACTTTGCACCCACTAATCAAATCAAATTTCTTTCCTGCTACTTCTACCAAATCATACTCTACTAATTCGGTTAATCGTGGTGCTGTTTCTTGCCTTTCTGCTGTTCTTGTTAAACCGTTTCTTATACAATTTGTTTGCCAATTCTCTTGCTGTATATTCTCCATCTAAATTGTCATATATCAATCTACTTTTCTTTTTTAATTCTAGTTTTTTATAACTTTCCTTTCTTGTTTCTTTTGTTATATTATCCACTTTTTATCCCTCCTTTGTGTAAATAGCTTGTCCTTTTATAATTTGTATTATCATTTTACATTTATCTATGTCGTTTGCTCTTTTAAATTCTGTTTCTTTTATTATCTTTTTCATAGCTTTATCTCCTAATTAAATTCCTAAATTCACTTACTTTTTTGTCAAATCTTACTGTTACTTTTGTAAGTCCTCCTGCTCTTTGTTTTTGCAGATCTATTATTACATTTTCAACTAACTGTGGTTCTTCATTTTCATTTTCTTTGTATATAAAAATTACATTGTCAGCATCTTGCTCTATTGCTCCACTTTCTCTTAAATCTGCTAATGTAGGTTCTGTTCTTGCAGCATTTCTATTTAACTGACATAGTCCAATGATTGGTATTTTTAATTCTAAGCTTAATAGTTTTAAGCTTCTTGATATTTCTGCTACCTCTTGTTCTCTGCTATTAAATCTATTTTTACTTTTAACTAATTGTATGTAATCTATAATTAACAACCCTAGATTATTTTTATTTTTTAGTCTTCTAGCATATGTTTCTATTTCTTGTATACTTCTAGCTCTTGTATTTATAAAAAATGGTAAATCCGATATTTCTCCTTCTGCTATTGCTATTTTTTCTTGTTCAAGTGTATTTAAATTTCCTGTTCTTAGTTTATTGCTATCTACATTTGATACTTTTGAAATTAATTTTTGAACTATTTGTGTTTCTGACATTTCTAAACTTATAATTGCTACTGATATACCTTTTTTTGCAATTTTATGTGCAACTTGTAGTGCAAAAGTTGTTTTTCCGACGCCTGGCCTTGCTCCAACTATTGTAAGTTCTTCTTCATGTAGACCGTTTGTTGCTTTATCTAAATCAAATATTCCTGTAAAATATTTATAATCATATTCTGTTCCTTGTAATCTTTTCTTTTCAATTACATCTGATGTTTCACAAACTATATCTAAAAATGTTTTTTCTTTTTCTCCATCTTGATTTATTTCTGTTAGTTCTTTTATTTTCTTTTCTATGTAAATTTCTGGTTCTGTTTCTTCTTCAATATCTTTTTGTATTTCTTTACTTAATTCCAAAAGTTTTCTTTTTTTACTTAACCTTTTTAGTTCTTTATATGCATATTCTATTGAACTTCCAAATCTACTTTCTGCTATAATACCTATATATTTTAATATTTCTGTATCTTTTCCTTTTATTTTATTTTTTACACTTAATATATTGATTTCTTGTTTCTGACTTTTTAATTCATTTATTGCTTTTACTATTTGCTTATGTTTTTGAAAAAAAAAGTCATCTTCGTTTACATTTATTTGTTCTTTTTCAAATATTAAGTAGTATAAAACTGTTTTTTCTATTTCTTCGTCATACATTTTTTATCCTTTCCCTAGTATCTTTTCTTTATATTCTTCTTCGTTTGAAAATTCTACTTCGTCATATTCTACTTTTTCTTTTGTTTTATTACTTTGATGTGTTTGTGTTTTATTTGATTTAAATTCTTCTTGTCTGATTTTAAATTGTTTTGCTGTATACACTTTGTTGTTTATGCAGTCATTTAATATTCCAGTTACGTATTTCCAATTTCTTTTGTTTCTAGAAACCGCTTCTTTCATTGCTTCAATAATTAAATCTGCATACAGTCCTGATTTTAGATATTTTTCCATATCCTCTGAAATAAATGATGTTATTAGAGTAATATTGTTCTCGTAAAATTCAATAACATCTTTTAGCTCTTTTTGAATATTCCTTTCTTCTTCTTTTTTATTATTAATACTTGTAATATTATCTTCCGTCTTTTGACGGATAGGGTTACCGTGTTTCGACGGATAGGGTATCCACGTTTTCGTGGATAGGTATTCCAACTTTTGCAGATATTCTTCTTGTTTCAATGTAAATTCTTCTTTCAATTATTTTTTTATCTTCATAGACCATTTCTACTTCCACATAGCCTTTATTTTTTAGGTGTGTAACCCACTCTGATATTGTTTTTTTATGTACTCCGTATAATTCTGCAAAATAAGTATTTCCTGCACTACAATATCCGTTTTTATTTGATAATGCGGATATTTCACCGTATAATAATTTTTCATTTGCTTTTAAATCTTCGTCATATCTTACTTTCGCAGGTATTACTGAATAGTAGCTTGGTTTGTCCATGTTGTGCCTCCTATAAATTACTTTTTCCATATCTTTTAATAAACTCTTCTTTTGTTTTTTTGTAATATTCCATCCATGCCTTTTGTGCTACTTTTTTCAAGTATCTATTTAACTTATCTCCATTCTTTCCATGAACTCCGTTTGTACCTCGATGATCTTCTTCTGTTAAGAATACAATTAAGCCATCTTTAATGCTTTTACTTCTATATGCTCTTGAATAATAAGCCTCGTGTCTTTCGCAATATTTTTTGGTTCTTTTCGTACTATATTTTGTGCTTTTCGGCATAATGCAAAAGTCAGTTACTACATCATCTGTGCCGTTTCTTCTGATTTTCTTTAATATTGTTTTTTGGTTTATCTACTGACTTTTTCTTTGTTAAATTACATTGCCCGTTTTGGGCATGGATGAAAACTATTACTTAAATCTTTTACAACCATTTTTACACCTCTTGATTTCTATTGCTAAAAATGTTATAATAACAATAGATTCATATATTTAAGTGTTTCTGAACTAGTATGTTTTGCCGACGTCTAGTTCTTTTTTATTTTTCTGTATTAACTTACTCCAGTTAGAATGCAGTCTATCTAGTTTTTGTCTAAATTTGTCTTGTTCAATGTCTATTAATCTATTGTCATTTAGTCTTATATATAATGATGTTACTCTTTTGTTTCCCATGTTTTTACTCCTTTCTTGTAAAATTTTGTAAAATAAGTTATACTCTCACTTAGAAAGTGAGGTGATTACATGAATCTTAAAAATATATCTTCAAAATCAGATATATATAACTATCTTGAAAGTAATATTGAAAGTTACAAAGAAGAAATTAAAGACATAATCAAATATAGTGATTTTACTTCTTCACAACAACAAGATTTAGAAGATATTGCTACACAATATTACTATTCTTTATCTGATATTGTTAAATCTATTAAACTACTAAGTAAATAGTATTACCTAATCGTAGCAAGTTCTGTCCCCTCAGAATTTGCTATCATTATTTGAACTGGTCTAGTACTCCAATCATCTGAAACCGCTTCTTTGTATTTTTTAGCAAGTTCTTTTGCTTTCTCTAAATTTTCTTGATTTAATTCCATACTTGAAAAGTCTTCTTCTAATAATTTTTCTATTAATTCTTTTCTTTTTTCCAAGTTTCCTTTATTAATATTTTTAAATCTTATTTCCATCTTTTCCCTCCATCTACTTATTTTGTTTATCAAAAATCACAAGTTATTTAATATTTGTACTTTTATTGAATATGCCGTTAGCAATTGATTTCTTACATTGATTGCTGATTCGGTATTATATTTTTGTTCACTTTCTATTTCTTCAATTAAATTATTTATATCTGCCAATGTAATTAATAATTCATTTCTTTTTGTTTTACTATCCATATTTACCTCCTAATAAATTGTATTTTGACAAAATCCCCAAATCATAAATGCTACTGCTGCTATATATAGACTGCTATATACTACTGCTCGTCCAATAAAGTTGTATATTTTATTTGTATCTAGTTTTCTTTTCATTTGTTTTCACCTACCTTTAATTCTTTTATATTATTTAAATCTGTCATATCCTTACCTTCACTTTCTTTTACAAAATTAAGTAATGATGTTCTTCTAATTTTGAAACTTCCAAGTTTTAATGCTGGTAACATTTCTTTTTTTATTAAGTCATACACGTAATTTGGATTTACTTTTAATAGTTTTGCTGTTTCTCTTACGGTGTATAATATTTCTTCCATATTCTCACCTTCTTTCTTTTTAGTATCGGGTTGTGGTTATTTATTTTGTTTACTATTGTCAACTTTTTTTATAAAAAAAATATCATCAAAGTTACAATTTAATGCTTTACATATATTAACTGCCAATTCTGGGCTTGGGTTTCTTTCTCCTTTTGTTAATAATGATATAGAAGTAGGATTTGAATTAGCTCTCCTTGCTAATTCTCTATATGTAAAGCCTGCTGTTACTATCTTTTCTATAAAATTATCTATGTCCTTTATATATACTGTTCTATTTGCCATTTATTTTTACACCACCTTTCTTGGTTGACTGTTGTAAACATTATATCATTAAGTTTTCAATTGTCAATACTTTTTTAAAAATTTTTTAAAAAATATTTACAATTGTAAATTTATATAGTATAATTACCTTTGTAAGGAGGTTGTCAACATGGAATTTTCAAAACTTGAACTTGCTAGATATTTAAAAAGCATTAGAGAAAATTTAGGATATAGTATATATGAAGTTAATAAATTATGCCAAATATCCCCTAGCTATTTATCTTTAATGGAAAATGGTAAACGAAGACCTAGTCCAATTATTTTAAAAAAATTATCTTCAATATATAATATAGATTATAATGATTTACTAACAAAAGCTGGTTTTTCTGAATTGATTGAAAAAAATGAAAAATCACAAAATAATGATTTTCGTTATGCAAATCATAACGGTATTAATACAGAAGGACTTGATGAAAATGATATTGAAGAAATAAATAGATTTGTCGAATTTATAAAAAATAAAAAGAAAAATGAAAAAAAATAAAAAAGTGTTGGAGGCTTTTATTAAAATGAAAAATAATATCATAAACTTTATTAATTGTTTATTTAATAAGAATAGCAATTTTAATAAGAAATTAGAAAAATTTCCTTCATCCAAATTAGATACTTACATGAATAAAGAGGTAATTGTAGTTACTCCTGATGATCAAGAATATAAAATCAAACAATATTGTAAACATAATGATAACAAAGAATTTGTTTTGATATCTGAATCTATCTATGATAAAGAGAAAAAAATTTATCATACATATTATGATTGCTATGAAGACTGGCCTCAATCTGATGATTTTAAATTCTCAAAATGGAAATTAATTGATAAAAATAATTTAAACGATTATACAAAATGTTCTCGTTGTTCTGAAAGAGAATATAGAAAAAAACATCCCAATCAAGAAATGACTGGCTTTGATTTTGATTATTATTATGAGAATTTACGGAGGCCCAAAATGAACACTTTAGATATGTATAAAATCGCTGAAAATGAAAAAATAGACATTTTAGATTATAAATGGACAAATACTAAAGCTAGAATATTTGAAATTGATAATAACTATTATATTGCTTTAGATAATAAACAAATAAATAATAGTATTGAAGAGAAAGAAATTTTAGCCGAAGAATTAGGTCATTATTATTGTAACGCTTTATATTATCTTGATTCTGATAATGTGCAAAAGAAAAAATGCGAATATAGAGCAATGAAGTGGGCCTACTCTGTTTTAGTTCCACTTCAAAAATTAAAAGAAAAACTCACACAAGGTCTTAATTTGTATGAGTTGGCAGACTACTTCAATGTAGACTGTAAATATATGATTGAATGTATTAACTTCTATGTCGAAAAATACGGCGTATTAGTTTAATATAAATAAAAAAGGAATAGATGTAATCAAATCACCACAACCCGATACATTTATTCCCTCCCCACTATTGAAAGTGATTAGTATTATAATATCAAAAAATACCTTCATTTTCAATAGTTTATTAAAAATAAATTATAAAAAATGGAGGTATTTTTATGTCTGAAATTAATGTTAGAAGAAGAGGACAAAAATGGCAGTATGAATTTGAGGCTGCAAAAATTAAAGGAAAAAGGAAACAAATTACAAAATCTGGTTTTAATACCAAAAAAGAGGCTTTAGAAGCAGGAATAAAAGCTTTAGCAGAATATAATAATTCAGGTACACACTTTGTACCTTCTGAAATATCAGTTTCTGATTATTTCGATTATTGGTATAAAAATTATGTAGTTATAGAGTTGAAAATAAATACTCAAAAGTCGTATAAGAATTATATAGAAAATCATATAAAACCCAATTTAGGAATTTATAAATTAAAGTCCCTTACCCCAACTATTTTACAAGAATTTGTTAATTCTAAATATATTGCGGGGTTTAGCAAAAATCATCTATCTAATTTGATTGGAGTATTAACAGGTGCTCTAAAATATGCTGTTCACCCTTGCAACTTTATAAAAAATAGTCCAATGCTATATGTTAATCTTCCAAAGTATGACCATTCAAAAGCAGATGCTAATCATAAATATATTAAACCTGACGAATTTAAAAAAATAATTAATCGTTTTCCACCAGGCTCAACATTTTACTTACCTTTGATGATTGGTTATTATACTGGATTTAGGATTGGAGAAACTTTAGGACTGACTTGGGATGACATTGATTTAGAAAATAGAAAAATATCAATAAATAAAATAATATATTATAATAACGATACTAAATTATGGTATTTTGGAACGCCAAAAACAGCAACAAGTACTAGAACGATTGAGATAGGAACAACTTTATTAAATGTATTAAAAAAATACAAAAATAATCAATTGCAAAATAAATTAAAATATGGGTGTCATTATACTAATGTATATGAGGGTATTGAAACAATTAACAACAAAAAATATAGACCTTTATATTCTCTGAAAGCCAATATACCTGCTAGTGCATTAAAAAAAGTAGAAATGGTATGTACAAAAGAAGATGGAGAAATTGTAACACCTAACTCTTTTAAATATGCTTCAAAAGTAATAAATTATAGTTTAGGAATAACTTTCAACTATCATTCATTAAGACATACTCATGCAACCACTTTAATTGAAAACGGTGCAGAAATAAAAGATGTACAAATTAGACTTGGTCATGCAAATATAGAAACAACTTATAACACTTATGTTCATCATACTGAAAAAATGAGTAATAATTCTGTAGAAATATTTGAAAATACTGTAAATCAAAATAAGAGTCATTAGGCTCTTATTTTTTATATATAAATGTCAACCATTTAAAATTTTGGTTGACAAATGGTTGACATTTACAACATTTTTATTTTATTTAACTGCTATAAACCTTTATTTTTCAATGTTAGAACAGTTACAGTTTCCACGTGCCCCGTAAACGGAAACATATCTACTGGCTGAATCTCTTTAACTTCATAAACCTCTTCAAACCTAGCCAAATCCCTAACCAAAGTAGCAGGGTTACAACTAATATACACAAATCTATCCGGTTTAATCTTTAAAAGATTATCAATAGATTTATTATCAAGCCCTTTTCTTGGAGGGTCAACCATAACGACATCCGGAATAATATTTTTGTTATTTATTAGGTCATCCAAAACAATTTCCGTATCACCTGTAATAAATTCAGCATTATCAACATTATTAATTTTTGCATTTTCTTTTGCATCTTTAATTGCCTGTTCTACAATTTCAACCCCATACACTTTTTTAGCATGTTTTGCCATAAATAATGAAATTGTTCCAATACCACAATATAAGTCAAACACTGTATCTTTTTTAGTTATTTTTGCTGCCTCTACACCAATATCGTAAAGTCTTTCAGCCTGTACTGGATTTACTTGGTAAAATGAAAGTGGTGATATTTTGAATGTATATTCTCCTAATTTATCTTCAATGTATCCATTTCCATATATATTGACGTTTTCTTTTCCTAATATAACATTTGTATTTTTTGTATTTATGTTTTTTACTATTGTTTTTATATTAGGATATTTTTGTGTTAAAATTTCTACTAATTCATTTTCTTTTGGAATTTTGTTGCCATTTATAACTAATATACACATTACCTCATTTGTTTTTATTCCAACTTTTATTACAATATGTCTAAATAGGCCTTTTACAGTTTTTTCATTATATACTGAAATTTTATTTTTCTTTATAAATTCTAATACCGTTTTTGCTATTTCTTCTGATATTGGATTTTGAATTAAGCATTTTTCCATAGGTATTACTTCATGTGTTCTATTTGCAAATACGCCAATTACTGGCCCTCCGTTCTTATTTATGCCTATTGGATATTGTGCTTTATTTCTGTAATGTAATGGATTTTCCATGCCTAGTGTTGGTTTGACTTGAATTTTGTTTTTTAGTGTTTTATTTACTAATGATTGAACTGCGTTTTGCTTCATTTTTAGTGTGTCTTCATATTTTATATGTCTCATGTTGCATCCACCACATCTTTTATATGTTGTGCAGTCTACTTCTTGTCTTACATCTGATTTTTCTAGTATTTCTACTATTTTTCCAAATGCGTGTGATGATAAGACTTTTACAATTAGTATTTTTACTTTTTCTCCTTTTATTGCACCATTAATAAAAATTGTAAAGTTGTCTATTTTGGCAATTCCTTCTCCTTCAAATCCATTATCAATTATTTCTACTATATATTCTTTGTTTTTTTCTACTGGTATTTTTTCCATAAACATCTCCTAAAAATTAGAAATTGAGTGACAGGTTTTTAATCTCTATTTTAAATTTTTATATTACTTAAAAAAATCGGGATTGAAGACCTGTCCCCCAATCCCTAATTTTTTATTCTTCCCAGTTATGATAGATGTTTGCTACATCATCAAGTTCGTCAAGTCTTTCTATTAGTCTTTCCATTTTTTCTACACCTTTTTCATCTAATTGAACTGTTGTAGTTGGAACCATTTGAACACCTGCTTCTAAGAATTCTAATCCAGCCTCTTCTAATTTTTCACTTACTTGTGTAAAATCTGAAGGTTCTGTTGTTATTTCATATACTTCTTCGTCTGCTGAAAAATCTTCTGCTCCGGCATCTAGTGCTAACATCATTACATCGTCTTCTGACATTTCTGTTGATGCTTTTTCTATTACTATTACGCCTTTTTTATTGAACATGTATGATACGCATCCTGTTGTTCCTAAATTTCCACCTGCTTTGTCAAATACGTGTCTTACGTCTGCTGCTGTTCTGTTTTTGTTGTCTGTTGATGCTTCTACAATTACTGCAACTCCGTTTGGTCCATATCCTTCATATACTATTTCTTCGTAGTTTTCGTTACTTGTTGATGCTTTTTTAATTGCGTTGTTTATTGTGTCGTTTGGCATGTTTGCTGCTTTACATTTTGCTATAACTGCTTTTAATTTTGAGTTTCCTGCTGGGTCTGGTCCACCTTCTTTTGTTGCTATTAGTAGTTCTCTTCCTAATTTTGTGAATATTTTTCCTCTTGCTGCATCTGCTTTTCCTTTTTTTGCTTGTATGTTGTGCCATTTGCTATGTCCTGACATTTTAATTCCTCCTTTATTTTGTTTTTATTTGTTTAAAATTTTCTATTTTTATAA
The DNA here is from genome assembly GCA_945865665.1 of uncultured Clostridium sp. Lineage (GTDB taxonomy): Bacteria > Bacillota > Clostridia > TANB77 > CAG-508 > CAG-269. The sequence goes on along the minus strand of CAMBEE010000004.1, from coordinate 89,608 downwards.
ATCTTATTTATTTTATCACATTTTATTTGATTTGTGTAGTGTTTTTAACTATTTTCTTGCATTTTGTATTCAGAATTGTCTGGTTCCTTTACCTCTTCATCAGTTACTTGATTAAATTTGTATTCATAGTTTCTCACAATTTGTTTTGTTTCACCATTTTCTTTTATCTCCTGAACCATTTTTAGAGTCAACCCCGTATTCTTCTCTACATATATTAACATTTTGGTCGTGTTCACGTCATATAAAAAATTCGTATTTGTTAAACTAGACAATTCATAGCAATCTTTTCCATCTATTTTTACAGATTTTATTCTTGTACCTATTGCATTTATAATCCTTTCATTTATTGCTGTACTATATGCTGGATTCATAAGTGTCGTATGTGATGCCTCAACTTGATTTTCCATATGTGCTCCTCTTACTGCTGTTTTTCCCTTATAATCATTCATTGTTTTTGAATTTTCAACCTCTGTAAACACTTTTCTTTCTTCTGGATATGTTATTTCTGTGATTTTTATTTTTTTACCATCTTGATTTGTGTTTTCCATTACTAATTTGTTTATTTCATCTTTTACATATATTTCGGTTGTAAAATTTTTATTTTTACTTTGATAAACTGATTTTATATAAAAATTATTGCTATTATTTTCACAGTCTGATACTTTTTTGTCTATTGTCGCAAGTATTGATGCTCTCCTTACAAAAACAACCAACAATACACATAAAATTATCAACAATACTAATAACACCTTTTTAAATATTTTTGTTTTTTTCTCTACTTTTTGTCCTGTTTTTATTTGTTCCATAATTTTTCCCCTTTTCTTTTGTTTTTGTGTATAAATTTTACCATATAAAAAATATTTTATCAATTATTTTTTAAAAAAACATCCTTCTTCGTGTGAATATATCACTCCAATTGCTTGCAAATAAGAGTAAATAATTGTTGTTCCCACAAATTTCATTCCACGCTTTTTTAAGTCTTTTGAAATTGCATCTGATAATTCTGAACTTGTTTTATCTGTTTCATATACAATTTTATTTTCTGTAAAATGCCATATATAATCAGAAAAAGTTTTATATTCTTTTTGTATCTCTTTAAATATCTTACTATTATTTATTGTCGCATTTATTTTTAGTTTATTTCTAATTATGTTATAATTTTTTAATAACTCTTGAATTTTTCTTTCATCATAGTTAACTATTTTATCTATATCAAAATTATCAAATGCTTCTTTAAAAGCTTCCCTTTTATTTAGAACGCATTCCCATGACAAACCTGCTTGAAATGATTCTAGTATTAACATTTCAAATAAATATTTATCTTCATATGACGGTTGTCCCCATTCTTCATCGTGATATTTTATGTATAATTCATTTTTGGGATTACACCACTTGCATCTATTTTTGTTATCTTTATATTCCATATCAAATTTCACCTATTTAAATATTTTATTAATATATATCATAAAAGCAGATACTTATCAACTAAATATGACTTATTTCATATTATATTATAAGCATATCTTATATGCAAAGGAAGGATGAATTAAATGAAAAAATTATTTTGCTTTTTGGCTTTAATTGCAACATTTGGACTAATAAACATTCCATCTTATGCAGCTGAATCACCTTCATATGACAGCACTTATAACAATAATCAAGGTGCATTTTTTGCAAATGGTACTCCTATTATTATTTCTGAAGTTGACGGAAATACAACCATTACTTGGGATGGCGGAAGTCAAATTGTTCCAAATACTGTAAGTGTTTTTGGCGGTGGAAATGGTAGTAACTATGAATCTTCTCAAATCACTATGGAAAATGGAATTGTTCAAAATTTAGTTGCTGGTGGACTTGGATATACTGCTGATAAATCTTCTACTGTTACAACTGCAAATGTCATAATAAATGGTGGTACTATTTCAAATGCTGTTGCTGGTGGTGGATATTTTAATGCAAAAGTTAACGAATCAAATATACAAATGAATGGCAGTACTGCTTTGACTGTTCAAGGTGGCGGTATGGCAAGTGGAAAAATTGATGGTGTAAATTATTCTGTTGGAACTAAAGAAGATAGTGAGAATTCTCCAAATAGAACAGAAATTGCAAATGTCACAATCTCTGGTGGCAAAGTAACTTATGGAGTTTTTGGTGGTGGCCAAGGTTATTCATATACTGGTACTGTTAATCTTACAATATCTGATGGTGATATGAGTAATTCTTATGTTACTGCTGGTGGTTCTAATGGATATACTGGTACTGCAAATGTTAAGTTGACAGGTGGCAATATTGGTGTTTACCAAACTGTTAATAGTGGTGTTTTAGATAATGCTACTGTTAAAGTTGCTGGTTCTTCTATTGGAAAGTTTTATGTAGGTGGAGAGACTGAAGACAAATCTGTTACAGGTGTTATTAATAAAATTAATACTCTTTTAGTTAGTGGTTCTATTGAATCCTTGGATCCTGGAACTAGCAATGGTTCACCTATAACTATTGATAACAAAACTTATAATGTTGCTGCAACTGATTCTTTTAAAATTACTAATGATAATATTGGGGATTCTAAAAAAACTATTTCTTATGATTTTACTGATATTCAGTCTGTGATTATTTTGTTTGTTGTTTTTGTTGCAATTATATTGGCTGTTTTATTTGCATTTTTGTATTTAGAAATTCTCTAGTATAATTTTTTTTCAGAATAATATATTTCTGACAAAAAAGGAACAAAAATGTGAGACAGATTTTAACTGTCCCACATTTTTTAGATTCTCAACCTCAAAGCATTTAACACAACAGTCAAACTGCTAATCGTCATTGCAAATGCCGCAATCATTGGATTCATAGTAATTCCAAACGGTTGTAAAACACCACAAGCAATTGGAATCATACAAATATTGTAGAAAAACGTCCAGAATAAATTTTGTTTTATATTTCTTATAGTCTTTCTACTAATTTCAATTAAATCATTAATCTTTTCCAAGTTATCATTCATAAGAACTACTTGTGAGGAATCTATAGCGATGTCTGTGCCGTTTGAAACTGATACACCAATATCTGCTGTTACAAGGCTTACACTATCATTTATTCCATCACCACACATCATTACAAGTCCATTTTCTTTTAATTTTTTTATTTGTTCTGATTTTTCTTTTGGTGTGACATTTGAGATAACCTTATTTATTCCAATTTCTTTTGCTATTATTTCTGCAGTTTTTTCATTGTCACCTGTAAGCATTACAATATCAATATTTCTATTTTTTAATTTTTGTATTACATCAATAACATTTTCTTTTAGAATATCTTTTACTCCAATTAATGCTATTAATTTATTATTTAGGCTAACAAATAAAATACTATTTCCTTGATTTACCAAGTTCTTTTCGTCTTGTTCATTATCTATTTTGATATTATTTTCTGTCATTAATTTTTTATTACCAATTAGGTATTTATCTCCGTTCTGTGTGATTCCTTCAACTCCAAATCCTGGTATTGCTTTAAATTCTTTCATTTCTTCTAGTTTTATTTTTTCTTCTTGTGCTTTTTTTACAATTGCTCTTGCTATTGGATGTTCTGATTTATTCTCTATACTTGCCACATCTTTTAATATTTCATTCTCTTCTATATTGCTGTAATTATATATTTTTGAAATACTCAATTCGCCTTTTGTTAGTGTTCCTGTTTTATCAAAGCAAATTATTTTTGCCTTATGTGCATTTTCTAGTGTTTCACTTGTTTTTATTAATATTCCCTTTTTACTTGCATTACCTGATGCAATAACTATTGCAAGTGGTGTTGCTAAACCTAAGCTGCATGGACATGCTACAACTAATATGCTTACAAATATGTTTATTGCAGTTGCTGCATTTTTTGAAATTAGCAACCATAAAATAAATGCTAAAACTGCAATTACCAAAACTACTGGTACAAAGTATCCGCTTATTTTGTCTGCAATTTTTGCTATTGGCGCTTTTGTGCTTGTGGCTTGTGTTACAAGTCTTACGATTTCTGAAACAGTTGATTCTTTACCGATTTTTTCTGCTTTATATTTTATCGTTCCTTCATAATTTATGCTTCCAGCAATTACTTTTGAACCTTTTTCTCTTTTTACTGGTACACTCTCACCTGTTATAAATGATTCATTAATATGTGTTGTTCCTTCAGTTATTTCTCCATCAACTGCAATTTTTTCTCCTGGCTTACATATTATAATGTCACCTTTTTGAATTTCATCTAATGTTACTGTGACCTCTTGTCCATCTCTCAAAATTACTGCATTATTTGGAGTTATTGTCATTAATTGTTGCAATGCTTCTTTAGTTTTATCTTTATTTTTATTTTCTACATATCTTCCAATTTCTATAAAAAATATTACTATTGCCGCTGATTCAAAATATAAACTTTCTACATTCATTGCATGTCCTTTTAAAATTTGAATTGTTCCATATATACTGTAAATATAACTTGCTAAAACTCCTATCATTACTAGTGTGTCCATATTGGGGGTTTTGTGTATTAAATTTTTATATCCATTTTTTATTATGTCTTTTCCTAAAATTAATACTATTGTTGTTAAAATAAATAGTGATATTGCATAATTTACTGGATGGGTCATCATATTTAAGAATGGAATTACCGGCAAACCTACCATATGTGACATTGATATATATAATACTAATATTGATATTATTGTTATTGCTATTAGTTTGTATTTTTCATTTGACTTTTTCTTTTCTTCTTTTTCAAAATTGTCTATTCCTAAACTTGTGAATCCGGCTTTTTCTACAAATTTTTCTACTTGTTCTAGTGTTAGTTTTTTTTCGTCATATTCTATGTTTGCATTATTCATTATTAAATTTACTGTTGCTTGTTTTATTCCGTCTTGCTTGTTTAGGTATTTTTCTAGTCCTGTTGAGCAAGCACTACAAGTCATTCCATCAATTTTTAATAATACTTTTTTCATAGTAATTATTCTCCTTTGAAACCTGCATCTTCAATTGCCTCTTTAATGTTTTCTATATTGATTTTTGTTTCGTCATATTTTATTGTTGCTTTCTTTTCTTCTAAACTAACTTTTGCTGTTTCTACTCCCTCTAAATTGTTTAATACTTTCTCTAATCTTGTTGAACATCCTGCACAGTGCATTCCTTCTATTTTTAAATTTGTTTCTTTCATTATATTTTCCTCCTCGAATTTTTAATAACATACTTTTTTATGTTATTTTCTTATTTGTTGAACCTTTTAAAAAGTCATATTAATTCGTCTATTACTTCTATATTTCCATTTTCTATGTCTTCTGATACACATGTATATAAATGTTGTTCTAATATATGATTTGATAGACTTTTCAATGAATTTTGCGCCGCAGATAATTGTATCAAAATATTATTGCAGTATGTGTCTTTTTCTACCATTCTTTTTATTCCTGCTAATTGCCCCTCTATTCTACTCAATCTATTTATTATTAGTTTCTTTTCGTCTTCTCCTCTAAGTGTTTTCTTGTGTTTACATTCTTCCATTTTATTACTTCCTTTCTCAAACACTAATGGTTATAATTCATGAATAAGTCATAGAACTTTTTTAATAATTAGTTTGATTTTCTTAATTATTATATACCCATTAGGGGTATTTGTAAATATGGGGGTATATATAATTTTTTGTTTAAATACCGGCAGTTTAAAAGGAGTGTGCACTAGCACTCTCCTTTAATTTCTGTTAATTCTCCTTTTCGACCTTCTTTTGCATTCATCCATGATATTGCTAAAAATTCAATATTCCTAAATGTTCTAATAATATTTTTAGCCCTAATAAAATAAGAATAATTCCACCTACAAATTCTGCTTTATTTTCGTATTTGTCTCCAAATCTATTTCCTACTTTTGTTCCAATTACTGATAATACAAATGTAATTGTTCCTATAAGTGTTATTGCAAAAATTAAATTAACATTGAAAAATGCAAATGTTATTCCTACTACTAGTGCATCTATACTTGTTGCAATTGCTAATATAATCATAGTTTTAAAGCCTACATCACTACTTATATTTTCACTTTCTTTGCTAAATGATTCTTTTATCATATTTCCACCGATTATTGCTAATAAAATGAATGCAATCCAGTGGTCAAAATTTGTTATAAAGTTTTCAAATGTTGAACCTAAAAAATAGCCTATAACTGGCATTATTGCTTGGAATCCACCAAAATATAGACCTATTATGCATGCTTTTTTCCAGTCCATTTTTTTCATTGATATTCCTTTGCATATTGATACTGCAAATGCGTCCATTCCAAGTCCTATGCCTAATAATATTAGTTCTATTATTCCCATATTTTCATCTCCTAAGTTTTTATATTTAATTTTATTAGGCTTTAAAAATTTTATGTTATTTATATCATATTTTGGAAAATTTACCAATTATTTTTTTATTTCTGCTTCGATTATGTGTTACTATTCACAGTATAATAAAATATATATTTTTGAAATTAATCATTTATTTCATTTTTTATAATTTATAAACCTTGAATTGTAACATTATGTTAAAACTAATTAAACACATATAAAAATCTCCTTTATAATTTTGTTTCGTTCACAAATATTATATATTTGATTTTTATATGTGTATATATTTTTGTGTTGAATTTGTTGCTTTAATTATTATAAAACAGGTTTTTTTTATTATTGCTAATGCAACAAAAATCAATAATATTCCCCCTCAATTAAATTCTCGTAATTTTATATATAATAAAAACCAGAAATAGTATATATTTCACCACATGTTGGATAATTTAAAGTCATTAATCCAGTATATGAAACTCTTGCTCTATATGTCGTATCAGTTTCATTTGAATATTCTACATTTTTTATTGCATTTAATAGTACAACATATTGAGGTTTCGGCAAATTTTCTAAAATAGATAGGCATTCAGCATTAGTATTACTTCTTAAAATTTTAACAGTAACATTTACTATTACCAAATTATTTATTTTTTTATATCCTCCTTGTAATATTTCTACAGTTGGTTGATTATTGTAAATACGTATATCTGGTTGTATAAACTGATTGTTTGTAATTTCTTCTGTTTCTGCATTATCATCTCTGTGTGAACCTAAAATAATTTCATTTACTGAATTTTCATAACTTACTAATGTTTCATTTTCTAATTCTTGTGCATCTTTAGATTTTTGTTCTGCTTGTTTTGCTTTCCCAAATAGTCCTGTCTGAGTTAAAACTGATATTGAAATTCCTGCCAAAATTAATAATATTATAATTGTTACCACTAATGCTACAAGTGTTATTCCTTTTATATTTTTCTTTTTATTTTCTTTTAAACTCCCTGTGTGTGTGTGTGTGTGTGTGTGTGTGTGTGTGTACAGCCCCAAGGCTTTCATTTGTCATCTTTCTCATTTTTGTTTTCCTCCTTTGTTATTTTTCCCAATTAAAAATAAAAATATTTATACACAATATTGTATATATATCAATTCATATTTTACATTTAATAAAAGAAAAAGTCAATAAAAATAAATAATAATTTTCAACAAAATACAACAAAAGAATGAGACAAATTAGGACTGTCCCACTTGTCTCATTAAATCCACTCTTTATATTTTTTAATATACACTCTCTTTGCAAAAGAAGCAATAATACAATACAAAAATGTAACAACAAAAATCATAAACAAATATTTTGCACCAATAGGTACAAGTCCAATTGCATTGCCTAAAGTTGTAAATGGCACAACAATACCAACTAATATCAATAGAATTGATGATGCATATACATATTTATGAGCATTACTTTGAATGAACGGAACTTTTGCAGTTCTTATTATATGCATTCCTACTAAGTTTGAAACTATGCTGTAAGTAAACCAAATAGTTTGAAAATGTGATACATCTCTTAATTTAAATACAAACCATAATGTTAAAAATACAACAATGTCAAATGCTGAACTTACTGGTCCCATAAATAGCATAAATCTTTTTAAACTCTTGATATCTAGTTTCTTTGGTTTTTCTAACTGCTCTTTGTCAACATGATCAAATGGTAATGTCATTTGACCAAAGTCGTATATCAAACCTTCAACTAGTAATTGAATTGGCGTTTCTGGTAAAAATGGCAAAAATATACTTGCTACAATTACAGATACAACTTCTCCAAAGTTGAAACTCGTTGCCATTTTGATATATTTCATTAAGTTTACAAATGTACGTCTTCCGCTCTTCTACACCATCTAATAAAACATTTAAATCTTTTTCAAGTAAAATGATGTCTGCAGACTCTTTTGCAATATCAACAGCTGTATCTACTGATACACCTACATCTGAGTTTGTTAATGATGGGCTGTCATTTATTCCATCTCCCATATAGCCTACTACATTTCCATTTTGTCTTAATAGTCTTACAATTCTGGCTTTTTGTATTGGAGAAAGTTTTGCAAATATATTTGTCTTCTTTAATAATCGTATTACTCCCATATCTGGAAGCTTTTCAATTTGACTTCCTAATACAATATTTCTAGAATTTATTCCTACCTTTTCGCATACACATCTTGTTACATCAGCATTATCACCAGTAAGAACTATAACTCTAATTCCTGCTTTATTTAGTCTTTTGATAGATTCTTTCGCACTTTCTTTTGGTGGGTCTAAAAATCCTATAAATCCAAGCAATATCATATTTTTTTCGTCTGATACTTCAAAATTTGATTTATTTTCCATATCATTTTTTTGACATACAGCAACAACTCTTAACCCTTCTTTGTTTAATTGTTTACTAATTTTTTTGATATTGTCTTTAATTTCTTTTGTTATTTTGCTAACTTGTCCTTTATAATCAACCATAGTACAGATGCTCAATATTTCTTCTACTGCACCTTTTGTAATTAATTGTCTTTTTTCTCCATCTGATACAATAACTGATAAGCGTCTTCTAGAAAAATCAAATGGTATTTCGTCTATTATTTTATATTTTTCTGTAAGTTCCATCAAATTGTTTTCAGAAGCTCTTTTTATTACCGCTTCATCAATGCTTCCTTTTAATCCAGTTTGAAAATATGAATTTAGAAATGCGTGTTTCAAAACTCTTATATCTTCATCACCATTTATATCCAAATATCTTTCAAGTACAATTTTATCTTCAGTCAATGTTCCTGTTTTGTCTGTACATAAGATGTTCATTGCTCCAAAATTTTGAATTGAATCAAGTTTTTTAACAATGGTTTTCTTTTTTGACATTCTTATTGCACCTTTTGATAAACTTGATGATAAAATTACTGGCAATAATAGTGGTGTTATACATATTGCTATTGCAACTGCAAATGTAAATGCTGTTACAAATTCATGTTTTTCTACATTTATAACAAATACTAATGGTATCATAAACAACATAAATTTTATTAACAATCTACTTATGTTTTCAATTCCTTTTTGAAATGCTGTTTTATCTTTTCCAGCAGTTATTGTGTGTGCTATTTTTCCAAAATATGTTGAATCTGCTGTTTTTATAACAACGCCTTTTGCTGAACCTGATACTACATTTGTTCCCATAAAACAAATATTATCAAAATCTGATATGTTATCTATTTCATCTTCTTTATCTTCTAATTCTACAGTTTTCTTAATACTGTCAGATTCACCTGTTAAAGATGACTGCCCAACATATAAGTCTTTTGCTTCAATTACTCTTAAATCTGCTGGTATCATACTTCCTGCAGACAACACAACAGTATCACCTATTACTACATCTTTAATTGGAATATCTAGCTTTTGTCCATTTCTAATTACTGTTGTTTTTGTTGCAACCATTTTCTTTAATTTTTCTGCTGCTTTATTTGACCTATATTCTTCAAAGAAATCTAATAAAGTACTTGCTATTACTAATATTGCTATTACTATAATATTTGCATAACTTGGTGCTTCAGCCAAAATCACGTCTGTATAAATTAATATAAGTGCAATTCCAATTAATATGCAATTAAATGGTGTGACCAAACTTTCCCAAAAATAGTTATACCACTTTTTAGGTTTTGCTTGTCTTATTTCGTTTGGTCCTAATCTTCGAAATTTTGCTTCTGCTTCTTCGTTTGTTATTCCGTTTTCTGTTATTTTGTATTTTTGTATAAACTCATCTTTACTTATTTTGCTTTCATTTGCATACATTTTATTTATGTCTACATCTTCTTTAGTATTTGCCATCAAAAATCACATTCCTCTCTTTTTAAAAGGTTGAAAAATTGTAATTTTTCAACCTTACTTTGTTTATATTATGGCACATTATTTTTCAAATAATACAACTTGATTTTGTTTTAAACTTTTTTGAACATCAATAACTCTTTGATTTGAAGAACCTTTCCACTTTAAAGTAGGATTATGTAATTCGTCAACATATTGTCCATCAACTAAAACATCCAAATATTTAGTAACTTCTTTATCTTTTAAATCTTTATCAAATTTAAAGCCTGACCACGCCCACACACTTTTGTTAGGATATTTTGTTTTAAATGCTTTTGCTAATTTTGTAGTGTTTTCAATGTTTCTAGGATGCATTGGTTCACCACCTAATATTGATAGTCCTTCAATATTGTCATTGTCTGATAATTCTAATATTCTATCTATTGTTGCATCTGTGAATTCTTTTCCACCGTTAAAATCATGTGTTTCTGGATTGAAGCAGTTTTTGCAGTTAAATGCACAACCTTGCATAAATATTGATACTCTTACTCCTGGTCCATCTGAAATGTCCATTTTTCTAATTTTATTATACCCCATTTTATATCATCCTTTTTTTACTATCTAAGTGTCATTTTTATTCATCATCTTTATTATCAATGTGTAAAACTCTTTCTTTTATTTCTTGAGTTCTTCCTTTGTTCCAGAAATTACTTCCTATATAACCACATGTTCTTCTTGCAACATTTAATGTGTTATGGTCTCTGTTTCCACAGTTTGGGCAGTACCATTCTAGATTATCATCAATTAAAATTTCTCCATCATATCCACATTTTTGGCAATAATCTGATTTTGTGTTTAATTCTGCATACATAATATTGTCATAAATAAATCTGATTATTTGTAGAACAACTTCTAAGTTATCTTGTAGGTTTGGAGTTTCTACATATGATATTGCTCCACCTGGACTTAATTCTTGGAATTGACTTTCTAATTTCAATTTAGAAAATGCATCTATTTCTTCAAATACTGGTACATGATATGAGTTTGTTATATAGTTCTTGTCTGTTATTCCTTCTACAACTCCGAATCTTTCTTTTAAACATTTTGCAAATTTATATGTTGTTGACTCAATTGGTGAACCATAAACACTGTAGTCTATATCTTCTTTTTCTTTCCACTCTTTGCATTTTTCATTTAATTTTTTCATTACTTCAATTGCAAATTCTTTTCCTTCTCCATTGTCTGTGTGGCTCTTGTCTGTCATGTATTTAACACATTCGTATAAACCTGCATATCCAAGTGATATTGTTGAATATCCACCATGTAATAATGGATGAATTGGTGCTCCTTTTGGTAATCTTGCAAATGCTCCATTTTGCCATAAAATTGGTGCTACATCACTTGTCACTTTGCTTAATCTCTCGTGTCTAGCTTGTAATGCTCTATGGCATAATTCAAGTCTTTCATCATATATTTTCCAGAATTTATTTTTATCTTTTCCAGATGTTAGTGCAACATCAACTAAATTTATTGTTACAACACCTTGGTTAAACCTTCCATAATATTTTGGTTTGTTTGTTTCTGGGTCTACATATGGTGTTAAGAATGAACGGCATCCCATACATGGATAACAATGTCCTTCTCCATTTTTGTCAACTTTTAATTCTTTCATTTTCTTTTCAGATATGTAGTCTGGTACCATTCTTTTTGCTGTACATTTTGCTGCAAGTTCTGTTAAATACCAGTATTTACTGTTTTCGTTAATATTGTCTTCTTCTAATACATATAACAATTTTGGAAATGCTGGTGTAACATATACACCTTTTTCATTCTTGAATCCTTCTATTCTTTGTTTTAAGAATTCTTCTATAATCATTGCTAATTCTTCTTTATATTCTTCTGTTTCACCTAGATACATACATACTGATAAGAAAGGTGCTTGTCCATTTGTGTTTGTCATTGAATTAACTTGATAATTGAATGTTTGTACACCGTCTGATACTTCTTTTCTTGTATCTTGTTTTGCATATTCTTCACATTGTTTTTCTGTTAATCCTCTATCTTTATATTTTTTGTAATATTTATCATAACTGCTTTTTACAAATGGTGCTAAATGTGATAATGATATTGTTGCTCCACCATATGTTGATGATGTAACTGCTAAAATAATTTGTGTTGCTATTGTACATGCTGTTATAAATCTGTGTGGTTTTTCTATCATAACTCCATTCATAATTGTTCCATTTTGTAGCATGTCTTCTAAGTTTATAAGTTCACAGTTTGTTAATGCATTTTGTGCAAAATAGTCTGCATCGTGGAAATGAATTATTCCTTCGTCATGTGCTTTTACTATATCTTCTGGTAATAGAAATCTTCTTGTAATATCTGTACTTGTTATTCCTGCTAAATAATCTCTTTGTGTTGTTACAACTGTTGCATTTTTGTTAGAGTTTTCGTTGTTCCAGTATTCGCTTTCACCTTCAATTAATTCTTTTATTGATTGGTCTGTTGTGTTTGCTTTTCTAACTAATGCTCTTGTGTATCTATATGTGATATATGTTTTTGCTAATTGATATTTTTCTAATGACATTAATTTTTGTTCTATTATGTCTTGGATATCTTCAACTAATATTCTTGATTTTTTCAAATCTTCAATATAAGTTATTATTTCTTCAATTTCTGTTTCTGTTGCTTTTTCTTTTCTTGATACTTCATTGTTAGCCTTTTTTATTGCTATTCTGATTTTTTCTGGATTATAGTCTACTATTGATCCGTCTCTTTTTATTATTTTCATTTCCATATCCTCCCCTTGTTTAAGTATGCACTTATTATATATCATCCGGAAAGTTTTTCTGTTGCAATTGCAACATTTTATGAAAAAGATTTTTTTGCATTTTTTTGTCGGCTTGGCTCTAGGCTTTTTTCTTTTGTTACATTTTCGTTACATTTTTTGTAACGAATTCTGTAACCTTATCATATTTTATTATGAAGTGTTTTACTATGAATAATAAAGTTGTCAAAAGGGACGCCCCTTTTTGACAACTTTTATTTTCTACCAGAATATTAAAAATGTTAAAAATATACCCCAAAATACTTGTTCTTTTGTCAAGTCCCTTAACATTTCTGGTAATTCTCCTTCTTCTTTTTCGTCTGTAAATTTCATTTCATAATAATCTACATCTTGTACTTTGAAATATTCTTCAAAATTCCTTGTTTCATCATCTCTCATTGTAGACACATCTATGTATTTACTTCCTAAGAATACATCTCTTTCTGAATATAAGTCTATTCTTAAGTATTTATTTGTAATTTTATGTTCTGAACTATTGTAAATACTTCCTTTTATACGTCCATTTATTTTGGTTGCTTGTGCTTGATACACTGTTACTTGTGGCAAATTGTCTTTTCTTCCTATGTTTTGATATGTTGATTCTATATTTATGTTTATCATTATGTTTGAAAATATGTAAAATAGTATTATCCACATCGCATATTTAAAAAACGTTTTCATTCTATCCATGTTACTTCTCCTTTTATTACTTTATGTTGTTATTATAACAGAAAAATATTGAAATTTCAATATTTTTAAATTTTTCTTGTCCATATTAATTCTTCTTTCATTTTTAAAGAACAAATCTGAAAAAATCTTTGATTTTTTCAGTAAATTTGTTTGTGTGTGAAAAATTATGAAATAAATTTTCTGTGCAATGTAGTTTTATATATTAGGAAAGTTAGCAATTTTCCTAATATATAAAAAATAAAAGGATACCAATCAGATATCCTTTTGGGGAAGTTATTTATAATAATCTTCATAGAAATGTTCCAGAAATTCCCTTTTTTCTTTTGCTTCTTTTAACTCTTCTTTGAGCTCTTTTATAGTAATTTCACCATCAATTATTGAACGAACACCAATTGTAAAGCAATCATTATATTCTGCACCATTTTTTATTAGCATCATTGCCATATTTATATTTTTATTTTCCGATGCAAATTTTAATGCATAATTATCACGGGCTTTTACATCAGCTCCCTTAGCAACTAACATTTTTGCCATTCTTAAATCACCATTTTCTACTGAAATTATAAAAGCTTCATTATCATGAGCTGTAACATCCGCTCCTTTTTCTATTAACATTTTTGCAATTCTTTTATTGCCATTTGACACAGCAATCAATAATGGTTCATTATCACAACATGCAGCATCTGCTCCTTTTTCCAGTAATACACTTATTGTTTTTTCGTAATTTTTTTTGGTTGCAATTCGTAGTGATTGATTATTGCAAGCAGTTACATCTGCTCCATGGTCTATTAGTAATCTTACTGTTTTGTCATGTCCCTTTGCTGCTGCAGACCGTAAAGCCTTATTATTATTTGCGGTAACATTTGCCCCCTGTTCTATTAATTCTTTTACTTTTTGAGTACATCCCTTGACTGCTTCCTTTTGCAAATTTTTTACTTCCATTTTTCTACCTCCAAAATTATTTGTTGATATTTTACTTTTACCACATTTCTATTATACGCTGTATTATGTTAATTGTCAAATTTCAATTTCTTTCCCCAAATAAACAGAATAAATATAAACCTTCTCCACCTTTGTACCCAAAGCACTCTCCAAAGCCTGTTTGTACAAATCTAGTTGACTCTTATATTTTTCAACAAGTTCAAATTCCTTACCACTTTCAACATAATCAGTCTTATAATCAACCAAAACAATTTGCCCATTTTCATTTACAAAATATAAATCTATAATACCCTGAACAAGTATATTTTCCTTTATATCCTCATCATAAATTCGACTTGCTGGAACATTAATATAAAATGGCTTTTCTTGATAATATTCTTTGGCATTTTTTAATTGTTTCCAAATCTCTGATTTTGTAAATTGTAATATTTTGTTTGGATTTATTGCTTTGCTTTCTTTTTCTGTTATTATTTTATTCATTTCCAAATTTTGTATTAATGATTTTATTTTTTCTAAATCATAATCCTCTTTTGGATTTAATTTTTGTAGGCATAAGTGCGTAAGTGTTCCTTTTTGTGCTGATGTTATTTTAGTTTCTTTTTCATCTTGTAAAAACTTAGGTTTTTCAAATGTTATGTTTTGTGTATTAATATTGTCTTTGTTTTCAGTTGTTTTCATATTTGCATCTTCAGATTCTTCATTATCTAAACTCTCCAAATTAACTCCTAATTGTTTTTGTTTCATTTGCTTGATTTTTGTAACTGAACTTTTTGTTGGAATATCAATAGATAATTTATCAGGATATTCATATTCAATTTGTTCTTTAATTGATTTTATATCCTTTTTATTAGAATTTTTATTTAACATTTCAATTACATTTTTAGATGTATTTTCTTGCTCATTTTCTTGTTTTTTATTTTCTAAAATACTACTTGGTTCTATTCTATTCAATTCAAGTAAATCTTCTGTATTAGACTGTTCATACAAATATACAAGCAATATCCAGTCTAAATAGTCTTTGTATTTTTTTACTAAAATAGGATTTATTTTTCCATCTTTTCTTGCATAAATATTTTTTTGTTGCTCAATATCTTCTAATTGTTTTGAATAGTCTTTAGAAATTCCTGTTATTATTAATTTTTCCTTTGCTCTTGTTAAAGCAACATACAAAATTCTCATTTCTTCTGAAATATTTTCATTTCTAATGACATTTTTTATTGCTTCTCTTGTTAAAGTATCATATTGAACTTGTGCATTGTAATTAATATATTTAGCACCTATTCCTAGGTCTTGATGCAATAAGACTGGATTTTTTCTAATGTCTTGCTCATTGAATTGTTTGTTTGCATTTACCAAAAATACAATTGGAAATTCAAGTCCTTTACTCTTGTGAATACTCATTATTCTAATAACATCGTCATTTTCGCCTATTATTTTTGCTGAACTTAAATCACCTGAATTGATTTTTAATTTTTCTATAAAGTTTATAAAGTTATATAAGCCTTTAAAACTAGCTGTTTCATATTTTTTTGCTCTTTCAAATAGCATCTTCAAGTTTGCTTGTCTTAAATTACCGTTTGGCATCAGTCCCACATAATTGTAATATCCCGTATCTGAATAAATTTTCCAAATCAATTCGTCTAATGCAAGATATTCTTGTTCTTTTCTCCATGTATCAATTTGATCTAAAAATTTTTCTATTTTTTCTTTTAATCGTGCATTAACATCAACTTTTGCTTTTTGCATGCAATTATAGAAATTGTCATATTTATCTGATAAACGAATTTCTACAAGTTCGTTATCTGTGAATTTACCTATGTTTGACCTCAAAACCGTTACAAGTGGAATGTCTTGCATTGGGTTATCTATTATTTTTAGCAAACTCATAATTGTTTGAATCTCTATTGAGTCTAGATATTCTTGGTTACTATCTGCAAATACAGGTATATCAAGTTTTATAAGTTCTTGTTCATATATACTTGCCTTGTCTTTTGTTGACCTTAGCAAAATTGCTATATCTTTGCATGTTATGTTTCTAAATGTTTCTTTTTTTCTGTCATATACTTGGTATTTGCTGTCTATTAATTTTTTAATTTTATTTGCAACATATTTTGCTTCAATTTCAATATTTTCCAGGTGTTCTAATTCATCTTCATTTTCCACATCTTCGTCATCAAAATCATCCGCATTTTCATAATATTTATTTGGGTATTCTTGGCTATCTTCTTCGTTTTCTTCCTCTGTTTTTACATCAATTATATCAATTTCTGTTTTTAAATTTTGTTCTATTTTTTTGTAATCTTCTGCACCAAAATTCAAATATTCATCTTCGTTATAGTCAACTTCTCCTAATTTTGTGCTCATAATATCTTTAAAAATTAAGTTTGTAAAATCAAGTACATTATCTCTACTTCTAAAGTTTTTAAATAACTGAATTTTTCTTCCAGTAAGACAGTTGGGACAGTCCAAATTTGTCTCACCTTTAAAGTCCTTTTTTGTCGAATTCTGTTTTTCGACATTATTTGACATATTTATGAAACAATTTTGCACTGTCCCATATGTCTCATATTTTTCTAAAAATAGTTTTGGCATTGCTTGTCTGAATCTGTAAATACTTTGTTTTACATCTCCAACCATAAACATGTTATTTCCTCTAGAAATTGAAGAAAGAATAAATTCTTGCACAAGGTTACTGTCTTGATATTCATCAATTGCAATTTCTTCGAATTTTTCTGTGTATTTTTTTGCAACTTCTGTTTTTATTATTTTTTCGTGTTTTTGCCCATTTTCATCAGTTGTTGTTTCTACATCTTTTACTAATATATTTAAAGCAAAATGTTCTATGTCCGTAAAATCTACTATGTTTTTTTCTCTTTTTCTTTTTGAAAATATTTCATCAAATTCTATAATCAAATTCTCTAGCTTTTTAAGAATATCATACATATCAAATATATCTTGATTTGACTGTCTTGAATCTGACACAAATATTTTGCCTGCTTTTTTCTTGAATTTATCTTTTACACTATCTCTAATTTTTTTTGCTTCTTCTTTAATTTCTGATTCTACTTTTTTTCTTGACCATGACAAAAATTTTATATTTTGGACTATTTCATATGCTTTATTCCAATCATTTAAGTTTTCTTTCAATGTAGTTAATTGCTTAATGTCCGACTCTATTATTTGTTTAAAAATTTCTAGTTCCTTTTCATATTCCATTCCTTTTACAGTATCTTCAAGTATCACTAAATCATCTGTTAGTTCTTCGTCCATTTCTTCTAGCAATACTTTGCCCCATGGAGTTTGACTAAAATCCTTGTCTAATTCTTCTTTTATGTTAAACATTTCTATTTTCTCATTTAGCCATTTTAATGGATATGGACTTGAGCTTATGTAACTATAAATGTTTAAAATCAAGTCTTTTAGCGGTGTATCATCTCTGTAACTTGTATATGTATTTATAAGTTTTGTAAAATCTCTGTCTTCTGAAAGATATTTATTTTCAAACAATTCATCCAAAATCTCTTGTTTTAAAAGTTCTATCTCTGGTGTATCTGCAATTCTAAAATTGGGTGATACATTTTCTAATTCATAAAAATTGTTTTTTACAACATCTAAACAAAATGAGTCTATTGTACAAATGCTTGCCATGTTTAATAATGTTATTTGTCTTTGTAGATTTTCATTTTCCGGATCCTCATCTAATTTTTTGTATATTGCATCTAATACTCTTTCTCTCATTTCTGATGCTGCCGCATTTGTGAATGTTACAACTAATAATTTGTCTATATCAATATTTTCATTTATTGCTTTGTTTATAATTCTTTCTACTAGCACAGCTGTCTTTCCGGCTTCCTGCTGCTGCTGCTACTAATAAATTTGAATTTTTTTCATATATTGCTTGTTTTTGTTCTTTTGTCCAGTTAGGCATTTTTTATTTCTCCTTCCATGTATTCCTTTTGTCCTTTTGAGAACCGTCCCAAAAAGGACATTTTCTATATCTTCTACAGTCTATTTTTCCATGTAAATATGTTGATAGTTTTTCTCCATTTATTAAATTTTCTTTTTGTTTTTTTGTTAGATTTTTTATTTGATATTCTAATTTACATGCCAGTGATTTGTCTTTACTTTTCCATGCCGCTTCTAATTTAACAGCATTATGTGATTTTGTATATTTTGCTCCATTTTTACTTTTGGTTTTGTGCTCTTCTAATCTTCTTTCTAGGCTATTTGTCATTCCTGTGTAAATTGAATTATCTTCGCATCTTATCATATATGTATAGTACATTTTCTTTTTTTAGGTGTTTTTATTTACCTTTTATTCCTCCTATGTTTTTCCATATGAATATATCACAAGTTTTGTTTTGTTTCAATATATAGAAAATTATATTATCTGTCAATGTTCAAATATTAATTTTTGATATTTTACATTATCTTTACTATAACAAAAAAAGATAGTAGCACTATATAATCTAGTCCTACTATCTTCATATGCGGTTTTATTGCCCATTAATAAAATTTGCCACTTTTTCTTCAATAAAAATTTCTGGCATCAGAAATGTTCCGAAATCTTTTTTATGGTTATATTCACCATATATTGCCTCTTTTAACTTCTCCATTCCGGAACCTTCTGGCAGTTCAATTTTGAACAATTTCTGTTCTTCATATTTTCCATTTTTCCAAAAATTCTCTTTAACATATAGTCTTTCGAATCCTGGATATACATTTGGAATAACTATTCCCTGAAAACCTGATGTTTCCAATTCCTCTTTGCTTACAATACAAATGCCATGTTCTCTCCGCATATTTACCTCCTAAAATAAGACTTGTCTTTTGGTTCTATTAAATTTTAACATTTTATGTAAAATAAGTCAAGAACTTTATATATTATCATTTCTAATAGTCTCAATAATATTTTGTTTATTAATCTTACTCATAGAATATTTCATAATAATGCCAATAACGACAGCCACAAATATCACAGCAACCACAATTGATTTATAAGGCAATACATATTCCATTTCCATACTATTTCTAAAAACATTATACATACCATAAGATAATAATAGTCCAATTGGTATACCGATAATCAAGGATTTAACACCATAGAAAATACTTTCTAATCTAATCATTCTATTAAATTCTTTTTTAGTCATCCCTATTGATTTAAGCATTGCAAATTCTTTTTTTCTTAAATTCATATTTGTTGTAATCGTGTTAAAGATATTTGTTATTCCAATTAAAGTAATTACTCCAATAAATCCGTATAAGAATATTGAGATAACTAATACAACTGCATTTTCGGCCTTGACTGATTTTTCCATATTAAATGTATTCAAATTAGAATTAGTAAGATTATTATCATTTTTATATTGTTCAACTTCTGCATCTAATTTATCAACATCATTTGATTGCGAATACAAAGTCGCAGATACATATCCTGTTTTGTTTATAAATTCTTCACTAACTATAAAATATGCATGAGTATTATATAAATTTTCAACTCCATTTGGTCTTTCTTCTGTTTTGGCTACTATTTTAATATTATATTCTTTATCATTTATTTTTCCTGTAACGGTATCTCCCTTTTTCCAAGTATATATGCTTCCTTGAATTTTCTTTCCTTTTTCGTCTGTATTGATATTGTTATCAATTAAAATTGCTCCATCTTTGTATGTTTCATAATCTCCACCTATTTTTTTCAAATATGCGTCATATGTATTTTTACTTAATGAAATAATATTTATTGTATCTATTTGTTCTTCGCCAGATTCCGAATCTGAATATCTTGTTTTTATATTTTTTCCATATTCAGTTAATTCTGCTTTGTGTTTTTCATCCATATTCATTTCGAATGCATTGCTTTTATTTATTGATACATCTCCTGCATCTGGCAAGTTTGATATGTCTGTTAACATTTTTAAATTTTTTGCTTGTTCTTTTGCAAATTCTTCTGTATCTTCAGGTGACGCATTTGTGTACGCATATACAACATAATTATAATCTTTTTCTGTATAATATGCACTTGACATTT
Organism: uncultured Clostridium sp.; assembly: GCA_945865665.1. Lineage (GTDB taxonomy): Bacteria > Bacillota > Clostridia > TANB77 > CAG-508 > CAG-269. Next base: position 68,948 of record CAMBEE010000004.1, on the reverse strand, counting down.
TGAATCCATATTGTATAAAACTTGATATTGCAATAAATATTACTACACTTACTATTATTGAAATTACAGTAGTTCTATATTTTTTATTACTTCTTTTCAAGTTTTTGTATGCAATTTCTCCACCTGTTTTAAATATTTTCGTTATGATTTTTGGACATTTTATTTTTTTAGCCTTTAATTTCACATCTTCTGAACTTCTTATTGCTTCAATTGGTGTAATTTTTGATGCTTTTTTAGCTGAATTTCTGCAAGATAGCCATATTGTTACAACTGATACAATTATACTTACAACTATTGCTGGCCATGATATTCCATATGTTAGTAAAGTTCCACTTGATACATAATCTTTTAATATGTAATTTACTACATTTACTAATATATAAATTGCAAATATTCCACTTAAAATTCCTAGAGGTATTCCTATAATTCCTAATATAAAGCCTTCAAAATAAACACTTTTTTTGATTTGTTTTTTTGTTGCTCCAATGCTTGAAAGCATTCCATATTGTTTTAATCTTTCTGTTATTGATATTGCAAATCCATTTCTAATAACAAATACACTTGATACTAGAACAATTCCCATTATAAAAGCTCCTAATCCATAAATTGTTCTTAATGTGTCGTCATCTAGACTTGCTCCTTGATATGCTAATAATTCTTTATTTATTTTTATCTTATATTTATAACTTTTATATGTTTTATCTAACCCGTTAACTCTATTAAAATCATTTTCTTTTGTTCCAGATTTTGCGGTTACCATTTTGTTTATGCTTTCTGTATTTTTTACATAATCATTTGGTTTTGTATATAGAACTGCTATATTTGCTTTTTTATTTATTGTTTGCATTTTTGTGATAACTGTAAACCAGTCTGCTTCATATGGTTCAATTGTTGTAGTTGGTCTTTCTATTATTCCAACAATTTTATATGTTTTTGAAGTTACATTAACAATTTCATTTTCAGTTGTTTGTTCTGTTCCATCTGTTTTTTTGATTTGTTCTTCATCATAATAATTAGCATTTTGATTTTCTAAAGTACCTTTTAATTCTCCAATGTTTAATGTTATAGTATCTCCAACTTTGTAATTTGTCTTAAATTTTTCATTTATTCTAGTTGAAATTGCAAGTTCACTATCATTTTCTGGTAATCTACCATCTTTTACATTTATAGCCATATTATTTAAAAACTGGTCATTCATTGAAATAATATTAACAAGTGGCTTTTCTTCTTCTCCAGTTGATGTATCTCCATTTGGTAAATAACTACATCCTAATTCTTCTGATAAATAGTAGTCTTCAATACTTCTATTTTCTTCAATATATTTAAGCTCATCTTTTGGAACATTATAAAAAATTGCATGATAATTTCCTTGACTATTTTTTGCAGTTTCTACAAATGTCTTTTGAAAACTTGTTATAAGACCTGCTACTCCACAAATTAAAGCTGTTGATAAAATAATACCAATTATAATTACAATTGACCTTTTTTTATTTAGCCTTAAATCCTTTACACTTAATTCATTTAAAACCTTCATTATTTTCCAGTCCTTTCATCTTTAATTATTTTTCCATCATCAATTGTTATAATTCTATCTGCTTCTAATGCAATTTTTTCGTCATGTGTTATAACTATAACGGTTTGATTATACTTTTTATTTGAAAGTCTTAATAATGAAATAATCTCTTCACTTGCCTTTGAATCTAAGTTCCCAGTTGGTTCATCTGCAAGCATTAATGCAGGTTCATTCATCATAGCCCTACCAATAGAAACTCTTTGTTGTTGACCTCCTGATAATTGGTTTGGTAAATTGTATTTTCTTTTTTCAAGCCCTAATGTTTTTAATAAATCATTTAGTCTTCTTTCGTCAACATCTCTACCATCTAATTTTGTTGGTAATGTGATATTTTCTGCAACATTTAAAACTGGTATTAAATTATAAAATTGATAAATTAACCCAATTTGTCTTCTTCTAAAAATAGCAAGATTATCGTCATTTAAAGTGTAAATATCTTTTCCATCTATAAAAACTTTTCCTGATGTTGGTCTGTCTACTCCACCAATTAAATGTAACAATGTAGACTTTCCGCTTCCACTTGCTCCGATTATCGCTACAAATTCTCCTTTTTGTACAGAAAACGATACATTGTCTACTGCTTTTACTTGATTTTCTCCTTTTCCATATGTTTTGTTTAAGTTTTCTACTCTTAATATTTCCATATTCTTCCTCTCTTTCTTCTTTCGGCCAATGGGGGCTTTGAACCAATGGGGACGTTCTTAAATTGGTTGAAATAATAAATATAAAATAATTTAAAATATAAATAATAATTTTCAACCAATTTAAGAACGTCCCCATTGGTTCAAAGCCCCCATTGGCCGAAAATTATTGTTCTGTTTTATTTAGTATAATTTTTTAAAGTGACTTTTAGGTGACTTTTTTACTATAAATTTTGTCACTTTTAATTTTTTAGGATAGAAAAAACTATGAAGACTTAGTTTTTCTCCATAGTTATAGATTCTTATAGCTTTTAAAATTATTTATGTTTCTAATTAATCTTATTATAAACCTCTTCTATAATTTTACATCTTATATTAATTATTTCTTTATAAAATTCTTTTCTTATATTAGACATACAAGATACTCCATCTATAAAGTTATTTATTTTAATAATATTTATGTCTTTAAACACTCTAATAATAGCTTTATGGCATTCTTCATTTTTGGTATTTCTTATATATGTCATATAGTTTATTTTTTTACCATTTTCTTTTAAACAAGAATAACAATTTATTGCCAAATTCTTTATTTCATTTTCCTTTAACTTTTCCATTTCATTATCATCAATCATTGGATTTAAGCAAGAACCACAGTCATATATTGGTGCAAACTCTACTTCTTTAGTTTGATTATCTACTAAGAATCCCCAGTTTCCATTGTGTCTGTCTGTGTTTCCTATTAAAGCATCTATAATGAACATATCCCAAAATTTTTCTTTGATTTTGGTTGAATTTATTATTTTATTTTCATCTAATACATTTAAAATATCTGATAATTCTGTTTCAATTTTTTTGTCTGGATTTGTACTTAATGCAAGATTTTCAAATTCATATAAGGTTTTGCTTGAATCTGTAAAATCCTCACATGCACATACTATTTTTTCTTTTTCATTATATTTGTATATTCCTAAAATCGTATTTTGAGTTGGAAATCCTACAATTTTAAAAACGTTACTTCCTATATATTCAGAGAATGCATTGTTTATATATGATATGTTTTTATTTTTTTCTCTTATTGGGTCTGGAAACTTGACTAAATATTTTTTGTTTTCATATATGAGCGTTTTCTTTTTTTCAGAGCCCTTATAATTATTTAGTTCTTCTTTGCAATTTGTAAAATTAATCATTTATATTTCTCCTTATTCATTTTATCATAATTCAAATTTTTTTACTTTACCTTTATAATTATATCATAAATTTATTCAATGTCTACCCTATTTTTGTTTTCATCGTATTTTAGCATTATTATTTATCATTCTTTCTGTATTTACATCTATTTTTTCCAATTTAATTCTATAAATAACACTTCTAATATAAAAATCAACAAAGTTAACTACTCCAAAGACAAACAAAGCAATATCAGATTTGCAAAATGCTAAACAAATTAAAACTCTAATTAAACTTCCTATTGTAGATCCTAATAACAATATTTTAGGCTTTTCTTGCATAATACATAATGTTTTGTAATTTTCGTAATGATACAATCCAAATACTCCAAATGTATAAAAAATAATATATGGAAAACATTTTCCTAATGATAGACTTCCATGTTGTATTACTAAGTATCCTATTGCAAATATATAATTTAATAATATTAAAACTGGATAACAACTTCTTTTCATATCTATTATTACTTGTTTTTGATTTTTATAAGATTCATTTGTTGGTATTTTTATCATTAATGTGGCTTGATATGCATTTGTTATTAATTCCAAACTTACACATACAGCATAACATACTGTATGAATTGAATATTTTTCTGTACCCATATGACTTGCTATTACTCCATATATTAAAATAAATATACGTGAAAATAATCTTTCTAAAGCTGTTGGTATTCCATATTTTTTCACATTTTCTATAACTTCTTTATCTGGCAATTTCATTTTTAATTTTAAACAATTTAACATATATGCAATTGATATTATCCATGAAATCATTGTTGCTACAAATAGCATCTCCAGGTTATGTGTTGTTAAATATGCAATAGTATCTAGTCCGATTAATATAATATAATATACAATCAAACTTTTTCTATAAAGTTTTAATTCTCCTTTTAGCCTAACCATCTCAAATAGCGCATTTGCTAATCTTCCTAAAACTAAATAGCCTATATATAATATTAAAATACTAGATAATAACTGTTTTTGTATATCAGTTAAGCCAAAAATATTTACTATAAAATCTCGTCCTAAGAATACTATTATTCCTATTAGTAATCCTACTATTGTATTTACTATTAAATACGATGTTTCATCTTTTCTTGCTGTTCTATATGTATATGTCCCTATATCACTAAATGATTTTAGTATTGAGTCTATTGAAAACAAACTCCCGCACACTACTATGGCATCTATACTAATTGCATTGTTAAATGCTGAGTCTATGCTTTCTGCTAATCCCATAAATACGAAACTTATTAGTATTGATATAAATTCTTTCATTAGTCCTCCTATATTTTCTCTATTAATTCACTAACACTTTTTACAATTTTCCCGTTGCAAATTTTTAATAATTCTTGTACAGATTCTTCCATACAATATCCATTATAACTTTTTATCATTTCAATATCACTATAACCATCACCTATTGTAAAAATATTTTCTCGATTAACTTTTTCAATTTGTACTATTTCTTCTATAGCATTTGATTTACACGTTTTATTTGATATTATTTCAACAGCATTTCCTGATACCAAATAGCAATTAACAAACTCTGAATATTTTTTATTTATTAGAGAATTTATTTGTTCTGCTTTATCCTTTTCATATTTTGCATAAATTTTTGTTAGGTCTTTATCATTAAAATTTGTTCTGCTATTTTCTAGATTACAACAAAAATATTTTATTGCCTTTTCAATTTCTAAATCTTTTTTAATATTTTTTATTACATCATTATCTATAGTATAATTTGAAATAATATTATTGTTTTTGTCTAGTATTGTTGCTCCATGGTTTATTATTAAATAGTCCCATTTTAATTTATATTGTTCCGCCTTGTTCATAAAATCAAAATATGAACGTCCTGTTGCAAATATAAAAATATTTTCTTGTTTTCTGAAATTCTCAACACTTTTTTTATTTTTTTCTATGTCTTCATCATTCAAATAAAATGTTTGGTCATAATCACTAACTAATAATTTTTTCATTTTTCTAATTCCTTTGTATATCCTAATTTTTAGTTCTTATTTCTAAATTCGAATTCTCTAATTTCACAATTTTTTATATGAGCACTCTGAACATGTCCATTTTCACCAATTCCATTAAAATATGCATTAATTGCTCTACAAGTTCCACCATGTGTAACTAGTAAAATGTTTTTATCTTTATATTTTTCTTGTATCTCATCTAATAAATTCCATACCCTTTTGCATATAGTTTGTATTGGTTCTATATCTTTTTCATTCCAATTTAAATTATAATTATTTATTATATCTATATCCTCATTATCAACTATACTAGGCCACTCATCTTCTGTTGTTCCTTCAACCTCACCACAACATCTTTCTATTAATCTTTCATCAACTATCATGTTACATTTTGTTTCTTCATTTAATATTTCCGCTGTTTTTATTGCTCTTTTCAAAGGTGAGCATATTATCAAATCTATATTATAATTTTTTAATTGTTCTTTTGTGTTTTTTGCTTGTTCTATTCCTGTGTTGTTTAATTCTATATCTGTTCTTCCTTGGCATTTTCCTGCTACATTCCAGTCTGTTTGTCCATGTCTTACTACATATATTTTCATTTTTTCAACTCCCCACATTTTACATTTAATAAACCATCTATTAATTCATATACTTAATTACAAACTCTGTACCTTTGTCAAGTTCAGATTTACAACTTATCATACCATTATTTTTTTCAATAATATTTTTTGCAAGTGCAAGCCCAATACCTACACTATTTTCAGAAGAATTTTTACCTTTATAAAATCTTTCAAAAATATGTTTTAAATCTTCTTTTGTCATTCCTTCCCCTTCGTCTCTTATTATTATTTTTGTAAACAAAGTATTTTCTTCATATTTTATATAAATTTTTCCGTTTTCTTTGTTATGTTCAATACAATTTTTAATTATATTTGTAACCGCTTCTTGCTGCCACTTGTAATCTCCAACAAATGAGGCATTTTGGTTGCCTTCAATAACTATTTGTTGATTTTTTATTTCAATTGGTATCTCTAAATTTTTTATAATTTCATCTATAAATTTTTTTAGATTAATTTTTTCTTCATAAAATTGTACAACATTTGCATCCAATTTTGATAATTTCAGCATAGATATAACAAGCCAATTTATCCAGTCAATTTGTTTGCTAATTTCAAATATAAATTTCTGTTTTGTATTTTCATCCATATTTGGATTGTCTTTTAAATTATCTAACATTATTGTTATTGATGTTAAAGGTGTTTTTAGTTGATGTGATATATCTTCAACTGACATTTTTAGGTTGTCTTTGTCCTTTTTTGATATTTCACTTTCCTCTTTTAACATAACGGTAATTTTGTATAATTCGTTTTTCAAATTGCTTAATTCGTCTTCGCTATTTTCGTTTATATCCAAGTCATATTTTCTGTTTTTTATTTGATTTATGTATTGTGTAATTTGATTTATTTTTCTGTCTCTTTTCCTTAAATACACAAAAATAATAGCCATCCATAAAATACTAAATACTATTATTAATATAATGTTTAATACCAAATTTTGTTTCATTTGATTTTGCACTGCTATTATGGAATTGGCTTCGTTTATATTAATTCCGTACTTTTTAAGTTCTTCTTGTCCTTTTTGATATTCTTCGGTATCTTGTTTTGAGTTTAATGTTTTTATTATTGTTCTTGTGTCTATTTCTGGGTCTTCTTTTATTATTGTTCCTATTATTTCTGCTATTTTTTGATTTGCTGTTACTGTTACTTTTTTGTATTGGTTATATGTTTGAATTGTAATGACTATGCTTGTTAATATTGTTAATATTATCATTGGTAGTATTAGGTATTTTATATTTTTGTTTTTTAAATGGTTCATCTATTTAATCTCCTATCCTATATCCAAGTCCTCTAACAGTCTTAATAATTGCCTCATCTCCTAATTTTTCTCTAATTCTTTTAATATAAACTGTTAAAGTATTATCATTAACAAAATTTCCAGCAATATCCCAAATTTTTTCTAGCAATTGCTCTCTTGTAATCAATTTATTTTGATTAGTAAACAACATAAGCAAAATTCTATATTCCAAACTTGTAAAAATAATTTCTTCATTATTTTTATAAACTTTTGCCGATATCGTATCTATTTTAACATTTTTGTATTGAATTATATTACTATTTTCTTCTTTTTGCCCATATCTTCGTAAAACTGATTTTATTCTAGATATCAATTCTCTTGTTCTAAATGGTTTTACAATATAGTCATCAGCTCCTAAATCCAAGCCTAATACTACACTTGTTTCTTCATCCTGTGCAGTTAAAAAGATTACTGGTATGTCTTGTTTTTCTTTTATTTCTTTGCATATATCAAATCCATTTCCATCAGGTAATGATACATCTAAAAGCACTATGTCTATTTGTTCTTGCTTTATTTTTTCTTTGCTTTCTGCTACACTTTTTGCAGATATTACTTGAAAGTTTTCTTGTTCTAATGAGTATTTTAAGCCCATTACAATTGTTTCGTTGTCTTCTACTAATAATATTTTTTTCATATTTTATTTCTTTCCTTTTCTATATCATTCAAAAAATTACCCGTTTCAAAAAATTCTCTTAAATGTTTATATGCATATTATACATCAAAATATTAATTTTTCAAATACCTGTGTTGGCTTAAATTATAATAACCTATTATATATTTTTAAATTCATTTGATTTTTTAACATTTTTGTATTATAATATGATTTGTAACTTATTGTTTTAGCAGTTAAAGGAGTTAAAAATGGAATATTTTTACTACTGTGCAATATCGTTTTTAGCTATGTTGTTTACAATATTTGTTTATAAAATATTATGCCACATTTCTAAAAATGGAAATAAACATTCGAAAAAAGTGGTAAAATACTTTTTTAAGTTCACAGTTATTATCTGCATTTTGGCTGCCTTAATTTTCTTTTATAGCTTACAATATTTTCTTGTAAAAAATTTTAATTTAGGCATTGCTGAAATTTTAAAAGGTCTTTTTATGTAAAAAGACCTTTCTTTTATTTTATAAATAAACTTCTTATTTTTTTAATAACATAATGGCTCCCACCACTACTATTATTTTGAGTATTTTCAACCATGCCAATAATAAGCATATCGTTATTATTATAACCAACAGTGAAGCAATCAAACCAACCTAAAGTACCACTTTCTGTATCTGTGCTTGTAGTTTTTAATTCTGCTGTTCCCGTTTTTCCAGCAATTGTAACACCTGGTATTTTCATATCTGTTGCTGTTCCTTCCGGATTTTCTACAACTTGAATCAAGTCATTTTTCACTGTATTTGCAGCATCTGATGTAAATACATTTTCTTTTAAATACTCTCTCTTCATTCTATTTTCGTTTGTATATTCAATAAATGGTTTTACCATATTTCCGTTATTTGCAAATGTTGAATATATTGATGCCATATGTATAGGGTTTACAAGTATATTACCTTGACCATATCCTGAATCAGCTAATTGTTTTTCATTCATATCTGCTTTTTCAGAATTTGAATATTGTGATTTTTTGAATGTTAATGGGAATTTTATTGTTTTATCAATATCCTCATTAAATCCTAATTTATCAAGTCCTGAGCAGAATGTATCTTTTCCAATTTGCATTGCTGCTTGACCGAAGAATATGTTGTCAGAGTGTATTAAAGCATTGGCTATATTTTTAGGTCCGTTGTATGCAGTTAGTGTTGTTATATAAACATCTCCCCAGCTTGAATTTTTTTGCCATTTTAATCCTGAATAATTAAATGTTGTATCTGTTGTTAGTTTTCCACTTGTTAAACCTATTGCAGCTGTTATTGGTTTAAATGTTGAACCTGGGCAATAGCTTTGTAAAAATCTATTATATAAAGGTTTGCTTGCATCATTATTAAGTTCATTCCATTTATCTGTTGTCATTCCTAATACAAAATCATTTGAGTTATATGATGGCGTACTTACTGTTGCAAGTAATTCACCTGTTGTTGGATTCATAACTACAAAAAATCCTTTGTCTGTTTTCATTTGATCATATAGATTTTTTTGTATTAAACTATCAATTGTTAATTTAACATCTGTTCCATCTTTTTTCTCTTGTGTTGCCAATGTTTTTAATTTATTGCCATTTTCATCTGCTATATAAATTTCTGTTCCATCAACACCTCTTAAAGTATCTTCATATGCTTGTTCCAAACCTGCTTTTCCAATGATGCTACTTGAATTATATCCTTTACCCTCTTTTTGTTTTAATTCTTCTGCACTAATTGCTTGAACATACCCAATTAGATGTGCAGCCTCTTCTCCAAGTGGATACACTCTTGCATCAACACTTGTTATTTTGATTCCTGGTATTTCTAGTAATTGGCTCTTTAATTCTGTATTATCTGCTGAAACTTTTTTAATTGGTACAAATGTATCGTCTTTAACATATGAAGCAGAAATTTGTGTATTTATATAATCTGTTGAAACACCTGTTAATTCTGATATTTTACTAATATTTTGTTCTTTGTTTTCTCCTAATTTTCCTGGAACAATACCAACACTTGAAATTGTACCATTTTCAGCAAGTTTTTCTCCATTTCTATCTAAAATTTCTCCTCTTTTTGCAGATAAAGTTGAAACTCTGACTTTATCTGTAGCACTTAATTCTGGAAAAATCATACTAGAAGCCCAGCTTATTTTATATTCTTTATTTTCTTTTACTAATTTTGCTGTATTTGTAAAAGTAATTGTTCCTGCTGATGTAGACATACTTTCATCGTATTTGATGCTATATGTTTTACCATCTTTCGTTGTTTCTGATGGTGTAACTTTTATGTCATATGCATCAATTCCTTCATATATATTTTTATTTCTTTTTATGAAATCTTCTTGTGATATTTGTGTTTTTGAATTTTCTGAAATCATATTGTACATTTCTTCATATTTTTGATCATTTAATAATGATATGTACGCACTTAATGTTTCTTCAGGCTTTGGAGCATTTTTGTTTATTATAAATATTACTCCTGCTATAACTGCTATTGCTAGTATTATTACTATTGCAATTATTACTGTTTTTTTGTTTTTCATAAAATACATCTCCTTACTTGTCAATGGGGACGCCCCTTTTTGACAGAAAATTTTAAATGTCAATTTGGACGCTTCTGTTTGACAAATTTATAATATCACAACAAATTTATTTTTTCAAGATGTCTATCTATATTCCAAAATGTCTCCTGGTGTACATTCTAAAACTTCACAAATTTTATCTAATGTAGAAAATCTAATAGCTTTTCCTTTATTTGTTTTCAATATAGAAAGATTTGCATTAGTAATTCCTATCTTCTGTGCCAATTCATTTGATGACATTTTTCTTTTTGCCATCATTACATCTAAATTAACTATTATTGCCATTTTATTTTTCCTCCCTAAGAGTGTCTCAATTATAATTCAACACTCTCAAAATCGCTTTACTGTTTATTCCTTAAATTGTTAAATCATTTTCTTCCTTATTTTCTATTGCAGTTCTATATATTGATTTTAGCACCATTAAGCCAATTCCTAAAATTAAAAATATCATAGATACAATTATTGAAAAAAATATGTATGTTATAATTGCTGAGTTTTCAAATTGTGATATTTTTCTTGGCATCATAATTGCATTTATTCCATATACAACTCCAATTATCATTGAACAAATTGATGTTACAAAAAATCTATTTTCTATTGTTCTACTAAACACTTCTCCTTTTTCTAATAAACTAAATATTTTTATAAATTGATATAACATCACTAATGCTGGAATTGCAGAAAGATATATACATACTACTGTACTTCCTAGTGTTTCATTTAAAATCATTTGTTTAAAGTTTCCTGTACCTTGATTTTCTACAATTATTGGTACTGCTATTATTGTTGCAATGCATATTGCAAATAAGATTATTAAAAATATTTTTATTATTGAAGATATACTTCTATTCCCAGTTATTTTCATAATTTATACTCCTATCTGTTAAGTCCACATTCTCTAGTAATGACTCAACTCTTGATTTTGATAAGTTCCATTCTGCAAATGATGGTTTGTAACTTTTTCCATATTCTGCTTTGTAACCTCTTAAGTTACATCTTACACTTGTTTTAAGATTTGCTAAGTATTCTTGCGCATTTGCTGATAGCCCTTCTTCACTCTTATTTAATATTCGTAATTGTTCTTCTATTGAATCTGTTCCCGTTCTGGTTTCTATATAAAAATAATCAATTGATTCATCTTCTACATCTGCTAAATATTTATCTATATTGTTTTTTGCTATTATTTTGTTAATATTTATAAAGTTTAATATAACATACATTGTTACTACAATTTCTATAGTTGTCTTAAATGTATCTATTTTAAGCCCAAATAATTTTGATAATATTGGTATTAGCACTAGCATTTCTGTTACTAGTGTAAAATATACAAATAAACGTAGATATGTATATCCATATTTTTGCTCATATAAGTGCATTCTAAATGCTGCTGATATTACTATTATCATTGTAAAGATTATCAACATCATTTTTAAGATTTTGTTTGTCTCTATGTTTTTCTTGCTTATATGTAGTAAAGCAAAATTTATAAATGATACAAACATCAATTGGAAGAAGCCTGTTCGTGCATATGTTGCATAATCAAAGTTTGGTGTCGCTGTTGCATTTATGAATAGGTATTTAATTTGAATTACGCTAAATAATAAGTATATAATATTTAATGATACTAGTAGCATTTTTATCGTTAGGTCGCTTAATTTTATCCCTGTTGATTCTTCTGTTTCTTCTTGTTTTTTGCTTTTAGCAAATGCAATTATAAATCCTGCAATGTATATAAATGTAAATGCTATTACAAGAAGTCTTCCCAATAAATCATTTACTGTTTTTATTTCTAACATTTTTGATATTGTTTTTGTAAAGTCGCTGAATATACTTCCAAATACACTATCTGCTGAAGATAGTAAAAATATTATTACTAATATTACAGGTACTGCAATTAATAATGATTTTCCTACCTTTTTGATATTATCTGTTTTATTGTTTTGATTTTCTTTCTTATTTTCCAAAAATTCATCCATGTCAAAATCACTTATGAAATCAAATAATACTACAAACGGTTTAAAAATTTTGCCTAGTATTTGTCTTACAAATTTATTTTCCTTTATTTGTGTTTCAGTAATGCTCATACACATTATTACAAATAGAATTAATATTACTGGTATATTTAATATTTTTAAAAACACATTATTGAACATAAAGTATGTTAACCCTAGTAACACTATTGGTACGGCCCATAGTATTCCTTTTTTGTTTTTTATCATTTCTTTTTCTTTTAAATTGTATATTGTTAAAATTATTGTTGCTGTTAGAAATATAGCTATTGATATTCCCGGGCTTTTATGCCAAAAAAGTATTGACTGTAATATACTTAAAAATAAACTACTGTATAAAATCTTTTTCATAATTTTATCTCTCCTCTTTTTTATTTATGACCATAGTTTATATTAAATATTATTTTTTGTCAATACTTTTTTATTGTTTTTCGATATTTTATATTAGAATAAGTTACAGTTCAGTAGGAAAAATCCCTGAAATACCTGTGAATGATATTTTTCATATTTTCTCAGGTTCCCGACATACGTTAACAAATTCTAATGTAAATACTCTAACAATACCCGAAGACAGGACCCTTTAGAGCATTTACTTAAGAATTTGTAATACTATTTTGGTCACATTCGAAATATATTCAAAATATCATTCACAGGTATTTCAGGGATTTTCCTTACTGAACTGTAACTAGAATAAATTTAAAAGTTCTTCTTTATCTCTTAGCCCTACAAGTCTTTTTTCTTCTTTACCATTTTTGAAAATTATTAGAGTAGGTATGCTCATAACATTATACTCAACTGCAATATCTGAATTTTCGTCAACATTGATTTTTCCTACTTTAGCTTTTCCATCTAACTCTGTAGCCAATTCTTCTATTACTGGTGCCATCGCATTACATGGTCCACACCAGTCTGCATAGAAGTCTACTAATACTGGTTTTTCTGATTTTAAAACTTCTTTCTCAAAATTTTCTGAACTTAATTTTATTTCCATTTTTTTCTTCCTTTCTTAACTATAAATTTTTTACTTATTTTAACACTGCTAATCCTGCTTTTGTACCCTCATACACAGCTTTTGAAACTTGATATAAGCCACCTGTACAGTCACCGCAAGCAAATAGCCCTTTAATTGATGTTTCCATATTTTCATCAATAGCAATTTTATCATTATCTATTTTTGCACCAAGTTTTTTTGCAAAATCTGTACTTCCTGCAACACCTTGTGCAATAAATATTCCATCAATTTTCATTTTTGTATTGTCTTTAAAATCAATTTCTTCTACTTTATTTTCTCCGTCTGATTTCTTTTATAGGCTTTGTATTGATGCTAATGTTTTCCGCTCTATATTCTGGTGCTTGTCCACCATTTGTTAAAATAGTTATTGATTTTGCAATGTTTTGTAATTCCATTGTTTCTGATATTGCATAATCTCCATTTCCAATTACAGCAACATTTTTGTTTCTATAAAAAAATCCGTCGCAAATCGCACAATAGCTAATTCCTTTGCCTTCATATTTAGCTATATTTTTGATATTTGGTTTGCTCTTTTTATTTCCCGTTGCAAGTATAACTGATTTTGATTCAAATTCATTATTTAATGTTTGAACTTTAAATATTTTTTGTTTTTCTACTTTTGTAGAGTTTTGTTCTTCTTTAAATCCGTTTGCAACAGCTTTATTTTGATATTCAATTTTTATATTAGTTACTTCGTCTTTTATAACTTTTGCACCAATATTCTGAGCTTGTCTAATCCCTATTTTATACAAATCTTCACCATTTATACCTTTTTCAAATCCATAATAGTTTTCTATTCTTGTGGATTTTTCCAGCGCTGATTTTTCTTTATATATTATTAAGGTTTTTAAGTTTCTTCTTACTGTATATAAACTTGCTGATATTCCTGCTGGTCCAGCTCCTACAATTATTACATCATACATTTGCTTCACCTCTTTTTTATTATGTTTTTTAGCAATGCCATTTGGGGGAACATAATGTTCTTTTTAAGAGTCGTCCCCATCTGGACATCATTTCACAATTATTCCTAATAGTTTTGATAGTTGTACTGCCTGAAATTGGTTAACAATTAATCCTTTTAAATCTTCTTTGTCAACTACTATGCCATCAATATTGCAAGTAGAAAAATCAATGCCTTTTAAGTTTGTTCTAAACAGTTGAGCCCTATACAATTCGCATTCATTAAATTTAACATTTTTTAATTTGCACTCACCAAAAGATGTTAAACTTAAATTGTTTTCTTTAAAAACTGTATCTTTGATATTTGAATTTGATAGATTTGAGTATTCTAAATTTGATTCATTTAATTTTGTTTTATAAATACTTGTATCTACAAATTTTACTCCTACTAATTTGCAATTTAGAAATTCACATTCTACGAAGTTGGATTCACTAAAATCGACATTTGAAAAGTCGCAGTCCTTGAAAATTACATTTGTAAAATATGTATTTATAAATTTGGACTCTATACATTTGCAGTTTTCAAACATGCAATTTGTAACTTCAATTTTTTCTGTAATTATTGTTTCTATACAATTTTTAAATTCATATCCTCGTACATCATTTTCTTGTTCAGTTTCTCTTATTATTATATTTTCTATCTGTTCTGTTTCTTTATATTCCATTATATTCTTCCTCTTTTTGAGACAAATGGGACAAACCCAATTTGTCTCATAATTTTGTCAAATTTAGTCAAATCTTGTCACCTTATTTAACATTTTTATTTTAATTTAAAAGATTGCCAATATTTTTGGCACAAATATCATTAATCCAATAATGGCTGACGCTATCGCTGATACTAAAACCGCTCCTGCTGCAACATCTTTTGCAATTTTTGCTTGTTCATTTTTCTCTTTTGTTATTAAATCTACTGTATTTTCTATCGCTGTATTTATTAATTCCATTGATATTACTAATCCAAACAATGCAATGCAAATAATCCATTCTATTTTACTTATTTTAAACAATATTCCAAATATTATTACCAATATCATTATTACTATGTGTATTTTCATGTTTCGTTCTTTTTTTATTCCTGTAAATATTCCTTCAAAAGCATATTTGAAGCTTTTTATTAATTTTTTCATTTTAATTCATTATCCTTTTTAATTTTTTATTCTTTTCATTCTTTCATTCAAATTATATAAAAAAATATATTATATTTCAAGTAGTTCTTATAAAACTTCTTTGATTTTCTCATCTAACGCCACATTCCAATTTTAAACCAAAATAATTGTAATTAATTAACCATTAATAGAAAAGAGCGGAATATTCCGCTCTAATTGAAAACATTATTATTTTTTTTAAATTCTTGAAGAATTACATTACATCTTTCCTTTTGAGAATTTTGAAAAATTGGTTCTATTGTCTCTATCTGAACAACTTCATAATCTTCATATTCTTCTTCCTCATCCTTATTCATAGTTATGTAATCCTGTTTGTTTGATACGTCAGCCTCAATATATAAAGGCAATTCAAAGTACTCCTTCTGTAAAGAAATTTTCCATTTTTTTTCGTACTCTCCAAATACTTCATGTCTAGAATAATATTCTATAGATATAGCATCGTCATCAATTTTTGCAGTCAAATAATCTTCCGCAAGAACTCCTTCCAGTGATAATAATTCTCCATCGTAAATAGTAACAATTATAAATCCATCATTTATCATTCTATTTACTTCTCTAACTATAATCCGATAATATAATGTTTTCTCCTTCATCTTTTTGTCCTCCTACTATTTTTAATAACCAATATATCTTGGTTTGATTATATAAGTAACTGTATTAATTATAATATATTTTACATAAAATCGCAACATTTTACACCACATACAATAATATACAGAAAAACTGCAATATGCTACCTAATAATATAAACAAATGAAATATAGAATGCATATATTTTTTCTTCTTTCCTAATCCATACAAAATTGCACCAACTGTATAAGCAACTCCACCTGCAACTAATAAAACTAAACCTGGTATTCCTAATAACTTAGGCAATAAATTTGCCGTAAAAATAATACACCATCCCATACCTAAATAGCATATCATTGAAAAAACTTTGAATTTTTTGATGTCTATTGAATTTAGTGTTATTCCTAAAGTTGCAATTGCCCATATAATCCCAAATATACTCCACCCAAGAGCCGTATTGTATTCTCTAAAAGTCACTAAACAAAATGGGGTATATGAACCTGCTATCAATAAAAATATTGAACAATGGTCTAATATTTGGAATACTTTTTTTGCTTTTCTTTGCGGTTTTAATCCATGATATATACTTGACATTGTGTATAAAAGTATCATTGTTACGCCATATATTGAACTGCTTACAACTCCATATCCATTATGATGTATTGCCGCAAATACAACACATAATACTAAAGCAACTATTCCAAATGCTCCACCAACTATGTGTGATGTCATATTAAAAATTTCTTCGCCTTTTGTATAATAAGGCAAAACTCTATCTTTTAATTTTGTTCTTGTCATTTTTTCTCCATTCTTAATTTTTGTTTTTACGAAAATGTCCTATTTGGAACCAATGTCTCAAACAGAACCGTCCCTTATGAGACATTTATTTTTTTATCCATACTGACACACTTCTTGACTTAACTCCAAAATTTCCGCATCCATCTTCATCTATTGTAACTTCTTCTTCACAATTTCCAAGGCTATCTATATATGTTTCTCCAATATTTTGATTTCCTACATACATTCTTTTATATCCATCACCTGCATTAGAAATTACAACAGCTAATCCTGAATTGATATGTTCATCGTCTCCTTCTTGTGTCCATCCTATAAAATTATTATGATCAAAATAGTCATGTTGTAAACCATATGACCTGTCTTTTCTTATTAGCATCAATGTTTTTAAGTCATTAACTGGTTCAATATGGTCATGTTCTATTCCATAATAATCACCATAAAATACGCAAGGGTATCCATCATTTCTTAGCAATATAATTGAATATGCGATTGATTTGAACCATCCTTGCACAAAACTTTGCAGAGCCTGACCTGGTTGTGTGTCATGGTTGTCTACAAATGTTACTGCCATACAAGGATTTTCCTTTACCAATGTATGTTCCAATATTTGTGACATATTGTAATTTGGGTCATTTGATGCATTAAAAAAATTATAGTGTAATGGCACATCAAATAATGATATTTTTCCTTCTGTTTCTGTAATGTATCTATGTAACCTATTTACATCTGTAGACCAATATTCACCAACTGCAAATAATTCTTTTTTACTTTCGTCTCTTAATGTCTGTATCCATTTCTCGTAAAAGTCCGCATCTATGTGTTTTACAGCATCTAATCTGAATCCATCAACTTTCGTAAAATCCAGATACCACTTACCCCAGTCAATGCATTCTTTTACAACTCTTTGGTTTGAAAAATCCAAATCTGCGCCCATTAAATAGTCAAAGTTTCCAAATTCTTCGTCTACTTCTGCTCCCCATTTTTTATCTACAAATTTGAATATTGCATTTTCTCCAGTTTGGTTATTATAGTCTATTCCGTCAAAATCTGTCCAGTTCCATTCAAAGTCAGAATACTTATGTTTTCTTCCTGGAAATGTGAATTTAGTTGCAACTTTTACATTTTCTCTTTGTGATGTTTCTATATTATGATTTGACCAGTCTACTTTTGTTGCTGGTATTATTTGAAGTGCATCTGCTCCCATTTTGTGATTTAAGACTATGTCAGCATAGCTTTCTATTCCTGCTTGTTTCAGTGCAATTATTGCGTCTAAATATTCGTCTTTTGAGCCATATTTTGTTTTTATTGTTCCTTTTTGGTCAAATTCTCCTAAATCATATACGTCATATACTCCGTATCCTACTTCGTCTTTTCCACCAATTCCTTTGTATGCTGGTGGTAGCCACATTGCTGTTACTCCTAAGTCTGATAATTTTTCGGCGTTTTCTTTTACTTGTTTCCATAGTCCTTGTTTGCAGTCCATGTACCATTCAAAGTATTGCATTATTATTCCATTGATTTTTTTCATTTGATTACCTTCTTTTTCTTTTGATTTTTCCCTTTGCTATTATATCATTATAACCTTTAAAAATCCACTTATTTTTTTCTTTTGACTGTTTGTTATAAGAATTTGTTTGATAAATTACATAAAAATAAAGTATAAAATTTTGTTTAATTTTTATACTTTATTTTTATTGGCTTATGAAACTCCCTTGTTTTACACGGGGTTCTAAAAGTTTCTAGCTACGAGTAGAAAAAAACATCCTTTTTAATTTTATTTGCAGTTGACGACCACATCTATTATATCAAAAAGGAGGATTTTGTCACGAAAAACAATAATATTTTAGCACACAGCACATGGGATTTTATTATTTCAAAATAAATACTGAGCCTCCACCATAATTATATCCATAAGCAGAAGTTGATACTGTTGTATCTTTACTTAATATAGCATAATCAATATAATCATCATTTTCTCTAAAAGCATTTGCTAAATATTTACCTGAATATGTTGTTGAAAGTACTCTATCCTTAGCACATGCAAAAGAAATAACAAGAATCTTTTCTCCATCTTTCGAAGCTGTATATGATGCTTTAGCTGCAGCATCACTAGTAATATTTGAGGTTACAACTTCATTTACACTTATATTATTTAATTTGAATATAAAAGCATTTAAATAAAAATTACCGTTATATCCATTTATATTAATGGTATCTCCTTTTTTGGCATTAACTACTTTTATTAATGAAGTTCTATTATAATGTTCAAAATTAGTGTCTAAGTTCTTACTTATTATTTCTTGTCCATTACTTGTTATAGTCCCTGCTACTCCTTCATAATTAGAATTCATTATTCCAATTAAATATGTTCCTGTATCTTGCACTGTATATGTATAATCAACACTTTGTGTATTGGCTAACCATATACTGTCTATAGATGGTATATTTGTTGAATTAGCATTATTGTATAATTCATTTAAGGCTTTTTCAACACTTATTGTAGTCCCGTCCCCTTTAGTATACCCTATATCTTTTGCTAAATAATTGTAAGTTGCATATACGCTCAAACCACTTACTAATATTATAATTATCAATATAGTAATTATCATCTTTATTTTGATTTTCATATTTTTCATCTCCTATTAATTTTTATCTGTTGTATAAATAATCTAATGCTTCTTTTACATTCTTTACATTTTTCCAATTTTCATCATAGCTAATAATAGTATCTGATGTATTTGGATTGAATCCGACTTCTTCAGCTGTTAATTTAAATTTTTCACCCAAATATTTATCTATTAAGTTAATCTCCTCTTGCATTTCTAGATTCTCATTTTTCTGTGCGTTTTTGTACTTTTCTTTTGCTTGTTTCGTTTTTTCAAATATTCCTGTTCCAGTTATTGCTTGTATTCCAATTCCGGCAAGGATTAATAATACCACTAAAGTTATAATTAGAGCTATAAGTGTTATTCCTCTTACATTTTTCTTCATTTGTTTATCTCCTTTTTTGCTTAATCTCTATTCTAATTTTACAAATAAACATGAAATAAGTCAATATATTATCGTAAATTATTTCTTTATTTTTATAATATTTAAAGTACCATGAAAATTGGTTTTTCTATTTATCTTTGATACATATCATTGTGCATTATTCACTTTTCTCTACTTTTTTTTCTTTTTCTCTTCCTATTTCCAACAAAATATGATAAAATAGTGCCAGTTTATATATCAAAAGAAAAATTAGGAGGAATTTATTATGGAATTTAATAAATGTAGTAGATGTGGAAATTTTTATGTATCAAATGACAATGTTTGCCCAAAATGTCGCGCAAAAGACACTTTAGAATTTGAAACTTTCAAAACATATGTTGAAGATAATGGACTAACACAAAATCTAGATACAATTTCAGGAGAAACTGGAATAACAGTAAAAAATCTTAACAGATTTTTAAATTACTCTGAATTTAATGAAGAATTTAAAAACAATAAAAATATAAAATTATAATATGTTGTATGTAAAAGCCATAATATATTTTTTATCTCAATTATTTATTTTATAGCTTTAATCACATATTTTATTTAGAAAGGACGATTTAATAATGACAAATGTATTTAATATTTTAGAAGAAAGAGGATATATTGAGCAAATGACTCATCCTGCAGAAATAAAAGAACTTTTCGGAAAAGAAAGTGTTCCATTTTATATTGGAATCGACCCAACAGCAGACAGCCTACATGTTGGACATTTTGTTTCTTTAATGGTTGCAAGTCATATGCAAAAATGTAGACACAAACCTATCATATTGGTTGGTGGTGGAACTGCTACAATTGGTGATCCATCTGGAAAAACTGATATGAGAAAAATGATGACAAGAGAAACAATTGACCATAATGTTGAATGTATCAAAAAACAAATTGAAAAATTCATTAGTTTTGAAGGTAAAAATGCTGCAATTATAGTAAACAATGCAGACTGGCTTTTAGATTTGAACTTTGTTCAATTTATGAGAGATATTGGTAGCCTGTTCTCTGTTAACAAAATGCTTGCAGCAGAATGTTACAAACAAAGAATGGAAACTGGTTTAACATTTTTTGAAATGAGTTATATGCTTATGCAATCTTATGACTTTTTACATTTATATGAAACATATGGATGTAAATTAGAAATGGGCGGAAATGACCAATGGTCTAACATCCTTGGTGGTGTTGATTTAATTAGAAGAATTGGAAAAGATGATTCTTATGGTTTAACATTCAAACTTCTTACAACAAAAGAAGGTAAAAAAATGGGTAAAACTGAAAAAGGTGCTTTATGGTTAGATCCAGAAAAAACTTCACCATATGAATTTTATCAATACTGGAGAAATATTGAAGATGAAAGTGTTGAAAATGTTTTAAAATTATTAACATTCTTACCTATGGACAAAATAAAAGAACTTGCTTCTTTAAAAGATGAACAAATTAATGAAGCTAAAAAAATTGCTGCATTTGAAATTACAAAATTAGTTCATGGTGAAGAAGAAGCTAAAAAAGCTGAAGAAGCTGCTAATGCCCTATTTACTGGCAAAGGTAATTTAGATAATATGCCTACAGTTGAATTGGAAAATAGAAATATTTCAATTTTGGATGCTATTATTTTAACTGGTATTGCTCCTTCTAAAGGTCAAGCTAGAACTTTGGTTAATCAAGGTGGTATTTCTTTGAATGATAATAAAATTTCTGATGTGAACTATGTTCTTTCAGATGTTGATTTTAATGATGGCTATGCTATTTTGAAAAAAGGAAAAAAAGTATTTTATAAATTAGTTTAAAAAATCGGGATAGGGGGACGGGTCTCCAATCTCGATTTTTTTCGTTTCTTTAAAATATGGCTTAGAACAAATCTGAAAAAATCAAAGATTTTTTCAGATTTGTTCGTGCGCGAAAATTTATAAAATAAAAATTAGGGATTGGAGACCCGTCCCCTAATCCCTAATTTTATTCTACTATATTTTCAATTACATTATTTACTTCATTAACTTCATTTTTAGTTTCTGCTTTTTTCTTATCTTCCTTAGCCTTTTCAGTTTCCAAAGAATCAATTAAACTTTGTAATTTTTTAATATCAGACCCCATAAGCTCCCAGTCTTTATTATTAGTAGACTCAGACAAGTTCTTATTAGCTTTAACTATTGCATCAATCAAACCATCTATATCATCAGTATTTTCCACTTCAATACTAGATGCTTCTTTTGAAAGCAAGTTCTTTAATGCTGCATCTAAATTATCACCAATTGCAACTTTGTTACCTGATGCCACAACAACTTTTTTAAGCATTGGTATTTTTGACTCTTCATTTAACATTGTTTGATAAATTGATTCTACATACAATAATGTGTTGTTTACTGGAACAACTACCATATCTTTTGTAACCTTTGTTCCACTTGTATTTAAGCTTTGAATTTCAGAATATATAGTTTCATCTTGTTCAATTTGATTATCTAATTGCATTGGTCCCAAAATGTTACTATCTTGTGAAAATTTATATAATTTTAATTTATTTGTATTTCTATCTGTTGTTCCTACTAAATATGAAATTAAATTTTGTTTTGATTCTGGTGTATAAATTTGTATTAAACCAATTTCATTTTTTCCGTCGTTGTTAACCATTGTATAATATGGTTTTAATTCAGTTCCTGTTGATTTTGTTACATTTGTTGTGTTGTATTTTGCTAAACTCCATACATCATCTGTTCTGTATAACACATCTGGTTTTACATTATGATATATTTTTAATAATTCAGCTTGAACATTATATAAAAATTCTGGATAAATAAAATGTTCTGATATATCTGTTGGTATTTCTGTATTTATGTCTTCAAATACTGTTGGATAAATGTTTCTGTATGCCATAGCAATTGGGTCTGTTTTGTCTGTTACATAAAATTTCATTGTACCATCATATGCATCTATTATTACTTTTACAGAGTTTCTGATGTAATTTATTTTTTCTTTTATTCCATCATGTTCTATTGCAGTATATTGTGAATATGGGTAATTACTTGAAACTGTGTACGCATCTAATACCCATACTGTTTTACCATCTTCTGTTACAACTGTATATGGATTTTCGTCATATATTAAATATGGCATTGTTTCTTTTGCTCTTTTGATTATATTTCTATTTATTAAGATTTTGCTGTCTTTGTTTATTTCGGTTGAAAATGCTAAGTTTAAGTCACCTGTTCTAATTCCCAAAATTAATCTATCAAGAAATCCAAGTTGTAAACCTGCATTACCATTATAAGTTGATGTATGTTCTAGTCCGTATTCGTCTGTATAATCATATTCTTGTTTATTCTTAACATTTGTTGCTATTGCATTATTTGTTTCTAATCCAAAATAAATATCTTGAGTTTTTGTTCCTAATTTGTCATCTTTTCCAGATACATCTTTTTGGACATAGTTCAAACTTCCTGTTGCAGTTACAGATGTTGCATCTATTGCAATTTGACCTTTTCCATGTGTATATTCATATGTTTTGCTGTTATATGTTCTCCCTGAGTTTGTAACTTCTCTTGGCGCTAAATATAAAAGCTTGTCCTCTCCTGAGATTTTATATTTTGCAATATTTGCATTTCTATATGTGTAATATCCTGTTCCTGTTTGATTATCATCTAATGTTTTTAATACAACATCTTGATTTACTAATCTAGTGTTGTTTATTACTTCTACATTTTCGTTTACTTCATTTTGAGTTATTGTCCCTGAATTTTCTAAGTTTGATTCCTCAATGTCTATGTTATAAGCTGCTTTTGTATATTTGATATTGTCAGCAATATAATCTTTTTCTTTGTCTAATGTATTTGAATTGACAAATATCAAATTAAATACGATTATAACCAAAA
The DNA here is from genome assembly GCA_945865665.1 of uncultured Clostridium sp. Lineage (GTDB taxonomy): Bacteria > Bacillota > Clostridia > TANB77 > CAG-508 > CAG-269. Next base: position 44,999 of record CAMBEE010000004.1, on the reverse strand, counting down.
ACATTGCAACTAAATATCCTGGTATAATTGCCAAGTTTTTAAGTACTTTTACTGTATTGCTTTTATTGAATGCTTTTATTGCTCTAATTGATGCAATAATAATTACAAATGAAAATACTAAATATCCCAATCTTTGAATCATTACATCTGTATAGCTTGCACCTATAATTTCAATATTTTGTGTTGAATCAGAATCATTTTTAATTGTCAACATTTTATTTAATGAAATATTTGTTATATTCAATGCATTCATTAAAGCTATTGCAATTACTACTAAAACTACATTTCTTAAGATTTTTTTGATTAGTAAGCTCTCTCTTACCATTTTTCCATCTACGCCGTCAAAACATCTGTTAAATACAATAACATAATAAATTGCCATATATACTGTTAGTCCTACAATTATTCCCATAAAATATAATAATAGTGTTTGTATAAATGGCTTTTGGAACATATAAAATGCTATGTCAAAACCAAATGCTGGGTCATTTATTCCAAATGAAGTGTTGCTTGCACATAATAGAAATTGTTTCATTAATGTGTTTGAAACCAATGTACTTACAATTACTGATGTTACAAATGATATTGATTTGTTCAATAATTTTGGCATTTCTTTCTTTTCTTTTTCAAAAAATGGTTTTAATCCTTTTTTTATTCCCCTATTTGTAAAGTACATTATTATGTATAATAGTACAAAATTAATTCCGAAAATTATATATTTGCATTGTAGATTTGTTTCAAATGCTTGTATGTAATTTTCTCCTAGTTCTTTGTATTGTAAGTATGTTCCTCTTAAACTCACATAACTTCCAATTGCGAATATTGCTATAAATAATAGTACAATAATCATCCTTGTTTTACTTTTTTTCTTTTCCAATTTAAACCACCTTTTCTACATTTCAACCAATGGGGACGTTGTTAAATTGGTCGAAAAAATTTAAATTTAATTATAGAAATAACAGTAATTTCAACCAATTTAACAACGTCCCCAATGGTTGAAAATTTAAATTATTGCTTTAACAAAATCCTCTGAATTAAAGATTTCCATGTCATCGATTTGTTCTCCAACTCCAATAAATTTTACTGGAATTTTATTTTCTTCAACAATTCCGATAACAACTCCACCTTTTGCTGTTCCGTCAAGTTTTGTTAAAACTATTCCTGTTATATCTGTTTCTTGTTTGAATGCTTTTACCTGTGAAATAGCATTTTGCCCTGTTGTTCCATCAATTACAAGTAAAACTTCTTTGTCTGCATCTGGCATTTCTTTGTTGATTACTTTTTGAATTTTATTCAACTCATCCATTAGATATTTTTTATTATGAAGTCTTCCTGCTGTGTCAACTATTAACACATCCGCTACATTTTCTTTTGTTTTCTTAATTGCATCATATACAACTGATGCTGGGTCTACTCCTTCGTCTCTTTTAACGATGTCTGCTCCTGCTCTTTTTGCCCATATTTCTAATTGTTCAACTGCTGCAGCTCTAAATGTGTCTGCTGCAGCAACTACAACTTTTTTACCATCTTTGGCTAGTCTATTTGCCATTTTCCCAATTGATGTTGTTTTTCCAACACCATTTACTCCAACTACTAGGATTACTGATGGTTTTGTGTTTAAATGTAATCCGATGTCTGTAACATCTAATATTTTTTGCATCTCTTCTCTTAATGCTTGTTTTACATCTTCTTCATCTTGTATTTTTTCTTTTTTGATTTTTTCTCTTAAACTTGATATTATTTTTATTGATGTGTCCATTCCTATGTCTGACATTATTAGTACTTCTTCTAGTTCGTCTAAAAAGTCTTCATCTACTTTTCTGAAGTTTTTGAATACATTGTTTATCTTTTCATCAAATGATGTTTTTGTTTTGTTTAGTCCATCTTTTAATTTATCGAAAAATCCCATAGATTTATCCGCCTTTCTTTTTTCTTATGATTTTTATGTGTTTCTTTTTTTATTTTGCTAATATTCTGTTAACGTTTTGCTAACATTATTAGTATAGCATATTTTACCAATTATGGCAACCACTTTTTTGTGGCAAATCGTCCACAATTGTAACCATCAATTAAAAAAGTAAATTCTTTTTAATTTAATTAGAATATAATTTAGTTATAAAAATATCACTTTTTGTATCTCTCTATTTTCAATTAAATCATAGATTTGTTTATTATTTTTTATATCATCAACATTTCTCCCATGCATAGTAAAAATTCCTCTAACACCTGAATATAAAGCATAGCGTATAGCCTCAACATCCTCTTCACTTCCAATTTCGTCACATGCTACAATTTCTGGAGCCATTGTTCTAATTAACATATGTATTCCTCTATTTTTATCAACATTTTCTATAACATCAGTTCTGATTCCAACATCATTTTGTGGAATTCCCTTATACATAGCTGCTATTTCTCCCCTTTCATCAACAACTCCACAAGTTTTTCCTTTAAATCCAATTTCTTCAATTCCATCACTTAATCTTCTTATAATATCACGAAGAATTGTCGTTTTTCCCTTGCCTGGAGGTGCTACAATAATTGAATTATAAATCGTTTTGTTTTCTATATCAATAATTTCTCTCAAAACTCTTGTACTGCAATTTTTAACTTCTCTTGCAATTCTAAAATTTAAACTTGATATGTATTTTACATTTGTAATTTTTCCATTTTCTATAACAACTGAACCTGTTAAACCAATTCTATGTCCACCTTTTACCGTTATAAATCCTTCACAAATTTGATTTTTATATGCATATATTGAATTTTCACATAATCGTTCTACAATTCTTAATATTTCTGACTGAGGTATATTATATTGTAATAAAAAGTCTCTATCTCTCAATTTTAAAATTATAGGTCTGTCCACCCTTATTCTAATTTCTTGCAACTCTTCGATTATTTTTGGATTTTCTTGAAATAAATTAAAAAAAATTTGATAAATTTTATTTGGGAAATACATCAAAATTTCATCAATATTTTTCATTTTAGTTAATTCTCCTTCAACCCATTACTTCATTTTATTATATTCAAATTAATGGTATTTTATTACTATTTTTGTACATACTAATACTGGTGATTAAATTGAAAAAAAATAAAATAATAATTTTGATTATAATATTAATAATAGGCATCTCTGTAGGAATCTATTTTATATTTAAAAATAAAAACAAGGATACTTCAACAAAATATTTAGCAAGCAAAACTTCAACAAATGAAGAGCAAAACAATACGTCTTTAAGTACTAATACTTCAAATTCAACCCCAAATAATATTACTGAAAACAATACAATCAGTAACAATCAAAATAATGCAGACTCCAATGTTACACAAGTCCCAGCAGAACAACCTATAGCAGAGCCACCAAAAGAAGGAGCTATTGCATCTTTTACTACAAAAATATATAACAAAGATTCTGCTAGGCAAAATAATATAGCCATTACTACCTCAAAACTAAATGATACAATTGTAAAAAATGGTACAAATTTTTCTTTTTGCAATACTGTTGGTCCTGCAACTTCTGCAAAAGGATATCAAGAAGCTGATATATTTGACAAAGATGGTAATAAAAAGAAAGGCCTTGGTGGTGGTAATTGCCAGGTAAGTACTACATTATATAATGCAGTTCTAAAAATTTCTAGTTTGCAAGTAACTGAAAGACACGAACACAGCAACAAAGTTCCTTATATAAAAAATGGAAAAGATGCTGCTGTTGCATATGGTAGTTATGATTTTAAGTTCAAAAATAATTCTGGATTTGATATAAAAATAAAAGCAACTGCTACAACAAACAATGTAACAATTACTTTAAATAAAATCTATTAAATTTATAAAACTCTATTTTCCTACTATAAACGCATTTGGTAAATATCTTTCGCCTATAGGAGTTGATGTTTTATTTACAACTTTTCCATTATAATACATTGTAGCAGAAGAGCCTCCATCAAGGTTTGCCGCATTATATGCATCATATCTATTAAAGATATTTTGCATTTCTAGCAAATTAGTCCCTATACTATATCCCGGTTGTCTACCATCAACTACAACAAATATAAATGTACCATCTTTTCTTTGGCCTATTCCCATTCTAGGATGTATTCCACCAGAGTTTGAATTTTTTATTTGATTATTTCCATTTACAATCAAATATGGTCCAAACTCTATTGCTGATTCTATACCAGCGTTCATAGCTTGTTGATATGTATATTTTCCAAGTACTAATTTCTTGTCTGTTGATAGACCTATCAAACTATACTTTGTACTTTTATTTCCATACAGCAATTTTTTATTTATAATAGTTGCATCACATAATACATTACCTGCACCAACTCCGCCATCATCAGCAAATCCACCAGCATTTATTCCTGCTATAGCATTGTTGTTTTTTACTATTTCACTCAATTTTGAGCCTCTATTTGATTTTCTTGCATCTACCAATTTTACCTTTGTTGCATCAGGTATTATCATTACATATCCAACATAATTTTTTCCTGTTATTTTTTCAACTTTTATATCATCATTTGTTTCATTAGTATTTATTTTTATTTCATTTGAATTAGAATCTTCATTATTTTGGACCTCTAATTTATTCATTATTTCTTGTATTTCCTCATCTGATAAGAACCATGTTGCTAAATATTGATGGTTCATTGTAGACATTGCTGTAACAACCCATAATTCTTTATATTTTTGAAATAATGATGTTTTGAAAAATAGAAATATAAATATCGCTAATAATAAAAATAATGCTATAATTATTTTTATAAATTTAAATATTCTTTGTTTTATAGTTTTCTTTTTCTTATGTTTTCCTTTTGTTTTTTTATTTTTACTATCTATTTTAAAATTTTCTTCGTTTATTTGTTTATTTTCTTGTTCTTCATGTAATTTATATTCATTATTTAATATTACATTTGTTACTGTATCTAAATCTTGCTTTTGCATCTTTTTTCCTCTCGTATTTTTATTATTTTGATTTTTTTCTAATATTTTTTATAGTTTTATTAAGCTCTGCACCCAAAAATAATGAATAAAAACAAGAATATGTCCACATCATTATTAGCATCAATGTTGTCAAACTTCCATAAGTTATAGAAAATCCCTTAAAAATATCTAAGTATTTAGAAAATACAAATGATATAATATTTAAGGCAAGTGCACCAAATATTGCACCAGGAATCTGGCTTTTAAATGTTACTTTATGTTTTGGCATAAATCTATATAAAAATAAGAATATAATAAAAGTTGCCAAAATAAATCCTAGTTCTGTTACAACTTGTGAAAAAGTACTAAAATTTTCTAATGCTCCAAAGTGCTGCTGCATCAATGATTTTAAGCTATTTCCAAAAACTAATAAAACCATCCCTAACATTATTAAGACAATAAATATTACTGTTTCTATTAATGCCATTATTCTTAAATATATAACTGATTTTTCGCTATCCTCTCCTGTATTATATACAGAATGAAGCCCTTTTGTTAATGCAAATAAGCCCTTTCCAGCTGACCATAACGTAAATATAATTGATACTGATATTGTTCCAATTGATTTTGAATATACTTCTCTTACTATCCCTATTACAAACTCATTCATACTTGATGGTATTATTTTTGAAATTGCATCAAATAGTGTCTGTTGTTGTATATTTGTATATTGTATCAATGTTATTAGCAATATAACAAATGGTATAAATGATAATATTGTATAATATGAACATTGAGCCGAATATTCACTTATATGGTCATCTCCACTATTTTTTAAAATCATTTTAAATTGTTTCATTCTTTTAGAAATCTTCAATCTTATTTTTTCCATTGTTCTTCCCTTTACTTTTAACTTATTTTTTCAAAAACCGTTTATAAATCAATTTTTTAGAAATTTGATAACTTCTAAATTATTCTATTTTATTTGGTATCTTTTTTATTCTTTGTTTTTGTCTTTTTAGGTAATTCTTTTAAATCTCCAACTTTATCAATAATTTCTCGTTTTTGCTTATTCATATTTTCTTTGAATTCATCTGTTTGTTCTTCAACTTGTCTTTTTATCTCTTCTTTTTTCTCTTTAATTTTAATCTTAATTGATTGAACTTTTGGGTATGCTTCTAATAATCTTCTATATAATCCAGATTTGTTTAGTAATGCCTCTTTTACCTTATTCGTTATTTCTTCAGTATTGTCTAGACTCTTTCCAAATTCTTTTGTTGTTTTTCCAACAAAGCTTATAACATTAGTTGAAATTATATTATCTAATAAAAATATTGTTAATAATACTCCTGATATTATATTTAATTCAAGTTCTGGTAATGCTTCAATTTTGCCTATTAAGAATGGATTTGAAACATACATTATAAACATTCCTAATAAACCGAATGGGATTATTGTATTTAAACATACTCTTCCATTTATGTTGAATTTCCTTTGACTATAGTCCCACCATCTTGCATGATAAATTTTTTCCATAAAATAACTTGTTAAATATTCTAGTGTTCCACATACAAGTATTGCCATTACAAATAGAGCAAATGGATCTGGTACATATTTTTTTAATAAAAATGTTATTAATATTGCTCCTGTTCCATATATAGGGCAATATGGTCCTATTAAAAATCCTCTATTTATAAATTTCTTTTTTTCAATTAATTTTCCTACTACTTCCATACACCATCCTGCAACAGAATATGTTAAAAATAGCAAAAAATATACTCTTATATCTATTCCGAATATTACCATTTTCTTTCCTCCGTTTTATTATAATTTTAAATCTTTATACTTGATAATATTATCAAAGTATTAAAAATTTTAAATTTCATATGCAATATAATTATTATATCTCGATTCTATCTGTAAATTTGTTTTTAACTGATATTTTTAATAACCTATTTTCTTCTTTTTCTAATTTAGGGTCTTTATTTACAATCTTTACTGCTGCTTCCTGAGCCAATTTTAAAATATCCATATCTGTAAATAAATTAGCAATTTTAAAATCTGGAATGCCATGTTGCATTGTACCAAAGAAATCTCCTGAACCTCTTAATTCCAAGTCCTTTTGAGAAATAAGGAAACCATCATTAGTCTCACACATAATTTTCATTCTTTCTTTAGTATTTTGTCCTTTTCCCTTAAATTTTAAAACACAATATGATTTATACTCACCACGGCCAACTCTTCCACGCAACTGATGTAATTGTGCTAATCCAAATCTTTCTGCATCTTCAATTACCATTATATTTGCATTTGGAACATCAACACCTACCTCAATTACAGTTGTTGAAATAAGTATATCTATTTCTTTATTTTTGAACTTTTCCATTATTTCGTCTTTTTCTTTTGGTCTCATTTTTCCATGTATATATTCGACTCTGTAATCAGAAAATGTCTCTTCTTTACATTTTTCATATAATGTTGTAACCGCTTTTAAATCCGTGTCTTCTTCTTCACTTTCTTCAACCAATGGACAAACAATATAAGCTTGTCTACCCTCGTCAATTTGTTTTTTTATAAAATTATTGATTCTTTCTTCCATTCTATTCGTAACCGCAAATGTTTCTATTGTCTTTCTATTTGGTGGAAGTTCATCGATTATTGATATGTCCAAGTCTCCATATAAAATTAATGCAAGTGTTCTTGGAATTGGTGTTGCAGACATAACTAAAACATCTGGATTTTGTCCTTTTTGTGCAATTTTTGTTCTTTGCTTTACTCCAAATCTATGTTGCTCATCTGTAACAACTAGACCCAAATTTTTAAATTCTACATTTTCTTCTAGCATTGCATGTGTTCCAATTAATATATCAATTTCACCATTTTTCAAACGTTCTAAAATATCTTCTTTTTTCTTTTTACTGATACCTGATATTAATAATTCACATTTTATATCAAATTGATTTAGCATTTTTTCAAAGTTAACCATATGCTGTGTTGCAAGTATTGCAGTTGGTGCTAGAATTGCTGTTTGATATCCAGATTTTACAGCTTTATATGCAGTAATCATTGCAACAACTGTTTTTCCAGAGCCAACATCACCTTGTAAAAGCCTATTCATTGATTTTTCTGATTCCATATTTTCATCAATTTCTTGTAATACTCTTAATTGAGCTTTTGTTAATTTGAATGGCAATGTATTTATTACATCTGACATCTTTACATTTTTGTCAAACGTAATTCCTTTTTTGTCTGTCAGATTACTATTTTTTAATTGTAATAAAGCCAATTGAGTTGTTAGCAATTCTTCAAAAACCAATCTTCTTCTTGCCTTTTTAAAATCCTCAAAGTCATGTGGGAAATGTATATCATAATTTGCTTTGTTTGCATTTTCTAATTTGTATTCATTTAATATATAATCTGGTAAAGTCTCTAGCAAACCACCTTGTTCCTTAACCTTTTGAAGTCCATTTTCAATTATTTTTCTTAAAGTATTTTGGGTTAAACTATATGTCAATGGATAAATTGGTATTATTTTTCCAGTATTATTTGAATTTTCTATCTCGTCAAATACAGGGGAATTCATACTTATTTTTCCATATTGAAACTCAACTTTTCCATAAAATCTGTATTTTTTCCCGTATTTGAAACTTAGATTTTAAATATGGTTGATTAAACCACGTTATTACTGCTTGTCCTGTTTCGTCAATAACTGCAAGCCTTTGTATAGTTCTGCCTTTACTTATTCTGCTATCTACTAGTCTTGACATTGCTACTGCTTCTATTAATGCAACTTCTCCATTTGCACATTCACATATGTTCTTTGGTTTGCTTCTATCCTCATACCCTCTAGGATAATATGTAATTAAATCTTCAACATTGAATATTCCTATCTTATTTAGGAGTTTTACCTTTTGTGGTCCTACTCCCTTTATATATTTTACATCTTCTGTTAAATTCATTTTTTATCTCCATTTTTTCGGGATTGGGGGACGGGTCTTTAATCCCGAAAAATTTTACGGGATTAAAGACCCGTCCCCCAATCCCTAATTTTTATATTTTCAATAATTTGAAATCAAGACCATCACTACTTACTAATTTATATTCGATTCCATCAATATTGCCTTCTACTGCATCTTGTATTGAATTTGCATGTAGATGTCCATAATAGCATCTTTTTATATTATATTTTTTCATAAGTCTAGTGTAATCTGTATTTATATAATTTTTTGTTAGTGGTGGATAGTGCATAAACACTATTATTTCTTTATTTTCTCCATATTTTGATATTCCATCTTGTATTGATAATTCTAATCTTGTAACTTCTCTTTTTGTTAATCTAATATCTTCTTGATCTTCTGAAATATTCCATCCCTTTGTCCCTACTATTATTTTATTTTCGAATTCATAACTGTTATTATACAAAAAATATATGTTTTCAAAGTCTTGTTCTTGTATGTATCTTCTCATACTTGTTACTGTTGTCCACCAGTAGTCATGATTTCCTTTTAATAAGATTTTTTGTCCTGGTAAATTGTTTATAAATTCAAAGTCTTTGTCTGTTTCATCTAAGTACATTGCCCATGAAAAATCTCCTGGCAATATTACTGTATCCTCTGGTTTTACTTTTAATAGCCAGTCTTGTTTGATTTTTTCTTCATATTTCTGCCAATTTTCCCCAAATATGTCCATTGGTTTATTTGTGTTGAATGATAAGTGTAAGTCTCCTATTACATATATTGCCACTATTTCACTTCCTTTCCTTATGTCATATAAAAGTTTTATATATTATTATTTTATGTTGCTAAATATCTTTATTTATTTTACTCGTCTGTTTTATTCTTTCTATAGTTTACAATATTTTTTCTTAATTGTCTATAATTTACAACCTAAATTTGATTTTTTTGTTTGAAAGTGCTATAATGTTTTTCGTAACAAATAACTTAAATAGTTTTTGGTAAGGAGGGTGTTTTAATGGATAATAGCACTGAAACGAGTATAACGCTAAAAGATTGTATAAATAGTCTTTTAGAAACTGAAGAGGAACGGAATGATATAAAAATTTTCTTGGTTAATAATTTTTTGACCGATTCCAGGAGTAAGCAGATAATTAATTTATCTGTTGGAAAGGAAAAAGAAGTTAGTCAAATTCATTTCTTTGATAACTTCACAGAAAGTATTTTTGTCAAATCTTATGATTCAACAACTTCTGCTCTTTTGTTTTTAGAATATTTTAAAAAATATTCTAACTTGAAGGATGATTTGATTTCAGAAATTAAATCAGAAAAAAATGCTCCTTGGATATCTGAAATTTTTGAGAAAAAAAAGTTGTTTTTTTTAGTTTCGGACTCTCAGTGGAAGTATCATTCTTTAGAAGTAAATGCTGAAATAGATATGGTTTTTATTGGAATGGGAAATTTACCAACTATTGAAATCAATATCTTATAATAAAACACAACGGCCGGTCTTTTTTGACCGGCTCTTATATTATTATATATTAGGTTTGCTTTTTATAATTTTAAATTTGGAATTGCATTTAAGTCCATTTCATCTCTTTTTCCATTAATAAAATTATAATACCCTGCAGAAGCAATCATTGCAGCATTGTCTGTACATATTTTTAAATCTGGCATATATACTTTTATGCCTTTTTTCTCCAAATTCAAAAATTCTTTTCTTATATAACTATTTGCAGAGACTCCACCTGCTAATGCAACTGTTTTTAATCCAGTTTGTTCTAATGCCTTTTCTGCATTTTCTAACAAAATTTCTGTTACCGTTTTTTCAAAACTTGCACATAAATCAGCCTTGTTTATATCTGGTGTTTTATGATGTAAATTTATTACTGCTGTTTTTATTCCACTAAAGCTAAAATCTAAATTATCAAAATGTGTTTTTGGTAATTCTATTGCATTTGGATTTCCTTCTTTTGCAAGCTTGTCAACTTTTGGGCCTCCTGGATATCCAAGCCCAACAACTCTTGCAACCTTGTCAAATGCTTCACCAATTGCATCATCTCTTGTTTTTCCTAAAACTTCAAATTCTGTATAATCTTTTACATGTACTAATTGTGTATTTCCCCCTGAAGTCATCACACACAAAAATGGTGGTTTTAATTCTGGATATGTAATATAATTTGCCGCAATATGTCCTTGAATGTGATTTACTCCAACTAACGGTTTATTTATTGCAAAACTTAATGCTTTTGCATATGAAATGCCTACTAGCAATGCTCCTACAAGTCCTGGTCCATATGTCGGAGTAATTGCATCTATATCTTCAAATTTTATATTTGCTTCTTCTAATGCTTTTTTTGTTACTCTTGATATTGCTTCAATATGGTTTCTTGATGCTATTTCTGGCACCACACCTCCATATTTTTCGTGTATTGGTATTTGTGTGTCTATTATGTTTGATAAAATTTTTCTTCCGTTTTTGACTACTGATACTGATGTTTCGTCACAACTTGATTCTATCCCTAATGTTAATATGTCTTTTTTCATTTTTTATGCTTCCTTTCATTTTGTATTAAAAATATAATATATATGCTTAAATATCTACTTTAAAACTTTGAAAAAAATAGAGGGATTTTTGTCCTGTCCCCCAATCCCGTTTTTTTATAATCCAAATATTAATTTTCCTAATGCTAAAACTCCTTTTGAAACCCAGTTTATTGCTGGTGTTATAATTGTTCCTGCAATTCCCGTTATCCAAATCAATACGAATACAATATAGAATATTTGCTCATTGTTCACAAAAAATTCTTTTGCTTTATATGGTAAAAATGGCATTATTATTTTTGAACCATCTAGTGGTGGTAATGGTATTAAGTTAAATACACCAAGCCCTATATTTATTGATATTGTTGTTGATATTAATAACATTATTACCGTTCCAACTGTTGATGCCATAAATGTTGCGCTTGTAAATTTGTATATTGCACAATATATTAATGTAAATATTATTGCAAGTATAAAATTCATTAATGGTCCTGCAAGTGAAACAATTGCCTCTCCTTTTTCCATTGAGATTTTTCTTGTATAATTTCTTGGGTCTACTTCTACTGGTTTTCCCCATCCAAATCCTGCTACTAATAGCATTAGTGTTCCTATTGGGTCCAAGTGTGCAAATGGATTTAGACTTAGTCTTCCTTGCCTTTTTGCTGTGTCATCCCCTAGTTTATATGCTGCATATCCATGTGCAAATTCATGGAATGTTATTGCTATAAGTACTCCTGGCGCACTTAGTAATAAACCTAATAATTGACCTGGATTTGTTGCATATTGCATTACTAAAAATAATAGCATTATTCCTATTATTATATACATTGTTTTTTTGTCAAAATTAAAATTAAACATAAATTTCTCCCTTCGTTTACTTATCCCCATTATAATTTCAATTATTGTTTTTAGATATCAAATGATTTTACAAATTGTATAATATCACTATTCACTTTTTGTATTCTTTCATCATTTTTAAATTATTCATTTTTTTCGTTTTTTATTATGATTATTGAATGTGTATTCATATCTTTTCTCCCTTTTGTTTATCTTTTGATTTTTTCTTGTTATTATATTTCATACTTTATCATATTTTTATTAAAATTTCAATTACTATACTTATTTTTCTTTTTTAATCATTTGTAGCATCCCCATTACCACTGACAGGAATTGTTTCTCCTAAGTATGTAGGTTCTGGCTTAAATATACATTTTATAAAATCTTTATCTCTTGCCAATATTTCTCTTATTTCTCTATATGTTGCTCCTACATATTGTCTTGGATCTGCTCCAACTCCATATGCTTCTAAATCTAGTTGTTTTGCAATATATAATGCTCTATACAAATGGTATTTTTGAGTTACTATAACAATTCTTTTCGCTTTAAAAATTGCTTTTGCTCTATAAATACTTTCATAAGTTGAAAATCCTGCATGGTCCATAAAAATATCTTCTGATTTAACTCCTCTTTCTATAGCATAGTTTTTCATTATATTTACTTCATTATATTCTGCTCTACCATGGTCTCCGCTCATTATTATTTTATTTGATACATTATTTTTATATAAATTTATTCCTTCTAATAATCTATCTTCTAGCATAGGACTAGGTTCATTATTCCATATTCCAGCACCTAAAACTATTATACAATCTATGTTTGATAATTTTGTATAATCTGCTTCTTTCACAATTTGTTTATTAGTAGATATTTTTACATACAAATTTATACCTATAAAAATTGTTGCTATTATAATGATTACAATTATTACATATTTTAATACCTTTTTCATATATCTTTTCTCCATATTTTTTATTTTGTACCTAGTTCATTAGAAAATCAAATATGTTCATTGCTGCACTTGTTCCTGTTTTGTATAATTCCGTGTATCCGCATTTGGTACAACTAATTGTTATAAACTTCTTATTTTGAACATCAAAAATTTTCGCAAAATTCCCTCCAGTTGCTTGAAATTGGTCCTTTTCATATTCTTCATTTCCACATTTTGGACATTTCCATTTTTCCATTATATCATTACCTCCAATTACAATATTTTCTCACAAAGTAGTATGATTGTTTTTTATATTCTAACACAAAAAATATTTTCAAACAACATATTTATACTTTTTATCTAATAACTCTAATCTTTTAAATATAAATTTACATCTTTTAGTTTTTAAATTTTATATAAATATTTTTTATTGTATCATACTCTATTATCAAAAAAGACGTCCAAACTGAACTATACATAATCATTGATCCTTTTGTAAATTCTATATTCCATGTAATATCGTTTTATTGCCAACTTTTATTTAGTTTTAATCCATTTATTTCATCATCTAATCCTATTTTTCTTAAATATTCTTCTGCTTTTTTTCTTGCTTCTTCTTCGCTAATCGCATTTTCTTTGTCCTTTTCAGTAACTTCATAAGAAAATTCATAAGTTTCAGGTTGTTTCCATATTTTTTCATATATTGCATTTCCTGTTGCATATACTAATCCTCCTGTAACTGTTGTTGTAATAACAAATGTTGCAACTAATTTTGGGATATTTTTATTTGTTTTCTTTTATATTTAATATTTTTGCAATTTCTTTTATTGACTTTGAATTATAATAATATAAAACAAATATGTCTTTATCTTCTTGTTCCATATTATTTACTATCATAATAATCATATTTTCTTTTTCTGCTTTTTCAACTTTTAATTCTGTACTTTCTACTTCAAATAAACTGTTTTGATAGTCATCTATATTCATATTACTTTTTCTATGTTTAATTTATTATTATTGATATAACTTTTTATTAGATTACTTTCATTCATTTTAGAGATCTCCTTATACATCTTCAACTATATATTACCATTTTTTTGACAAAGGTTACCATTTAATATTAAATTTTTTCATTTTAAAAGAAGAATAGATTATAATTTCTATTCTTCTTTTATAACTTATTTATCTTTCTAATTTACTATTATTTAATTTTCTCTTTTTTAAAATAAAAGCACATATTATTAAAAGTAATATTATGCTATTAGCTTTTAATAATAATCTATTATACTTTATTTTTCTAAATTCAACTTTTTGTTTGTTATCATAAATTACTTTTTCGTAATAACACATATAATATTTATCCGATATTTTTTGTTTTTTATTTGTAATTTCTCCCTCATATACATTGTCATCTAATGCTGTATCTATATATGTTAAATTATATTTTTCATATTTATCAATGCTAATTTTAAATTTTATATATAGTGGTCTCGCAGAATCCAAGCCTAATGCTTCACCAAGATCTTTAATATAAAAGTCGTTTATATTTTCTATTTCTAATATCTTTGCTATATTACTTTTACCTATATAATTAAATATAATTAATATTATTTCTATTATAGAAAAAAATACAATAGAAATTTTAAATAAATTTTTTCTCATATATCTTTCCTTTTAAATTAAAAATTATTGTTATAATAACATAAAGAACAAATAATTATCTGCCCTACTTATTGTAATTTGTATCTAAAATCCAAGTATTTATAAGTTTTACCTGATTTTATTGTAAAAAGAGTTTAATTTCATTATTAAATTAAACTCTTAAATCATTTCTTATTCTTCTATTTTTTCAAAGAATTCTTTTCCAAGACCACATAAAGGACAAACCCAATCATCTGGTAAATCTTCAAATTTTACTGCTTCTACATTATCATCATAAATATATCCACAGGCTGTGCATTTATATTTCATAGTACACACCTCCTTTTTATTTTTTTATTAAATCTTCTGCCATTTTATATAATTGCAAACAATTTTCTTCAGAAAGTTTGGATTTAATTGTAACTACTGGTTCTATTATATCTATATTTTTCATTGTGTTCAATATCTCTTTCATACATTTTGCAGAATTTGGTGCCCAAGTTCCATTTTCGATCAATCCAACAATCTTATTTTGATAATTTTTTTCTTTTAAATTCAATAATAGGTTTCTCATTGGAGTAAATATTTCCATATTGTACGTTGAAGAAGCGAATACAACTTTACCATATCTAAATGCATCTTCTACTGCTTCTGACCAATCTTCTTTTGATAAATCAACTAAAACAACATTTCTTTCGCCTTTTTCTTCTAAAATCTCCTTTAATTTTTCACAAGCACTATATGTATTTCCATGAATTGATGCACAAGCTATATACACACCATCACTTTCAGCCTTATAGCTGCTCCAAATATTATATTTTTCAATATAATGTACTAAGTTTTCATTTAGTATTGGTCCATGTAAAGGACAAATTTTTTCTATATCTAAATTCATAACTTTTTTTAATAATGTTTGTACTTGTAAACCATATTTCCCAACTATATTAAAATAATATCTTCTGGCTTCGCAATCCCAATCCTCTTTGGTATCTAATGTTCCAAATTTACCAAATCCATCTGCTGAAAATAATATTTTTTCTTTTTCTTCATATGTCATCATTACCTCTGGCCAATGTACCATTGGTGCCATAATGAATTTTAATTTATGGTTTCCTAAGTCTAAAATTTCTCCTTCTTTTACTTCAATTTTTTTTGAGTCTAAATTTTGTATATCAAAAAATTGAGGTAAAAAGGTAAAAGTTTTCGAATTTCCAACTAACTTTATATCTGGATATTTTTTCATTAAAGTATTTATATTGTAAGCATGGTCTGGTTCCAGATGTGAAATAACTAAATAATCAGGTTTTCTGCCATTTAATGCTTTATCTAAATTTTCAAGCCATTGATTTGTTCTTCTTTTATCAATTGTATCCATTATTGCAATTTTTTTATCAATTATTATGTATGAATTATATGCTACTCCATTTGGCACATTATATTGATTCTCAAATAATTCAATATCTTTATCATCTGCTCCGATATATATTATATCATCAGAAATGATAATATCTTTCACTTTTATCACAGTCCTTTCTATGTAACAAATCTCACACCAAAAGTTTAATTTATCTATATTTATTCAACTTCTTTTGACCAAAGTCCATGTTTATTACAAAAAGAATAAATTTTACTTCCTTTAACATATGGAAATATTACACAGGCTTCTTCACCTGGCAATAAAAATTTCTTTACAATTTTATTATTTGCTAACATTGCAATCCATTCTATAAAATGGTCTTCCTCCATAACATGGTTAACCTTTACAATTATATGATTATCTATTGCTTCATAGTTTGGTACATGTTTTTCAAAAGATGCGTCTACACTATTTGGAGCTAATTCTATCATTTCTTCACCGCAACATTTAATACTACAATTATCACTAGTACAATCTTTTATGACTTCAACTAAAGTTTGACATTTAGAACATCTTTTTATTACTAATTCTTTTTTCATAAATTCCCTCCATATTAATTTATATTTCTCATAAGAATAGTTTTCCTATATTTTAATAATTTTCAGCTTTAATTTCGAAATATGCTTTTGGATGGCTACATACAGGGCAAACTTCTGGAGCTTTTGTTCCAACAACAATATGTCCACAATTTCTACATTTCCATATTTTAACTTCTCCTGCTTCAAACACTTTTCCATCTTTTACATTTTCTAATAATTTTAAATATCTTTCTTCATGTTCTTTTTCAATTTTGCCAACTTCTTCAAATAAGTATGCAATATGGTCAAAACCTTCTTCTTTAGCTATTTTAGCAAATTCAGCATACATATCTGTCCATTCATAATTTTCTCCATCAGCAGCAGCTTTTAAGTTCTCAGCTGTTGTTCCAATTTCTCCACCATTTAATAATTTAAACCACATTTTTGCATGTTCTTTTTCATTATCAGCTGTTTCTTGGAAAATTGCAGCTATTTGTTCATATCCTTCTTTTTTTGCTTTACTAGCAAAATATGTATATTTATTTCTTGCCTGAGATTCTCCGGCAAAAGCCGTCATTAAATTTTGCTCTGTTTTTGATCCTTTTAATTCCATAATTACTACCTCCTAATACTTTTTATCTATGTAAAATATCACATTATTGAATTAAAGTCAATATTTTTTTTGATGTTCGAATAAAATTAAAAATACACCTTGTAATTTGTCTATTCATTTATAGATATAATCTCTCCCTTTTCATCGTAGTATGTTGTCCTTTCAACATTATATTCATATCCATATTTATTTTCTATTGTATCAAATCCACTCACATATGCAACAAACTTTTGCCCATCCTTTTCGACAACATGTATAATATTAAGTATAAAGTAACAATTATTAATGTGTAAATAATTATATCTAATAATATAATTATTGGAATATATTTTTTATTTTCTCTATTACTTTATCTCCCCTACAACTTACTATTTATCTTTATTCTATATTATATTAATTTTATTGCCCAGACCACACTAAAAAGAATTATCTTTTATACTATTCTTTATTTGGTTTTGGAATATTTTTTATCTAAACTTTCTAAAAAAGAGCGACAACCCTCTACAATATCATTATATGTAACTTCAAAATTACCAGTATACCAAGGATCTGCAATATCTCTTGGATTATTTGAAAAATCCAATAATTTATATATTTTATTTTCTTTATCTTCTCCAACTATTCTTTTAATATCTCTAATATTTGCTTCTTCCATTCCAATTATAAAATCGTATTTATTATAATCTCCTGGTGTAAGTCTAATCGCCTTTCTTTTTGTAAAAGGGATATTCTTTTGAATTTCCAACACATATTGAATGATCTATCCATCCTTGATTTTCAAAATCTTTTCTTGTATCTTCTAACATTTTTAATGCTTCATTACTTGTTAATTTCATTTTTTCTCCTATTCTAGTTCTAACTTTTCATTACTAAACTATTTTTAATAATTGTGATATGGATTTAATGATTTATAGTAAGGTCTTGGTGCATTTCCAACTTTATATAATTCCCCTGGTTTTGCATTTTTTATTATTTCATGTGCAGGTTCAAAATATGCATCCATACTATCAGCATAATTAATAATAATTACTTCCAACATTTTTGGAAGAACCAATGCTCCCCATTCACTATATTCATTCATGTGACTTCCTATCATATGTAGTACTTGATTTTTAAATTGTTCATCTATTTTATAATCTTTTAAATAGTTTTCAACTATATGAGTTCCTTCATATGAATGACCTAATAAAGCCATACTATTTCCATTTATAGATTCATTTTTTTCTGTTTCTGCAAAATCGTTAAAATCATTGCACTTTCCAATATCATGTACTAGAGCACCAAAAAAAATTAAATCTTTATCAACCTCTAAATCAGGATACATATTACATATTTCAATGGAATTTCTCGTAACACTATATATATGATATAATAATCCTCCTTTAAAATAATGATGTGAACCCGGTGTTGCAGGCTTATTCAACAATCCATCTTTATAATCTTTATATATTCTTTGAACAACTTCTTTTAATATTGGATTTTTTATTTTGTTACTATAATCTATACACTCACTATATATTTTTTCTAATTCTTTATTATTCATTTTCATTCTCCTAACTTCTTAAATAAATCTTCATATATTTTATCTCTATCTAATTTAGTAACAAAAGTAATAGTATGCCTATTATCAGTTAATTCATAAGAACCATCTTCTTTGATGTTTAGGCAACTTATTTCTTTTGTTTCAAACCAATTTTTATTTATCATATATGCTATAACTGATATATCCCATATAACTCTAGATTCTTGTATTCCATGATATCCATCATTATAGAATCTATTAATTAAATAATTACATAGTTCTGATTTATTATCTAAATTACTTTTTAATTCATTTATATCTATTCTTAAATCTGCTACTACATTTTTACAAGGTAGAATAGTTATTTTGACTTTAGAATCAAATACTGTTTTTACTGCCTCTATATCTTGTCTAAAATTATATTCAAGGTTATCTTTATAGTCTATTTCATTTCCACCTAACCAGATAATTTCCATTCTATCAATTATCTTAGGTTCTTTCTTGATTGCTAGTGCAATATTAGTAATAGCTCCAATTCCTAATATATAAGTTTTATCATTTTTTAAAGCAATTTCTATTATTTTATTGACTGCATCATTATTTTCGTTATATCCATTTTGAATATAGTCCATCGAGCCCTTAAATACTTTATTTGATGTATCAAAATCAAGCCACTTACATATTTTAAGTATTTCTTTATAGCTTAATTCTTGTCCTTCTGGAACAGATACATTTCTTGTATTATGAGAATATGGTGCAACTGTTATTGCTTCTATATTAAATAATTCTTTTGATCTAATTAAATATGACAATGCAAATTGGTCATCACATTCGTTATATGTATCTGTATCAAGTATTACATTTATTTTTTTATTAGATAATTTATTATATATTTCCTCCCATGAATTAACTCTTTCAAATTCATTTGTATCTCTATTATAAGGTGTATCCATTAGTAACGCTCTAATACCATTATCTTTTATATCTTTACACATTCTTTTAGAATCATCTATCATAACATCAACATTATGTTCTAAACATATTTCAGTTTTTGAATGACTATTGTAATCATCTACTAAAAATAATTTATCATAAACAATATCATATTTTTTCAACCAATCAATTGTCATCTTATATGGATCTGAATATTCTCCGTTATCTCTTCCACTAATTATATAAATTATATGTCCATCTTCTTGTAGCTTTTTTATATATTTACTTGCACCTTCGATTGCTTTTAAATTAATAGCTATTCTTTCTATATTTTCTTTATAAAAAGTTTTTTCTTCTTCGTCTGTCCAATCAAACATTCCATTTCTTATATATGGTGCATTTTTATTTATGATTCCTGTGTTTCTTAATTCTTTATCATGTTCTATATATGCTTTTAATAATTCTTCATTAAAATTTGATATTACATTATCTATATCAATTCCTATTATCATAATTACTCCTATATCCTTAATTTTTGTTTTAATAATTTTATCTTTCATAATCATTATCTTGGACATTTTCAATATATTTAACTGTATGATACATTGAATCTATTTTTAAATGTTCATTAATATATTTCATTATTTCTTGTGGCGTATCCATTACATTATATAAATTACTTAATCCTAAAGGTTCTAATATTTTTATTAATTCATCCCATTGATTTTTAATGTTTAAAATCAAAATTGGTTTATGGTGTTCTCCATTTTTCTTTGTATCAATTGCATGAAAAAGTTCTGCTAAAGTGCCACTTCCTCCTTTAAAGAAAACAGCAACATCTGACCAATCTAGCATTGCTCTTGTTACTTCCGATTGATATCTAAACGTTCCATTTCGAGCAGCAACTAACCAATCACTTGCTGGTATATCATGAGAACTTGTATAAGCTATCTCGAGATTATCATTAGGTTGACTTATTTGAGATGCTACTACACCAGGTAGTCCATGACAGCCATCAAATATTATATTATGTTTTTTAGGATCTAATAATTTTCCAAATTCTACTGCTGCTTGATTATACTCTTTACTAATATTTGGATTAGTTGATCCAGATATAAATATTCCTATTCTTTTTTCCATTTTCTATCCTCCATTAATATATTTTTAAAATTTTTTCATATATAACTGTAACACAAACCTCATTTTCAGAATATCCTTTATCTGATTTACTATTAAATATTTTTGATTTTTTTAAGCTAATTTTTCTTTATTTTTTCTTATATATAATCTTAAATAAGTTGCTCTTACACTTCTATCTATACCACATACAAAAGATAATCCTAATATTCCAATATTAAAATGTCGTACTAATAATGCTAATGGAATTCTTACACAAATTCCGCCAACTAAAGCCATATTTCTTATTGCCTTAGTATCTTTATTAGCAGATAAATATGCTCTATAATTACAAGATACAACTGTTGCTAAAAATTCTAAAGAATACAACCATATATATGGATTACACTCATTCCATGGTATTGCTCTTCCTAATAACCACCATGTTGGATACATTAATACCAGTGAAATCACAATTGAACATACTACTCCATAACAACTTATTTTATCTACTTTATTTATAATATTTTCTTTTTTGCTTTCAATATCATTTGAATATGCTATTAGTAATCCAGAATATTCTCCTTCAATCACTTCTGTAATAGTATCTATAACAGTCGCACAAACACAGTGAATTGCATAAATGTTTGTTCCAAATGAACTTGCTATACTTGTATACCAAATATTTACTATTCTTTGAATAATCTTATTAAATATTAAATCTTTTGCATATTTAAATATTTCTTTTATATAGTTCACGCTAATTTTTCCTATTTTAAATTTTGAAACAAGTAATAACAAAATAGAATTTACTATTGTTGATATAATTGTTGCAATATATATTCCAATTTCATTGTATCCATATTTGATACTTATTAAATCCCCTATTATATTTATGGTAGACGCTATAACCATTATTATAAATATTTGTTTTGTTTTATAATCAATTTTTAATTTGTTTTTTGGTATATATGCAATTGAATTTATTGGTAATTGAATTGCTTTTAATTTTAATATGGTAGTTAAAATAGTTCTTGCATCATCTTCAAGTGTATAAACATATGTAATTTGTTTTGCAAACATAAATATTAATATTCCTATCAAACTACTAGTAACTAGTTCTAAAAACATTCCTGTTGTATTAATAACTTTATGTTTTTCTCTATCTCTTACTAAAACTATACTATGTGCTTGGCTAATACAAGCTTGTATTGTGTTTATTGCCCAATTTAATGTAACAAATGAGGAAAACACTATAATTGCTGTTTTACCTATTGAATTCGATAATGATTTGTCTATAATTACTAATATTGTATTTGTAAATTCTACTGCAATATATGGTAGTACAAATAATAATGTTTTAAATATTTCTTTTTGACTAATTTTACTTTTCATTTTATTTTTCCCTTTTTCGTAAATATATCATATAATAAGCTGTACTTATTTGGAATATCATAAATAAAGCAGATAATCCAAACATATATCTTAATCCAATTTCATACATTATACCACATAAAAATACGCCTATTGCTTCTCCTAAAAATCTAATTATATGGCATATATTTGAAAAACTTAATTGATATTTATTCTCTAATCTATTGATATATACAGCATCGCATATATTCTCATACGCTGTTGAAATAAATATAGACCAAGTGATTGCAATTAATGTAATTAGAAGATTATTTGACATAAATGCTATTACATATCCTAAAAATCTTATTCCAAATTTTATTGTTATCGTTAAATAGTCATTTTTTGGTGTTAAATACTTTAATGCTATAATTCCAAATATATCTGCTAAAAGTCCAATTACTAATAAATAATTAGTCGCTACATTGTCACTAAAACTAAAATAATTTGTAAGTGTAAGCATTTTTAATCCTAGTGCTGTTGACATTGCAATTGTTCCTATTAAAGTATAAATTAAATATAATATTAATAATTTATCTTTTAAAATATACTTTGAAGAAATTTCTTTATATTCATTACTATCTGTTGAATTATTTACTTTTATATTAAGCAATATAAATAGTGAAAACATTAAAAATATATTTGCTAAAAATAAACATGTATTATAATTTATAATTAATCCCGCAATACTTTTGCCTATAAATACTCCACCAAATAAAATCCCAACATCTCTAAACAAATACTCTGTTAGCCTTCTTTTACTATAAATTGTTCCAGACTTTATAATTGTCGTTATTAATGGATATATACTTGTAATTATTATGTATTCTGTTACAATATCTATTATTATTGATAATCTAATTAATTCAATGTAATTTGTCCCATTTAAAAAATATAGCCAAAACATATTCAAAAATTTTACTAATAAAACTATGACTAATGTATTTTTTAGTTTATTTAATTTTACATATTTTCCTATCAGACCAATAATTATAACACTTATTAAAGTTCCTATGCTTAATATATTACTTATATTTGTAACAGCAAAATTGTTATCTTGTAACCATAGTTGTCTAAAATTTCCCCATAATCCAACTGATATACTAAAAAGTGCTAGCATTATTAACATTTGATTTTCGTTTTTTATTTTTTTCATTATTTTACCTATTACTTCTTTCAATATTTTTTACAAAAAAATCATCATCATCTGCAAAGTGCATTTCAATATTTAATTTTTCAATTTGTTTAAAACCATTTTTATTATAAAACTTATGAGCTTTTGTTAATACTTTTCCACAAGCAAGATATATCTTATTTATATCAGTTTCATTTAATACATAACTTTCTAAAATATTATATAGCATTTGCCCGATACCATAATTTTGATAATTTTCTCTAACATAAAATCTTTTTAATATCGCATAATCTTTTCTGTTTTCTAATGCTATTGTACCTAATATCTCATTGTTTTTCACATCATATGCAATCCAAAAATTGCCGTTATTTTTTAAGTAATACTCATATATATTTAATACATCTTTTCTGTTTTTATATGGTCTTCCTATAAATCGGTACATACTTTCATTTATAAAATTGTGAACATCAAAATTATAGTCATTTACTTTATTATAACTAACTATTTTAAAAATTGTTTCATTATTTATATAATTATATATCTCTTTCCAATTATAAAATGTTTTTATTTCGTTGTTACTATTTTTTTCATTACTAATCATAATTGCTTCAATTCCGCAATTATATACACTTGAGCAATTACTTATACTATCATCAATTAATAAGTCTATATTATTTTCTACGCATACTTTTGCTTTATCTCTAGCATTAACAATCAATTTATCAAAATATATAGAATTTTCATTTAACCAAGTTTCACTTTGAATATATGGATCTTTATGAAATTCAGAATCTCTTGCAGTTATAATATATATTTCATGACCCTCTTTATGTAACTTTTTTATTATATCAGCACAATCATTTCTTGGAAGTGCATTGTTAGTAATTTCTTCTTGTATAGTTCCTAAAAAATATTTTAATTCATCATAACTAAAATCAAATAATTTCTGATATATATTACCATTATTATATATATCTATTATCTTATGATTCTTATTTTCTACATTTTTATTAAGACTAATTGCATATTCTTTTTCAGCATTTGTTAATTTGTCTTTTATATCTGTTAAAGTATCATCTATATCTATACCTATTCTCATTTATTTACTCCTAATTTTTTAATTTATACTCTTTTATTAATTCCATCTTTTGATTATAGATCCATATATATTTAACTTTAGCTACAAATGGTTCAAAAACATTATGTGCTAAATCATATAAACTTTGATTTATATTTTCATTTGTGCATAAAGTTATATGAGGTTTATATATTCTTTCTTTTCTATTTTGCTTTCTATAATCATTTAATACATTATCAAAATCTAATTTTAACTCTAATAATCTATCTTTGTTATATGGCTCTATATATAATGTTTCTTTATCAAAATCATTTAAGTTTTTACATTCTAATTCAAAACATTTTATATTATTTACTATACTATCTACTTTTTCTATAAATTCATTTTGGTTAGTGCAATCATATAAATCTATTGTTATATGTGGTCTCCATTTTCTTTCTTTATCCTTTATATTGTTGTTTTTCAAGTATTTTTTTATATTTTGTATATTATTTTCTGATTCTATATCAAATCCGTATTGTAAAACATAATCGTACATTTTATTTTGCTCCTAATTTTTTAATTTTTATATTTCAAATACATATCCATCTTCTACAACTAAGATATTATTTATCTCATCATTCTTCAATTTTTCTCTAGTTGTATCTCTTAAATGAGTAGCAATTATTTTATTTCATTTCCATATTAATTTTATTTTTTTCAGTTATATACTGTGTAGATGCTAATTGATATATAACTGAAACTGCTAGTCCAATTGATGTGCAAAATGGAGATGATATAAAAGAACAAAATATTCTAAGTATATTGGCAACTTGTTTACTGATAGTTGCTTTTACAGCAGAATGTTCAAGTTGTATGTATGTTAATTTTGTTAAATAAATTGGATACATATATAAACTTACCAATTCTATACTTACTATGATTGATGTTGCCATTATATCTACCTTATAACTTGGATATAATATGATACCCATTATAATACTTGATATAATTAACAAATATACTAATTTTCTGCTATTTTTTATATGTTCTTTATATGAAAATTCTTTTTTAGTAATATCAATTTGTGCTACTGTTTTTATTGCATAAGCAATATCCCATTGAGTATCTGTTATTAAAGTTGCAAATGATGTTGCTAAAATATATTTTTCACCAAAATCAAATGAATTTTTAAAACCAAACAAATAAATTATAAACATACTAATTTCTGCAAACAAATATACAGAATCATATTTAATACAATTTACTATATTAATTTTAAATTTTGTTTTTTCTACTATTCTAAACATCATAATAACTACAAAAACACTCATACATATTACTGAAATTCCAACAATTTTTATTTGTTCTTTTGTTATTAAACTCATTATAATTAATGAAGAAAAATTTATTAAATTGAATAGCAAACTATATTTGTTAGCTCTTTTATTTTCTTCTTCAAAATACAACTTACACAAAGATAAATTTAATAATAATTGAAAAAACATTTGAATAACAGCATATACTCCAAATATTTTATATGTATCAATATCCATGTTCATAAAAGTTATATATTTATCTATGTTTATTGCAACGCACCCTAGTATTATCAATCCTATACCAGAACCCAATACCACCCCAGAAAAAACACTATTTTTATTTTTATCTCTAATTGAACTTATATTAGCACCTGTTCCAAAAACACTTTGTATTGCACTTATAACAAATTGTATCGGGTATATTAATGAAAATATATTGATTAAATTTTTATCCACTAATATTCCAAGTAAAAACCATCCTAAAATTGGAGTTACAGATGTTAAAAAAGTATCAAAACCTATTCTTAATAATCTATTCATTTTATCTCTCCAATTTACTATAAATTATTCTTTATTTCTGGAAATAAATCATATAAGTTATATCCTAATAAACTGTCAAAATATTCTTTTAGTTTATATGTTTCTTTTATATGATACTGTGTATTTGAATATGCTCCTCTTCTCATCATTAAATCTATTAATCTTTTATCAATCGTAAATACTTTTGTAGTACACATTAAATCACATAAATTTATTATTTTTTCATAAATTGTATATTCGTGAATTTTTATAAATTCAGTTCTAAAAGGTATATCATTAGGTATTCCTCCGGCAGTACACATTACATCATTATTCAAATATGAATGAGTTAAACATATATTACAATATTCATCATCATATCCAAGTTCTTTTAAGTAATTATATCCATTCATAACATGTCCATGAGAATCTCCTACTTTTTTTCCTATATCATGAATATACCCTAATGTAATTGCTTTATCTACATCTAAATTCATTCCTTTTTCATTTAATGCTCTAGTTATTTTACCTGCACTATTTCCTACACATATTGAATGATCTATCCACCCTTGATTTTCAAAATCTTTTCTTGTATCTTCTAGCATTTGTAATGCCTTTTTGCTTGTTAATTTCATATTTATTTTCTCCTACGCTTTTATAATTTCTTTTCATATATAAATGCTTTTTCGGTATATCCATTTCCAAGTTGTTCTATTTCTTTATTTTCAACTATTGTTTCATATACCTTTTTACATCCTAAACTTTCATAAAATTTATAATTGCATGATTCATCTGTTACTATCTGAATATTTTTCATATTATCTTTTTTGGCAAGCTCAAATACATCTAATAAAAGTTTTTTTCCTATTTTCTTTCCTCTATAATCTTCATCTACTATTAATATTGAAACCTCTCCATCAAAGTAATTTTTAAGTTCGTCTGGCATGTAATTATAATTATTTTCATACTCTTTAAATGCTTTTAAATTTTTTATGCTTTTACTTTTATATAATCTATTTTTTACAAAACCATAAAACATTTTAGATAATTTATGTTTATTTGAATATTCTTTTGAATAGCCACAAAATCCTATAAGTTTGTTTCCATCTTTATATTTTATTATTCTTTCACTTTCTTGTAAAACATCAAATAAATATATCCAAGCACAAATATCATTGTCTGCTCCTGCTTCTTTTTTTCCTAAATTCCATTCTTTACTTAATAGTTTCACAGCTTGTTTCATTTCATTGTACTTCATTTCTTGCTCCTAATTTATTAAATAAATCTTCATATATTTTATCTCTATTCAATTTTGTTACAAAAGTTACATTATGCTTATTTTGAGTTATTTCATAAGAAGTATCCTCTTTTATATTTGGAGAACTTATTTCTTTAGTTTCAAACCAATTTTTATTTATCATATATGCAATAACTGATATATCCCAAATAACTCTTGTTTCTTGAATTCCATGGTATCCATCATTATAAAATCTTTCTATTAAGTAATCACATAACTCTGATTTATTACCTAAATTTTCTTTTAAAGTATTAATATCGATTCTTAAATTAGATACTACATCTTTGCAAGGTAGTATAGTTAATTTAACTTGTGATTCTAATACAATTTTAACTGCCTCTACATCTTGTCTGAAATTATATTCCAAATTATCTTTATATCCTAATTCATTTCCACCTAGCCATATAATTTCTATTTTACCAATTATCTTAGGTTCTTTTTTTATTGCTAATGCAATGTTAGTAATTGCACCAATTCCTAATATATATGTTTTATCATTTTTTAATGCTATTTCAACTATCTTATTTACTGCATCATTAGTTTCATTATATCCATTACAAATGTAATCTGTTGAGCCTTTGAATACTTTATTATTTATATTAAAATTTAACCATTTGCATATTTTTAAAATTTCGTTATAACTTAATTCCTGTCCTTCTCTTACTGACACATTCCTTGATTGATGTGAATATGGTGCTACTGTTATTGCTTCAATATTAAATTTATCTTGATTTTTCAATAAATATGCTAGTGCAAATTGGTCATCACATTCATTATATGTGTCTGTGTCTAATATTACATTTACTTTTTCTTTTTTATAATTTGTAATAAATTCATAAATTTCTTTCCAATTGTAAATTCTTGTTATTTCTGTTGCATATCTATTAGACGGCTTGTCCATTATAAGTGTAGTAATATTTTTTTGAAAACATTCTCTACAAATTCTGGCTGAATCATCTATCATTACATCAATGTCATTTTCTAAACATTTTTCTGCTTTACCTTGTTTTCCATTTTTATATCCGTTTGTAAATATTAATTTATCATATACTATTCCTTTTTCTTTTAGCCATTTTTTTGTCATAGTATATGGATCTTTATATTCTCCATTATCTCTACCTGTAATAATTACTATTATATGTCCATCATTTTTTAGTTTTTCAATATATTCTTTCGCACCTTCAATTACATCTAGACTAGGAGTTATTCTTCCTATATTTTCTAAATAAAATGTCCATATTTCATCATCAGTCCAGTCAAACATTCCTTTTGTCATATGTGCTTCTGGGTTAATTATTCCTGTATTTCTTAGTTCTTTGTCATGTATTAAAAATTCTTTTTTTAATACTTCATCAAAATTTGATATTACATTATCTATATCTATTCCTATGTTCATCTTTTACCTCTTAATGTTTTTGTATTTCTTTTATTTTTCTATATATGTCATACCAACTATAACATCTATAAATATTCTTTCCATTGCATTGCTCATTATAATTTGCATGATAGCAAATTACAGGTATTTCATTAGAAATTGTATTTATATTTTTAGGCTTATCTTCAATCATTAAATCTATATTATTTTGTTTGCATATTTCTAATTTATCTTCTGGACTAAAAATTATATTGTCATAATGTATTTGATTAATTTTTAGCCAATTTAATACAATATTTCTATTTTCTTCTATTGTCATTACATCTGCTGAATGGCTTAAAAAAGAACCTCTAGCCGTAATTATATAAATTTCATGTCCATCTTCTTTTAATTTATCAATTACTTCATTTGCAAATTTTCTTGCTTCTACATTAATTGAATACTCTCGAAAATATTTATTCCAAAATTCATCATCTAATTTTATATCTACATCAAATATTTCATTAGTTTCATATCCTTTGTAATTCTTTATTTTTAAACCATATTTTTCATAAAAAAACTTACTTCCATAGTCTAATTGCCATTGTTCTATATCAGTTAAAACTCCATCTATATCTATTCCTATTTTCATTATTTTACCTCTTAATATTTCTGTATTTCTTAATTTTGTTTTATCTTATCATAAATACAATATTATTACAATAAATCAACCAAAAAAATGTTAAAGTCAAATTGTCTCAATAATTTTATTTGTGTTTTACATAATAAAAATCAAAAATTAAAGTAAATTCAAAATTACAAAAGGCAAGACTTGCAAACGGATACACTCAAGAACAAGTTGACGAAATTATAGGTTTCTCATCAAGATAAGTATATCTTTTCTTCTATAAATGGCTAATACCAAAGCCAAACACATCATATTAACAATAAGATTTAACCTACCATAAGAAACAAATGGCAAATTAAAATTAGCATCAATTATTAAATTCAAATTCATAAGAATATTAAATATACTTTGTAAAATAAACATACTAGACATTCCAATTATTAATAATTTTCCATTAATTTCTTTTATCTTAATTGAATTTATAATTAATTCTATACTTAAGGCTAAAACTGCTATTACTATTCCAACACTTACTACCCAGCCATAATGTGCTAAAATTGATATAAACGCATAATTTGTGCCTTCGTCAAATATTTCTAAAGCATTGCTAGTATCGTCTGCTTCACCAAATGTTTGAGCAGAATTTATAATTATTTTTCTATTTAAAGGGATCCATCCATAACAATCTGCTTGACTTTCTGGATTATATACAGCTACAAATCTATCAACAATATATGGTGTTTCAATTATTACACTTAGCGATAAAATTGTTCCTAAAAATATTGGTATTCCCCAAAGGATTAGTAAATTTCTTTTCCTATTTGTTTTAGTTTGCACTAATTTTACGGTTCCAATTATTAAATAAATAAGTCCTAATATAAATGCTGATACAATAGCTGGTATATTTACAAAAATAAATATAGAAATTATACTTAATGTTATTATTTTAGCTAATTTTGAATTTATATTCTTATTGAATATTGTAACATTCTTTTTGTATTGTTTTTCACTATTTAAAAAACCTACAAACGCAATAATATAAAGTGGCATTGCAATAACAACCGGTGAAAATGTTATTGATGGTGAAATATATATGTATGGTAGTCCATTTATATTAATTCCAAAAAGAAATGAATAAACAACAAATAAAGTTGCAATTATATAAAATATATTTGAATATTTCATTATTTTTGTATAATCAATAAAATATATAAATATGCTAAAAATACTACCTGTTATTAAAGCACAAAGATATCTTTCTATAACATTAGTCATTTCATATCCATCTGATACTATACTGTTTGCTCTGGTAAAAGCTACTAAAAATCCAAATCCTAAAAGCACAATTAAAATTATTAATAATTTCCAATCAAGTTTTGGTTTATGTATTTTGTTTAAATTTTTTCCAATTTCTTCTGCATTTCCCATTTGTATAATTGTTTTTTCTTCCGCTTCTTCTTCCTGCATTCCTTCTTCAATATAGTTTTCTTTTGATTCCTCTATATGATTTTCTAATTCTTCTGATATGCTATTTCGTATTGGTTTATATTTTATTTGTTCACATACAGTATTTAAAAATTCTTTAATTTGCAAATGAAACACCCCCTAGTACTTGATTTATTCCATTGCTAAAAATTTTCCATTCTTCTTTTTTCTCTTTTAATTGCTTTTTTCCTTTTTCTGTTATAGCATAATATTTCCTTTTCTTTGCTGTTGTTTCGTCCCAATATGATGTTATAAATCCGTTTTCTTCTAGTCCATGTAATATTGGATATAGTGTTCCTTCTTTAAGTTCAAATACATTCTCTGATTTTTCTTTTAATTTTTTTATCATCTCATATCCATACATGTTTTGATTTTTTAATAAGTCCAATACTAGCATTGTTGTGCTTCCTTTTAGTAATTCTTTACTAATTTTCACTTTTATCCCCTCCTTAAAAATAAATATACCTAGATATTCTATGTATTTTTATACATTGTATATCTAGGTATTGTTTTTGTCAATAGATTTTTATAATTATTCAAATTTTTTTATAAAACTAATACTATAATTTATCTACTTTCACTATAAATATAATCCATTGTATGTCCACCTATTATTTCGCCAGTTGTCGCATCAACAAAATAACTATATGCTCTCTCTGTGTATCTTTTTGTTACATTGTCTCCAAAATTATCTTCATAATTTATAACAACTACCCATGCTTTTCTTATTTTATCATCTACTTTATAATATGTTCTTTCTTCAACTGGATAATTAGGTGTTTGCATTGCTTCGTAATGTTTATCTGTATTGTTTATTCTATCATAGGCATCAGCATTCATTTTTACTACCATTAATTTTGTTTTTGTGTTTTTTACTTTATTTTTTGCTACTTTTTTATCTTCTTTTAAGGCAATATTTATTGCGTCTTGTTCTGTGATTACTGTTTCATTGTTGTCAAATGGAATATTACTAACTCTAAACATGGCCATTTTCATGTTTTTGGATTCTAATGTTACTGTAATATATTCATATGGATTATATACATCACCATATTTTTTATTGTATGTTACATATATTCTAAATCCTGGTCCTCTGTCTTTTCCTTCATTGTTTACAGATAGAACTTTTGTGATTTCATATTCTCCCTCTTTGTATCCAAATAATTTATAATATTTGTTGGCTAATTCTTTTGCTTGTTCTTCTGTCATATATTTACTTGTATCTTGAATATTTTTATTATTGTCCCATATTTCTGAAAATTCTCCAGTTTGTCCATCAATGGTTATTTCATAATTGTCTTCTGTATCGAAACAATACAATATTTTAGTTGAATCTATTTCTTTAAAATGATTTGTACTTACTATATTAGAATTAAATCCAATTTGATTTAATTTTTCTATTGCAACTTTTTTCGCATCTTCTTCTGATATATTTTCTTTTTTACTTTCTTCAGTTACCTTTGTTATTTCTTCATAATCTCCAGAAGATAATTGGATTTTTTCTGGTGTTTTCCATACTCTTTCATATACTGCTGTCCCTGCAAATACAAATCCTGCACTTAAAATTATTCCTGCTATTGCTGTCACAACTGTTTTTAATATATTTCTTGTTTTTTTCTCTTCCATAACTATATCATTCTCCTCTTTTATTTTCAATATAGCAATTTTGGTTTTTATTTTATTTTTGTTAAATTCCATCTCTAAATTCCTCCGTTATTCAATTCTTTCTTTATTTTCTTTCGTATTCTATGCAGTCTTGTCTTTACATTTAATTCAGAAATATTTAATTTTTTTGCTATATCTTTAATTGATACAGATGAATAATAAAATAAATTTACAATTTTCATATCAATATCTTTTAGTCCTTTTATTTTTTGTTCTATATCCCATATTAATTCTCTATCATTTTCATACATATTTACACTATTTAATACATCATTTTCAAAATCACTAATATCATAGACTATTTTCAATTTTCTATATTTTTCTTTTATCAAATTTCTGGTTATTCCTGCTAAATATGAATTTAATGATACATTTATATTTAATCTATTTCTATTTTTCCATAATATAAAGAATGTGTCAGAATAGATTTCTTCTTTGTCTTCAAATGATAGTTTATTATTTGTTCCTTTGTTTATTATTGTGGTAATATATGGTGTAAAATCTTCTATTATTTGATCCATATCAATTTCATTATTTTTATAATATTTTTCTATTTGTGTTACTTGTTTCAATTTTAAAAAACTCCTTTATAAGATATCTTACACTTATATAGTGTAGTTTAATTAGTGAAAGGTTACACTTATTTATATTCTAGGAAAGTTATCATAGTATGATAACTTTCTGTAGAAGATAAATATGGCAGAAATTAGATTTTGTAGCAGTTTGCACTGCGTACAAAATCTTAATTCTGGTTTTTTACAATTTATAAGAAAAATAAACAGTATCTAGTAATTTTAGATTTTACTTGATACTGTTTTTATTTATAATTCTTCAGTTTTAAATGCTAAATAGCCTTCATATATATAACTACTATCTATACCTTTCAAATATGTTGACTGTGGCATTTTTTTACATACCAACTTTTAGTTTAAAGGTTTCATTGTTGGAAATAGTAATACATCTCTAATTGATGCAGCATCTGTTAATAACATTACAAATCTATCAATTCCAATACCTAGTCCACCTGTTGGAGGTAAACCAATTTCTAGTGCATTGATATAATCCTCATCCATCATACCTGCTTCTTCATCCCCTGCTTCTTTTGCTTCAACTTGTTTTTTAAATCTTTCATATTGGTCAATTGGATCATTTAATTCTGAGAATGCATTTCCATATTCTCTACCACCAATAAATACTTCAAATCTTTCTGTCATTTTTTTGTTATTTGGACATTTTTTAGCAAGTGGTGAAATTTCTACTGGATATTCATATATAAATGTTGGTTGTATTAATGTTTTTTCTACATATTCGTCAAAGAATAAGCTAATTACATCTCCTCTTGTTTCTTTTGTTGGGTCTGGTATTTCTATTCCTCTTTCTTTTGCTAATGCAACTGCTTCTTCGTCTGTTGTTATTTCATTAAAGTCAACTCCGCAAGCCTCTTTAATACTATCTATCATAGTAATTCTTTTCCATCCTGGTGTTAAATCAATTTCTTGACCTTGATATGTTATTTTTGTTGTTCCTAAAACTTTTTGTGCAGTTTGTGAAAATATTTTTTCTGTTATATCCATCATGTCATGGAAGTCTTGATATGATGCATATAATTCAAGCATTGTAAATTCTGGATTATGTCTAATGTCCATACCTTCATTTCTAAATACTCTTCCTATTTCATATACTTTATCAAATCCACCTACTATTAATCTCTTTAAGTTTAATTCTAGTGCAATTCTTAAGTACATGCTTATATCTAATGCATTGTGATGTGTTATAAATGGTCTTGCCGTTGCCCCACCTGAAATTGTATTTAATACGGGTGTTTCAACTTCCAAAAATCCTTCTTCTTCTAATATACTTCTAACATTGCTAATTATTTTACTTCTCATTTCAAAAGTTTTCTTTACTTCTGGATTCATTATTAAATCAACATATCTTTGTCTATATCTCAAATCTGGATCTTTTAATCCATGGAATTTTTCTGGTAATGGTCTTAATGATTTTGAAAGTAATGTTACTTCTTTTGCATGTACAGAAATTTCTTCAGTTCTTGTTTTAAATACAAAACCTGTAATTCCAATGATATCACCAATATCATATGTTTTAAATGCTTTATAGCTTTCTTCTCCTAAATCATTTATACTTACATAACTTTGGATTTTTTCATCACTGTCTTGTATTGTACAGAATGATGCTTTTCCCATTATTCTTTTTGCAATTATTCTACCAGCAACTGTTACATCTTTTTGTTCAAATTGTTCGTAATTTGCTTTTATTTCTCCTGCTGAATTTGTTCTATTAAATTTTGTTATTTCAAATGGGTCTTTTCCTTCTTCTTGTAATTCCTTTAATTTGTCTCTTCTTATTTGCATTAGATGGTTTATATCTAATTCTTCTACTTCGTTATTATTGTTATTCTTATTTTCGCTCATTTTACTTTCTCCTAACTTTTCGACCAATGGGGACGTTGTTAAATTGGTTGAAATTTCTATATTTTTATATTTTATAATTTTTCATTATAATAATTGTTTCTATTTAATATTTTTTCAACCAATTTAACAACGTCCCCATTGGTCGAAATTTTTACTCGTACCACTCAAGTTCCCAGTCAGAAATCTTAACAGTATCACCTTCACACACACCAAGTTCTTTAAGCTTATCTTCAATTCCCATATTTTTCAAACATTTCTGGAAATAATACATAGACTCATTATCTTCAATATTAATTCTACCCATAAGTCTATCAACAGCTCTACCTTTAACATAGAAAACACCATCTTCTTCGTATGCTTCCCATTCTTGATCCTTGTCTTGCAATGTATATACAACTCTGTCTTCGATTTCAACCAATTCTTCTTTTGGTAAAGTTTTTAGAACTTCTGTAACGTGGTCTATTAGTTGTTCAACCCCTTCACCTGTAACTGATGAAATTTTGAATAATTCTAATTTTTCTTTTTTAGCTAATTCTTCTAACTTTTTTAAATTTGTATCGTCTTGCATACTGTCTATTTTAGTTGCAACTAATATCTGTTTTCGTTTTACCAACTTTTCACTATATTTTGCAAGTTCTTCATTTATTGTTTTGTAATCTTCAATAGGGTCTCTGCCTTCTTGTCCAGAAACATCAATAAAATGTAATAGTAATCTTGTTCTTTCAACATGTCTTAAGAATTGAATTCCAAGTCCTACTCCTTCACTTGCGCCTTCTATAATTCCTGGTATATCTGCTATTACAAATCCATCACCATTTTTTGTTTTTACAACTCCTAAATTTGGATTTATTGTTGTAAAGTGATAATTTGCAATTTTAGGTCTTGCATCTGTTACTGTTGATAAAAATGTTGATTTTCCTACATTTGGAAATCCTAACAAACCTACATCTGCCAATAACTTTAATTCCAATATTAATTCTTTTTCTTCTCCCTTTTCTCCATCTTCTGAGAATCTAGGTGCTTGTCTTGTAGGTGTTGCAAAGTGTGAGTTACCTCTTCCACCTCTTCCACCTTTTAATATTAATTCCTTTTGGTTTGGTTTAGATAAGTCTGCAACAACTTTTCCTGTTTCTGCATCTTTTACAACAGTACCTATTGGAACTTTGATATATAAATCTTCTCCATATTTTCCATTGCAACGGTTTCCGCTTCCATTTTCACCATCTTTTGCTTTGAATTTTCTGTTATATCTAAAATCAATTAGTGTATTTTTGTCTTTGTCTACTTGAAAATAGATGTTTCCACCATTTCCACCGTCTCCACCATCAGGTCCACCTGCTGCCACATATTTTTCTCTTCTAAATGTTGCAGCACCATTTCCGCCGTTACCTGATTTAATTATTATTTTTGTATAATCTGTAAACATTTTTCCTCCCTCTATTTAATTTCTTGTATTGATATATATTTTATAAGTCCCATTTTAGTATATTTTGTCACATCTACTTTGTATCTTTTATTATCTGATATCACCTTATAATTTGGAATATTTAAATAATTACCATCATTAATTTTCACACATAGTATTGCATCAAAATAATTATCTTCATTTTTTTCAAAAACTTCTTGTATTAATTTTTTTACATCTCTTCCATTTTGAGTTCCTATATAGTCTTCAAAAGAAGAATTATATTTAGATACTTGATTATTATAAAAACCACTTACATAAATATCTACTCCTGTCGTGGCTATACTTATCATATTGTAAACATAAATTGCAATAATTATAAATGCTAATATCATCATTATTACTATTAATATTTTTTTTATTTTACTTTCATTTTCTAACTTATTCATATGTTTATTCCCCCTTTAATTTTAGTAATCTAGCATCATTGCTTTTTTTACTTTTTTCATTGTTTCTTTTGCTACAGCTCTTGCTTTTTCTGTACCCTCCATTAGAATTTTATCAACTTCTTCTGGATGTGCTTCATAATATGCTCTTTTTTCTCTAATTGGTCTTAACTCTTCAATTATATTTTTAGCTAGTTGTTTTTTACAAGCAACACAACCACGTTTTCCGGCTTTGCATTCTTCACATACTGTTTTTACATCTTCTATTGGTGTAAATAAATTGTGATAATATGCAACCATACATATATCAGGATTTCCTGGATCGTCTTTTTTTATTCTTGCTGGGTCTGTTACTGCACTCATAACTTTTTTAGTTATTTCTTCTTCACTATCTGATAAGTAAATTGCATTTCCTAATGATTTACCCATTTTTTCGTTACCGTCTAGTCCTTTTATTCTTTTTGAGTTTGATAGTACTGCCTTTGGTTCTTTTAAAACTCCTTCACCATATATACTGTTGAATTTTCTAACTATTTCTCTACATTGTTCTATTAGTGGTAATTGGTCTTCTCCAACTGGTACTAGTTCACCTTCAAATGTTGTTATATCTGCAGCTTGGCTTACTGGATACCCTAAAAAGCCATATGTTACACTTTCCCCAAAGATGTCTCTTTTTTGTGCTATTTCTGTTTTTACTGTTGGGTTTCTTTCTAGTCTAGCAATTGTAACCAAATTTGAGTAGAATACTGTTAATTCTGCTGTTTCTGGTATCATTGACTGTATATAAATTGTTGTTTTTTTAGGATCTATTCCTACTGATAAGTAATCCATTGCAACTTCTCTTACATTTTTTCTAACTTTTTCTGGATTATTAAAATTATCTGTAAGTGCTTGTACATCTGCTATTAATATAAATGGATCATATTCTGGATTATCTTGCATTTCTACTCTTGTTTTTAGTGATCCAAAATAATGTCCTATGTGTAATTTTCCCGTTGGTCTGTCTCCTGTTAATACTCTCTTTTTTTCCATCTTTATTTTCATCCCTTCATTCGTTCATCATCATTCAAATTTTCTGTCTGCCAAATCTAGGCATTTATGTAGAAATTATACCATATTGGGGTTAAAAATTCAATTAAAATCTCATGTTTCTGTAAATTTTTATGCAATTTTTTATTTTTACGAAATATATTATATCATACTTTATTTTTTGTAGCATATTAAATGTTGCATAAAATATAATTTTTATAAAATTGCAATTTAGTAAAAATATTATTTAAAATATTTTGCTTAACTGTAATAAATGAAAGGAAAATGATTTTATGAAAAAAATTTTGTTTAAAGGTGCTGGTTCCGCGGTTCCAACTCCATTTACTAATGATGGCGTAAATTTAAAGGAGTTTGAAAAATTTTTACAATTTCAAATTAATAATGATATTGACGCATTAATTGTTTGTGGTACAACTGGTGAAAGTGCCACAATGACAAAAGAAGAAAAAATTGATGTTATAAAATGTGCTGTCGAAATTGCACATAAAAATAAAACTTCTACACGAAAAATACCTATAATTGCTGGAACTGGTTCAAATAACACCAAAGAAGCAATTGAGATGTCAAAAATCGCTGAATCTTTAGGTGTTGATGGTGTTTTAGTTGTTACTCCATATTATAATAAAACGACTCAAAAAGGGTTAATTGCACACTATAAAACCATTGCTGAAAATATTAATACTCCTATTGTTTTATATAATGTTCCTAGTAGAACTGGAATGAACATTGAACCAGAAACCTGTTTAGAACTATCAAAAATTGATAATATTGTTGCTATAAAAGAAGCAAGCCGGAAATATTTCGCAAGTTGCAGAAATTGCTCATTTGTGTGGGGATAATTTGCATATTTATTCTGGTAATGATGACCAAGCAATTCCTATTTGTTCTTTGGGTGGATTTGGTGTTATTTCTGTTTTATCAAATATTAAACCTAAATTTACACATGATATGGTTTGGAATTTTCTAAATGGTAATCTTGAAGTGGCTAAAAATATGCAATTAGAAAGTATTCCTTTGATAAATGATTTGTTTGCTAAAGTTAATCCTATTCCTGTTAAATCCGCTTTGAATAAAATGGGCTTTGAGTTTGGCAGTACTAGACTGCCTTTGAAATAAAATTAGGGATTGGGGGACGGGTCTCCAATCCCTTTTTTATATTAAATATGATAAAATTAGGGATTGGAGACCCGTCCCCCAATCCCTATTTTTATTTCATTTTTTCTTTTATTCTAACCAAAGTATTCAAAGCATCAATTGGTGTCAACTCATTCAAATTAACCTTATCTATCTCGTGAGCAATTTCTGCCAACTTATAATTAAACATATCAAATTGTCCCTCAACAGCCTTCTTACTTTCCTGTTTTTTACCAGTTAAGATATTCTTTTTTTCTAAACCTCTTAAAATTTCATCAGCCTTTTGTGTTACAGCCTTTGGCACACCTGCTAAACGTGCAACATGGATTCCATAACTTTCGTCTGTTCCACCTGGTACAATTTTTCTTAAAAAGATAATATCTTCTCCTTTTTCTTTAACTGCAATGTTGTAATTTTTTACGCCTTCAAGTTTTTCTTCTAATTCCGTTAATTCATGGTAATGTGTCGCAAATAATGTTTTTGCTCCACATTTTTCTTTATCTGCAATGTATTCTGCAACAGCCCAAGCAATTGAAAGTCCGTCATATGTTGATGTTCCCCTTCCTATTTCGTCTAATATTACTAAACTGTTTGCTGTTGCTTCTTTAAGAATTGTTGCAACTTCCATCATCTCTACCATAAATGTACTTTGTCCCATACTCAAGTCGTCTGATGCTCCAACCCTTGTAAATATTTTATCTACAACGCCTATGTGTGCTTCTGAAGCTGGCACAAATGAGCCTACTTGTGCCATTAATGTAATTAATGCAACCTGTCTCATATATGTTGATTTACCAGCCATATTAGGTCCTGTTATAATTGATAATCTGTTTCCTTCCTTGTCTAGATATGTATCATTTTCAACAAATACACCTGTTCCAAGCATTTTATCTATTACTGGATGTCTTCCACCTTTAATGTCTAAAATTCCTGAATTGTCTACTTCTGGCATACAATAATTCAAGTCTTCTGCAACTGTTGCAAATGATGTAAGTACATCTAATGTTGATACAATATTTGCTGATTTTTGTAATCTTTTTACATTTTTAGCAATTTCGTCTCTTATTTGTACAAAAGCATTATATTCTAAGTTTACCACTTTTTCTTCTGCTCCAAGTATTTGATTTTCTAAGTTTTTCAAGTCTTCTGTTATAAATCTTTCTGCATTTGTTAATGTTTGTTTTCTAACAAATCTTTCTGGAACTTGATCTAAATATGATTTTGTGACTTCTATAAAATATCCAAATACTTTGTTAAATCCAACTTTTAAATTTTTAATTCCTGTTTTTTCTCTTTCTTCTGCTTCTAGTTGAATTATCCAATTTTTGCCCTCTGTTGTAGCAGTCTTCAACTTATCAATTTCTTCGTTATATCCAAGTTTGATAATTCCACCATCTTTTACTGTCATTGGTGGGTCTTCTACTATTGATTTATCAACAAGTTCATAGATGTCTTGTAATTCATCTAAGTTTTCATATAAATCTTTAAGCATAGGAGAATTTACATTTGATAACACTTTTTTCAAATCCGGCAATTTTGATAATGAATTTTTTAATGTTATCATATCCCTTGCATTTGCATTACCATAAGCCATTTTACCTGCAAGACGTTCAATGTCATATACTTTTTTAAGATTTTCTATAACATCTCCTCTTAAAATAATATCATCTTTCAATTCTTTTACAGACTCTAGTCTTCTATTAATTTCTGTTGTATCTATAAGAGGGTCATTTAGCCATCTTCTTAAAGCTCTTCCGCCCATTGAAGTTGATGTTTTATCAAGCACCCATAAAAGTGTTCCCTTTTTAGATTTATCTCTCATTTTTTCAGTTATTTCAAGGTTTCTTCTTGCATTGATATCAAGTGACATGTATTTTGAAATATTGTAAACTGTTATCTTATTGATGTGGTCAAGTGTGGTCATTTGAGTTTGTTCAATATATTCAATTAAAGCATTTATTGAACAAACTGCTAATGTTTTATCTGCAATGTTTGCTATTTCTTTTTGATTACTATCAACAAAATTAAATCTATATCTTATTTTCTCTGCATCATCTGTAAAAAATTTATCATTAAATCTTGTAATATATGAGTCAAATCTTTCTTTTATCTTGTCCATTTCTTCTTGGCAGTCTGACATCATACTATTTATTACAAGTTCTGATGGCATATATCTTGCAATTTCGTCTAGAACTAATGGGAAGTTTTGGTTGTCCTTTATTTCTGCAGAATAAAATTCACCTGTTGAAATATCGCATACACTAATTCCAAAGTAAATTCCAGATTTAAAAATTGACATTATGAAGTTATTTTTTCTTTCTTCTAGCATATTACTATCAACTACAGTACCTGGTGTTACTACTCTTATAACACCTCTTTTTACTATTCCTTTTGCAGTTTTTGGGTCTTCTAATTGTTCGCATATTGCAACTTTGTAGCCTTTTGCAATCAATCTTGATATGTATATTTCTGCTGCATGATGTGGAATACCGCACATTGGTGCTCTTTCTTCTTGTCCACAGTCTTTTCCTGTTAACGTTAATTCTAGTTCTCTTGAAGCTGTTACTGCATCGTCAAAAAACATTTCATAAAAGTCTCCTAGTCTATAAAATAGGATGCAGTCTTTGTATTGTTCTTTTGTTT
This sequence comes from uncultured Clostridium sp., assembly GCA_945865665.1. GTDB lineage: Bacteria > Bacillota > Clostridia > TANB77 > CAG-508 > CAG-269. The sequence continues at coordinate 3,072 of CAMBEE010000004.1, read as the reverse complement.
CAAGATATCTTTGCATCATTGGTGAAAATTCTGCCATATTTATTACTCCCTTTCTTATTTTTTCTGTCAAAAAGGGCACCCCCTTTTTGACATTATCTTTCTTCATTTTCTTTCTTATTGATTATTATTTATTTTTTCTTATATCGTTTTTACGCCACTATTATTCCTATAATTAATATTAAAGCCATAGTAAGAGGTAACCAAACAAATAAAATTCTTTTCATTCTATTAAATTTGTTAATTTCTTTCATATTTTCCAATCTCTCTTCTTCACTTTCTTTTAATTCTTCCGGTATATACTCACAGTTCTCTTCAATAGTTCCATTAAAATTTTCTAATAATTCTTTTGCTTTTTCATAATCTTTTCTATCAACATATATTCTCTTCGTTCCAGTATTGCTTCCCCATACTTTATTCAAATAGTCTCCCATACCTTCATCTTTCCTTATAAACGGAATATTGTTTTCCTTTAATATTTCACATATTTGTAGTACCAAAAATTCATTATTGTTTTTGTAAATTTCTTCTTCTATAATTTTATCTTCTAAATTGTTTTCATTATTCATACAAACCCCCTATATTTTTTAAAACTTTTAAATTAATTTTATCATAATTTAATCTTTTTGATTTGGCAAAATTATCTTTCTTCATTTAATTCCTTATAATTTTCTATTTGTCTCATTTTTTCTTCTTTTAATTCCTGTATTTCCTTTTTTGATATTTCATCATCTACAAATAATCCCTTACATTCAAGTTCTCTTATTAACTCTTTTTTGAATGTTACATATACCTTATCAGTTAAATATGGGAAATTACAAATTTTTCCTAAATCCTCTATATATTCTAAATCAGAAATACGTTCAATCTCTTTAAATTTTGTCAATTCTATATATTGTTCTTTTGGCATTATTATGTTTTTTGTATAATCTATTATATAAAATTTATTTTTATATTTATACTCTAATACAGAATGTAAAACTTTTGCATTTTCTATCACTTCATATCCTGTAACTATATTTGATTCAGGTATTCCAAAAGCTAATCCAAGAGTTCTTGTGTGGCATTTGTGATACCTTTTATCAGTTTTAAGCTCTTTTTTTAATTCTTCAATATCAGTCATATCAGATAATTCATTGAATGTATATATTTTTTCTTTTATTTCATATTCATATTGTTTTGTTTCTTTGTTATATTTAATATTCGAATAATTTATACCATATTGTTCATCAAATGTCTTTTTTACTAGATCTATAAACAGTTTCTTTTGCTCTGTTAATGTATATACATCAATTAATTCTATTATCAAACTTGTTTCTTCGTCTGCTATCTCTTCTTTTTTTATATTATAAAAATCTGGAAATAACATATCATATGTATTTTTATTTATTCCATTTTTATAATATTTAGAATTTTCATTAACCATTTATCTCACCTTTCAAATACCACATATGTTCAGAAACTATTTTAAGTTCTACCATATTTCCAATCAATTTTTTATCACCTTCAAAAATAACAACTTTATTGCTATCTGTTCTACCAGTAAGCATATCAGCATTATTTTTGCTAGTACCTTCAACTAAAACTTTTTGTGTAGTTCCAACATATTTTTTATTATTTTCTGCAATTTGACTTTCAACTAAAGCTTTTAATTTATCAAATCTCACATGTTTTTGTTCTTCTGGAACTTGATTTTCCATTCTATTACCTGGTGTCCCAACTCTTCTTGAATAAATAAACATATAAACTTGCTCAAATTTTACTTTTTCTACTACGTCTAATGTATCTTCAAATTCTTCATCAGTCTCACCTGGGAAACCTACAATTATATCTGTTGATAGCGTTAAGTTTGGAATTTCTGCTTTCATTTTTTCTACCAAATTTAAATATTGTTCCTTAGTATACTTTCGATTCATTTCTTTTAATACTTTTGTATTTCCAGATTGTAGTGGTAAATGTACTAATTTACATACTTTGTCACATTCTGCAATTGCTTTTATAACATCATCTGTAAAGTCCTTTGGGTGTGGTGATACAAATCTTATTCTTTCTATTCCATCTATTTTGTTTACTGCTCTTAGTAATGTTGCAAATGAATTTACTCCTTCATATTTTTCAAATTCTATGTTTTTTTCTTTTTCTACTCGTAAATATGAATTTACATTTTGACCTAAAAGTGTAATTTCTTTATATCCTTGTTTTGCAAGTTCCCTTACTTCTTCAATTATTGCTCTAGGTTCTCTACTTCTTTCTCTTCCACGTACATATGGAACTATACAATAGCTACAAAAGTTGTTACATCCATTCATTATTGTTACAGATGCTTTTATGTTACTATCTCTTTTTATTGGTAATCCTTCATATACTTTTCCATCTATGTCTAATATATCTTCTAGTTTTGTTTTGTTTTCTATAACTTCATATAAATCTTGCGGAAATTTGTGAAGCGTGTGTGTTCCAAATATTATGTCTGTATATGGATAGCTTTCTTTTATTTTGTCTGTAATGTGTTTTTCTTGCATCATGCATCCACCAATTGCTATAATTGTTCCACGCTCTTCTTTTATTTTTTTAAGTTCTCCTAATTTTCCAAATAATTTATCTTCTGCGTTTTCTCTTACACAACATGTGTTAAACAATGCTAGGTCTGCTTCTTTTTGATTTTCTGTTTTTGTATAACCCATTTCTTCTAGCATTCCACATAATTTTTCTGAGTCATTTTCGTTTAATTGACATCCCATTGTTAGTATACTATATTTTAGTTTTTTATTTTCATTTATTTTTTTAACCTTTTCTATGTATTCTTTTTGTAAATTTATTTCGTTTTCTGTTTTCATTTTTTATTATTTTCCTTCCTTAAGTTATATTTTTAATTCAATTTCATTATTCTATTAACTTTCTATATTTTATTATATTTTGTCGCTTTTTGCAAGGTTTTTAGAAATGTTTATGTAACGTTTCTCTTCTATTATTACAATTCACAACTCTAAAAAATTTTGTATGCAAGTTGCCCTCTTAATGGTTATATATATTTGATATTGTATCCTGTTCATTACGTTTAAAAAGAAAATCTAA
>CAMBEE010000003.1 GCA_945865665.1 uncultured Clostridium sp. | reverse complement strand
TTTCTTTTAACTCTGTTTCTAGCTTTGCTTTTTCAGTTTGTAGTTCTACTATTTTACTGTTGTTTTCTTCTATATTAGTATTTTGTGCTTCTTGTTCTTTTTTTATATTTGATATGTCTGTATTCTGTGTTATTTGTTCTTTTTGAATGTTTGATATATCTTTTTTTATTTGTGTATCATCATAATTTTTTAAACTATCTAATTTCTGTTTATAACCATTAGTAAAATCGTTTGTTGAAAGACCTTTGTTAGGTATTTTTTCTACCTTTTCATATAGTTTTTCATCTATAATTTTATTATTAGTATTTGCCACTTTTATATCATAATGTTCTGCATTTGCTGGTAATTCTAAATTATAATGTTCTGTATATTCTGCCATATTACACCTCCTATATCTTCATTAATAATATTCTAAATTTTACTTCTGTGTTATATGATTGTTGAGTATTATCTACTTTTATTCTTATAGTTGGTGAAGATCCATAATAAAAAAACAATTTTGCATCATAATGATCGTTAACTATACTTCCATTGAAATTTATGTCACTATAACTTGTATGAACTTCCTCTGTGCTCCATGAAACCACCATGCAGTTATCTCTTGTAAATCCACTTGGAAAATTCAAAAAGTCTTCACTTGTTGAGCGTGCTCCAACTGATATTGTATGTTCAATTAATGAAAAATTATTATTTTCAGTATTAATTACAATGTCTCCACTTCCATCGAAACTTGCATTTCCACTTATCGCTCCTGTTAATGATATCTTTCTTGCAGTTTGCAATTTTGTAGCTGTCGCTGAATTTCCACTACACTTTAATGCAGTTGTAGCTGTTGCACTATTACCGTGTACAACTTTTTGCACTATTGGCAGTTGTAGCAGTAGCAGCATTACCAGTACAACTACTAGAAGAACCACTACAATTTCCTGTAACATTCCCTTTGACATTTCCTTCAACTCCTCCGTTTTACTGTTAGTTTACCTGTTATAGTATTATCTTGATTTTTTAGTACTAAATTACTTTTTATACTCTCTATATATTCTTGAAATCTTTTATATAATTCTTCTCCATCAACACTAATTAAAGAATTAACTATACCACATAAAGTTGAATTTGTTCTTTTATCTACTATATCGGCTGTTTCAATATTAGAAGTACTTTTTACTGTTACTTCTGCTAAACAGATTTCATATATATTATCGTCTCTTTGTAAATCAGCTGGTGTTGATGCGTTTCCTTGTTTTATATATAATTGTGTTTCTCTTGTAGCTAATGTTTTATCTAATTTAACAATAACTCTATCAACACGAGTTCCACTTGCTGGTCTTTCCAATGTGAACACAGATTCATCTTCATTTTCATAGTCTGCACCTTCAATAAGTCCTGCACCTTTTGCAACTCTAATATTCAGTCCCCCATCTGCAGTTACTTTCATACTGTTTTCACCATAATTTTTGTAGTTTCCAAAATAAACTCCATTACTTAAAAATTTAGCAAAATATTTTCTAAATATTTCTGCTTCATATAATCTATCTGGTTCCATTTGGCCACTTTCTGAATTTAAAATTTCCATTGAATCAAATGGAAAACTTTTTAATGTAATAACATTTGACATATTATAAATCCTTTCCATAAAAACAAGACCTAATTTATAGGTCTTGTAATTATTCTTTTTATTTCTTCACCTAAGCTTGGAATTTTGTCCCCAAAACCTAGTTCTACTGTTTTATTATTTCTTTCATATACCTCTTTTGCTTGGATTATACGTTTGTCCTCATATATTCCATCGCTTTCAAGTGTTACTAGATCTCCCAAAAAGAAATCTTTTTCCCACTCCATATTAGGAATTTGATATACTTTTCCCTCTATGCTCTGAATTATTTTATATGTATCTAGCTTTTTTTGACCTTCTGAATTTAGTTCATCAATATCTTCTATATTATTTAAATCTATTAAAACTTCTCTTCTGTCAAAGCCTTTTGCTGTACCTAAAACAGTTATAAGTCTATCTTCATTTTCGCCTTTTCCTGCAACATAACCAACATTTTTATAATTAGAATTATCATCTGTTGTTGTTCCCTCAAGTAAATTTTTCTTTTTTTCACTAAATATAACATATGGATGTTTTATCGTTCCCTGTAGCTGTTCGTGTGTATAATCTTGTAATTGTTCTTGTGTAAACCCTTTCAGAAATTCATGTATATATGGGTTCTCTATTTGATTTACCGTTCTGTCTGTTCCTTTTAAACTATCAAAATAAATACATTTTTCATTTCTATTTAAATAACCATACCATCCTAGCCCAGTATCTTCACTTATATGTTTCAATTCATCATGTAAATTTGTTAATCTTGCTTGCCATACTGTTTTTATTCCTCTATTTTGTGTTGGTGCTATCTTAACCCAAGGAATATCTCTTTCTGTTGTTCTTATATTGTCGTAATAACTTTCTACTAAATGATTTTTCAAATAATGTTTTTGTATATTTTCTGCATAATCTTCTGATACTCTATCATATCCATTTGTAGCAATTATTCTTCTTTTTGTAACACCTTTTATACAAGTTCCAGTTACTTTCATTGTTTTACTGTTTTTTTCAGTCGATATAACTACTTTATCAATTAAAAGTATCTTGTCATCCCTTTTGTTGACTATTAACATATTATCTTTTTTTAGCTTATTGGTATTTGCCTTATTTTTATTAATAGTTAGTTCAAATGTTCCACATTCATAATAATTCCACACACAAATAAGACTTTCAAAATTAGTAATAATTCCTAATAGTTCAAAGTTTGTATTTATTATTTCTATACAATTCATCTAAACACCTACATACTTATTAGTATAGTCTATAATTGTTACTTTATCTTTTGCCCCTTCAATATCTGAACTATACTTAATTAAGTTCTTTCCAACTATTAATTTAAAAAATGTAGAATTTAAGTCAATTTTATTGTATACATCTCTTGTTTCGTTTGGTGTTATAAGATTTACTGTTTCTTTTCCTTCTCTTGTATCTATTACTAATTTTTCTTTTTCTCCAATATCCATATTAACTTGTATATATTCACCTGTTGTTTCGTTCGTTACTCTAGGATTACTTGCTGGTCCAACATATTCAATTTGAATAGGAGCTTCTTCATCTCCTTGATTCTCAATTTCTTTATAAAAAGAAACTATTGCAAAATGAGTAGAAAGTTTTAGTGGAAATTCTAATCCACCTTTAACAGATTTTATATCTATGTCTTGTCCATTTTCATCTAGCCAATATGGATCTTGGCAATAAAAAGAGATAGTTGCAGTATCATGATTGTTTTTTCTATCATTAAATTCTGCACTATCTTCTACTTTTCCATATATTCTATATTTTTTATAATCATTTTCGTAATAAATCAATAATTCCCCTCTTTTTTCTGTGTCTTTATTATATGTTTTTGGATTTATTATTCGCATTATTTTTCGTCTTAATTGATATAGCTTTAATCTGTCTTTGGTTCTAATTGTTACATTTAGTTTAATAACACGTGGGTCTAATAAGCTATCTTCACTATTGCACCCATCTTGATTTACTCCTTGACTTTTTTGTGAAGTCGCTCCGTGGGTGTCCTAACCCTTCAATATGAGACAACAATATATCTTCTTCTGAATTTCCTACACTATCAAATATAACACTTTCATTTAAAGCTAAATTAATTACTTCTAATTTTTGCATTTTATCACCTCTAAATTCCTTCTGCTCTTAATTGTGCTGCTAAATTTTCACTTACATTATGTAGTTTTCTATATGTTTCACTTGGCATTTCTGGGTTTTGTTCAATATTATTAGTTTGATATACATTAATTGTTTGAGTCTTAGGTTTGTTAGTCCCTGCTTCATATCTATACATTCCAGATGTCCATTCTTTTATTTTGTTTTCTATCCCTGCATCAATTGTATCTTGTATCTTTTGAATTACATTTTGTATTTTATCAGCTATTCCATTATTAATTCCCTGTGCTAGTTTTTCACCTAAACTTTGACCTGTTATTTCGTAAGCATCACCATATGATTTTAGTAATTCTAATATTTTATTTTGATTTTGTTCTACATTTAACAACATCTTTTCGGCTGTTTCTTGTGCTAATTCTTTTTGTTTGTCGTAATATTCTTCTAATTCATCAAGTTGTTTCTCATATTGTTCTTTTCTTTTTTCTGCTTCATCTTCTATATTTTGAATTTTATCATCTTGCTCATCCTTTAATAAATCTTTTTGAGCATTTAACGCTTCTTTTTTATCGTCTAACGCCCTTTTATCTAATGTTTTTTGGTACTCTACAACTAGCTTATCTAATTCTTTCTGATAATTTGCTTTTGTTGTTGCATCATGCTCATATTCTATTAATTGTTGAAGTCTATTTTTCTTTCTTTCATATTCTGCATCTTCTTCAGCTCTAGTCTTATCTTCCTCTGATTTATCTAATAAGTCTAATTCTTTTTGTATAGCTTCAATTCTTGCATTATATTCTTCGTTTATAGCATTTACTCGTGTTTCTTTCCATTTTTCTACTGCCTCTATATTGCTTTCTATTGCTTTTTTGTCTGCTTCTTCTAATTCCTCTAATTGCTTTGTTATAGCACTTGTTAATCTAGATACTGTATCATCTACTGCTTGAACTCTTAAGTCTCTTTTTTGTTTTTCATAGTCTCTAATTGTGTCTAGTTCTTCTTGATAAAGTTCTTTCCTTTCATCTAATGATAGTCTTTCATCTCTCATTATTTGATTTAAATAGTTCTTATGTAATGCTATTATTTTATTCAAATCTGCTTCTTGTTCTTTCACATCATATTCAGCGCCACGTAAATTCTTTTGGTCTTCTATATATCTTTCATAATCTGTGGTTTGTTGTTCTAGTAAATCTTTGTTCTTTTGTGCTAATTCTTTTCTTAATTCATATAGTTTCTCTTCTAATTCTTGTTTTTGTTCTGTTGTCTTTGCTAAAGCATTATAAGCATATTGATACATATTTATTTCATCCTGCAAACTTATTTGATCTAAATTTTTTCTATGTTCTATCATTGCTGTATAATCATCAAGATTCTTTTCTTGTAATTCTTTTTGTAACTCATATATTTTTTGAGTTAATTCCATTCTTTCATCTGCTGTTTTTGCATATTTTTTTAATGCTATTTGATACATAGCAATTTCTTGTTGTAAACTTATTTGATCTAGTGCTTTTTTATATTCTATTTGTTTTTTATAATTATCCAATGCTTTATTTTGATATGATTTTGAACCAGATGATGAAGATGATTTTTTTGGTGTATAACTTGAAGTTACACTTCCTTTGAAATCGCTTGGTGTTAATTTTGCTAAATTTCCTAAAATGTTTATTTGATTTTGAAGAGAAGCAGTTACTTCTTCGACTGATTGTTTTGTTGCGTTTGCTATCTGTTGAATTTGATTGCTATTACTCAACATTGCCGAAACTTCTAATATACTTGCTTGAATTGCTACTTGTGCATTTGCCCATTCAGCATCTGCTGCAGCATTTTCAGCATTTATTGCATTTTGTGTACTAGCTATAGTGTTTTCATTTACTTTTGCTAGCTCTGGATATACTTTAACCAATTGTGATTTAGCATTTGTATATGCTTCAGTTGTTGTTTTTCCTTCTTTTAATATATTTAATAATTGTTGTTTTCCTTGAATATCTGCTTTTGTCTGTGCTATATTAATTAATGTTTGTCTATGTGCCGCTTGATTAGTTGCTGTTGCATATTTTTGCTTGGCTTCATTTATAGCAAGGCCTTTACTTAATATTGCTACTTTTTTTCTATATGTATCTATTGATTTACCACCAGTAAAATTCTCTTTTTCAAAATCTGATAGAGATTTTTTTGCATTATTTAATTGTACTGTTAAAGCATTAATTTCTCCCTTTTTTTGAAAATCATACTTATCTGATTTTTTTATTTCATTTATTTTATCTTCTATTTCTTTTATTTTGTTCTTTTTTTCTTCATATACTTGTATTATTTGGTTTGCTTCATCTCTAGCCTCTTCAATTGTTTTTTGATCACTTTCGGACATTACCATATCATTATTCATTGTGTTTTTTAATGCTTCTGATAATGTTTGTGATTTTGATGTAGCAGTATCCATTTTATCTATAGATTCTTGCATTTTTGTGTTAAATACAGATATTCCAGCTGTAACTGCTGCAATTCCTACAGCAATCAAGGTGATTGGATTTGCCATTAACGAAACTGTAAAAGCTTTTGTAGTCATATCAGCAGCAGCTGCTGCCGTTTTATATGCTGTATATGCTTTTTTGGCTGCCGTTAATCCTACTACCATTGCTAAAACTGTTGTTGTAAATGTTATAATACCACTAGTTGCAGATTTATGATTAGAAATAAATTCTGTCAAACCTTTTGTTATATTTAGTTGTAAAGAACTATATTGAGTCAAAGCAGGTATCATACTTTGTCCAATAGTTCTACTTAATTCTAGATTTGTAGCATTCAACTGAGCTTGTTGTCCTTGATATCCACTTGCCATTTCTTCCGCTGTACCTGTAAACATTGCAGCTTCATCCATTATTCCATTATACACCGCTTGTGCTTTTTCTGACTGTGTTAAAGCATCTGTACTTTTTCCTATTGATTTTGCATAATCTTCATACATTTTTGAAATATTTTTTTGAACACCAGCTGCATCCGATAATACAGAATTTTCCATTCTTATTCCGTTCAGTTGTTACTCTGACAGCTTCTGACAATGAATAAGAAGCTTGTCTATTTCCAACTGCAGCATCTTGTAATACTTTTAATATTTCGCCTGTTTGTTTAACAGTAAATCCATACGTCAATAAATTTTTTGTTGCCGCTGTTACATCTGAATCATCCATTAATTTTAATTTGTTAACATCTTTAATTGTACTTTCTATCTCTGTCATAGAATTATTAGTAGCCTTAGCAGTTTTTTGTAATGCTTGCATACTGTTAGTATAAGATATATATTTTTGAACACCTTCATCTACTGCAGATGTTATTTTTGCTAACGATGCAATTATACTTGCAGACATTGCAATAAAACTAGCATCTAGTTGATTGTTACTGTTTTGAATTTTTTTATTTTCATTCTCTAAATTTTCTAGTTTTTGTTTTGCTGTTTCAAGTCCTTTTTCAAGAGCCTCAGTCTTTATTTTTAAATCAATTACTAATTGACCTATTTGTGTTTCACTTGCCATTTTTTCACTTCCTTTTAACGAAATAAAACACTTACATTAGTAAGTGTTTTATTTATAAATCTATTTCCTTTTTAAATTTTATATTATTTTTAAATTCTTCTATATATTGGTTTATTTCCTTAAAAGATTTTATATCATCTTTTATATCAAAACTTATGCATTCTTCCTTGTTTTCTTTGTTTTGATATATAATTATAAAAAATCTATGAAATTCTGTGGTGCTACCTCCCAAAAAAGCTCCTATTGGTCCTAATAATATATATCCACCAACTGCTCCACTAATAGAGTTTTGAACCTCTTTAGATGTTTTTATGTTCATATCTAGTATTTTATCTTTTGGCAACTTAAATATTTTTCCAGCTCCATCAATTATTATTTTATTATTACATAAATGTAATATACAACTTGAATTTTCTGTTAATGGTAATCCACAAATATGATTAGTTCTTATAGAATAAATTGGATTATAGTTTTGTCCACTTTCTTGTAATTCATCTTTTTCTTTAATTTCTTCTTCTTTGTTTCTTCTATAATGCCCAATTAAATAAATAATTAATAATAATATTGGAATTATTATAATTAATATAGCTTGAAAATACATTTCTTCAATATCTATCATATCTTATCCCCTCCTAATAAAAGAATAACATATATGGAATGAAAAAAATGTCGTAATTTGTCGAATTGTTAAAAATCTTCTGCATCTACTGTTTCTTCATCAGAGTTCTGAACTTTATTCAATTCTGCATATTCTTGCATAATTATAGGAATTTCGTCTGGGTAATAATCTTCCATAAAGGCTTTTTTACTAATTCCAATTTTTATGCAGATGGCAATTGTCCTTTGAAGCCAATTAGCATTGTAATTTTGCTCAATATTGGCTTCATTTGGTCGAAAAAACTTTCTAATTCGTTTATCTTCCAAAATTCTTTAACAACATCTAATACTTCTTTTGGTGTAAGTTGATTTTCTAGTGTATCTCTATCTATTTCCATTAGTTTAGATAAAAAATCAAATGTAAAATCAGGTAATATAATCAATAATTTTGTAATTAATGTCATTATATTCTCTACTGTAAACATTTCTGATAATTTAAAATCTTGTCCATTGTCAGAAAGCTCTTTTATAAAGTCTTCTGGCAAATCCTTTAAAGTTTGTAGAGCTTCAAAATACTTGCCACAAGGCTTTTTTTCAACCTCTACACCATGTATATTTTTTGTTTTTGGTAAACTTTTTGTTTCATTGTTTTTTGCCATTTTATTTTCCTCCTAATATAAATTTAGTGGAGAGTATTTCTACTCTCCATTATGTAAATTTGTTTGGTCAGACACTGTTTCAGGTACTGTTGGTATTGTATCTAACCAAGTTAAATCTTTTGAATTTGTACTATCTTTATATACTCTAACTTTTGCATCAGATAATAAAGCTCTTTTATAGAATGTTCCACTTATTGTTAGTGTAGCAACTTGTGTTCCATTATCTTGTGTTTGTAAATCTTGTTTTACTTTCTTAAATTTAGCTCTATAATATCTAAACATTCTATAGTTACCATCTTTTCTTTTAGCTTTAAATGTCATTGCATAATCTTTACTTTGATTATCTGGTCCCCAAGAATATTCTTGTGATTCTTCGTCATAGTTTCCGCCTTCAAAAACTGACATTAATTTTAAATCAGCTTCTGGGATTTCTAGTTCAAAATCCTCTCCATCGAATATTTCTTCATCATCATATATTTCGTCATCTGCATAAATTGGATCATTTGATGTTTGAATATCTCTTGTTAATTTTTGTGCATAAGGTATATTTATAGCTTCTCCTACTTTATAATTTGTTTCTGTATTTTCTAATAATTCAAATACTTTGATTCCACTTAAACCTCTTAATGCTTTTTTTGGCATAATCAACGCCCTCCTTTATAAAATTTCTTCTTTTTCAAAACGCATTGTTTTGTGATATATCTTTGTTTCCTGTTCAAATAAATCCATAGCTAACGTCCTTTCAAATTCTAAATCTTCCATTTTTTCATTTACTTCAATAGCTAACTTAGAACATTTACTTGAACTTTTAGCCCATATGTCCACTTGAATAGAAATATTACTGCTATACTCTTCATCATCTGCTTTACTAGCCATGGAATTATCCATCTCATAATAAGAAATAGCAGGTTTTTTATCTAATTCACTCCACTTTTGTGGATAAAAATAAGAAACCTCAACATCTGAAATTTCTTCTAATTTTTTTAATATCTGTGGCTTTAAATTTTTCATTATTTACCACCTAACTTTCTAATTTCTTGTTGTATTGATTTAATTACTTCTTGTTTTACTTCTCCTGTATTTTTCGCATGTAGATATGCTGGAGTTAAGTATGGTTGTGCTGCTTGACCTTTCCAGTCTGCTTTATAAGATATTCCGTTCTGGTCTATCTATGTTGCTTTCAGAACCTCTTTGACCTGTTCCAAACTCAACATACGGTGCATACTCTAAATTTGTAAATACTTGTGCTTTTGCACCATCTTGTGTTGTTTGTGATTTTGTCTTTATTGAGTTACGAAGATGTCCTGTGTGAACTGGAGCTAGATACTTAGCATTTTTTTGTATCTTCTTTGCTCCTCTTTCTAGGCCCTTTTTACAACTTTCTTTTGCATTCCCACCTAGTCCGTGTCAATGTTGCTAGTAATTCATCTAATCCTTCTATACTTGCCATATCATCCCTCCACCAAAAGAGTTATATGGCTGTCAGAAGGTACTAAACTCTTTACGGTATATTCTTTATTATCATATACAAGAATATTGTCTATTTTGGCTTTTGTTTCGTTACAAGTAACTATTGCATTGGCCTTTATTTCTTCGCCATACTCTTGTTGTATATATTCTCTTGTAGAAAATTGAAAATTACCTTTAAAACTATCAATTTTTTCTAGTTTTCCATTTGCAATTACACAACCCTCATCATCTTTTATTGTTCCAGATGTCCATATTTCTATATCTTTGTCATAGAATGTATCTGCTATTACTTGTTTAAATATTTCAGGTATTTGCATAATTACCACTCTACCTTTCTATATTTGACTAAAGTAGCTATATTTCTATCCAGAAATTTATCTACATTTTTAGACATAGAGTTTACTCCGCCCACAACTTGAAAGCTTACAGTTTGTCCATTATCAGAAGCACTAGAAACTTGTTTTTTACCTTCTCCAATACCTTCTTTATTAAGATTATATTGTTCAATTAAAAACTCTTGTATAAGTGAATTTAGTCGTTCTGGTATAATTTCTATATGACATCTATCTAATATCTTGTCTGATATATTCTTTTCGCAGAACTTTAAGTAACTATCTAACTTATCATCCGTAATATTTAATATTTGTTTAACTTCTTTCACATTATCTATCATGTTTATACCTCAAAAGGAGCTATTTCTAGCTCCCTCTTTCTAATCAGCTTTAACAGTTAATGTTGTTGTTCCTGCTCTTTTAGCTTTATTGTCAGAATCTACTTCAACAACTACTATTTTTTGTCCTGCAGTTCCTGAAATTTCATCTGTTCCATTCCAGTTTGTATATCCTGATGTACAAACATCACCATATTTTGGCATAGTTGGATTAGCTGCTACTTTATATTTGTAGCTATTTCCTTCCGCTTTAGCAGGTTTAACAGTAATTGCTGTTTTTCCTGTTGTTGTTCCTTCTGTAGAGTCTACAGTTAATTCTCCTAGAGAACCTTTTGGAACTACAGCACAGAAAGCTTCATCCTTAATTGGTAAATATGCTAATCTCATTGTAGCTTTAATACCAATTAAATCTTGTTCTGCTAATGAAATTGGTTTTCCATCTTTATCTACAGTACCTTCTAAAGTAGCTTCTTTTAATATTTCATATTCTAAGCTATCTCTAATACCAACTAAAGATTTATCCCAATCTGCACCAACTAATTCAGCTTTAGTTTTATCCCAAGCACCATTTCTTGAAAATTCTATTGGTTGTGAATATAGTTCTTTTCCATTTACTCCATCAACAAATAATTGATTTCCATTTCCATCTCTTAATTTTCTTAAAGAGTTTTTAATACCGATTTTTGCTGTAAAACCATTTACATCATAACCAGCATCTTCAACTGTTGCCATTGCATCTGCAACATCTAAATCTAGTTTACCTTCTCCGTTTGTTCCGATTTCAATTTTATTTCCTGCTTTTTCAACGCATTTCATAATATTTCTTTCAAATGGTGAATTTGTTCCAAATATAGCTGCAGCATCTATAGCTTTATAAAATGCTTCTGCTATACTTTCTTTTAATTCACTAAATACATCTATTGTTGTATCATTTAGTTTTTCTTTTGTTACTGGTATAATAACTGCTAGTTTTTTAGCCTTTAATTCTGGATAAATCCAACCAGCTTTAGAAGTTTTTATTCTTTCTCCTTCTCCTACCCAGTATGCTCCAGCTCCTTCTGTCATTACTGGTATTTTTTTAGTATCACTTTCCATTTGAGATACTTTAGATAATCTTAATATGCTAGAACCTCTAGCTACATCTTTCATTATTTCTGTTGCTTGTTCTACAGGTACAAAACCTTGTAACTCATCTTTTAAATAACCCATTTTTCATTCCTCCTATTCTTTTTTGGGTAAAATAAAAAGACATATAAAATGTCTTAAATTTTTCTTGCTTGATTTTCTTTAATTATTCCAACAAAATCCGTTGCACCACTATTACCTTTATTTTCTCCACCATTTGGAGTATAGTGGTATGTTCCACCTTGTTGTTCTGTTTCTCCAAATAAATCTTTATAAGTTTCCTTATTTGATTTCATTTGTTCTTCTATTCCAGAAACTACATTTTCTCCTTTTTCATCTAATATTATCTTAGATAAATCAAATTTTGAAATAAGTAATTCTGGGTGCTTTGCTTTTTCAGCATATAATGCATCTTTTATTGCAATTTCTTTCAACATTTTAGCTTTTTCTGCCTTGCCTGTTGCTTCTAAATTAGCAATTTTTGTTTCATAATCACTAACTTTTTGTTGCAAATCTGCATTACTTCCATTAGATTTCTTTAAGTCCTCAATTGTTGTTTGAGCTGTGCTTAAAGATGTTTTAGTATTGTTTAAATCTGTTTCTAGTTGTGAATATTTAGCTTTCGTTACATATTCATCTCCATTAACATTCGCAATACTTACTCTTTTGTCCTTATCGGCTTTCTCGTTATAAGAACTTACTTTGTTTTTGACTTGATTAAACAAGTCTTCTCCTAAAATTTCTTTTAAGAACTCCATAATTTTCTCCTTTTCCGTTGCTATTTCTGCAACTTAAATAAATTTGCTTTTTCAAGCATAAAAATAAGCCGTATTTCTACGACTTTGTTTTGTATAGGCTGTAAGGTTTATATCCTCCATTTAACTTTACACACCAAGCACCTATTATATAATTTTAAAACGTTAATAACTACTTAATCTTCAAATAAAACATATGGATAATATCCACTTATATATCTTATTTTCATTCTACTATATCCTCTAATTTTTTTCTTTTTCATATATCCACCCCATATCTTTTGATAACTTTGATATAATTAAATCTCTTTTTTCTGCTCCATTAAATGATTTATATTGTTTATTTATTATTTTTTCTATTTTATTATACTTTTGTTTTAAATCTTCTATTTTTATATTTCTGTTTGGTGCTTCTAAATAAAAAGTATAATTTGGAGATTTGACAATCATTGTATCTATGCTTTTAAATTTAACATAAGTTTTTATATCTGTCAAAGAAAAAGAATAGTTTTCAGGGTGATTATGTATAAGTATAAATGAATTATCCTTATTTTTATATAATCTTGCTATATTACTTATACTAGGATTAACTGTAGTTTTTGTTCCTGTTGTAATTTTTCCTATTAGCTTACCTGTTTTTATATCTAACATAGCTAGATTTTCTTTTTCATTATTTTTATATTTCTTCATAATTGCATTTTGATATTTACTTATATTGTTTGCTCTTTGTCTGCTTGAATACAATTTTATTTTAATAGTATTTTTAACAAAATCATTAATATTTTCTTGAAAATTCAATTTTTCTTTTTTATTTTTTATATTTCCTTGTTCTAATATTAATTTTGACTTGTATTCTTTACTCCATTGTTCGTAATTCATATCTTGTGGTACAAATATAGTATTTCCATTTTCATCTTTTGCTCTTCTTTGTAATTCTTCTGTTACATCATCATCAAATACAGCAACTGTTGTGCATCTATCATTTGGATGCAATGGTGGATAATTTTTACCGTGGTTGTCTATCTTTTACATAAAACTCTTTGTTATCCAGTTCTGCACAATGTTTACATGTAACATTATCTAATGTTGCTATAAATCTGTATTTTTCTATATCTAATTCTTTATAAGATAACATCTCCGCTTCGTTTGCAAAATGATTTACTTCTGTTCTTACTAATGTAGTAGCGTTGTATAAACCAGCATTCATAAAACTAGATAATTCAGAAGCTATTTTCTGTATTGACTTTCCTGACATTGTGTCCGCTGTTAATTGTGTTCTTAAATAATTGCCTAGCTTTTCACTATTTTTCCATATTCTTTGAGAAAAATTCGCATTATCAGTCCATTTTTCATTCAATAATAGATTTATTGTTTTATTATCTATTTGAGAAAAATTAAAACCTAATCCAGTAGCTTTTTGAACATTATATATATTGTGGTAATATCCTTCTTTTAGTGTATCTACATATCTAATTTCTGTTATTTGTTGTTCTATATCTGCAAGTTTCTTTAATTCCAAGTCTATACTTTCTTGTAATTGCTCATACCTTGATATACGAAAAGAATAAGCAGATGAGTTATATTTTAATAACATCTTCTGCTTAATATCTTCATTTTTTATATTGTTTTTTATTGTAGTTAATAAATTTTTTCTATATATATCTGTTTCTTTTTTGCTTAGTAGCTGATTTAATACTTTTTTATCAAGTACATCTGATTTACTATAATTTTTATATATTCTACTAATTTCTTTATTTATGCTTTTTGTTGTTCTTTCATATGAGTCTATTAAACTTTTTATAGTGTTTCCAGTCCCTTTTTCCAGTCTTTTCATTAACTCTGTTTGTCTTTTTTCCCAATAATCTAGAGGTTTTCTAGCCATTTAAATCACCTCTATTCTTGATTACCTTCGTTACTATGATTGTCTTCAAATCCTCCTGCATTATTAAATATCTCTTGTTGCCTTTTTTGCGATTCTTCCTTTTGTTGTTTTAATTTTTTTAGTTCTTCTTCTGGATCTTCTACCCAAGGATGATTTTTAGCAATTGTTTCATCTGATATTGTTTCATTTGCTTTACTTTCATTTGCTATCTGTGCATTTTCTAAATCATTGCTTATCATATTTCTAGTCCATGTTTGTGTTATAGACCTTGTTTTCCAATTTGATATTTTTAAGAATTTCATTATTACCCTTATTAATTTAGCAAATCCTTTTTCAAATTCTATCTGTGTTAACCCTGCTTTTAATTCTAGTTTTCTATAAAAAAACTTTAAAGCAACACCACTCGCATTCCCAAAGTTTTCTGTATCTTGTTGCAACGCTTGTCCACTTTCATATATTTGTTTCTTTAATATTTCTAATATACTATTTCTTGCTTCAACTGGTATCTCTATTTGTAATGTTTTTAATCCTCCACTTGTTTTTCCATCTGCTCCTGTTTCCGTTTTAATTGTTTTATACCTTTTTAAATCTCCTAGAAACTCTTTTAGATTTTCTCCACCATAGTTTTCAAGAATATATATAAGTTGTTGTATATCTTCCAAATCATTAGCATATCCACTCATCACTTTGTCATATATATCAATTAAATCTCTATATTTCTTTAAGTCACTTATCATATTACGATTATTTTTAAATTCAATAAATGGCACTTCTTCTAAATCATGTTCAAACTCATTATATTCTGCTGATAAATATGTAAGTCCTGTTCCTGATAAGTTTCCTCTAAATTTATATTGTTCACAATGTTTATCGTCCCAATATTCAAACATTACAAATTCTTTAATTGTTCCATTTTCATTTTCTTCTACAATAGGATAATATCTATAAAAACCTATTAATTTCTTTTTTAATTTACCGTCAAAAATTGGTAAGCATTGTTCAGTTTCAACAACTGAATATAAAAACTGGTTATCTTCTATCCAATAATGAAGCCAAGCTACTTTATTGTTTGTTGCATTAGTACAAAGATAAGCACTTTCACTTTTAAAATCATCACCTAATGTTTCTTTTATTTTCTCGTTTGCTTTCTTGTCTCCAACATCAAATAAAACTGGATTTGTAAACATATAAGCTGTTTTCTCATCTGTTATAAGTTGATGAAAATTATGAGAAACTCTATTGTCTGCATTTCTCATTGGATCTGTTTCACTTGGTAATACTCCTTTTACCCTTATAATATTGTCATTTTCATAATATTTTTTTTCCAATTCAATCATTCTTCTGCGTTCTGCATCATTTTGAATAATCTTTTTAATTTTGTTTATATTTAACATATCATTACCTCTACTTTAATATTGATAATCCACCTTGTTTTGGCTCATATAAAGAAAGAACTAACGCATCTCCGTCTATCAGGAGAAGTTAGTCCTCTTTTTTTCATTTCTTCTTTTCTTTCTAATTCTATTTTCCCGTCACTATTTATTCTGTATTTTCTATTACTTAGTTGAGTAATTTGTTTGTCATCATATATAAGTTCTATTTCATGTCTTCTTAATTTTTCTCTTAATAATCCCCACATTAGACCTGTTGAATTACTAAACTCAATTGGCTCTTCTTGTTTGTTTTTTCCTCCTGCTCCACCAAAATGACATTCATATAGTTTTACTGTTGACCAACCTTTCTGTGATTTGATTTCTTTTAATCTATCATATACTCCAACTCCTAAACCATCACAGTCTATTTTTATATTAATTGGTATTCCAATATATTGACTTCTTAATCTTTCAACTAATTGTACTATTGTACCAGTAACTTGCATTGTGTCATTATGATGTAATACATTAAACGGTTGTTGATATTGTTTATCAAATAATATATTTATTATTGTTTCATCATCACCATATCTTGCAACATCGACACCTATATCAATTCTATTTATTGGATATGCTCTGTTTGGTGTTTTTACACTACAATTTTCTACCCAGTCTAGTTGTATAAAACTATCTGGCATTGCCTTTGGAAATTCTCCTGCAACACGAACCCTGTATACATCACTATCTAGTCCATACATATCTATAATCATTTGTATGTATTCTTTTGAAACTCTTTTTGAATTTTCTCCTGATACTTTAAATGTACTATATATACTTCTGTTCTTATTATGACTATCAAAAAAGAACCCACTTAATTGGGTTGGGTTTCCACACATAATTAGTTTTGCATCTTGTGTTGACAAAGAACCTAATACAGGTTCAAATACAACATCTTTAACACCGTGATGCTTCATCTATAATATATAATAAATGATCTGCGTGAAATCCTTGTAATGCATCTGGTTGTGTTGCTGTTCTTGGTACTGCAAACCAATTTTCTGGGTTTGATTTCATATATAGCTTTTCTTGTGTCCATTCTATTTCACTTTGTATTGCTGGTGTTCTCCATTTAGCCACCTCAGCCCATAATATATCATGTAATTGGTGCTTTGTTGGTGCTGTACAAGGTATTTTAGGAAATGGTCTTGTACACATAAACCAATAAATAAGCCAGCTTTGTAATGCTGACTTTCCTATACCATGTCCACTTCTTACAGATGTTAATTGATTTTGAGCTACACTTGTTAATATATCTCCTTGTATATCGTCTGGTGTAACTTTTATTATATCTTTAACAAATTCAACTGGCTTATCTTTATAATATAATATTGCTTCTGTTGTTAGCATTACTTATCACCTGCCTTGACTTCATAAGCTTTTTGTATTGCTTCTGCAAGTGATTGTGTGTTACTAATTTCCTTTTCTTTAT
Organism: uncultured Clostridium sp.; assembly: GCA_945865665.1. Lineage (GTDB taxonomy): Bacteria > Bacillota > Clostridia > TANB77 > CAG-508 > CAG-269. Next base: position 134,999 of record CAMBEE010000003.1, on the reverse strand, counting down.
CCAGTCCTTTTGCTAGCCTTTGTCCTTTTTGTGATTTTTCTAATATATCTATCATTTTTTTCAATTTATCATAATCTGGCATTCCTGCATACATATATTCACTAGGATTTTTAAAGCTATCTTCTAATACATTAAGAAAACTATCATATAATTTCAAGTGTCTTATATTTATATCTACTTCTTTTTCTATCTCTTTTTCAGTAACTTTTTCTATTATTTTTGTCGCTTTTTTGTCTTCTTTTTGTCTTTTTTTGTCTTTCCAACCTGATGTATGTTTTCTTGTTGTTCCATTATTGTTTATTTTTTTATCTTTTAAGAAACTACTTACTGATTTATAATCACTTAGTATATATTCTTTTTCTAACTGCTTCCAGTCATATTTAGCCACCTCACTCACCTACTTTGTTTTGTCCTTAATGTTTTTATTTATGTTCATAATCTATCCTCGAATTTAGCTTTTATATCATTATTCATAAAATTCATTAATTCATTTATATAAATATAAGTATCACACTTACTTAATTTGCCTATCTTCTTTACTAATTGACTTTCTTCTATTTTTATTGGCATTTCTATACGAACATAAGATTTTTGTTTTAATCCTACATCATACCAATTTCTTATTTCTTTTTTATTTTTCTTATTTTGGGTTGTTATTTTCATTCCTAAATAATCATTATTTTTTTCAATAATAAAACCGTGTCCATCATCTATGACTAAACACGGTCTTCTTTCTAATATTACATTTGATATTCTATTATTGTAGGTTTCTATTTTTGGAATTATTGTAACCCATATATCTCCTATTTCTGGTTTTTGTATATATTTCATTTAATTAAGCACCTCTCTTTAATCCTATAAGGACAAAATACTTTACCTTCTCTTAGATTAGTAATTTCTAAAAAAGAACAGTTTTTACACTGCTCTGGTAATTCACTCTTTATTTGTTTTAATTTCCATTTTTCATTATATTTTTGCTCTTCTTCTATCATATCTAGCACTTCCTCACAACTGTCAAATTTACATACTTTACACTTTTTATTCCCATTAGGGCATATTTTATTATCTATCAAACATTGAATCATACTCTATTCCTCTTCTGTGCATGTTAATTTTCCGTCTATTCTTCTTGTTATTTTACAATCTATATTCTTTTTGCATGTGCTACAGTTTTCTTTTTTGAATTGTTCTATTTCTTTATCTATGGCTCTTCCTCCATTTTATTTTATTTTTCGACATATTTTGACATTATTTTTATTTTTAATTTGCTATAATCACCTTATACATAAGACAATAAATAAAATTATGAAAGTGAGGTGATTTTTATGTTATTCCCTAAAAGATATTTATTAAATATCAACACAGGAGAAGTTCATGACACTGAAAATTATCAAACAGAATGTTTAATTTTTTCAATGAAAGAAGAACATAAAAGATGGTTTGATTTTTTATCAGATGCATTATCTTATCCTTATAGTGATGGTAGACAACACAATGATGGTTGTGCTCATTGTTTACCTCAATGTCATACACGTTAATATCTAATTGTTGCATCATTAAAAAACTTATTAACAACTATGCTAGTGGCTGATACTAAATCTTTTAGTGTCAGCTTTCTCTCTGTCATTTCTTTGCATATGATTTCTGCTAATATTTTATCTTTTTCCATATCTTTTCCTCTTTTCTTTTATTTATAAAACACTATGTAATGATTTCAATACAGCGTTTCCACGCTTTATTCTCTTTTCATACTCATTATTACTCTGCATGCAATTCATAACTTTTTTACTTCAAGTTTCTGATATGCTAGTCAATTACTCTAGTCTTACTTATCGTTTTCTTAAAATCACTATATACTATTTTATAAACACTACGAAATATGTAAATTATATATAATTACACTCTAGAACTGAACGGCTATTATTTGCCATTCTGCTATATATGTTTACATACTTCGTACTATCAATAAATATTAAATTTGGAGGGTTTTCATCTCCTGCAGTTCCGAAGAAATCTGCACCGCTTTCTTGGCTTGAGAACTTAGATTCGAACTAAGAATAACAAGGTCAAAGCCTGTTGTTATACCAATTTAACTATTCTCAAATATATTAGAACCCGCTAGGAAAGTTCTATACCATACATCGGTTATCTTATTTTGAAAGGAGGTCAATTATACTCAGCTAAATATAACTACCTTTATTTATATTATCAGTTACCTAGCATACTGGTAATAACACATAATAAAAGAGCCTATCTTGTTTGATAAACTCTCGACATTTTTTTACTTGTTTTTTATTTTATTATTGATATATTTTCTAACTCATAGTATAATATTTTTGTTCTTCCATATTACTTATCCTGAAAGGTGGTGATATGATGGATAAAGTAATAATGCTTACTGTATTGGCTCTTATTTATTTAATCTTATCATTATTTAAATAATCTAATACATACAAAAATACTAGAGTTGCCGTTCTAGTATTTTTTTGTTCTCCTTTAATGGATAAATTTTAATGCTTACTTTGAAATGTTAGCTGTGCAATAAACCTCCTAAAATTGATTGTTCAACATTTCTATATTAATATTATACTAGAGTAATTTTAAAAAATCAACACTTTTTATTCAATTTATTTAACTTCTAGTGCTATTTTACAAATTTAAAAGAATAGACATTTAAAACATCTATTCTTAAAAAGTGGTTTCCTTGGATTTGCCTTTCGGCTTTTTTACTATTGTTATTATACTATATATATTTGTATAATACTACGTACTATACTACGAACTTTTTATGAACTCTTATATATTTATCATTTTTTGAGTTGCTTTATCTATTATTTTTTGTATGTATCTTGGTGTGCAAGTTCTCTGATACATATCATAATATAATGTTCTGCTAATATTTTCTGCTGTTCTTCCATCTATGTAATATGCAACTAACAATTCTCTTTCTTTATATTTAAGACCTATTAGTCTATCTTCAACTGCTTCTACTTTTTCTCTTAGTTTTCTGACTTCTTCTTCTAATTCTTCTATTTTGTTTTCTAGTTCAATTCTTTTTGTATCATTTTCTTCTACTTTTCTTGATACTTTGTCACTTATTTGATTTTTACTATGTATATCTTGATTATCTCCATAAGAAGATGTCATATTCGTGTCAGAATCGACATATTTCAATTTTATTCTTGAGTTCTTTAATTCTTTAAGTTTAATATTTAATCTTGCTTTATTTTCTTTATATTCTTTTAATAATACTATTAAGTCTTCTCGTGTCATTAGTGTACCTCCTATAATTTTAATTTTTCAATTTCTTGTTTCATTTTGTCTATTGTGTCATTTAGTACTACTCTATTTTCATATACCAGTAAACAACATATGCTATTATATAAATCATTTACTTTTTGTATTTGTTTATCTCTATTCATATCTTTTGTGCCCCTTTCTGTTTACTTTTAATATTTTCTCTTATTAATTCATCTTTAAAGTTATCTAAAATTTTATATGCTTCATTCAATTGTTGTTGATTATATTTTCTCTTGTCTAAACTTATAAAATCTATATTTTCTAATTTATTCATTATGTCTATTACTATGTTGTATATATGATTTATTGTCATTTGTATCACCTACTCTTTTGCTTTATTTTCAAAATATTGTTTTACTTCTTCTTTATCATTTAATAGCAATGTCTCATCTTTATCAATATTAAATATTGCTAATCCTGCCAACTGTTCTGACATTAAGTCTATTATTCTATTTTGCTTTTTAATGATTCCTTTTAAGCTCTTTTTCGTATTTTTGTGTCTATCTAATGCTGTATTGTTTATATCTTCTTTAAATTGTATTATTTTGTCTTTTTCTTCTAGCATAGATAAAACTGTTTCTAATACTTCTACATTTATTGAAGTATTAATTCCATTTATGTCTTTAGTTAATTCGTTTATATGTATTGACCATTTTATTTTTTCTATTGCTTGTTCTTTTGTCATATGTTAATCCTCCTGTTTTTTATTTGTTCTAAGCAATTAACTAACTGCTGCATTTTGTTTTTTATAATTTTTTCATCATTATAAATCATCATTTTTATTAAATATGTATAATCTTCTATATTAGATAAATTTATCTCTTCTGGTATATTGATTAAAGAATTAGTTTTTCTATTTTCGTATCTAAGCATATATTTGTCCTCCTTTTTATAATTCTTCTTTAACTTTTTTTGCTGCCATTTCTATTAATTGTAATTCAGTTTTTATTTCCTCATTTTGAGTCCAACCTAAATTTATACATTCTAATTTTGTTTTTTGCCATTTTAATAAGCCTAACATATATTCTTTTACTAATTCATCCATTCCAATTCCTCTACTTTCTTATTTATTGCTTGTAGTTCTTGCATTGTAAATGCAGGATATTCTGAACCTTCCTTATGAATACATACACCTTGTTTTTTATTTATAAATAATATAAAATCATCTTCTTTTATGTAGGCAACATGTTTATTTGCTTTTCTATATCCTAATTCTTCAAACATCTCATCAGCACCCATTTTATTTTCTCCCTTCTAGTAGTTCTTGTAAAACCATTAATATTGCATCATCCTCAAAATCTTTATATTCTTGTTGCAATTCAAATTGTCTTTCGCTTATCTTGTCTTTTACTTTTTGAACTGGAATATAATCATTTGATAAGGTTCTATTTATCACATCGTGAATTTCAGCGTCTCCATATTTTCCAATTATTCTACTTCTTTCTTTAAATTTTAATTCTTCATTCTCTTTTAATACTCTTTTATAATCTGATAAAATTTCTATACTTTTACTTAATGCTTTGATGTCTGGGTCACAATTCATACAACTTCCGCCTGCACATTCTATTATTTCTTTTTGTTCTTTACGAACTTTTAACATTAATTTTAATTGTTTTATTGTTTCTTCTATACTATTTTTCATTCTTCCTCCATTTCTAATGTGTTTAGTAACATTTGTTTTAAATTATTTAAAACTGGTTTAATATTTTTATGTAACTCATCATTATAATGCTTAAATTCTTCACTTTCTATCATATTTGAAAAGCTTGTACCAATATTTAAGATTGGCTCTTTCTCATCATTTATTGTAATATAACATTCTATTTTTAATATATTAACTCTATCTTCATCTCTATTTTCTTTCACTTAAAACACCTCCTAATCTATTTTGACTAATACTCTAAAATTACCCTTTCTTTCTCTTTTTCTATGTGCAGGACTTTGATAAAAATATAATGTTTCTCTTTTTACTTTATACTTTTTTTGCAATTCATCAAGCGTTCCTATATCTAATAAATTTTCTCCTTTGTATAAAGCGTATTCAGCTGTTTTCACTATGTATCACTCCTCTCCTTGAAAATTTTAGACGTTCTATTTCTTAAACCATCATATACAGTTTTTCTTCCTTTTTTTAAATCTCGCATAACTTCATCTGCTCTGTAAACGTTTTCTGGGCATTCTCTACACTCATCTATTAATTCCTCTGTACTTTGGTCTATATATCCATAACAAAAGTATCTAGGCTTGCCTTCAAAAACAAATTCTACACTTGGTTTACCTCTATCTTTTATATCTGGTCTTAATTTAGCTTTGCAACTCATATCTTATTTACTCCTTTTCTATTCTATAAATATTTTCAAATATTATCTTATAATTTATTCCCATACCCCTTATGTCTCTTTCATGATATACTCTAATACCTTTCATTATTTCTGCTATGTAATTATCTTTTCTGTCTTCTAGTTCTTTTTTAAAATTATTAACCTTTTGTTCTATTTCTTCATCTATTTTTTCTGAAACAATTGACTTTATATTTTTCTTTAATATTTCTTCTAAAATCTGTTCTTCCATATTTACTCCTTTACTACTAAATTTGCTTTGATTAAATCGTATAACAACTCATATGCTTTATCTGTTCTCACATATTCGTTTACTTCTATCATCTCTTATGTTCCTTTCATTTAATTTCTTCTATTTCTAGAATAACTTTACTTGATTTTCCATATTCAAAATCATCTCTAAAACCTTTTACAAAGTTTCTATTATCATCTTTTAACTTTCCTGTTTTTACCATACTGTCTAATATGAACTTTTTGGCAAAGCATACATTGTCTAAATCACGTCTTTTGTTTTCTTCAACCCAGATGAAATGGATCTTAATTGGATTTTTATATTCAGGTAATAAATTTATATACCAGCCTATGTCTTTTTCAACATTCTTCTTCATATTAGCCCCTGCATACTTATTTTTTCTGCATTCGTTTATGTATTGATTCAAGCTTGGAAGTCTAAATGGTATTTCTATTTTGTTCACTTTTCTTTTGCTCCTTTTCTATGTAATTTTCACATCTATATACTCCGTTTAAAGTTTTCTGATTCAAGCCTGTTACAACCTCTGCATTTTACACATTTACCGTTCTAACGGTGGATAATTATATTTCATAGGCTAGTCCTCTGGCATTTCATAACATATGAAACCTTTGTAATCTGACATTGCTCCATTTTTCCAAAATTCTGTTATTTCTGCTAATACTTCTTTTGCCCTTTCTTCTGTCTTGTAATATCCTAAGTCTTCATACAAACTATCTACTGTTTCAGTTCTTATACAAACATCATCATCACCTTCATCAAAGGTTATATAAACTCGTGTCATATTATCAAAATTTATTATTTTTCCTTTATCTTGACTTACTATTATCATAACTACCTCCTAAAATTTTTAAACCTTTAAACTTTGCTATTTGTAATTCTTGCTTTGTAATCCATTTTTGCCATTTTCCACATTTGCCACAATACAAGCCTCTTCTATTTCCTTGTATTTCTACAAATAGTTCTTCACTATCACATCTACTACATTTTTCTTGCATAATTGCCTCCTAATCAATTCTTGGAATATGTTGATAATTTATTGCCTCAAATCCTGCTTGTGTTCTTTCATATACTGCTACTGTTTTGCCTGTGTATTCGCATTTCTTTTTATCTACTGCTTTTACATATCTCATTTTTTCTAATTCTGTTAGCCTTGGTGCTGTATAATTTCTTTCTGTGCTTGGTATAAATCCTAAATCAAATAATTCTACTGCTAATTCCTTTGCTGTTTTAGGCTTGTCTAATCTATTTAAGATTTGTATATATCTTATTTTTGTTTTATCTTGTATATCATTAAAACTCATTTGCCTTGTTTCTGTTGTAATCATTTGTTTATCACTCTCCTATCTGTTTTATATCCATTCTTTCTGCTAATTTCTTTGTAAAATCTTGCATACTTTGAGGTAATAGCTTTTGTTCCTTTTCTCTGTTGACTATTACTTCATACTGCTTTAAAAATTGACCTTTTGTAACACTATTTACTACATCTGTATTTGTTTGTGCTAGTTCTCTGACTTGCCTTACATTTCCAAAAAATTTTTTAACTTCTGGACTCGCTTTTTCAAATTCTTCTTCCTCCATGTAAGTTCCTTTGCAAATCATTGAATAAGCTTCATTCCATGCCTCTATTGCCGTTTTGCTAGTTGTTGGTTTTATCATTTCTATTGCATTTTTTCTTATATCTGCAATTGTTGGAGGATATGGGCTTGTTATCATTGTCTTTTTTACCGATTCTAGTACTAATCTATAATCTAAATCTCCTAAACATTCTAACCATGTATTTATCATTAATTGTTTTTGGGTTTTATCCTTTTCTGCTATACTGTTATAATTACCAGCCAAAAGTGTTATTACTTGTATAGTTTCCTGCCTGTTCATTTTGTGCCTCCTCCATTAAATCTTTAAAATCATTTATATTTCCATTACTAGAATTATTTTTAAATTGTTTTAATGGATATACTGTTTGCCAACCATGTTCAATAGATTGATTTAATATTGCAATCTGTTCGTCCTCTAAGTTCGTCAACTTTTTCAAGTTTCTAATCAACAACTCTAAGGCTTTAGTAGTCATTGGCTTTTTTATTGTCTTTCGCATATCTATAAAGTCTTTAATAGTATTTTCTAGGTCGTTGGAAAAATGATTTTCGGAAAATACATCATCAAATGTTTTTCTTTTTTTGTTTTTTTCTTTTTTATCATTATCATGTTCATTATCATTATCATTATCATGTTCATTATCATTATCGGTATTTTTGGTATTTTTTGGTATACCATTTTTACCAGTGGTATTTTTGGTATCTTCTTTATTCCATCTTTTTTCAATGTTTTTTTTATTTCTTTCAACTACTTTTTCATATTTTTCTTTGTTTCTATCCAGAACATTTTTTATTGGTAAAAATGCTATTTGCAATGACCTATCTAATGTTACTGTTTGTCCAGTGTCTTCATATTCAAATATTGCTTTTATAAGTTGCCCTGCTTCTTCATCTGTTAGCATTTCAAATATTTGCTTTTGTTCTAGATATAATATAAAACTATCCTTTGCCATATTGTTTTCCTTTCGTAAAATAGGGATAAAACCTTTGTAGCCTTATCCCTGTTGTCTAATCTAATACTTTTTATAAATCATTTTTTCTTTGTTCCAATTTGTTCCATAAATGCCTTTTAAATAGTTTTCTATGTAATCTTCGTATAATTTAGTATCTTGTCCAAAATCTTCTTGATAATGGCATTCTGGACATAATGTAACTATATTTTCTTCTATGCCTAATCCTCCGTTGACTTCTTTTTATAAAATGTGCATTTGCACAAGTTTTTGGAACATATCTTTCACAATAAATACATTTATGATTATCTCTGTTCCATACTATTTCTTTTACTTTCTGTGATATTTCACAAGCTTTACTTCTTTTGCTCATTTTTACCCCAGCTTTCTAATAAACTATTTATTTCTGCATCTGATTTTGTTTCTATATTCAAACTTTTTGCTAGTTCAACTAATAAATTTATTAGCAAACTCATTTCTTTGCTATTGTAAGTTGAACTTCCATAGTAGCAATGTACTTTTACACATTTATCTTTTCTGCTTACTTCTTGTACTAAAAATCCTAGTCCTTGCTTTTGCCATATTCTCTTAAAGTTCTCAAATGCTTTTTCTTCAATTATCATTGGTTCAAATGTTCCAATTTGTAGTATTCCATCTTGATATATCTTTTCTTTTGTTATAATTGTTCCATCTTTGCTTAATTCTTTTGCTATTTTGTCGCATAGTACCCAGCAATAAGCATTACTGTCTAAACTTCTTTTTTGTCTATATTCTTTTATTTCAAACTGTTTATCTTTTGCTTGTTCTAGTAAATAAGTTATTATTTTATTACTTGTTCCTATCATAATTACCTCTCTACATGTTGATGCATTAAAACATACTCTGAATTTTCTCCCATATTATTCAATAAAAATTCACTTGCTTGTTGTTTACTTAAATGACTATCTTTTGCTCTAAATTCATATACATATTTGCAGTCTTGTTGTTTTTCTTTTATTCTTTCTTCTATCTCATCTTCATCGTAATTACCTTCAACAAGATACAAATCATAATTTTTAGCACTTATTCCTTCAACTGTTTTTGTATCTGTCATATAAATTACTTTATAATCGTTAAATAGTACTCTATAACCACATTGTGGTACATCATGATATAATTTAATTGGTACTATTTTAAATAGCCTATAATCGTATTTAGTGCCAATTTGAAGTACATCTATATTTTTTCTTTCAACTCCACATTCTAAAAGTGGTTTTAATAACCATTCACAACAAGCAAATCTTAAAGTTGGTCTTTCTTGTGCTAATTTCTTAATTGTTTCTTTTTTGAAATGATCCGAATGTATGTGTGTAAGAAGTACTATTTTTAATTTCTTATAATATTTTTCTAATTTCTTAAATGTAACTCCACAATCTATTAAAATTATGTCTTTTATTATTGTTGCATTTCCTGTGCTACAACTTGATATAATTTTATAGTTCATTCATTGATACCTCTTTTGTATTTTCTGTTTGTTCTTCTATTTCAGCTTGTACCTCAATAGGCTCTTGTTGTGGAATTTCTTGTTGCATTTCTTCTGCTTCATACATTCCTGCTAAATCTTCAACAAATGTTTCTCTTAATGCTCTTACTTTTGCAACTTTCTCGACCATTGTTGCTCCTTTGCTTCCCCAGTTTGAATTTAATTGTCCTTGTCCTGTTTTTTGTGCTACCTCATTAAAACTTACACTTGAATATGTAGGATGTGTCCAGTCTTTTCTAAATACCCTAGCCCAACCACCTACAAGTTGTTCATTTCCTAATCTAAATGTTCCTTGTCTTTCTTCTACACTTCCATCTTCTTTTTGGACTATGATTCCACTTTCCATTCCGTCATAATTTGGATTGAGTACTGCTCTTTTTAATATTGCGTCTTTTCCTACAACTAATTGCGCTGGTACTCCTGCTTTATATTTAATTAAATATGCTTCCCTTAAAAATGGATTTAATTTTCTAACTTTACAAAGTTCTGTAAATAATTTAAATTCTTGATTTGTTATTTTTGCATCTGTTCCTACTATATACTCTTGCACTATACTTGGTGTTAATTTTATTTCATTTCCGTCAATATCAAATTTGACCATTAATTCATTATTTTTTTGTACTTCATTACTCATAATCGTAACCCCCACTTTCTAAAAATTGTTTTAATTCTCTTAATTTTGTTCTTGTTCCTCTTACTGTAAATTTTAATGTTAATATTTCTTCATTCTCTTCTTTTGGTTGTTCTAATGGTTTATTAAATACATTTTCTAATTGTTCATAACTTTTTTGAGTTATTTCATGATTTTCGTTCATTTCAATATGTATTACTTTTTGTTCTTTTCTTTTCTTTTCTTCTTCAATAGCCTTAAATCTATTTGTCACACTTGTTATTGCTTGTGATACATTTAATGTTTGTTTATATTCAACTAATATTTCTGTTTTATACTCTTGTGTTTCAATTAGTTTTAAATCATCCATTACTTTATCTATAAATTGTTTTGCTTGTTCTTTTAAACTTTTCATACTTGCTGATAATGTTACATTTATTCTTGCTTGTCCATATGTAATAAAATCAATATTATTAGCTGTTTTATATTCTTCAAAATAATCTTTTACTTCTTGTTCTTTTTTTGCTTTTAATTCATTTTCAATATTGTCTATTTTTCCTTTTAAGATTAAGTCTGCATTTCTAAATTTATCAGATATGCATTCTTTATAAACATTCTCAAAATCGTTGTAAGGTTTTAATACTTGCTCTTTCACTAATTTTCTTTTTGTTTCAAATTCTTTATAATCTTTATTCAATTCTGCTCTTATTTCTTTTATTGTCTTTACTGATTCTTCTGTGCATACTAGATTAGTTGCATTTTTTACTCTTTCTTCTATAACTATACTTACACTTCTTAGCTGTTCTTCTATTACAGGCAACTGTTTTACTTCTATTAAATCTTTAATCATCTAATTTTCTCCCTTCAATTTTTTTATTTTTTCTTTTAATTCATTTGCATATTTATAATCTTCGCTGTCCCATTTGTCTTGCATTTCTAATAAAAAATATCTGTGTTCTAATTGTTCTAATGTTTCCATTTTTATTCTCCTTTGACAACTCTACAAATTAGTGTTATACTAATAGTAGAGTAGCTTTAATATGTAATTTATACTCGAACTAATTTTGTGATTGGTAGTCTGAAATTAGTTCTTTTATTTTACCTAAAATAGCTTTTTCATTGTTGTATGAATTTGCTGTTGCTATTTTTGTTATTCTGTCTATCAATTCTTTTTGCTCATCATTTTCAAATCTTAAATCTTTATTTTCTTCGTGTACTGCTAAATTTTCGTTTGTTAATTCTTTATTTTGTTTTTGCAAGTCTGCTATTAATATGTTTCTGTCTTCTACTTTTCTTTCTGCATCTTTTAGATTTTTTCTACTTGCATTTACTAAGCTTTGTAATTCTTTTGTTTTTCTAAACATCTCTTTCAACTCCTTTCTTGTATAATTTTGTAAATTATTGTATAATACCCTCGAAAGTGAGGTTATTATTATGAATATTTCTTGGTTTGATGCTTTTATGACACTGTTACTTTTATTTGTATTTGCATTTGGTATTATCACTCTTATTCTGTATATTCATTTTGTTTTTACTAAAATTTCAAATTCTAAGAAGAACTCTGATGATATATGTAAGAAAAACAATACTGATTCCAATAAAGAATAATGCAATCAATGTTAATTTCCAAAAATATTTAAAAGGATTATCTTTTTGCGATAGTTCTTTATTTTTATTTTTCATCATTTCTTTTCCCTCCTAATAAGTCATTCCTTGTAAGAACGCCCAGTAAAAAAATACTGATAATAATAAATTGAATAAAACACATACTGTTGCTTGTCCTATTCTCATATAAACTTTGTTTGGATCTAATTTAAAATTCTTCCAATTTCTTTTCATTTGTTTTCCTCCTTTTCATATTTCCATATATATCCGATATGCTGTTTTTTGTTTATTTTTACAACAAGCTGAAATATTTTGATAATGAAAACCTGTTGATTTTTCTATTTCTGATACACAATTCCATTTCTTTACTCTCTTCATGTCTAAAGTGTATTGAATAACCTCAAACGACCTTCTCTTTTTTAATCCTATTTTATAAGCATGTATTTGATTTTCGGAATTGTTACACCATTCTAAATTATCTACCTTGTTATTTTCTTTATTACCATCTATGTGATTTACTTGTGACTTGTTCTCTAGATTTCTTATAAATGCTTTGGCAACTAATTGATGGATAAAAAATTTCTTTTCTTTTTTATTCTTGTGTAATCCTATCTGTAAATACCCTTTGTTTTTTCTAGGTTTTAAAATTCTTAAATAAGAACTTGTCCCTTTTCTTGGAAAACTCCTTATTCTTCCATAATTGCTTATTTGATACAATCCTTCATAATTCTCAATGTCTCTTCATTTTTCTGGCATTGTTTCACCTTCTTTCTAAAATATTTCAGTTCCTTTTGTTTGTAATATTTCTTTAAATTTTTCTATTTCTATGCAATATCCTCCAAAATTTGTTCCATATTTTTTACAAAACTCTGTTGCTTTATTTCTATTAACTTGATAATTGTCTGCTATATCTTTTGCATAAATTAGCTTTGGTAAATTTTCTTTTTTCTTTAAATCTTCTAAATTTTGATTTATACTGTTTAATAATTCAATTACTTTTTCTTCCATTATCTCGCCTCCTTATTATTTAGTTTGTTTTATTTTTTTGTCTTTTGCACAATATATTGTGCTTATTAGTTAAAAAAAATAGTTGCAACTTTTTTGTTTAATGCATTTGCAATTTTTTCCATAATTTCATAAGTCACATTTGAGTTTGCTTGTGTTTCTATTGAAGATATTGTATTCCTTGATACTTCTGATTTTTTAGCTAATTCTTCTTGTGTTAAATTTGCTTTTTCTCTATATTCTTTTAGTTTATTTTTCATTGTTTCACCTCATTTCTTTTTTGCACAATATTTTGTGCTTTGTGAATACATTATACACCTTTATTTTTCTTTGTCAACTATTTTGTGCAAATTTTTTAATTTTTTTTAAAACTATTGATTTTTTGCACAATGTATTGTACAATATATTTACTGAAAGGTGTTGAAAAATATGTATATTGGAGAAATTATAAAAGAATATAGAATAAAAAACAAATTATCTCAAAGGGCATTTGCAAGTCGAACTTCTTTAAGTCCTTCATATATAAATACATTAGAAAAAATATATAATCCTAAAACACGGTAAGCCATATTCTGTGACAACAGATGCTGCGGTTGAAATAGCAAAAGCTATGTTCATGAGTATTGATGATTTACTTAAATTATTAAATCCAGACCAAGAATTTCAAATGAATGAAGAAAAAATAAAAACTAATTCTAATTCAGCCGTAGTATTTGTATATGGTACTATCCCAGCAGGAATACCAATGGAATGTATTGAAGATATTATTGATACAGAAGAAATTTCAGCTGATATGTTAAAGGGAGATAAACAATACTTTGGGCTTAAGATAAAAGGTAATTCTATGTATCCTGACTATTTAGATGGAGATACAATTATATTAGAAAAAACTGATGACTGCGAAAGTGGAGATGAATGTTGTGTTATGGTCAATGGGTCAGATGGTACTTTCAAAAAAGTTCTAAAAAATGAAAATGGTATTATTCTCCAACCTCTTAATTCTGAATATCAACCTATGTTTTATACTAACGAACAGATTAAATCATTACCTGTTAGAATTATTGGTAAAGTTGTTGAATTAAGGAGAAAGAAATGATGGAAACAAATAAAGAATATAATGTTTATATAGATGAAAGTCGGAGATGAAGGAATAAAAAGAGGTAGTGAATGGTTTATACTAACAGCAATAATAGTTCCAAAAGAATATGATTTAACATTATCTAACAAAATAGTATCAATAAAAGAAGCTATGAATATGAATAGAAAAGACCAGTTACACTGGAATAAAATATTAAAATATGATAAAAAAATTCAAATAATATATGATTTAATAGCTGAAAACTTTAAAATAATTCATGTTGCTATAAATACTTATGAAATAAATAAATTAAAATCAAAAGATTTATATCCATATTTTATGAGTTATTTAATAGAAAGAGTTTCTTATTATGTGTCTAACAATAAAGGAAAATGTAATATATTTATAAGTACAAGAAATGAAAATAGTAAAGAAAAAACGCAACATTTAAAAACAGAATTAATGAATAAAAGGTCATATCATCATATTGCTATTAAATGTATTAATGACATCAAATTTATAGATAATAGAGAAAGAAATTTATTACAATTAGCAGATGTTTGTTGTAGTTCTTTTGCACAAGCTATTAAATACAATACAAAACAAGAATGGGAATATGTTTTAAAATTAAAATCAAACATTTGGAACTATAAAGGCTTAATTATTGGTTATGGTATTAAATTTTATCCACCAATAGAATGGTTTAATAGCTTTCCAATGTTAATCAATTTAACAGCATAATTAAAGAGTAATCCTCCCGATTACGTTATCCCATACATCTATGTGTACTGCCAACAGACAAGCTGTCGACCCGTAATTAACTCGGCGAACGAATTACTCTTATTAGATATATTATACACTTTTTTTAAAAAAATGCAAGTTTTTTATTAAAAATGTTAACAAATTGTTAAATAAATGTAATTTTTTAGTAATATTTTAAAATTTAATAGATAATGTATCCCTCGCCAAAGTTTTACATTATCTATCTCGTATACTACTTGTTTAAGTAGCTTATTGTTTATATTATATATCAATAATGCCTTTTAAACAAGTACCGAAAATTTGTTTAAGGAGGTATGTTTATTGTGGGAAAAAGAGGAAATGGAGAAGGTTCTATTTACTTTTCTGAAAAATTGAATAGATGGGTTGGTCAATATACAGATGGTATAAAAAGAAAAACTGTATATGGAAAAACACGAAAAGAAGTTAATAACAAACTGATATCTAAATTAAATGATGTAAAAAAAGGAATATCCTGTGATAAAGTACAAATTACAGTTTATGAACTAGGCAATGAGTTATTAAATACTAAATTGCAAACTAACATAATAAAAGAGACATCTTTTAGGTCTTTAAATTATTCATTAACAAAAATAAAAGACAGTTCTATTGGTAATATGAATATTCAAAAAATAAATTATAGAAATATACAAGATTTTTTTAATACGCTTACTGACTATTCAAATTCTTATATTGAAAAAATCACTATAACTTTAAAATTAATTTTTAAAGAAGCCTTAAAAAGGGATTATATTTATAAAAATCCATTAGATAATGTTATTATACCTCGTTCAAATAAGAAAGACAAAAAAGTAGAATCTTTTTCAATAGAAGAACAAAAAATATTATTAAAAAGATTTGATGAAAATATTTATAAAGACATTTTTTATATTTTGATGTTTTCTGGAATGAGGATTGGTGAAGTATTAGCCTTAACAATTAATGATATTGATTTAGAAAAAAAGACCATAAATATTAATAAAACAATAACAAGAAATAAAGAAGGCGTAACGATACTGGGTGACACTACTAAAACATATTCATCTGAAAGACAAATTCCAATCACAGATTTATTTTTAGATAATATTCAACATTCTATAAGTAATATGAAAATAAATCCATTAAATTTGATTTTCACAGCATCAAATTGTAAAATTTTGACTAATTCTAATATTAACTGTTATTTTAAAAGATTATGCAACAAAGAACCTAAAATAAGAAATGGAAATGTAAATATTCATATGTTGAGACACACTTATGCTACTCGTTGCATTGAAAGTGGAATGAGAGCAGAAGTTTTACAAAAATTATTAGGACATCAAAATATATCAACTACTATAAATACTTATACAACTATATTCGACCAATTTAAAAATGAACAGGTTGAGGAAAGTACAAAAAGTATTACAAAATTATTAAACCTTTAAGTAATTGCATTAAAATTGCATTACATTAAAATTATAAAAGACTAGAAACATTGATAAATCAACATTTCTAGTCTATAAATATTTTTATTATTGTTGAGCATATGGTAATACAGCAATATGTCTAGCTCTTTTAACTGCTGTAGTAATATCTCTTTGATGTTTTGCACAACATCCTGTTGTTCTTCTTGGTAAGATTTTACCTTTATCATTAACAAATTTCTTTAATTGATCAGCGTTTTTGTAATCTAATTCAAAATTTTTGTCACTACATAAAACACAAACTTTCTTTCTTTGTTTTCTGAATTTTGGGTTATAATCTTCATCATAATTTTTATTATTTCTTCTTTGTTTTTTATCAGCCATTTCTATTTTCCCCCTCTCTTATGAAAGCACTTAACTTTCATAGTCTATTAAAATGGTAAATCATCTGTAGATGATGTTTCAAAATCAGAACCCATACTTCCTGGCATTGTATTACCAAAAGTATTTTCAAAAGTTCCAGCTCCCATATCTCCTTCTCTTTTACTATCTGCAAAATATGCTTCTTCTGCAACAACTTCTGTTACATAATGTTTAACACCTTGATCATCATCCCATGTTCTTGTTTGAATTCTTCCAATTATACCAACTTGTTGACCTTTTTTAAAGTACTTACTACAAAATTCTCCTAATTTGCTCCAAGCAACTATGTTAATAAAGTCTGCTTGTCTTTCTTCTCCTTGTCTAACAAATCTTCTATTTACTGCTAAACTAAAAGAAGCAACTAGAGTATTATTTGTTTGTGTGTATCTTACTTCTGGGTCTCTTGTAAGTCTTCCCATTAATATTACTTTGTTCATTTTCTTTTCTTCCTTTCATTACTTTAATTTAAGGTCCCACTTTTTATTTTTTTGATTAGTCTTCTTTTCTTACAACGATGAATTTAATTACATCATCTGTAATTCTGTAAACTCTTTCAAGTTCTTTTATTGAATCTGGATTTGCTTCAAAGCTAAATATCATATATGTACCTTCTTTGAATTTTTTGATTTCATAAGCTAATCTTTTTTTACCTATGTTTTCAACTGATTCAACTTTTCCATTTTCATTAATTAATCCTGTAAATTTTTCTTCTAAAGCCTTTAATCCAGCTTCATCTAAATTTGGATTAACAATGATAACACTTTCGTATTTGTTCATTATTTTCACCTCCCTATGGATTTTGCAACCTAACTTTTTCGTTAAGTAGAGATGCTTAAAAACAGCCATACTCTTTTTTAAGCATAGCTATTTTATCATATATTTTGCTGATTTGCAACTGTTTTTGTGAATTTTGTTAAATATAAATTTGACTTTTTATGTAAATTACAGTATAATACAATTATAGTAACTTATTAACTAGCACAAAAGTCCCTCAACAACATTTGATCGAGGGCAGAAAGAGAACAACATGAATGAAACAAAAACATTAAGAACAAGCAGTTGCATAAATGTACTTGATCCGGTTTGCATGCAATGTCAGGCAACATTATTTACAGAAGATGAGACAAAACGTCAGGAGGCAGTAATCAAAAAACATGGTAAACTTCCATCTGATTGTGTATCTTCACCGATAGATGGTATTAAATGCAAATTTAAAACAGGTTTGGTACATGTACACGGCAATCGTACACAAACAATTCCTCAACATGGTGATAAGGTTACAGCAATGTAGCAACTGCAAAAACATGGGAGAGTTAAATTTATTTAACCCTCCTTCTTTCTTTTTTATAAAAATTTTAGATTAGGCGTACGTGACTTTAACACGAACAAATCTGAAAATTTTCAATTTTCAGTCTTAACTCTATTTTTTACATCTTAACAACCAATTTATTAAATTTAGAATTAATATAATTTTCAAGTTTAGTCATAAATACCTGTGGTTCAATCTCTTTTTTAGCAACCATATCTAACCCCTTCTCCCAACTAGCAGTAAGTTTAGGATTAAGCATATCAGGCATAGAAAAATTAACAATATCATAAATAATCTCACCTTTATTTGTAGGAGTAATAATTTGAGTCTTTTTATTTATTTCTATATACTTAATTCTTTCCAATTTTTCAATAATTCCACCACGAGTAGCACTTGTACCAATTCCGGCACCTTTTATTTGTTCACGAAGTTCTTCATCTTCAATAAGTTTTCCTGCATTTTCCATAGCAAGAATTATTGAACCAGAATTATATCTTGAAGGTGGTGATGTTTCCGCTTCTTTTATTTCATAATTTTTTACTAAAACTTCTTGACCTTTTTTTAATTTTTTCAAAATTTCTAAATTTGTATCATCTGTTTTTTCCACATTTTGTGCATCTTCCGTGGATTTTTCAGCTATGTTTTTCCCTGTTGATTTTGCAATTTCTAAATATCCTCTGTTAATACAAACTTTTCCACTTGCATAAAATGTTTCACCTTCTACATCAACTGTCACTTGCACTTTACTGTATTCTGCGGGTGGATAAAAAATTGCTAAAAATCTTTTTACTATCAATTTATAAATTTGCTTTTGCAATTCTGGTAATTTATCATAGTTTTCGTATCCTTGACCTGTTGGAATTATTGCATAGTGGTCTGTTATTTTGCTATCATTTACATATTTTGTTTTTGCCAAATTATTTGTTGGATATTTTTCTTCTACCATTTTCTTTACAAATCCTTGTATTTCTTCATCTTTAAATCCCTTGGCAATTCCATTTAAATTTTTAGAAATTTCTTTGGCAACTGCAGTTGATAGTACTCTTGCATCAGTTCTTGGATATGTAACCAATTTCTTTTCATATAAATTTTGAATAACATCTAATGTCTCTTCTGGCTTTATTTTAAACCTTTTTGTACATTCATTTTGAATTTCTGCTAAATTGAATAATAATGGGGCATTTTCTTTTTGTTTTGATTTTTTTAATTCTGTAATTATTGCTTTTTTTCCTTGCAATGAAACAATAAAATCTTTTGCTTTTTGCTCACTTTTAAAGCCTGTTTCATTATATAATAATGGTGATTCAAATAATTTTGATTTTTCGTTTACTTTCCATTCTGCTTTAAATGCTGAATTTTCATCACCAAATTCTCCAACTATTTTATAATATTTTGTCTTAACAAAATTTCTAATTTCTCTTTCTCTTGAAACTATCATTCCCAAAACACAAGTCATGACACGTCCAACTGAAATTGAGGCCTTTTCTTCATTTATTTTATTTGCTAATGTTCTCCCTTGTGTAATTGACAATAATCTTGAAAAATTAATTCCTATTAAATAATCTTCTTTTGCTCTTAAATATGCACTATCTGAAAGGCTATCATATTCAGAAGAATCTTTTGCCTCTCTTATTCCCCTTAATATTTCCTCTTCTGTTTGTGAGTCTATCCACACTCTTTTAACTTTTGCTTTTGGATTTGGATGTGCCATCATTAAAACAAGCCTTTGGATATATTCTCCTTCTCGCCCAGAGTCCCCTGCATTGTAGATTTCTTCTACATCTTCTCTTTGCATTAACCCCTGTACAATATTAAATTGATTTTGAACATTTGATATTACTTCATATTTCCATTCTTTTGGTATAAATGGTAATGTATCTAATCTCCAAAATTTCAGTTTTTCATCATATTTTTCTGGATAACTCATTGTTACTAAATGTCCTACACACCACGTTATTATCCAATCATTTGATTCTATATATCCATTTTTCCTTGGTGCTGTTATTTTTAATGCTTTTGCAAATTCCATTGCTACTGATGGTTTTTCTGTTATTAATAATTTTTTGCTCATTTTATCATCCTTTTTCTTCTAGATATTTTTTTGCAATTTCATAAATTTCATTATATCTTTCCATTGTTTTTTTCATCTTCTGTATCATAATTTTTTATATATTCTCTAAATATTTCTTTTGTTTCTTTTATTATATCTATTTTCATTTTTTCACTTCTTATCAAATTATAGTTACAGTTAAATAGTGATAATACTCCCAATACCTGTGAATGATATTTCAAGAAATTTTCTTACTGAACTGTAACAATTATAACACATAAAAAAATTTTTTCAAGCAAAAGTTCTTGAAACATCTGTATTTTTGGTATATAATAGCACTTATCAAAGATAATATGAAAGGAGCACAAAAATGGCTTACAATTTTAAAGAAATAGAAAAAAAGTGGCAAGAAAAATGGGACAAAGAAGGAACATTCAATGCCAAAAATGATTATACAATGAAAAAATGGTATGGACTAATAGAATTCCCATATCCATCAGGACAAGGTCTACACGTTGGACATCCTCGTAGTTACACAGCATTAGATATTATTGCAAGAAAAAGAAGGCTACAAGGATATAATGTTTTATTTCCAATAGGATTTGATGCATTTGGTTTACCTGCTGAAAACTATGCAATAAAGACAAATGTACATCCTAAAATAACAACAGCTCAAAATATAGCACACTTTACAGAACAATTAAAATCTTTAGGATTTTCTTTTGACTGGTCTAGAAAAATTGACACAACAGACCCTGAATATTATAAATGGACACAATGGATTTTCATTCAACTATATAAACACGGTCTAGCATATAAAACAACAATGCCTATCAACTTCTGTACAGGTTGTAAAGTTGGTTTAGCAAATGAAGAAGTTGTTAACGGTGTTTGTGAAAGATGTGGAAGCCCTGTTGTACAAAAAGAAAAATCTGAATGGATGCTAAAAATTACTGATTATGCTCAAAAATTAATAGATGATTTAGACGATGTTGATTTCTTAGAGAAAATCAAAGTTCAACAAAAAAATTGGATTGGTAGATCAGAGGGTGCAGAAGTTAATTTTAAAATTACTAATATGGATAAAAATTTAACTGTTTACACAACAAGACCTGACACTTTATTTGGGGCAACCTATATGGTTATCTCACCAGAACATCCTATTTTAAAAGAGTTAGAAAATAAAATTGAAAACTTAGATGAAGTTCAAGAATATCAAAAACAAGCAAGTTTAAAATCAGCATTTGAGCGTTCTGAATTAAATAAAGAAAAAACTGGTGTTGAAATTAAAGGTATTACAGCTATTAATCCATTAACAAATAAAGAAATTCCAATTTGGATTTCTGATTATGTTTTAATAACTTATGGTACTGGTGCAATAATGGCTGTTCCTGCTCATGATACTCGTGATTATGAATTTGCTAAAAAATTCAATTTACCAATTGTTCAAGTTGTTGATGGTGAAAATGTCGATTTATCAAAAGAGGCATTTACAGATGTTGCAACAGGTAAACTTATCAATTCTGATTTCTTAAATGGTTTAGAAGTTGCTGAAGCTAAAAAGGCTGTTATAAAATACTTAGAAAATAATCATATTGGTACTAAAAAAGTTAATTACAAATTGCGTGACTGGGTATTTTCTCGTCAAAGATATTGGGGTGAACCTATTCCAATGGTTTATTGTGAAGACTGCGGTTGGGTTCCACTTGACGAAAAAGACTTACCTTTAAAATTACCAGAAGTTGAAGAATTTACACCTGGAGAAAATGGAGAATCACCTTTAGCAAAGCAAACAGACTGGATTAATACAACTTGTCCTCATTGTGGTAAACCTGCAAAAAGAGAGACAGATACAATGCCTCAATGGGCTGGTTCTTCTTGGTATTTCTTAAGATATATGGACCCACATAATGATAAAGAACTTGCGTCAAAAGAAGCCCTAGAATATTGGTCACCTGTTGACTGGTACAATGGCGGTATGGAACATACAACTTTACACTTATTATATTCAAGATTTTGGCATAAATTCTTATATGATATTGGTGTTGTTCCTACAAAAGAACCATATCAAAAACGTACTTCTCATGGAATGATTTTGGGAACAAATGGTGAAAAAATGTCTAAATCTAAAGGAAACGTTATTAACCCAGATGATATAGTAAATGAATTTGGTGCAGATACTTTCAGAGTTTATGAAATGTTCATGGGGCCATTTGACCAAGTTGCAGCTTGGTCTATGGAAAGTATCCGTGGATGTGGTAAATTCTTAGACAGAGTTTGGAATATGCAAAATATGTTAGTTGATGGCGATTCATATTCACCAGAAGCTGAAAAAATGATGCATAAAGCAATTAAAAAAGTTTCACAAGATATTGAGGATATGAAATTTAATACTTCTGTATCTACATTTATGACAATGGTTAACGAATTTTACAAAATTGGTAAAATTAATAAAGCTGAATTCAAAACATTCTTAACTTTATTAAACCCATTTGCACCACACATCACTGAAGAACTTAATAAAATTGCTGGTTTTGAAGCTGATATTTCTACATACTCTTGGCCAGAATATGATGAAGAAAAAACTGTTGATGATGAAATTACATTACCTATTCAATTTAATGGAAAATTAAAGGCAACTATAACTATTTCTGTTGATGAAGATGAATCCTCTGTTAAAGAAAAAGTTCATAATGCTATTGATTCTAAATTGGATGGTAAAACCATTGTTAAAGAGATTTATGTTAAAAATAAAATTTATAATGTTGTTGTTAAATAATATTTATAAAATTTAATAAATGTGATTTGCATTGACTTTATATATATTGAGTAAAATGTAATTTGCATTTGTGATATAATAATTATATACCCTATTGAATTTTGATGTTCAATAGGGTATTACTTTAAAATTAATACGCTTGAACTACTGAATTTAAAGCATAGATTTTGTTATCATGATCATCTAATCTTTCTTCGCATTTTTCTATCTTGCTATTTTCTGAATCAAATTGTTTTATATGTCCTGTGACTACATCTAATAAAACTTGCAGTTTTTCTCCATGGTCGTTTTCTATTACCGCTACTGATTGACTTATTTTGTCTATCTTATTATCCATGTTTTGCTGTTTTTCTTCAATTTTGTCTAACCTGTTATCCATATTTTGTTGTCTTTCCTCAATTTTGTCAACTCTGTTTATTAGTTTTTCTTGACCATCAAATAATTGTTTTTGACCTCTAAATAGTTCTTCTTGACCCTTAAATAATTTTTCTTGACCTCTAAATAATTCTTCTTGACCCTTAAATAAATTTTCTTGACCTCTAAATAATTCTTCTTGACCCTTCTTTAAATCAAATAATATTTTGTCTCTCTCTTCTTGTCCTTTTTTTAAGTCAAATAATATTTTATCTCTCTCTTCTTGTCCTTTTTTTAAGTCAAATAATATTTTATCTCTCTCTTCTTGTCCTTTTTTTAAGTCAAATAATATTTTGTCTCTCTCTTCTTGATTTTTCTTTAAATCCAATAACATTTCTTTTATTTCATTATCTACCATTTCTACTCCTCCTTCCCTATATATTCAAAATCTATTTTCATAATACTAAAACAAAAATATGATATTATCAGTATTACTTTTTCAATTTTGTGCTATCATTATACACCATCAATATTTGTGTGTCAATAAAAATATTTCGACATTTTTTGACAATTACATAAAAATATTTCAGTTAAGTAAGGAAAATTTTTATATAACAAACAAAGTACAAGAAAAATAATCTCTCTTGTACTTTGTTTTTATTGTTTAGTTGGAATACGAATAACAACTTCTGTACCCTCTCCAACTTTACTTTTAATATCAATACTTCCACCATTTTTATCCAAAATTTCTTTAGCAATAGAAAGCCCTAAACCAGTACCACCCATTTCTCTAGTACGTGCTTTATCAACTCTATAAAATCTTTCAAAAATTCTAGATAAATCATCTTCTGGAATACCTATACCATTATCAAATATCTTAATATAAGCATCATTGTAAACAAAACCAACATAAATTTTTATTTCACCATTATCTGGTGTATATTTAATACTATTTGTTAAGATGTTTAAAACTACACGTTCTATATCATCTTTATCAGCATAAACTGGTGGAACATCTGCTGTAACAAATGAATTTACCTTATGTCCTTTTTTCTTTATTTCAATTGCCAATTTTTCCTGGCACATTTTAACTAGTTCTCCTAAATCAAATGTTTCTTTTTTCGTTTTCTTTTTATTACTATCATATCTAGAAAGAGTTAATAAATCTGTTACCAAACGTGCCATTCTTCTAGATTCTGAAGCAATTACATTTAAAAATTTAGTTTGAGTTTCGTCATCATATCCACCTTCTAATAGTGTATCAGCATATCCCATTATTGATGTTATTGGTGTTTTCAATTCATGTGATACATCCGCAACTAATTCTTTTTGCATATTATCCAATTTAACATGTTCTGTAATATCTTGAATCACGGCAATTACCCCATCTGGTCTTTCTTCCTCATTCTTAAATGGTGCAAATAAAACTTTAACATATTGGTCATCAACTTGAATTCTTTGTTCTGTAGATGTCCAGCTATCCAAATAAATTACTTTTTCAGTATTAATATCTAATTTAAATTTTCCAAATATGTCATCAAATGTATTATCCTCTGGACTAATACTTAAAAATTTCTTGGCCGCGGGATTTATTAATATAATTTCACCTTTTATATTAAATGCTATGATTCCATCTGTCATATGTAACAAAATTGTTTCTATTTGATTTTTTCTAGAAGAAACTTCATTAAGCTTGTCCTTTAATTCAGCTCTTTCGTCACCTTTTATATATTTATTTTTTGGACAAATTACAAATTTTGATAAATATATTGAAATTGCTATTGCTGAAACTACATAAATAGTAATTATTATAGCAACCGTTTTTTTTGCTTGTACCAATATATTGGCATCTTGTCCATCTATAACTTGTGGAATTTGAGCTAAAGAATTTATATATATAAATCCTAAAGCCCCTATAAGTATTAATCCTATTAATACAGAAATTAGTATAATTTTAGATTTAATATTTTTATACATTTTTCGTTCTCCCTATATAAATTATTTTTTCACTAATTTTAAAACTTCTTTATAAATCTTATCTTCTACATCATAAGTAGAGACTTTAAGAGCATTTTTTGACATTTGTATTTCTATATTTTTATCTAAAACTATTTCTTCAATTTGTTTGTTCAAAATTTCACCATTTAATTCATCATTTAAAATAATCTTTGCTGCTCCAACATTTTCCAAAACCTTTGCATTATGAAATTGATGGTCACCACTAACATTTGGTAATGGAATCAAAATTGATGGTTTACCTAAATTAGAAATCTCCGTAATTGTCATTGCACCGCTTCTTGCAACAATCAAATTAGAAACATTCATAATTTCTTCCATATTGTAAATATATGGAACAATTTTAGCATTCTCTATATTATTAATATTAATGTTTTTGTCTAATAGTTTTTCCTTAATAATATCATATTGTTTTGGACCAGTTGCCCACATAATTTGATAATCTTTATTTAATTTATTTTTCAAAATATCTAAAATTGCCTCATTAATTTTTTGAGCACCTTGGCTTCCACCAAATATTAAAACAATTGTCTTCGTTTCATTAAGCCCTGCTTTTTTGATTATTTCTAATTTTTCATTTATTCCATAATCTTTTTTTACAATTTTTACTGGAGTACCTGTACACACAATATTTTTTGCATTTTTGATTCTTGCCTTAGCATCTTCAAAAGAGACTAATATTGTATCAGTTTTCTTGGCAAGCATTTTTACTGCCTTTCCAGGAAATGCATTGCTTTCATGTAACAATGTTGGAATCCCTAAACTATGTGCAGCAGAAATTGTTGCTCCACAAATATATCCACCAGTTCCAATTACAATATCAGGTTTAAATTCCTTAATTATTCTTTTAGCCTCACCAAGACCTTTAAATGTCTTATACATTTTTTTAATATTTTCAATTGAAATCTTTTTACTTAAACCATAGGCATCAATTGTTTTTAATTCATAACCTGCTCTTGGAACCAAATCATTTTCTAAGCCTCTTGTTGTTCCAACAAAAATTATTTTTGAATCTTTTTCTTCTTCTTTTATTTTATTTGCAATTGCAAGGCCAGGATTTATATGTCCTCCTGTACCTGCTGCAGCAATAATAACTCTCATTTTATCCTCCTGTAAAAAACCGGAATTAAGGGTTCACCACACAAAATCCCGAATACTTAATTTTATATCCGCGCAAGGTAAACATTTTTATTTTATGCGAAAGCTTCGTGGGGACCGCTGAATACTGTTAAATGCGTTAGCATTGTTACAGTATCAGTGGGAAGGCTTGAGTTAAAAATAAAAATATTTACCGTTAGCAGGACTATAAAAATTTAAATAGGGATTTTGGATAGTGTCCCTTAATCCTGAATTTTTAATTTTTTGCACCAGCACGCGAAATATTAAGCAAAACCCCCATCTCGCACAACAAAATAAACAACGCCGTACCACCGATAACTAAAGAAAGGTAAAGGCATACCTGTTGCAGGCATTGAAGATGTAACAACCGCAACATTTATAATAACCTGTATAGTAACCAAAGCAGTAATACCAATAGCAATTAAACTACCAAACATATCAGGAGCCTTCATTGCAATTAATACACCTCTCCAAATAAATACAGCAAATAAAATTAACACAACTGCACATCCCACAAAACCAAGTTCCTCAGCTAATATTGAGAAAATAAAGTCATTGTGTGGCTCTGGTATATATAAATATTTTTGTTTACTATCGCCTAGTCCAACTCCAAATAATCCCCCTGAACCTATAGCATATAAACTTTGAACAACTTGCCATCCATCACCTGTAATATCTTGCCATGGATTCATAAATGTTACAAACCTTTTTAACCTATATGGTTCTAAAGCTATAAGAGCTGCTAATCCAGGAATTCCAACTCCAATTCCTGTTAATGCAAAGTGTTTAAACTTACAGCCAGCCACTATCATCATTACACAAACAATTCCTATTATAACCATAGATGCACTCATATGTGGTTCTAATAGTAAAAGGCCTATTATTGGTACAAGATATAACATATGTTTTACTAATCCCTTCCAATACAAAGGAAGTTCATCTCTATCTTTAACTAAAAGTCCAGCATAAAAAATAATCATTAAGAATTTGACCATTTCTGATGGTTGAAATGAAAATGTTTCTGTTAGGTAAATCCATCTTTTTGCACCATTTACTTCTTTTCCCAATGGTGACATAACAATAGCTAATAATATTATTGATATCCACCAAGCATGTTTGTAGAATTTTTGATAAAATCTATAATCTATTTTAGAAATAAAAGCCATAGCAATTATTCCTAAAATAGCAAACAATAATTGTTTTGAAAAATAAGCATAACTATTTCCACTTTCTGAAAGTGCTGATGGTGAACTTGCTGATAACACCATAACTAAGCCTATTCCTAGTAATAGCAAAATTGTTATTACTAATGTAAAATCAAACGGATTATTCAAAAAGCTTGAAAAACTTTTTTCTTTTTTTCTTTTTGCCATTTATAATCCTCCTACTACACTATTTTTAGCCCTATAAAGCATACAACTAAAGTTATCAAAGAAAATACAACTACAACTTTATTTTCTTTCCAACCTGATAACTCAAAATGATGATGTAAAGGTGCCATTTTAAATATTCTATTTCCAGTCTTTTTAAAATATGCAACTTGTATTATAACTGATAATGTTTCTAAAACAGGTATTATTGCTATAACAAGTAATAATAATGGCATTTTTAAATATAATGCTAATCCTGATATCACTCCACCAAGCATTAAAGAACCTGTATCTCCCATAAATACTTTTGCTGGATGTAAGTTGAACATTAAAAATCCTAATGTTGCACCAATTACAACACTTCCAAATATTGATACTTCATATACTTGATTACTTATTCCTATAACTGTTAGTGCTGTTATAATTATTGCAGAAACACTTGAAGATAACCCATCAATTCCATCTGTAAGATTTACTGCATTTGTTGTTCCTAATATAACTATAATTGCCAAAGGAATATATAAAATTTCTGGAATATTTATATACATTTTCCAAATTGGAATATATGTTTCTGTTCCTATTTTAAAACCATATATTAAGAATAAAACATATGCAACAGCTATAATTAAAAGTCCTAACATTTTATAACTTGGTTTTAAACCTTCTGTATTTTTTAAAACTAATTTTTTAAAGTCATCTATAAAACCTATCAATCCATATCCTATTGTTATTAATAACATTGGTAACAATTTTTTCGCTACTTCTTCATTTCCTGTTAAATGTAAAAATATATATGTACCTGTAACTGCAATAATTATTGCAATTATCATTATAATTCCTCCCATTGTAGGAGTTCCCTGTTTCTTTAAATGTGATGCAGGTCCATCATCTCTTTCTATTTGACCTACTTTTAATTTTTTTAATATTGGTATTGTTATTAATCCACAAATTACTGAAATAACAAATGTTGCCAGCAATACTTTTATTTCCAAATCCAATTTAATCAACCTTTCCTTTTATATCTTTTGTTGTATTTTTTTATTACTATTTTCCCATTTTTTCTATAATATCTCTTACTATAATTCTCTCATCAAAAGGATGTTTAACACCATTTATTTCTTGATAAGGCTCATGTCCCTTACCAGCTAAAATAATGATATCTCTTTTATTTGCCATCTTGATAGCATGTTCAATAGCCTCAACTCTATCAACAACAACCTCATATTTACCTTTTGTCTTTTTAATACCCTCTTCAATTTGATCAACAATTTTTTTTGGATCTTCTGTTCTTGGGTTATCTGATGTAACTATTGTGTAATCAGCAATTTTCCCTGATATTTCACCCATTATTGGTCTTTTACCAGAGTCTCTGTCTCCACCGCAACCAAATACAGAAATAACTCTTCCACGAGTATAGCTCTTAGCTGCTTGCAAAATATTTTGCAAACTTTCTGGAGAATGAGCATAGTCTATCATTATAGTTAATTCTAATTTATTATCCACTAATTCTGATCTTCCTGGTACTCTAACCTCAGCTAAAGCTTCTTTTATAACTTCTGGATCGATTCCAAATTTTTGTGCTACACAAATAGCAGCTAATGAATTGTAAACACTGAATCTCCCTGGTATTCCTGTTTTTACTCTTTCATTTCTGTCTGTTATTTTTACTTTGAAATCAACATATGAATTTGTAATTGTTATATCTTTTGCTAAAACATTTGCAAAATTATCAATACCATATGTTACAATATTGCTTTCTGGGAATAATCTTGGTATTTTTGCAGCATGTAAATCATCTGCATTAACTATTCCTGTTTTGCACATTTCAAATAACTTTAATTTTGAATTAAAGTAATCTTCCATAGTTGGATGTTCTTTTTCACTTATATGATCTTCTGAAAAATTTGTAAATAAAACTATATCAAATTGACATCCATCAACTCTGTGCAATTTTAGACTTTGTGAAGATACTTCCATTACACAAACTTCTACACCTTCGTCTACCATTTGTCTAAAAGTTTGTTGTAACTCCAAACTTTCTGGTGTTGTTCTATCACTATCTTTTATTCTCTTACCATTTATATATGTTGCAATTGTTCCTATTAGTCCAACTTTTTTACCTGCTTTTTCTAATATTTCTTTAATCATAAATGTTGTTGTTGTTTTTCCCTTTGTTCCAGTAACACCAATCAATTTTAATTGTGCTGATGGATTACCATAAAAGTTTGATGAACATATTGCTAATGCTTTCCTTGTATCAGGCACCATTAAAATAGTTACATTTTCTGGTATATTTAATGATTTTAAATCACATCCTTCTTCTACCATTACTGCTGTTGCACCATTTTCAATTGCACCTGCTATAAATTTATGTCCATCAACTGAAAAGCCTTTTATTGCAATAAACATATATCCTTCTTTTACTTCTTTTGAATTTTTCTCAATTCCGTTAATCTCTAAGTCTACATTTCCTTTTGCTTTAATCCCTTCTAATCCTACTAATATTTTTTTTAATTCCATTTAGAATCATCCCTTCATTTTAATATGTTTTATGACCAAATTTTTGCTCATAATTTTGGTTACATTATATAACTATTTTTGCTTTTTGTATAGAGTTTTTTGAGAATTTTGTACTAATATTTTTGAACCAATGGAACCAATAGGGACGTTTTTGAATTGAACCAATGGGAACCAATGGGGACGTTCTTAAATTGGTTGAAAAATTAATAATAAAGATTTATATTTAAATTTTATAAATTTCAACCAATTTAAGAACGTCCCCATTGGTTCAATTCAAGAACGTCCCCATTGGTTCCATTGGTTTAAAATTCCACAAAAATTTTACTACCTTTATTAACACTAACACCTTCTCTTGGAGACTGTTCCTTAATAACCGTATTTTCCCTATCAAGTTCTTCTGAATCATTTTGAACACTAATTTCCAACCCCACTTCTTTAGTAGCTTTTTCCGCCTCTTTAATACTTAATCCTTCAACATTAGGAACCTGAATTTGTTCAACCTGTTCAACCTCATCTTGATTTTCCTGTGATACTTCCAAATAAGGCAAAATCTCACTAAAAACTTGACCTCCAACAGGTGCTGCAACACCACCACCTTGATGTCCTCCCTCACCAGTCGGATTGTACAAAGTAACCAGCAAAACCACTTGTGGATTTTCAATAGGTGCAACACCTAAAAATGAAGTAACATATTTATTAGTATTTACACCATCTTCAGAAGTTCCAGTCTTTCCACCAATTCTATAACCTGCAACTTTAGCATTTTTACCAGTACCTTCTGAAACAACAGATTCCATCATACTTAAAACTTTTTCCGATGTTTCTTTAGAAATTGTCTGCGATTTAACTTTTGTTTCAATATCTGTTCTTTCACCTGTTTCACTATCAATTATTGATTTAACCACTCTTGGTTGGACTAAATTTCCACCATTTGCTATTGAAGAAACAGCTGTTACCAACTGAATTGGAGTAATTTCAAATCTTTGGCCAAAGCTTATTGTTGCTAATTCAACAGGACCAGCCTTATTTTCAGCTAAAAATATACTTCCTGCCTCACCTGGCAAATCAATTCCAGTTTTCTCTAATAAACCAAATTTCTGTAAATAGCTATAATACGTGTGAACACCCATTTTTTGACCTAGACCTATAAAAATTGGGTTACACGAATTCATTAATGCCTGTCTCAAACTTTCTGCTCCATGTGGTCTATAATATCTCCAACATTTTATTCTTACTCCCGCAACTTCAATTCCACCTGTACAACAGAATTGTCCCTGTTTATCTATATCTGTAACTAGCCCCTCCTCAAGAGATGCAGATGCAGTAATAGTTTTAAACGTTGAACCAGGCTCATATGTATCTGTAATTGCTCTATTTCTCCAAACAGCCTGTAAGCTTTTAGTCTTTTCTGCCTGATCTGTTGTATCCCAGATACCTTTTAGTTCATCTGTATATGCTGCATATGGTTCATTTAAATTATAATTCGGATATGTTGCCATCGCTAAAATATC
This sequence comes from uncultured Clostridium sp., assembly GCA_945865665.1. Lineage (GTDB taxonomy): Bacteria > Bacillota > Clostridia > TANB77 > CAG-508 > CAG-269. The sequence continues at coordinate 103,108 of CAMBEE010000003.1, read as the reverse complement.
ACCATTTTGTGGATTCATAACAACAATATTTCCACCATCTGTACACTTATTGTCAATACATGCTTCTTTCAAATATTTTTCTACAATTGATTGAATATTCATATCTATCGTAAGAACAACATCATTTCCATTTTTAGCTGCAACATATGTTTCACCCTCTTCACCTATTTCTCCACCTTTTGCATCAGTATGTCTCTTAATTGCACCTTTTGTTCCAGAAAGCACATTATCATATTTTGCTTCAATTCCGTCAAGTCCTTGATTATCACTTCCACAAAATCCTATAATTTGAGATGCTAAATTATTATTAGGATAATATCTTTTTGTATCTTCATCAATGTTTATTCCTGTTGTTATATTCTCCTCTTCCATCCATTTTCTAAGTTCATCAGTCTTTTCCTTATCAACCTTTTTAGCAATAGTTTCTATAGAACTTCTCTTAGAAACTTTCTTCAAAGTTTTTTCATAATCTAACTCAAAAATATCAGAAAGTTTTTTTGCTACCTTTTCTTTATCATTCTTATCAATATTTCCAGGATTCACAGTAACTGTTTCAACAGTACTACTTTGTGCCAGAACCTGCCCTGTTGTATCATAAATAGTTCCTCTCTTTGGATTTATTGTTCTATCTAGTGTTTGTTGTTCATATGCCAATTTTGATAATTTCTTTCCATCTATTAATTGCACATATCCTAATCTTCCAATTAACAATACGATTATTAAAAAAATTATAAACAGTGTTACTCTCATCCTCTTTTTTGTTGATAAATTTATTTTCACCATAAAAACACCTCTAATAATATTTATTAGAAGTGTTTTAATTTATTCTTATTAAATTTTTCTTGTAGCAAATTTTAAAATTTATCAATAAAATCAAAAATTCAAAATTTTATCTGCAACTTTTTCCCACCAAGTTTTACTTTTTTCAATAACAACTTTTTCTGAAGCAGATTCAACATAATCTTTTTTAGGTAAAGTAACATATACTGTTTGTTTACCACTTAATTTTTGCATTCCCAATTCTTCTTTAGCAACCTTTTCAATATTGCTAATATTTACACTATTTTCAATACTAACTTTTAATTGCTCATTCTCTTTTTGCAAAGCAGCCAGCTGTTTCTTTTGATCTTGAATTTGGTCAAATTGTCTATCTATTTGAGAGTTTCTACAACTTATGGTTAATAACAACAAAAATAACCCAACAACTGTAACTGTTGTTTTCATTTGTTTTTTACGTTGTTCTTTAGAAATTTGTATTTGTTGTCTAGGCAATTCTTTGACAACTTTTAATGGTTTTCTTTTTGGTCTTTGACTTGTTTTTCTAGTATAATCTGGTTCTAACTTTCTAGGGCTAGTTCCATATTGATACTTTGCTTGTGCCATAAGTTATTTTTCACCTCTCTTTCTTTTAAATTCATATATGTCTCTTTTGGAACCGATGTTTCAAACAGAACCGTCCCCCATAAGACATTATTCCTTTTCAAAAATTCTAAGTTTTGCACTTTTGCTTCTGCTATTTTCTTCCTGTTCTTCTTTCGTAGCTACAATTGGTTTTCTAGTAATTACTTTTCCAAGTGATTTTGCACCACATACACAATATGGTAAATCAGGTGGACAAGTGCATTTCCCTTTTGCATCTAACATTGCATTTTTAACAGCTCTATCTTCCAAAGAATGAAATGTTATAATACATAATCTTCCTTGTGGTTTTAAGCAATCTATGCAATCTTTTACTGTATTATATAATGGTTTAATTTCGTCATTTACTTCAATTCTAATTGCCTGGAATGTCCTTTTTGCAGGATGTCCATCATTTTGTTTTGATTTTGGAATTGATTTTTCTATTATTTCTACTAATTGTTTTGTAGTATTAATTAAATGTTCTTTTCGATATTCGCATATGTTTCTGGCTATTTGTCTTGAAAATCTTTCTTCACCATATTCATATATGATATTTGCAAGTTTTTCTTCTGGATACTCATTTACAACATTTTTCGCAGATAATTCCTGATTTTTATCCATCCTCATATCAAGTTCATTTTCACCTAGATAACTGAATCCTCTATTTCTTTCATCTAATTGATATGAAGAAACACCTAAATCAAGTAAGATTCCATCAACTTTTTCTATTCCGATGTCTTCTAAAATTTGCTTTATATTGTCATGATTATCTTTAACGAATTTTACATTTCGGAATTCCTTTAAGTTTTCTTTTGCTGCTTTTAGAGCGTCTTCATCTCTATCTATTCCAATTAGTAATCCTTCTTTTGATAATCTTTTTACTATTTCTCTGCTATGTCCTGCTCCTCCAAGAGTTCCATCAACATATATTCCATCAGGTTTAATATTCAACCCACATATGCATTCTTCTAACATTACAGGTTTATGCTTAAATTCCAATTTTTCACCTCTTAAAAGTTTTTTATATTACATATTCTATAAAATTTTATATACGCTTTTTCTAAAACCTTTTTTAATAAGTTTATAGTCAAATACTCATATTTTTCTTTTATAGACGCAAAACAGCTGGTAAAAGTACCAGCTGTTTGCATTATATGTTTTTTCTTTTGGTATTTTTTATAAAATCCTTAGTAATCTTTTCTTTGGATTTTTTACTTATGTTTTTTGATATTCTTCTGTAATTTTTTATCTTTTGTAAAATCATTAGTATTAGTTTTCTTTTGCACATATTTTCTCAAGTACATTTATCTTTTGTACCATTTTCTTTTGTTCTTTTAACTTTTGTAATTTAATCTTTTGTAATCTTTTCTTTAGTTACTTTAACAATCTTTAGTAACATTTTCTTTTATAAACTTATCTTTTGTATTTTTTATCTTTTGTATATTTTTCCCTAGTAATTCTGTCTTTTGTATTCTATATAAACTTTTGCAAGTTATATACCAAGCATAGTCATATTTTCAGCAATTTCATCTACAGATATATTCTCGTCGCATTTTTCCCAATTTGCCTTATTCCATATTTCTAACCTAGTACCTACTCCAATTATTACTGCTTCTTTTTCTAGTTCTGCTGCTGAACGTAAATTATTTGGAATTAGAAACCTACCTTGTTTATCAATCTCACATTCAGTTGCTCCTGATAAGAAAAATCTAACAAAGTTTCTTGCGTTTCTATCTGATAGTGGTAGTGATTTTAGTTTTGTTTCAAAGTTCAACCATTCTTCTTGTGAAAAAGCAAATAAACATCCGTCTAATCCTTTAGTTATAACGAATTTATCTCCAATGTCTTGTCTTAATTTTGCAGGCATTATTAATCTGCCCTTGGCATCTAGAGTATGCTCATATTCACCCATTAACAATGGTCTTCACCTCTTTTCACTTTTCTACCACTTTGTACCACTTTTCTCCACTTAATGTAAATTGTAATATAACTTTATTTATTTTGCAATAGTTTTTTTAAATTTTTTTTATTTTTTTATAAATTTTTTTATTATATTTTTATATTTTAAATTTTCTACAATATTTTTTGTTTTCTATCTAATATTTAAAATTATTTTTTATACTATTAACAGTATTACAAATTAAATCTTTTCGTACTAATACTTCGTGTTATTATTTAATTATGATTGATATACTCAAAACTAAATAATTCTTATATATTTGGAGGTATTTTATGACAGAAATCGAAAAAAATTTAAGAAAAAATATTGGAAAAAAATTGAAATTAGCTAGAACTAAAACTAAGTACACACAGGAAGTTCTTGCAGAAAAAACTTCTTTATCACCAAGATATATCAGCCAATTGGAACGTGGTATAGCTTTTGGTAGTGCTACTACTATTGTTAGTTTGTGTAATGCACTTAATATCTCTACAGATTTTCTTTTTAGTGGTTTGATTGATACAAGTTCTTCCGCTTTTGCAGATTTAGTTGATAATAAATTTTTAGAAGATTATTCACAATTAAATGACTATAATAAAAAAGTTATTAGTAGACTTGCTAATGATTTAGTAAAACTTCAGCTTGAAGAGAGCTTTAAAAAAAGCAACATCAAATAATGGTGTTGCTTTTTATTCACAAAAATTTCACTTAAAAATTTATTCAAATAATTGATAATCAACCTCACTTATGATATCATAATATTTGAAAAAAAGAACACACTAAAAGAAGAAAAAAATAAGGAGGTACAAAAATGGAATTTGAACAATGGAACAAATTCAAACCAGGAGACTGGCAACACGAAATAAATGTAAGAGACTTCATACAAAACAACTACACACCATATGAAGGAGACTCAAGTTTCTTAAAAGGAACAACAGAAAAAACAAAAAAACTATGGGACGAAGTATTAGAACTATATAAAAAAGAAAAAGAAGCAAAAGGTGGAGTATTAGATATTGACACAAAAACAGTATCAACAGTAGCCGCACATGACGCAGGATACATTGACAAAGACTTAGAAGAAATCGTAGGTCTACAAACAGATGCACCTTTAAAAAGAGCAATTATGCCATTTGGAGGAATCCGTATTGTAGAAAAATCTTGTGAGGCTTATGGAAGAGAAGTTGACCCAGAGGTTGATAAAATTTTCCATACAATAAGAAAAACACATAATGACGGTGTTTTCAGTGTATATACACCAGACATAAGAGCTGCAAGAAGTAGTCATTTAATAACAGGTCTACCAGACGGATATGGTCGTGGAAGAATTATAGGAGATTACAGAAGAGTTGCTCTTTACGGTGTTGATGTTTTAATAGCACTTAAAAAAGAAGAATTAGAAGTTTTAGATACAAACGAATTCACAGAAGAAATTATTCGTGAAAGAGAAGAAATGAAAGAACAAATTGACGCATTACAAGCATTAAAGGTAATGGCTGCAAAATATGGGTATGACATATCAAAACCTGCTTCAAATGCAAAAGAAGCTGTTCAATGGTTATACTTTGGATATTTAGGAGCAATAAAAGACCAAAATGGTGCTGCAATGAGTATCGGTAGAACATCTACATTCTTAGACATCTATTTTGAAAGAGATTTAGCAGATGGAACATTAACAGAGGAGCAAGTTCAAGAAATAATGGACCACTTTGTTATGAAATTAAGATTAGTTAGATTTTTAAGAACACCAGAATATAACGAACTATTCAGTGGAGACCCAGTTTGGGTAACTGAAAGTATTGGTGGTATGGGAATTGATGGTAGAACATTAGTTACTAAAAACTCATTTAGGATTTTACACACACTAGAAAACCTAGGTCCTGCCCCAGAACCAAACTTAACAGTATTATGGTCAACAAGATTACCAGAAGGATTTAAAAGATATACAACAGATTTATCTATAAAAACATCTTCAATTCAATACGAAAATGACGATTTAATGAGAATAACATTAGGTGATGATTACGGAATCGCATGTTGTGTTTCACCTATGAAAATAGGTAAACAAATGCAATTCTTTGGTGCAAGAGCAAACTTAGCAAAAACATTGTTATATGCTATAAATGGCGGTAGAGACGAAATCTCTGGAAAACAAGTTACACCAAAATATGCACCAATAACTTCTGAATACTTAGACTTTGACGAAGTTTTAGAAAAATTTGACCAAATGATGGAATATGTTGCAAAAATTTATATAAAAGCTTTAAATGCAATTCACTATATGCATGATAAATATTCATATGAAGCAATCGAAATGGCTTTACATGATAGAGAAATTTTAAGAACAATGGCATGTGGAATCGCTGGATTATCAGTAGTTGCTGACTCATTATCAGCTATAAAATATGCAAAAGTAAAAGTTATAAGAGATGAAACAGGTCTAGCTGTCGATTATGAAATTGAAGGAGACTTTCCTAAATTTGGTAATGATGACAACAGAGTTGACGAAATTGCTGTATGTGTTGTAAAAAGATTTTTACAAAAATTGCAAAAACATCAAACTTATAGAAATTCAAAACAAACATTATCAATTTTAACAATAACATCAAATGTTGTTTATGGTAAAAACACAGGAAATACACCCGATGGAAGAAGAGCCGGAGCCCCATTCGGACCAGGAGCAAACCCTCTACATGGTAGAGATACAAATGGAGCATTAGCAGTTATGAACTCAATTGCAAAACTTCCATTTGAAGAAGCTGAAGATGGTATTTCTTACACATTTTCAATAACACCTGGAACTCTTGGAAAAACCGAAGACGAAAGAGTTACAAATATGGTTAATATGTTAGATGGATATTTCAAACAAACAGGTCACCACATCAATGTAAATGTTTTTGATAGAAGCTTATTACTAGATGCTATGGACCATCCAGAAAAATATCCTCAACTTACAATTCGTGTTTCTGGATATGCTGTTAACTTTACAAAATTAACAAGAGAACAACAATTAGATGTTGTAAACAGAACAATTCACGAAAGAATTTAAAAAAACAAAAAGGTGAACCAATGGGGACGTTCTTAAAATGGTTGTGAACCAATGGGGACGTTCTTAGATTGGTTGAAATTTTAATTTTTTATTTTTATTTTATTTTTCAACCAATCTAAGAACGTCCCCATTGGTTCACAACCATTTTAAGAACGTCCCCATTGGTTCACAATCTTTATAGGAGAAACAATATGAAAAAAAAAGATATTGATTTAAAATACTACGCAAAAATACATTCAATAGAATCATTTGGAACAGTTGATGGCCCAGGAATAAGATTTGTACTATTTTTACAAGGGTGCCACCTACAATGTAAATACTGTCATAACAGAGATACATGGAATATGAATGGTGGAGAATATAAATCATTAGATGATATATTCGAAAAAATTATGAAATATAAAAATTATATTTATCCAAATGGTGGTGTAACTGTAACAGGTGGAGAACCTTTATTACAAGTCAAATTTCTAATTGAATTATTTGAGAAACTAAAAAAAGAAAACATTCATACTTGTGTTGACACTTCAGGTATGGTTGCTTTAACACCAGATATAAAAAAATTACTTTCTTTAACAGATTTAGTTTTACTAGATATAAAACATATCGATTCAGAAAAATGCAAAAATTTAGTTGGATTTGGCAATGAAAAGGGACTTGATTTTGCACGTTACTTAAGTGAAAACAATATTCATATGTGGATTCGTCAGGTTCTTGTTCCTGATTATACTGATGATGAACAAGATTTATTAAAACTGAAAAATTTTATCGATAGTTTAAATACTGTTGATAAAGTTGAAGTTCTTCCATATCACGATATGGGTAGATATAAATGGGAAAAGTTAGGTCTAAAATATGAATTAGATGGTGTACGAGTTGCAAATGATGATGATATAAAAAGAGCAAAAAGCATTTTAGGAATTACCTAAAATGCTCTCTACTTATTTTTTGTACTTGAGTGATTTTATGTTACATTTTTTTATTAATCTTTTATTAAAGTAAAAGAATTTTTATCAATTCATCTTGATTAATTTCTGAAAATGAACGCCCCTCATTATACAAAAAGTTTTCAAATTTTTCTGCAATTCCAGCATCATTTCCATCAACACTATTTAATAATTTTTTCATTCCATCAAAGTCCAAAATTATATCATCATCGTCAATTGTTCCGGTCATCAATAATGCCATACAAAAATTCACAACAGTATCTTTATTCAAAAAGCCTGGCATCTCATTGAAAGGCACTTCATTACGCTTTATAAATGGCACCATTTTTATTTGGAAATCCTGTAACGGGTTTTTGATTTCTTCTTTTTCTTCCAAAAATTTGCTCTTTACATCTTTTGCCTGAAAAATCTCATTTACTATATTCCGATTCTTCATTTCTCTTAATAAATTTTCAATAGTAGCTTCCAATAACTTTGTTGTAATCATATTTTCTCCTTCTTATAATTATATTAGACTCAAGTACATTTTAAATATATAACTATTATTATAGCATATATTAAAAAAAAACACAAGTGTAAAAATCATCCCATAAAAAATCGCGAATAGAAAATTCATTTTCCAATTCGCAATTTTTGAACTATATTTCAACTACTATTTCAGCAATCTCAGTTTTCTTATAATATCCATCATTAATCTTCTAATGATATCTCCATCAACTTATCTAACGAAAGCCACGCATTATATGGATTAAATTGGATTTTCGCCGTTCCATCTAGAATATTTATATTGTTAATACCACTATAAAGAACTTTAGTATCTATTATAACATTATTCTTATCTAACAATCTTAAATTAGCTTTATAATAATCATCCGATAATACTATACTAACTTTTAATACTTTTCCAACAATACTACTATCCACATCCATATAAGATGATACCCTGGTTGAAAAATAAGTCTGGTCATTCTTATCATAAGCTTCTGGTCCAATTGCATTATTTGGTAATTCGACATTATATTTTGAAATATTAGTTTCATACCCTAATTGGTTTATTCCCTTGGCATATAATATATCTCCTATGCTCAACAAAATATCACTATTACTATATATTTTCCAATCTTCATCATTTATTTTATATAATTTTTCTTTACAATTTTCCCAATAGTCTATAGTTGCAGTTGCATAATAATGCTCAACCCCATTTAATGTCATTTTGGGATATGAATGATTTATATTTATTTTGGGTTCATCCTCTATAGATATTTCCACTAGTTCATCAGGAGCTCCCCAGGCATTATATGGAGCAAACTGGAATTTTGACGTTCCATTTATAATATTTATAGTATGAGTACCTGTCGAAGCCACCTCAGAATATATTACAGAATTATTCTTATCCAACAATCTCAAACTTCCCTTATATTCTGCCCAATCTCCTAAATCAATTTTTACTTTTATATTCTTTCCAATCATACTACTATCAACATTTATAAATGCGGAAGATTTCGTAGTAAAACTTGTAGTCTCATCTTTATCATATGCACTTACTCCTATCGCATCGTTATTTGCAGGATTAGCCTCTTTTATTGATATAGATTCTAATCCAGTATCATTTTTTACACTTTTTGCATAAATTCTCCAATTTTTCATTCCACTTATTTTACCATTATATACAATCCATGTTTTTCCTTGGTCTAAACTATAATAATTAGTTATATCATTTCTTTTGTCGTACTCGATTTCAACATCACTATTTAATATAATTCCATCACTAGTTATCATTGCATAATCATCTGATTTTATAACATTAATTTCAGGCTTTTCAGGAATATCTAAATCTAAATTCACAATATTTTTAGTTATTATAATTTTGTTATTAACATTATCTTCAGCTTTAGCATATATGGTAACTGTATTATTATCTTCATTTTGTAAATTACCATCTAACACATCATATGATGTAACTTTAAATGCTCCATCATATTCTTTCCACTCATCACCTTTATTACCAACTTTATATAAATATTTAGAATTTAACGGCATATTATTATAATTTATTGTAATTTCAACTTCTGTTCCCAATTCTTTTTGTGACTCAACATCTATATCTATAAGTTTCTGTTCATAGTTTTCATCAACAACTAACGTTTTTTCAATTGTTTCCCCATTTTGGTTTTCAAAAGAAAACTTATATTCTCCTTGTATATCAATTTTATAATCCAATGCAATCTTTTCTTTTCCATATCCATATATTTCTTTACTTTGTTTGTTTTTATCATAATAATTAACCTTTTTTATACCATATTCAGAATCCTCTGCCTCGACTAAAATTATTAATCCATCATTATTTGAATATGGAAAAAAAGATATGTCCTGTATTTTTTCTTTTTTTACTTTTATTTTTGTGATATTTAATTTTACAATCAAACCCAGTCCACCACCAAGTATAACAATTAAAAATATTATTAGAAATATTTTTTTATTTTTCATTACATTCCTCCATATCAAATAAAAAAGTTTCTTCTTTAGCATGTATACTCTACTTTTTGCAAAATAATTTATAACAAGCCAAAATAGGATGTTAATTACTCAATTGATATTTACTTATCCAATAACCTGTTAACTGCTCTCCATCTTCTTCAGTTCCATTATCATTTTTATCCCACCAAAAAGCCTCTGGAATTTGATAACCATCATCAGCATTATTATCTGTACCATTCAAGAATTTAACATCTGAACGTGCATTTGAAGTATCTAAATTACTCCAATCATTTACAGAATTTAAGATTTTATATTCATAACGTGGAACCCATACAAAATAGCTTGTTGTAGTTGCATCTGTTATAGTATTTCCACTTACATTTCCATCAGTTACCACAATATTTGCCCATTTACTTTGACTATAATCATACCAATTTGATGGAGCACCTTGTTCTATTGGCACATATTCACTTATACTATCACCATTATATATAACATAATATGTTCTTGCTTTCAAATCTCCATTACTCTTGAAGTTTGTTAAATCCGGATCATTTGCAACTTTTGTTGTAACCTTTTTTGTAATTGCTCCAACATAAGCATTTTTCGAAGAATTTCTAGCGATTATATTTACAGTATATGTTGTATTTATATTCAATCCAGTATATGTGTAATTTTCTGTGCTTGATGTACCTTCATGTTTTAATTCACCATTTAGATAATATTCATATTTTATTGGAACATTTTCAGTATTTCCATCACTATTTGTTGTTTGTAATAAAGTTCCTGTAATATCTTTTACATGAATACAGTCACTAGCAGGAGATAATTCTGCAGTAATTCTTGCATTTTTTTCTTCTCTTGTTAATTGATATTTTGTTATCCAATAACCTGTTAACTGCTCTCCCTCATCTTCTTTTCCATCATCATTTTTGTCCCACCAAAAAGCTTCTGGTATTTGATATCCTGTTTCTGTATTTGTTCCTGTTCCCATTATAAATTTAACATCTGACCTTTGACTTGTTTGATTTAATTTATATTGATAACGTGGTATCCACACATAATATGTTTCAAGTCCATCATTTCTTGTAACTATATTAGCCCAATTTGAATATGTATAATTATACCAATTACTTGGAGCATCTTGACTAATTGGAATTTCATTATGCTCTGTTCCATCTTCATCATAATAAACATAGAATGTTGTATCAGGATCAAATCCCTCTAATTTAGGTGGGTTAACCTCAGTTGGTTCTAATGTTTTTGTCATACTTCCAACTATTGCTCCATTAGCATCTAATGCTGTTACATTTACTATATAGCTTTCATTTTCTGTAAGACCCGTAAATGTATAATCTTCTAAAGTATTTGAAGTATTTTTTATTTGTCCATTTAATGCATATGTATAACTTGCAGCTTTTTCAGATACATTGTTTGTAAAATTACTTACAACTATACTAGATTTTCCTGCAGTCATATTGTAATCTATATTAAATTTAGCTAATTCACTTAGTTGATATTTAGAAATCCAATATCCTGATATTTCTGTTGCATCATTGTCTCCCCATGTAAATGCCTCAGGCAATTGATATCCTTGTTCTAGCAATTCTTTAAACATTGTAACTTGTCCTGTTGTAGCATCTGTATAATTATTATGTACATCAACAAATTTAACATCTGATCTTTGAGTACTTTGATCTAATTTATATACATATCTTGGAACCCATACATAATATGCCTCAACGCCTTCTGCCTCAACATAAACATTAGCCCATTTTTGATTATTATAATCATACCAATTATCTGGCTCTGAATCATAAATCCAATTTGATGGTTCTAATGTTTGGTCATCTTTTGGCTTCAAATATCTTGTATATTTCTTATTAAAATTATCCATAAATGGTATATTTACATATACTCCATTAACCAATTTGTATGTTCCCTCGCCCGAAAATTTACGTTTTTGATTTAAAATTTTTGTTTTTTCACTTTTTCCTATTGGTTTTATTTTAAATTCATAATCAGTATTTTCCTTTGCATTAAAATCTATAGCAATCTTTTGTTTTCCATTCCCATTTACAGTTATTTCTTTACCATCTTTTTGATATGTTATTGTATCTATTCCTTCTACTTCTTGTACTGTTACCAGACACAAAAACGTATACGAATAATCATCATTTACAGTAAACAATTTCGATTCCCAAGAAAACTCTGATAATTCTTCTACCTTTTTCTTTTCTCTATTTATTTTCACTATATGCTGAAAAATTGGTATAAAAATTAATAAGCAAATCAATACTACAGCAATTATTATAAATATTTTTTTCTTGCTTTTTATTATTTTCTTTTCTTTTTTCGCCTTCATATAATTTTTCCTTTCTATATTTTTTATTTAAATAAGAAAAAATTATATTCCATCGCCTTGGACTACTACTGCACGAGAATGATATATATTTAAAATATTTGACGAATGGTCACCCCAACTCATAGCTTCAAAAACAGTTTTAGAGCCAAAAATTCCTAAATAACTTCTAATAACTCCTACCCCCTGTTCAAATCCTATAACCCACTGATTACTACTCCCATGCCATCCACTGGTTTCAGTAATAGCATCTCCTCTTTTAGCAATATAATTTGGTAAATAATCATTTATATATCTTGCAGAATAATTATCAAATGTTCCTTTTAAAGCTGCCGCAGTCCACTCATTATTAAATTTCATCACAACCCCAGTAGCATTACCCGTAGTAGTCTCACCACTATTTATTTTATTAGGATTTCCATAACTTGAAGCAGACAAAATAGCCAAAGCACCATACTCTGTATTTTTTTGCATATGAACATCAATATTATTAGAGCCATTACTTGATGTCAAATTAGAATCGACATTTTCACTAAGTCCCATCGCTCCACCAAGCTCTTCCATTTTTCTAATATTCATCATCCAATCACTCAAATTATAAGTAGCCCCATCATTTCCATTAGATTGCAAAACAGCTTTAGAGCTACTAGTTCCTAAAAGAACCATAGCTCCAAAACATACAGATATAGCAATTGCATTTTTAAACAAATTATTTTTCTTCATTTGTTCCCTCCAAAAATAAAATTCAATTTTATACTCACAATGTCCTTTTTAAACTCAATATCTCAAAAATAACAGAGCTAAAACTTAAGCTTAAGTTATCTATAACACCTCTTTGTTCAAACAGCTAACCATTCCAAAAAGAACATTATCCTAACAATTTAAGCTCAACATCTTCCATTTTATATTTACCATCAACCAATTTAAACTCAACTAATGTATCATCTAAAGTCTCTTTGTTTTGTCTTAAATCTGTAGTAAACAATAATTTAATTTGTGGAATTTCAACCTTATTAGTCACAATTTCTTTAAAACATTCAGCCATATGTTTTTCATCTTCACAAACAAAAATCAATTGTGGTAAACTTGTAAATCCAGAATCTCCTGGTTGGAAATTCTCATAAAAATCTTTGTATAAATTCATTTTTTCAACTAATTTCTTTTGCCAGTCCATTTCTCTTCTGAAAACTTCAAATAAGAATTGTATTGATTTTCCGTTTTTTGAAAGTTTTACAGAACCACCTGTCGCTTTAAATACTTTTCCTAATGTTTTTGCTGTAATCGCTGGTTTAACAACATAACCGTCAAAAGCTTTTACTTTTCTTAAATATGCTATTAATACTTGGTTTCCAGCTAATCTTTTCTTAATCATTGGAACTGGTTTTGTATTATCAGATGGTTGCCATTTACATTCAACCTCTTTAGAAGTTAATAAATATTTTCCCATTTTTTCTAGACAATAAATTCTATAAATTCCTTTTCCTTCATCAGATGTAAAATAATATCTAGTTAATATTTTAGATTTTACTAAAGCATCTAATTTGTTATTTAATTTATCTTGAGATTTAGGGTCTATTCCTTTAATTTCTAGCATTTGATATATTTGTCTTGATGTTATAAATTCAAATTCATTTACTAAATCTAATATAGCAAAATGTATGTCCGTAATATGACCTATATTTATCTTATGTACAATTTGGTTCATAGACACATAGCCATCTTTACCATCAAAAGTTTTAATTTCTCCTTCTCTTATTGCAAATGGTGATACTTGTGCTTTTATTTCATTATCTTCTACCATTTTAATTCCTCCTTAAAATAATAAATTTTTATTAATTTAATAATAAACTATACTCAAACTCATAAATGATTCAATATTTAAAAATATTATAACAATTTATCAAATCATTGTGTTCATGAGTTACATTATAATTAATTTGACTTTTTTCTTGTCATAATCAATTTTCTTTATACAAATATCTATCTGTTCTCCATAATTTAGGCCTTCTTCATATTCTGCCATACCAACCAAATTTGGAGTTAATTCTATAAATATTCCATTTTTATTTTTTTCTGTTTCTCTTACTATTCCTTTGGTTTTCATCCCTGTTTGAAATTTATGAGCATTTTCTTCCCAAGTTCCCAAAGTATCTTTGTAAGATAAATTTATTCTTCCTGTCTCTTCATCTATAGATTTTACCACAATATCTATTTTTTGTCCAATATTTAATCTTTCATAAGGTGTTTTTATTCTAGCAACTGATAAATCTTCAATATAAATCAGTCCAACTACTCCCCCACCAATATCAACAAAAGCTCCATATTTAGTGATATTCTTTACAATTCCACTTACTTTTTGCCCTACATGTAAGTCGCCATTTATAAAATCTATATTTTTCATTTTTTCTCCTTTGTTACTTTAAAAATCTTTTGTTTACAATATATCTTCTACAATCTATATTAATAATTTTTACAGATTGTCTCAATTTACTTAAGTATTTTTTTTACTTCAAAATCCTTTAAATATCTCCATGTTCCGAGTTTTAAATCCTTAACCCCAATGTCTGCAATTTTGCTTCTATGCAATGCAACAACCTTGTATCCAACAGCTTCACACATTTTTCTAACTTGTCTATTTTTTCCCTCATGAATTGTTATTTCTAATCTTGAAATATTTTTTTCTTCATCAGTCTTCATAATTCTAACTTTTGCAGGTTTTGTTATATAATCTTCTATTTCCACACCATTTCTTAAATTTTCCACAGCGTCATTATCAATTATTCCTCTTACAGTGACTGTATATGTTTTTGTAATTTCATGTTTTGGATGTGTAACTTTATAAACAAAATCGCCATCATTTGTTAAAATCAAAGCCCCTGATGTGTACATATCAAGTCTTCCAACAGGTACAACTCTTTCTTTTACTTTTACTAAATCCAAAACCGAATCTCTATCAAATTGATCTTTTGATGTTGTAACATACCCTATTGGCTTATTTAATAATATATACACAAATTTTTCTGAATTGTGGACAAGTTTTCCACAATATTCAATTTTATCCACAGTTGGATTTACCTTTGTTCCTAATTCAGTTACAACTTGCCCATTTACAGAAACTTTGCCTTCTAAAATTAGTTCTTCACATTTTCTTCTTGATGCTATTCCACAATTAGCTAAAAATTTCTGTAGTCTAATATTTTCTTCTTCCATTAATTTTCCTTTCTTAACTCTTGCAATACTTCTTCAAAATATTCAGGTAGTGGTGCCTCAATAAACATTTCTTTACCTGTAACTGGATGTTTAAACTTCAATGACTTAGCATGGAGGCATTGTCCTTTTATTCCCCACTCATTTTTTCCATTTGAATAAGTTGTATCACCAACAACAGGATAGCCAATTTGAGATAAATGTACTCTTATTTGATGAGTTCTACCTGTTTCAATTTTAACCTCTAATAATGTATAATTTCTAAACCTCTCTAATACTTTGAAATGAGTAACTGCATTTTTCCCATTTTTATTAACAGCCATCTTTTTTCTATCTTTAGTACTTCTACCAATTGGCATATTAATTGTAGCCTCTTCTTCTTTTACAAATCCCTTTACTAAAGCTATATATGTTTTCTCTACTTCGTGATTTTTTATTTGCTCACTCATATTTATATGTGCTTTATCATTTTTAGCAACTACAATAACCCCTGATGTATCTTTATCTAATCTATGTACAATTCCTGGTCTTATTTCTCCGCCTATTCCAGATAAAGAGTCTTTACAAATTGCCATAACAGCATTTACTAAAGTTCCATCTGGATTTCCATTAGCAGGATGTACAACCATTCCTTTAGGCTTATTAACAACTATAATATCATTATCTTCATATAAAACATCTATTGGAATGTCTTGTGCCTCCAAAGATATTTCTTTTGGAATTTCTTCCTCAACATTTATTTTATCATCTTTTTGAACTTTATAAGATACCTTAGTTTTTTTACCATTTACTAAAACTTTTTCATTTTCTATCATTTTTTGAATATGAGCCCTAGAAAATTCTGTATTTCCTGCCAAAAATGCATCTATTCTTTTTCCTATATCTTGTTCTTTTATATTTACTATCAAAATCACACTTCCTCTTTTATAATAAAAATCTGTCTTAAGCTAATATATTAATATCCTACTAAATCTCAACTATTTATTTGCATTTAATCTTTGGTATATAACAAAATTATCGTCTGAATATAATTCTTTATAATTTACATCATGCGTCTTAGTTATAATCATATTTGTTTTTGACTTTTTTCCTAATATAACATAATTTATATTATACTTTTCAAATGTTTCTTCATAAAATTTTGATATTGAAGATGTATTTATAAAATCTGTAAATATATCTTCTTCCTTGTTTCCACTAAACTCTGGAGCATATAAATCAGCTCTAGAATCTATAAAAACCGGTATTCCTCTAAATAACATGTAGCTTCCATAATTATATTCATTATAAAATCTTGCTGTACTTAAATCAATATTTTCCAATATAAAATCACACGCAGCAACCGGATATGTACTTGTACTAACAAATTCATCATCAAATTTAGGTTTTACAGAATAATAACTCATCAAGGCCATTAATACTGTTAACGAAACAACCACACCTATATTTTTAGCCGTTTTTTCTGCTTCTTTCAATCCATTCTTTGTATATTGCATAATTAAATTAGTAACTAATCTTGTTAGCACTACAGAACATATTAAAACAAACATTGATATTTGTCTTCTAGTTGATAGCATCAAATAACATAATCCTGCAACCATAAATAAATCTGATAATTTTATCTTTGTTTTTGTAAAAATCAATATTGCTAAGAAAATTACAAGCATACACATTGCCTCTGTATTATTAGCAAGTGTCATTGGTAAATGCTCACTTATATTTTGAGTAGTATTACCCTGCATAGTTTTATACAAATATGTATAAGGTGTGTCTCCAGTAGGTGTTAGTAACCCTGTAAGAGCACATATAATCATTATAATTATTAAAAATTTAACATTGTTATTTTTTGATAATTTAATTTTATAAGGATTCTCTTTTTCCTTATCTCTTTTTGCTTTAATCTTCTCATTTTTTTCTTCACGTTTATTTAATAAAATCTGTAATTTTTTTAGCTTGTCCAAATCATTTTTCTTTTGGGCTCTTTTCATTTTCATATTTATCAATAATTTATTTATTTTACCATAAATCACAACATCAGCTATTACAGCAATTAAATATTCTGCTATATATGGTAAAAATAGTACAAAGAAAAATGGCCAAGTTGCAACATGTAAATTAGCTATTAATGTTGATATTACAATAAGAGCTATTCCATATCCAACCTTTTTATTTTCTATAAATTTCTCAATGCAAAATAATTCCCAAATAAATAAAATAAATGTTACCAATTGAGCTCTTGCAGCAATAAAACTTTCCATCATATATAATGCACCTATGGTTACAATAAATGATATAGATTTATTTTTAGTCAATTTTGAATTAACTAAAAATATTGATACACCTAATATTACTGATAAAGCACATGTTGTAATATATATACCTTTAAATCCTCCAACAGCATATATTAAATAAGTACACAAATCATACAACCAATGTGGATATGTATAACTTAAATTTTCATGCCAAGAAAAATGATCCATCATATCTATTCCGTTATTTTTTATTAATTCACCTATTTTTATTGTATAATATGTATCATTCTGAAAAGTTACAGGTGTAATGCATATACAAAAAATTGCTATTAAAACAATTGCTACTACTGTAAAATTCACATTTATATTAACTTCTTTTTTTAATAATTTTTTTAAACTATTTTTTGATTTCAAATCTGTACTTTTATTCTTTTTCTTTACTTTCATTTTTTGCCCTCTCCTACGGTCCAAGACCTTATTTTTATAGATTATATCAAAAAAAAATAAAAAATGCTACTAATTAATGCAAAAAAAATAAACAATATAATTATAAAATTATACTGTTTATTATAGTATATATATATTATACAGCTTCTTGATTTTCTGTTTCTTTGTGTTCAGTAGTTTCATTTTCTTCAATAACTTCTAAGCTACCAACAGAAACCTCATATGCAACTCTATTTTCAACTGTTCCATCTTCATGTTTCTTTTCATACATTCTAGATTGAACTCTACCAACTATTTTAACCTTAGAACCAACTTCTAAGTTTTGGCAAAATCTTGCTGTTCTTCCCCAAGCAATTGTTGGAATATAATCAGATTTATTATAAGCTCTATTAACCGCTAATAATATGTCTGCAATTTCTCTTCCAAAAGGTGTTTGTCTATAAATTGGTTTTTTACATATGTAACCAACTAAAACAACTTCGTTTGTTACCATATCTTTCCTAACCATTTCGTTTTCTTCTTGTTCTGGTTCTTCTACTTCAACAACGTCTTTAGCAAAAACTGTTAAAATTAATCTGTTTTTTTCATTTTCATAACTATTGTATGATCTAAATTGTCCTTTTACTAATAAGTTTTTACCTTGTGTTAGCATTTCATCTGTTACTAATCTTTCTGATACTGTAATTGGTATAATGTCTGCATTACCACTTAATCTTGCTATTTCTAAATTAAATACATAAAATCTTTCTCCATAAATTTCATGACTAAATTTTTTTTCTCCTGTAACTTTTCCAACTAATGTTAAATAGTTGTTTTCTAAATAATTTGTATCCAAATTTTTTTCCTCCCTTATTTTTTTATCAATAATGTATATTTATCTTTGTGCTTCTCTTTTTCCTACATTTATTATTATACACCATTTTTTTGGTTTTGTCTACATAAAAAGTTAAATTTATTTAAAAAATGTAGTTTTTTCCAGTATTTGAAGAATTATGATATATTAGATTATATACATAACACTAATTTTTATACCAATTATTTCTTATAAAATAATATTTTTTATATATTAGGAAAGTTAGCAACTTTCCTAATATATAAAACTACATTGCACAAAAAATTTATTTCATAAATTTTCGCGCACGAACAAATTTACTGAAAAAATCAAAGATTTTTTCAGATTTGTTCTACAAAGAAAAATACTTAAAATTTATATATTATCTTTGTATCTGCATTCCTGTAGAATCAATTTTATAATTATCCTTATATATCAACTCAGAAACAGGAACAACTTCAAATCCCTTTTGTTTAATATTTTTAAGCAACATATCCAAAGAATCTGCAGTATGCTTAGTTCCATTGTGAGTCAAAATTATATCACCAGAAGTTAATTTTTTATCTAATCTCTTCCACATTTCTTCTCCTGTAAGTCCTGTATAGTCTAATGTATCTAAGCTCCATTGAATTGTATAATATCCTTTATCTGTTGCAGCCTTAATAACTGTGTCATTATATTCACCATATGGTGCTCTATACAATTTAGTTCTTGCCCCAGTTATTTTTTCTATTTTATCATTACTCTTTTCTATCTCTTCAATATTTTTTTCATAGCTTAAATTATTTACATGTGGGTGTGTATCACTATGGCTTCCGTATCTCTTGACCTGCATCACTTATCTTTTTTACCGCTTCTGGATATTTATCTATCCAATCACCTACCATAAAAAAAGTTATTCTTACATTATTCTGTTTTAATACATCTAATATTTTATCTATATCATCTGCATTCCAAGCACAGTTCATTGTTAATGCCACCTTTTTTTCTTCTGTTTTTACCTTATATATTGGTAACAATTTTTGCGTATTTGAAGACGTTTCAACTGTATTTTCATTTTTAGTTTGAATATTTGCTACAAAGCAAAACAACAATGTTACAGTCAATATTGATACAAGATATGTAGATATTTTTTCTTTACTAAATACTAAAAACATATAATCACCTTGTAATATATATTCTGTTTATCTTAATTTATTCACAAAAACTTTTACTCATTAAAAAATTCTATTATTCCATTAAAAATTCCCCAAGCTAATTTATTTTGATATTCATCATCTAATAGCTGTTGTTCCTCTTCCGGATTTGATAAAAATCCACACTCCACTATTGAAATTGGAATTTCAACATGTTTCATAATATATACAGTATCAAGTTTCATAGCTACCCTTTTATTATCTTTTTGAATTGATTCATTTAAATTACTTTGAATTTTCTTAGCCAAATTTATACTTCTTTCATTTTTACTATTATAAAAGCATTGCCAACCCCAATACTGTTGTTGAGGTATTTTGTTTAAATGAACACTTACAAATAAATCAGCCGAAGAACTATTTCCTATTTTGACCCTATTTCTAATATCTGATATTTTCTTTTCTCTTAATGTTGTCTTATCTAAATCATAAATTGCATTTTCGTCTGAACGAGTTAATATAACAGTGCACCCACTTTGTTCCAATAAGTTTTGTAATTTTAATGATATTTTCAAATTAGTCTCCGCTTCTGTTGTGCCTCTACTACTCTGTGCTCCGTTCGTCTGGAACTCCATGCCCTGCATCAACAACTATAACTTTTCCAGAAACAGGTGTCGCTGTTGTACTTTGTGTTTCATCATCAATATTAATCTTTGTCCCCTCATATGCATATGCAAATATTCCTAATAATAAAGCAATTAAAATCAAACATATCCTTTTTCTTTTTATAACAAACATACAATTCCCTCCTACTTATTAATCATTATTATAAGTCTCGGAATTTTATTACAAATTAAAAATGAAAAAGGGTCATAAATTTATTTTAGAAATTCTTATGTTGTGTATTAAACTAAAAAATATCAAAATTTATATCTTTTAATAACTACTATAAACTATAAAAGACTCAATTACTAAACAATATTGTCTAATAATTGAGTTTACTTTTATTTTTTTCTCCTATCAATTGAATAACTGCTTCCCATAATTGATTTAGCCAAATGTTTTACTTGTGCACCAACTTCACCAATTTCAAGCATATTAGAAAATCTACCCTTATCAGCTTCAACAACACCAATAGAAATTGAAGTAAGAGCAAACTGTTCAATTACACCTTTTCTATTTGCAACTTCAATATATCCATTTTCAACATCTTCATCTGTAAAAAATTTAACAACTTGTGCATCAAAATTAGAAATTATACTCTCACAAACTTTCTCACAATGTAATATTGGAAGTATTGCTATAAAATCATCTCCACCTATATGACCAATAAATGACCCATCTGGTACATATTCATGAACACATCTTATTATCGTATCAGCTGTAAATTTAATAATTTGATCACCCTTCAAAAATCCATATACATCATTATATGCCTTAAAATTATCTAAATCCAAATATAATACTGAGAAATCTTCTTTATTAGATATTCTCTTTTTCAATTCAGCATGTATTTGAACATTACCTGGTAAACCTGTAAGTGGACTAATTCTTCTATTTATTGTAAGTAATCTACTCAAGTTTTTAATAGTAAAATATAAATATTGAGCATTTACAGGCTTTTTAATATAATATTCAACTGATTCTTTTAAAATTTCTATTCTATGTTCTTTTTCTGAATTAGATGATACAACAATTATAGGTGTTATACTGTTATCTTCGTCTCGTCTTATTTTTTTGCATAAATCCAAAACATCAACTTCTATTGCATCTTCATTAACTATAATTATTGATGGAATGTTTTTTAATGCAATATCAATTTGATCTGATGTAACACTTATAAATTTATATTCAGGATCATTTTTAAATAATTCTCTAAATACAATTATTGAAGACTCGTCATCATCTATTATATATATTTCCTGTATCATTTTTCCTCCTTTGTTTTCTATTGTTTTACAAATCTTACTCCTGATTCTTCTGAAACACCATTAGAATTATATACTGTAACTTCAATTATATTTTCCCCATTTTGCAATTCAAATGGAACACTATAGTCAAGTTCCTTCAAATTCTTATCACCTAAATTTAACTCATATGATTGACTATCATCTTGATTTAATTTAAATACAATCTTATCAATTTTTTCGTCATCATAAGCCTTAATTACAAAATGTTCTTTTTGATCATCAACATCTAAAACTATCTTTGGTTTTGAAACCCCATTTATCTTCTGAGTTTTTGTATCTGAATTATTATTTTCGTCAACTACTATAACTGTTAATGTATGTAACCCTTTAATAGCCTCAATTTCTTGTTCAATATCTGTCTCATTATTTAATTCTATACGTGTCTCTTCTTCTTCATCCCATCTATATGTCATATAAGATAATGGTGTATCACTTTGATCAGTTATTTTTATTTTATTACCTGATACTTCTATATTTATATTGCTTTCAATTTCATATTGCTTGTCATAAGTAGTCTCTTGTCCATCCTCAGCAGTTACAATAACATGCAATGTATTTGTTCCAGATGGAATAGTTATTTCTCTTTCTAAATATTTTCCGCCATTTCCATTTATAGTCTCTTTTTCTTCGTCGTTCCATCCATATTCAAGTTTTGATATATTCTTTTTATGTGTAACTTTTAATAAAATCGTTGTATCTGTTTTATTTTCTATAGATATTGTTGGTTCAATTTTTTTATTCTGTTCTGATGTTTGATTCTTATATATAGAATATGCTCCAATTCCTAACATAAAAACACCAAATATCACTAATGCTATTGCAAAAAATTTTAATACACTTCCTATTTGAACAGGATTTCTATTTTTTGCTTTTCTATTATTTGTTGGTATACTTGTTGAAAGTATTTGATTCATTTTTTCTACACCTCACTATTAATGAAATTATATCATACTGATTTTTAAAAGTAAACCACTAAAAATAAAAAAGATTACAATTCAACAATCGATTTTAATGTTGGTGAGCAAGGTAGGTCTTTAGGGTTATATGTATTAGAAATTGTTAACAATTGATTGAAGTGAAAAATAGAAAATATTATATTAAAAATTGAGGAATGTTCACGGAAAAATTTCATATGTATATATTTTTTGATTTTTTCAATTTTATTATGCAATAATAAGAATTCCTAAATAAATTAATGGCACCCTTCCATTTTATGAACTCTTTCCATTAATTTATTAAGAAATTCTAATATTGCTTCATTTATACTCAAAAATCCAAAAATATATACATATGAAATTTTTTCTGAGTGAAAGAGGCTCAATTTTTAATAATAGATTTTCTTTTTAAACTGAATGAATATGTTAACAATTTCTAATACATATAACCCTAAAGACCTACCTTACTCACTAATTTAAATATCAATTAAAAAGAGACAAAATGGATTGCTCCAAATGTCTCATTTTAAATTATTATAATACAAATTTCTTAATTAATACAACTCCGCCAGCTAAAGTTACTAATACTGCAAAAGTTAAAGTAATATATAATTTAGCTGCACCTGTTGATATTGATAATAATACTGGTGCATCATCTATATCATCCTCACCTGGAACTTTATTATCTGGTGTTGAATCTCTATCATGTACATGCTTTTCATTGTAATCTTCAGAGATTTCAGCAGTATTAACTTTCAATCCCAAATTATTTTTATCATTTTTCCATGTTAATAAAACTTCTACTTCTGCACTTTGGCCTGGTTGTAATAAAGTATTTTCAAGTTTTCTAGTTGTGATTATATTATTTCCTTCATCATTCCAATCAGGATTATCTTTTGCATCAAATTTTAATCCTTCTGGAATATAATCTTTAATTTGTTTTGCATATCCAGCAATATCACCTTCATTTGTTACTCTTATTGAGTATCTAAATTTAACAGTTACTGAATTTAATTTTTTTCTATTTAATTCAACTTTAACAACTTGTTCTGGGTCATCTTCTGCCTTATGTCCTGTTTGTGTTACTGTTTCTTTTCCGTTTTCGATAACAATTGCTTGTGTTACCCATTTTCTTAATGCTAAGTCAAATTCTGTTAATTTAATATATTCTTTATCTTGGTCATCTTCACCATCTATCCATTTATCTGGTGTTGAGTCAATATCATCAACAGGATTTCCATTTTTATCAGTATCATCTGAAATTTGAGCAGAGTTTACCAATATTTTACTTGAACCGTTTGGTTCTGTAACTTTAAATGCTATTTTTACATCAGCATAATCAGGATTTGTATCTGATATTTCCTTTGTTCCATCAAAAGCTGTTAACAATGCTGGGTTTTCTTTTAATTCAGAATTTGTAGCCATTCTTGCTTCACCTTGTTCTTTTGATAGATAATCTGTTGTTAATTTTACTGCATTTTTAACATCTGTTGTTTCTTTTCCGTCCTTATCATACATTACCCATCTGTATTCTTTATTTAAGTCATTATCTGGTAAATATTCAAGTCCATCTGGTATATCGTCAGATACTTTTGATGCATATCCATCAATTTCACCCTCATTAAATACTCTAATTGTATATGTAACAACATCTCCTGTTACAACATCTAATGGTTCTTTTGAATGTTCATATGTTATTTTATTATTGTCTTTGTCATATTTAACTTGTGGTATTCTTGATGTTACATCTGTATCACTTATATTTGTAATGAATTTTCTTAATGCTAAATCGAATTTTTTAACAACTAATTTTTCAAAGTCGTCGTCATCTTCTTGTCCTGGTATGTAGTCACCTGTTTCGTCATCTTTATATGATGGTAAATCACTATCTGATGGCAATACTACATTATTTTCTTTAGAGTCTCTATCTGTTATGTCTTTTTTGTTTTCATCTTTATATTTTGTAATATCAGCTATATTTGTTATTTTTCCTTGAGCATCTCCTGTAACTTTACACATAATTGGAAGTTCTTTGTATGCTAAGATTATTTTTCCATCATTATCTGTTGTAGATTTTTCTATTAGTGAATTGTCTAAATAACTTGTTGTTACTGTTCTTCCATCTTCAGATACTTTCCATCCATATTTATTGTTGAAATCACCTTCAACAAATTTTAGATATGATGGTAAGTGATCTTTAATTTCACTTGCATATCCATCTAAAGTTCCTTCATTATATACTCTTAACATATATACAACTATATCATTTTGTGTTACTTCAACTGGTGTTTTTGGATGATTATATGTGGCTGTTGTTATTAATTTTCCATCTTCTCCAATTGTGTTTAATTTTGATGTATCTACTTTTGGTGCTCTAGTATATAAACCTTTATCATCTTTTAAATATTCACTATCTTCTATTTTTGTATCTTTGCTTACAGCTATAATAAATTTTCTTAATGCTAAGTCAAATGATTGTAATTTTACATTGTCATAATCTTCGTCATCTTCGTATTTTTTCCATTCTTCTGGTTTTGAATCTCTATCATCTACTGGATTTCCATCTTTGTCTGTATCTCCTGTTATTGCAGCTTCATTTCTGATTATTCCATTTGCTTCATCATCATTTGCTGTAACTTTCATATATACAGATACTTCTTTATAGTCTGGATTTTTTTCATTTATTGTATTTACATATCCTTTTGTTTTATCAAATGCTTTTATTAAATTTGCACCATTTTCTGTTATTTCAGCGCCTTTTCCTTTTGCTAAGTAATCTGTTGAAATCAACTCAACTTTTTGTGTATCTTTGTTTACATTTTTTATATCCCAAATTACTTGGTTATATTTTATAGCATCTTTTTCTTCTTTAGATAATGTTGTATCAGCATCTATTTCAGATGATTCTTTTTCTGACCACATAAATTCTAGTCCGTCTGGAATATCTTCTGAAATTTCTGAAGCATATCCATCAATATTACCTTCATTATATACTCTTAATGTGTATTTAACTATATCTCCTGATTTTACTGATACTGGGTCTTTATCTAAATCATAATCAGCAGTTGTAGCTGTTCCATTAGCTAATTTTGTAACATCAACACCTAATATTCTTTCAGGTACTTTTTCTCCATTTACTTCAACAATTCTTTTTACTAGTTTCAAATCAAATTGATAGTTTTTTACATAAACATATAAATTTCCATCATCATTTAATTCAACTTTTACATCATTACCTTTTTCTGATGTTATATCTTTACCATTATCGTCTAAAACTTTACGAGTTATTTTTTTAACTTTGTAAGTATTATTTTCTAAAGTTTTTTCTACTGTTACTTCAATTGTTCCATTAAATTTACAATATTCATCTGGAGCTACTGTTTCTTTAATAGTATAAACATCATTTTCAGAAAGATTGTCTGATGTTATTTTTTTATTTTCTACTATTGTTAATCTACCTGTAACATCCATTGTTTTTCCATTAACAACGAATGTTGCTTTACTATTTAATTGTTCTCCATTAGCATCTTGTTTTACCAATACTAAATTATATGAACCTTCACTTTGTTTTCTTATTATTAATTTTTCAAAATCATCATCATCTTGTTGTCCTTTATAATAATTATTTGAATCTGATAAATCTGATTTATTATTGTTTCCTGTATAATCTGACATATTGTCTTTATTTACATTTGGTGTTGTTGATGGTTCAGAATCTCTATCTTTACCATTTTCACTAGTTATAGTTTCCTTAGTAACTGCATCATATTCTTCTGAAATCCAAGCAACATTTGTTAATATTGTATCATTTTTTGTATTTGCCTTTGCTTCAACAGTACATTCTATTTCAATAGTATCTGAATCTAATGTATTTCCATCATAAGCTACCATATTTTTTGTATCTTTTGTTGCAAATGTAACCTTATTGGCTGATTCATCATATGTAACTGTATAGCTATTTCCCTTTGTTGATGTAACTGTTCCTGATGTTTTTAATTTTAGGCCTGTTGGTAATTGATCAACTATTTTTGTTGCTCTACCAGCTTTATCGCCTTCATTATATACTGTTAATTTATATGTAACAACATCTCCTGTATTTACAGCAAGAGGGTCTTTTCTATGTTTATATGTAGCTGTTCCTGATGTTTTTATTGTTGATTTATCAATATTTGGTTCTCTTGTTGATGCTACATTTGTACCATTTACTTTTGTTATATATTTTTTTAATGCCAAATCAAATTCTCTTGTATCTGGAGTTCTTTCTATTAATATGATTGGTTGTGTATTTTGTATCGTTGGATTAGCATATAATGTTACCTTTGTATTAGATACTGCTGTTCCATTAGCATATGCTTCTGCATTTGCATTTGCTGTTTTTATTAAGTAATTATATAATAACACAGCTTGTTCTTGTCTTTCTAATCCAGCACCTGTTTGTGCACCAAAACTATTAAAATGTAAATCATAATCACTTAAACTTGTATATGCTTTATTCTGTTGTGCCATTTCTGATGTTCTATAAAACAACCAAGATGTTTTATTCTCTCCAAATTGATTATACAATCTCTCAAACAATGTATCATCATGATTTGTATAATACCACATTGCAGCCTGTTGTACCGCTTCTATATCACTATCAGTTAAAAGATTTTCATATCCATAATCATGTTCATCATCTAATGCATATATTTCAGCAGCATTTAATAATGCCATTTTTTCTTCATCAGTTGAAACACCTTTTAGATATACTAAATCTGTCAATGCTAACAAATTGTTATAATAACCATTAGTTACTATTTTTTGTAATACGGTATTTCCAGAAGCTTCTATTTCTGATTTTTCTGTTTTCAAGTTATAAGAAATTGTATATTCAGCTTTTGTTGTTGTATCACTAAAACCTATTCCTGCCCTTACACAGTAATAGTTACCTGTTTCAAATGTACTACTTGTTTTACTACCATATTTTACAATTTGCCAGATTTTTGTTCCAACAATTGAATCAGCTGTTGAACCATTTGCATATGGGTTGAATATTGCATAGCCCATATTTTCTGGTGTTGTACCTTTTCTGTATTCATTTACTCCAAAATACACTGGTGTAGTAAGTGTTGAACTTGCTTTTGCTACATTTGGAATTGTCATAACAAGAATTGCCATTACAATGCTCATTATTGTCAAAGTTATTTTTTTCTTACTCATAATAATATCTCCTTTTACAAATAACATTTACTTTATTTTATTTCATTAGTTATATTAAGTCAATAGGTTTTTAAATACCTTTTTTATGTGTAAAATTATGTCCTCAAATGCCTTACGGAAAGCATATTTTCCGAATATAATTTTTTTTACACTCACATTACAATTATATTACATTTTCGTTACAAAATCAAGATTTATGTAAAATGTTTATTGTTTTTTTCAAATTTTCTTAGGGATTTGACAGTTTTAGTTTTTCGATATAATATAACATTTATATTTAACAATATAATTATAATTTTTATAATTATTTCATATATTTTATAGAATATATTTTGAGGTGGAATATGAAAGTTTTTTTTTATAAAATTTGTACAGTTTATTTAATTTTTAATTTTATTTTTTTACCATTTTCTTTAAGTGACGATATTGATTATGATACAACTGACATTAACAAAGATATTATAGAATCATCCTCAACACCAGTCTCAACTACTTCAAGCATAAAAATTCCAGAAACTAATTCAAGAGCTTCAGTAATTATAGACAGAAACACAAATACAATATTATACGGAAAAAATGAAAATCAAAAAAGAAAAATGGCATCAACTACAAAAATAATGACAGCAACAATAATCATAGAAAATTGTAATTTAAATGATACCCTCGAAGTATCAAAAAAAGCTGCTGGAACAGGTGGTTCAAGATTAGGATTAAAATCTGGAGATAAAATTACTGTTAAAGATTTGCTTTATGGCCTAATGATGCGCTCTGGAAATGATGCTGCCGTTGCTCTTGCTGAATATTGTCGGTCGGAAGTATTGAAGGTTTTGCAAAAAAAATGAATCAAAAAGCTTTAGATTTAGGCCTTACAAATACACACTTTGAAACACCACACGGCTTAGATTCTGATGGACATTATACCACTGCCTATGAATTAGCTTTATTATCTAACTATGCTCTAAAAAACAAGACATTTGCTCAAATTGTTGGGTCAAAAGAATACACGATAACAATAAATGGTTCTCCTAAACAACTCTCTAATACTAATGAATTACTTGGAAATTTAAATGGTGTTTACGGAATTAAAACAGGTTTTACAAATGGTGCTAACAGATGTTTAGTAACTGCTTGTAAAAGAGGAAATATGGATATAATTTGCGTAGTTCTTGGTGCTGATACTAAAAAATTCAGAACACAAGATAGTATAAAATTAATAAATTACGCTTTTGATAATTTTAAACCCATAGATATTTTTAATGAAATTAACAATAATTTTGATACTTGGAAAAAAGAAAATTTAAGAAAAATAAAAATAAATAAATCCATTTCTAATAATATCAATTTACAAATCAAACCTTCTTCCAATTGTCCTATTTCAGAAGAGATTAAAAGTATTCCTATTAGAAGCGATTTAATTAATTCTTTTAATATAAATATTGACTGTCCCATGTATTTTGAAACCCCTATTTCCATAAGTTCTAAAGTTGGAACTATAAAAATTACTGTTTCTGACTATTGTAGTTTTGAATATGATATTTTTTGTTCTACTGATTTGAAACGAAAAAAGTGGAATAATTATCTTTTTGATTTATTAAAAAACTACTCAACCATTTTAAATACACAAAAATAATGCAATATTTAAAAACCATGCTAGACTTTAAATATTGCATTTTTTTAGATTTTTTTCTAAATACTAATTAAACGTTTTCTTTTATATAATCAACAACGTCTCCAACTGTTACAACTTTTTCTGCATCACTATCTGGAATTTCTATATCAAATTCTTCTTCTATAGCCATTACTAATTCAACTATATCTAAAGAATCAGCTCCTAAATCATCAATAAAAGATGCTTCCATTGTTACAGCTGTTTCTGCTACACCTAATTGTTCAACAATTATAGCTTTTACTTTTTCTAAAATTTCTTCTGAACTCATGATTCGAGTTCACCTCCTCTCAAGTTTTCCTTTTGTATGTATATCTTTTTTATAATACTTTTATATTATATGTTAAGATATTTGTCAAGTGTATTTATAAATTATTTTAATTTTATACTAAACGTTCAGTTATTATTTATTAAATGCCTCTATCATTTTGTCAACTGCTTTATTCTCTACAAATTTTTCTGCTTGAATAATTGTATATTCAAATAATTTTTCATCACTGCTTCCATGTGCTTTAACTACTGGCTTTTTAACTCCTAAAAATAATGCTCCACCATATCTCTTATAATCCATTGTATTTGCAAATCTATTTATTGCTGGAAGTGATGGTATTGCTGCAATTTTTGATAGTATGTTTTTTAATAAACTCTCTTTTAAAGATTTTTTTACGAATTTTCCTAAGCCTTCAGTTGTTTTTAAAAATACATTACCAGTAAATCCATCTGTTACAATCGCATCAATTGTTCCAGAAAAAGCATCTCTACCTTCTACATTTCCTACAAAATTAATATCTAATTCTTCTGCTTTTTCTTTTAATAATCTATAACTTTCTTTTACAAGTTCATTTCCCTTTGTTTCTTCTGTTCCTATATTTAAAAGTCCTATCGCTGGTTTTTCAATTCCAAATGTATTTCTTAAATATATTGATGACATCTGTGCAAATTGTAATAAGTTAATTGGTTTACAATTTGTATTTGAACCACAATCCATTAATAATAACTGACTTTTATATGCTGGCAATATTCCTGCAAGTGCTGGTCTATCTATTCCTTTTATTCTTCCTATCAATAGTGTCGCTCCTGCAAGTAACGCTCCTGAATTTCCTGCAGATATAAATACATCACCTTCATCTTGTTTTAGCATATTAAAACCAACTACCATTGAAGAATCTTTTTTGTGTTTTATTGCAACTGTTGGTTGGTCTTCCATTTCTATTGTTTCTGTTGCATTATGTATTTTTAATCTATCTGAAATTTCTTCCATTTCTTTCCCATAAAATTCTTTTATTTTGCTTCTAATTACTTCTTCTTTTCCTACTAATATAATTTCAGCTTTTACTTTATTTACTGCTTTAATCGCACCTTTAATATTTGCATCTGGTGCATTGTCTCCACCCATTGCGTCTAAGATTATTTTCACTTTTAGTTCCTCCTAAATTTGTTTATTTCATTTTATTTGTGATATATATATTTTATTATTCTTTTATTAAAATTACAAGTAGTTTTTAAAAAAAGTAACAAAAAAAAGAGCCGAAGCCCTTTTATATATTATATAATTATTTTCATAATTATTCGATGATGTCAGCAACAACACCTGAACCAACTGTTCTACCACCTTCACGAATAGCGAATCTTAATCCTTTTTCGATAGCGATAGGAGTGATTAATTCGATTGTCATGTTAACATTATCACCTGGCATAACCATTTCTACACCAGCATCTAATTCAATAACACCTGTAACGTCTGTTGTTCTAAAGTAGAATTGTGGTCTGTATCCATTAAAGAATGGAGTATGTCTTCCACCTTCGTCTTTAGTTAAAACATATACTTGTGATGTGAATTTTGTATGTGGATGAATTGTTCCTGGTTTACATAGAACTTGACCTCTTTCGATGTCTTTTCTATCAATACCTCTAAGTAGAACACCGATGTTATCACCAGCTTCTGCTTGGTCTAATAATTTTCTGAACATTTCAACACCTGTTACAACAGTTTTTCTTCTTTCTGTTGTTAAACCGATAATTTCAACTTCGTCTTGAAGTTTAACTTCTCCTCTTTCTACTCTACCTGTAGCAACTGTACCACGACCTGTGATTGTGAATACGTCTTCAACTGGCATTAAGAATGGTTGATCAATTGGTCTTTCTGGTGTTGGGATATAGCTATCAACAGCTTCCATTAATTCTTTCATTGGTTTGTAAACTTCATCATCTGGATTTGTTGATGTACTTTCTAGAACTGCTAATGAAGAACCTTTTATTACTGGAATATCATCTCCTGGGAAACCATATTCTGATAATAAGTCTCTAACTTCCATTTCAACTAATTCTAATAATTCTGGGTCATCAACCATATCACATTTGTTTAAGTAAACAACGATGTATTTAACACCAACTTGTCTAGCTAATAGGATGTGTTCTCTTGTTTGAGGCATTGGTCCATCAGCTGCAGATACAACTAATATAGCACCATCCATTTGAGCAGCACCTGTAATCATGTTTTTAACGTAGTCAGCATGTCCTGGGCAGTCAACGTGTGCATAGTGTCTGTTTTCTGTTTCATATTCAACGTGTGCTGTGTTGATTGTGATTCCTCTTGCTTTTTCTTCTGGAGCTCCGTCGATTTGATCGTAAGCTTCGAATTTAGCTTTTCCTAATAATGATAAATATTTTGTAATAGCTGCTGTTGTTGTTGTTTTACCATGGTCAACGTGTCCGATTGTACCGATGTTAACGTGTGGTTTGTTTCTTTCAAATTTTGCTTTTGCCATTTTAAAATCCTCCTTATTTTAGTTAGCCGTTCTTTTTGAACGTAGCTACTTTATTTTAAAATTTAATAACGTAAATTATTTATTGCACTTGCATTTTACAACATTTTCACAAAAAAAGCAAGTACTATTTTATTTATAATTCAAATTAATATAAAATTAGTATATTGTGCATTTTGGATATTTACTGAAAGCTGAAGGTGTACGTGTGTACATCGAAGTTTTCAGTAAATAACAAAATGTGCAAGATGCTGATTTTAGATTAATTTTACTCAGCTTTCTTTCTAGAAGCTACGATTGCTTCAAGAACAGATTTTGGAACTTCTTCATAATGAGAAGGTTCCATAGAGTATGAACCTCTACCTTGAGTCTTAGAACGTAAGTCTGTTGCATAACCAAACATTTCTGATAATGGAATAAATGCATGTATTTCTTGCATTCCATCTTCTGCATCCATACCTTCCATTCTACCTCTTCTAGAGTTTACATCACCAATAACATCTCCCATGTATTCTTCTGGAACTGTTATATCAACTTTCATAATTGGCTCTAAGATAACTGACTTAGCTTGTTTACATCCTTCTTTGAATGCCATAGAAGCAGCTATTTTGAAGGCCATTTCTGAAGAGTCAACTTCGTGGTATGAACCATCAACTAATGAAACTTTGAAATCTATAACTGGGTAACCAGCTAAGATACCACTTTCAGCAGCCTCTCTCATACCTTGTTCAATTGGTTTAATATATTCTTTTGGAACAGCTCCTCCAACGATTTTGCTTTCGAATTCTATTCCTTTACCTGGCTCTAATGGTTCCATTTCAAACCAAACGTCACCATATTGTCCTTTACCACCAGATTGACGAATAAATTTACCTTGAACTTTTACTTTATTTCTAATTGTTTCTTTGTAAGCAACTTGTGGTTTACCTACATTACATTCAACTTTGAATTCTCTTTTTAATCTATCTACGATGATATCTAGATGTAATTCACCCATACCAGCGATGATTGTTTGTCCAGTTTCTTGGTTTGTATAAGCTTTGAATGTTGGATCTTCTTCAGCAAGTTTTGCTAAAGCGATTCCCATTTTTTCTTGAGCTGCTTTATCTTTTGGCTCAATAGCTATATCGATAACTGGTTCAGGGAATTCCATTGATTCTAGGATTATTGGATGATCTGGATCACATAAAGTATTTCCAGTTGTAACATCTTTTAAACCTACAGCTGCAGCAATATCACCAGCATATACTTTTTCAATATCTTCTCTGTGATTTGCATGCATTTGAAGAATTCTTCCTACTCTTTCTTTTTTGTCTTTGCTTGAATTTAGAACTGTTGATCCAGATTCAAGTGTTCCAGAGTAAACTCTGAAGAAACATAATTTTCCAACAAATGGGTCAGTAGCAATTTTAAATGCTAAAGCTGCGAATGGAGCATCATCTGAAGTTTTAGCTTCTGTTTCTTCTCCGTCTAATGTTTCACCTTTGATATGTGGTATATCTAATGGTGATGGCATATAGTCAACTATTGCATCTAATAATTCTTGAACACCTTTGTTTTTGTATGAAGAACCACATGTAACTGGTACTATTTTGTTAGCTAATGTTCCAGCTCTTAAACCTCTTTTGATTTCTTCTGCTGTTAATTCTTCACCATCTAAGTATTTCATCATTAATTCTTCATCTTGATCAGCAACAGCCTCGATCATATTAGCTCTCCATGTTTCAGCTTCTTCCTTCATATCTTCTGGAATATCTGTTTCAACAATGTGTTCACCTAATTTATCATCTTGGATGAATGCTTTCATTTTAATAAGATCAACTATACCTTGGAAGTTGTCTTCTGCACCAACTGGTAATTGGATTGGAACTGCATTTGCTTTTAATCTTGTTTTTAATTGATCAACACAAAGCATAAAGTTAGCTCCAGTAATATCCATTTTATTTACATATACCATTCTTGGTACACTATATTTATCAGCTTGTCTCCAAACTGTTTCTGTTTGTGGTTGAACTCCACCTTTTGCTGCTAGAACTGTTACAGCACCATCAAGAACTTTTAAAGATCTTTGAACCTCTACTGTAAAGTCAACGTGACCTGGAGTATCGATAATATTAATTCTATTATTTTTCCAGAAACATGTTGTACAAGCAGATGTAATTGTAATACCTCTTTCTTGTTCTTGTTCCATCCAGTCCATTGTAGCAGCACCTTCGTGAACTTCACCTATTTTGTGAGTTTTTCCTGTATAGAATAATATTCTCTCTGTTGTTGTTGTTTTACCAGCATCAATATGAGCCATTATTCCTATATTTCTTGTTCTCTCTAATGGGT
Source organism: uncultured Clostridium sp. (assembly GCA_945865665.1). Taxonomy (GTDB): domain Bacteria; phylum Bacillota; class Clostridia; order TANB77; family CAG-508; genus CAG-269. Next base: position 68,189 of record CAMBEE010000003.1, on the reverse strand, counting down.
ATGCTCTTCCTGCCATCTATATTTCCCCCTCTCGGTTTCTTTTATAATTCTTTTTTATACTCTCAAATTTAAATTTTTGTTCAAAATGGTAAGATGTGCATTTTTATAATTTATTTAAGAACGAAGTCGTACGACGGTACGTCGAGTTCTGAAATAAATAATAAAAATGTGCAGATTGCCGTTTTCAACAAAAATTTTACCATTTGTAGTGAGCAAAAGCCTTATTAGCCTCAGCCATTCTATGAGTATCTTCTTTCTTCTTAAATGCTCCACCATTTCCAGCAACAGCATCCATAATTTCACCAGCTAATTTTTCAGCCATAGTTTTTTCATGTCTGTTTCTTGCATAAGAAACTAACCATCTTAAACCTAAAGTTTGTCTTCTTTCTGGTCTAATCTCTAATGGAACTTGGTATGTAGCTCCACCAACTCTTCTAGCTTTAACTTCTAGAACTGGCATTACATTTTCTAAAGCTGCTTCAAAAACTTCTAAAGGATTTTTTCCTTCTTTTTCTTTTATGATATCAAATGCATCATATACTATGTTTTGAGCAACTGATTTTTTACCATCTAACATTATATTGTTTACTAATTTTGTAACAATTTTACTATTGTATATTGGATCTGGTAAAACATCTCTTTTTGCTATATATCCTCTTCTTGGCACTATTCTTCCCTCCTTAAAAATTTTTATTAGATATTTATAAAATATCTTAGGTACTCTGATAGGATAACCTATCCGTATAGTGCATTATAATATATTCCTAAATTTAAGTACCTTTTTATGTTTATAAAAATAAACAACAAGTTCATTCTAAAAACATTTAGAAAAATTTAGTAAGTATTACAAGCACTAATTTTCAATTTCATGTTACTAATCTTCCTTTAAATAATATTAAAATGGAATAAATTAGTTATATTGTGCATTTTTAATGTTTGTTACAGGCTGAGGCAATACGTTTGTATGCCGAAGTCTGGAGCAAATGTTAAAAATGTGCAAGATAGCTGATTTAGTTCATTTTTCCTATTTTTTAGGTCTCTTAGCCCCATACTTAGAACGAGCTTGCATTCTATCCTTAACACCAGCTGTATCTAATGTTCCTCTGATGATATGGTATCTAACACCTGGAAGGTCTTTTACCCTACCACCTCTAATTAATACAACACTGTGTTCTTGTAAGTTATGTCCTATACCTGGGATATAAGATGTAACTTCATAACCATTAGAAAGTCTTACTCTGGCTACTTTTCTTAAAGCAGAGTTTGGCTTCTTAGGTGTAACTGTTTTAACTACTGTACATACACCTCTTTTTTGTGGAGCTCTGTTATTTGTTAATTTTTTATTTTTTGAGTTCCATCCATGTTGAAGAGCTGGTGCAGTTGATTTTGTTACTCCTGTTTGTCTTCCTTTTCTTACTAATTGATTAATTGTTGGCACTTAAATTTCACCTCCTACTTTTTTATTTTTACATTTTTTATTGTTTCTGTGTAATATTTTTGAAATATTTACACTTTTAAAATGTAATAAACTGTTACGGAATTGTGCATTTCACACAATTTACCATAACAGTTTATATTGTACCATTTTTATGTCTATAAGTCAAGAAAAACTTGGAATTTTTTTAATCCAAGTTTTTTTGTTACCGTTAAATAAATATATTAATTTGTTTTAAATATAAGTATTTAACTATTCATCAATTTCATGTCCATTATTTTCTGGTGGTATAACCTCAACATTATTATTTCCTGATTTTACCGCCTCTTTACTTTTTATTTTTTCAACATCTTGTTTTCTTTTTTCTTGAGCCTTTTTTTCAATACGATTATCTCTATTATCTACTTTAAGTTCACCCAATCCATTTTTTTGTACTTGTTCTTCAAGTTTTGCTACAAGTGCCTTTGGTTTTTGCTTAACATTAAATAATTTTACATTTTTAACTTTAGATAAAGATTCTTTTAATCTTTGAGCCAAACTTTTATCACTTATTCCATCTATTTCAGCAATTCCAAGTTCAACTGCTTTTCTCGCAATTCTCTTTTTTCTGAAGCTAAAAAATGTATTTAAGTCATTATTAAATTTATATTTAATATCAATTGCATTTTTTAATATTTCAGCACTTTCACTAGAAGATTTTATTCCACCACCTCTTATAACATTTAGGTATTCTAAAGCAAGATTTCTATCTTTATCATCTAAAACTTTTAATAATCCATAGTCTATATATTTAGCCATCTTTTTATCACCTGCAAATAAGCTTCCTATAGCAAGATCACTATCTTCTTTTAGTTTTTTCCCGTCTTTTCTAAATACTTCTAGATAATCTTTTCTTATGCCATTTACAACAATTTTATTGTTATAAGCATCTAATACTATTGTATCTTTAGATTTAGAAGTTTTTCCTCCTAGTTTATCATTTTCATCGTTTGAATCTTTTCCAGAATTTTCTCCTGATTTGTCTTTTTCGTCGTTTGAATCTTTTCCAGAATTTTCTCCTGACTTGTCTTTTTCGTCGTTTGAATCTTTTCCAGAATTTTCTCCTGACTTGTCTTTTTCGTCGTTTGAATCTTTTCCAGAATTTTCTCCTGACTTGTCTTTTTCGTCGTTTGAATCTTTTCCAGAATTTTCTCCTGACTTATCTTTTCCGTCGTTTGAACCTTTTTCAGAATTTTCTCCCGGCTTGTCATTTTCATCTTTTGTTTCTTCTTTTCCATATTTTTCAACAAAAGGATCTTCTTTTATTTTATCAAGCTCACTAATTTTAATTCCAACAATTCTAGACTTTAAATATTGTAAATCTGATATTTCCTCTGGATTCTTTTCAATATCCTCTGAAATTTCAAATTCTTTATCATTTAATTCTTTAATTCTGTTTTCGATACCAATAACTTTTGACACATTTGCTTTATATTCATTTTGAGCATCTGTTAGTCTATCCATACTAACTCGTTCACCATTATTTAATTTTTCAAGAATATTTGCAATATCTTTTTTACTATTTTGAGCAATTTTAGAATATGCATTTTTTTGACTCTCTAATTTTAAAACCTCTTCGTCTCTTTCTTTTTTTGCTTCTTCCATTTTTTCTTTTTCTTGTTCTATCTTTTCGTAGTTTTCTAACCTTTTATCTATTTCTTCAATTATTGCCTTTTTCTTATTTTTAAACTTTTCCTCAATTTCGTTATCTCCGGCCTTTTTTAGTTCCTTGATTTTTTCGAGTTTGTTCTTTTTTTCTTCATATTCCTTTAAAGCTTGTTCTCTTTCTACTGTTCCTATCATTTTTAATTGAACATTTTCATACATTGCTTTTATTTCTTCATCTTTATTCTTTATAGCAAGTTCATTTTCTAAATTCTTTTTAAAATCAGAATTGATTTCTTCCATATTTCTTAATTCTTCTAAAATTTTATCCATAATATTTTCGTAATCAATTATATAAAATTTAATTGATTAATTCCTCCTTCTTTTCTCAAATATTATCACTAATTAAAATTATAGCAAAATTTGACAATGTTTGCAATAGTATTATGTAAATTATTTAAAATTTAACATATTTGTAACATTTCAGTAATATTACTCATTAAAAATTTTCAAACTTCTTTCAGCCAACTTAGTATACCTTTCCCTTTTATCCCTAATCTTTTTACCCTCTAATTCAGGTAAAATTCCAAAATTTGCATTCATTGGTTGGAACTTATCGTTTTCAGTTGAAATATATTTTGCCAATGCTCCAATTACTGTACATTCTGGAAACACAATCTTATCTTCCAAACTTGTTACATTATCTGATCCAGTATCAACATTATTTGTGTTTTCTATTTTATTCACATTACTATCAACGTTCTTTTTAAATAATTTAATAGCATTTAAGGCCACAACCATTCCAGAAGAAATAGATTCTACATATCCTTCTACACCTGTTATTTGCCCTGCAAAGAAAATATTATGATTTGATTTTAAATTATATGTCTCGTCTAAGAGTTTAGTTGAATTGATATATGTATTTCTGTGCATTACACCATATTTTACAAACTCTGCATTTTCAAGTCCAGGTATCATGCTAAACACTCTTTTTTGCTCTCCAAATTTCAAATTTGTTTGGAAACCAACCATATTATAGATATTTCCCTCAGAATTATCTTGACGCAATTGCACAACGGCATAAGGTCTTTTGACATATCTTGGGTCATCAAATCCAACTGGTTTTAATGGTCCAAAACGTAAAGTGTCTATTCCTCTTTTTGCCATAATTTCTATTGGCATACATCCTTCAAAAATTTCTCTTTTTTCAAAATCATGTAAAGTAACAACTTCCGCTTCTGTTAGTTCTTTCCAAAAAGTTTCATACTCTTCTTTATTCATAGGCAAATTGATATAACTTTTCTCTTGATTTTTTTGTTTTTCCTGCCATTCTTCTACAGTCTCATCTTTTTTCTTTTCTTGTTCATATCTATTTCCATAAAAAGCAATATCAAAATTAATACTATCTTTTGATATGATAGGTGCAGCCGCATCATAAAAATACAATTTATCTTCACCTGTCAATTTAGAAATTTGTTTTGCCATTTTTTCTGAAGTCAATGGACCTGTAGCAATTATAACTATTCCATCATCTGCATTTATTTCACTCTCTGAATCCACACTTTCTACCTCTTTGTGGATAATTTCTATTAATGGATTTGCTTCAATTTCCTCTGTTACTCTTTTGGCAAACAACTCCCTGTCAACTGCTAAAGCCTGGCCTGCAGGTACTTGCGTTTCGTCAGCAATTCTAATTAATAAAGAATCTAATCTCCTCAATTCTTCTTTTAATAAGCCACATGCATTTGTTAGCAAGTTTGATTTAAACGAATTACTACATACTATCTCTGCCAAATTTTGATTTGAATGTGCTTCAGAATATTTTATTGGTTTCATTTCATATAATTTTACTTTTATTCCTGCTTTTGCAATTTGATATGCAGCCTCACACCCTGCAAGGCCTCCACCTATAATTGTAATACTATCTTTCTTCATCATCGTCCCTTTCTTGCTCCTCTTCTTCAAACTCATTCCATGACTCTGATTCATGTGATTCCATATGTTCTTCTTTTTTAATTTTAAATCTCAACTCTGCTAATTGTTTCTTTTTTAGAATCATATCTTTTTTATCATATTCTAATCCTGATTTTTCTAGTTTTTCATATAACTCAACAATACGTGTCAAGTTTTTTTCCATGTCAGTAACTCTATATATATTTGAATGATCAACCAAATCTAATAATGGATCTAACTCATTCCTTATCATCTCTTCATATGTTTCTTCTTGTTTATTTTCAAATTTTTGCATCCAATTTTCCATAATATTTCCCCCATTATTATTATTTTATAACAATTCTAATGTCCGTTTTGGAACCAATGTCTCAAACAGAACCGTCCCCAATGAGACATTAACTAAATAAATTCATAATATCATCTTTTGATAATTTATTAATAAATGTGGTTTGTGTATTAAGCATATTATCAGTAAGTTCCGCCTTACGTTGTTGAAGCTCAAAAATTTTCTCCTCAATTGAATCTTTTGTTATCAACTTGTACACTTGAACATTATTTTTCTGACCAATTCTATATGCTCTATCAGTTGCCTGATTTTCTGCTGATAAATTCCACCATGGATCATAATGTATAACCATATCTGCGCCAATTAAGTTAAGCCCTGTTCCACCTGCTTTTAGTGATATTAAAAATACACTTATATCTTTATTTTGATTAAACTCGTCAACCAATTCTATTCTTTCGTCAACTTTTGTACTTCCTGTTAATTTAAAATATTTGATGTCTCTTTTATTAAGTTCTTTTTCTAATATTTCAAACATTGAAGTATATGTTGAAAATAGTAAAATTTTGTGTCCTGCAGTTATACCATCCTCAACAATTTCCATACATTGGTCTAATTTACTACTTCCGCCTTTATAGTCTTCTATAAATAGACCCGGATGGCAACATATTTGTCTTAATCTTGTAAGTGCAGCAAGTATTTTTATTTGACTTCTTTCATATCCATTTGCACTAATTTCATCTTGCAATTCCTGTTTTGCTCGAACCAAATATGATAAATAAATATTTCTTTGTTCTTCTTCCATTTCATTATTTAAAACTGTAATTGTTTTTTCTGGCAATTCTGTTAAAACTTCTTTTTTAGTTCTTCTTAATACAAATGGTTCTATCAACATTTTTAATTTATTCATTGCATCTCGGTCTTCATCTCTTACAATTGGCATTTCATATGTTGATTTAAATTCCTTATAACTAAATAAATATCCAGGCATTATTAAATCAAATATTGACCACAATTCTGCTAATGAATTTTCAATTGGTGTTCCAGTTAATGCAAATCTTGTTTCTGCATTTAACATTTTTATTGCCTTTGCATTTTTGGTTGTATTATTTTTCAAATACTGTGCTTCATCTGCGATTATGTATTTAAAGCAATATTTTTTATCTTTGTACACATCAATATCTCTTTTTAACAAATCATATGATGTTATGATTACATCATATTTTTCCAATTGGTTAATTTCAATTTTTCTTTCTGATGCAGTTCCCCTAATTACTTTTATTTTTAAATCTTGTGCAAATTTTTCTATTTCATTTTTCCAGTTTAATGACAATGAACTTGGAGATACTACTATACTTGTTTTTGCATCTTCTGTATTTTGCTTATAATCTAGCAAAATTGATATAATTTGAATTGTTTTTCCAAGTCCCATATCATCTGCAAGTATACCTCCAAATTTATATCTATCAAGTGTTTTTAACCATTTAAAACCTGTTTTTTGATACGGTCTTAATATTGGTTCAACTTCTTCTGGTATTTTTTCATCTTCATCCAATAAGTTTTTATCTAACCCATTTATGATATTCTTATATTCTTTATTTTTTACTATTTCTGTGCCTTTTATTTCTTTTAAAAGCTGATTTAAATACAATGTTCTATTTACTGGCAGTCTAATTGTTCCACTCTCTAATTCTTTATAATCAACATCTGTTCCTGAAATCAACTTATCAATAAAATCAATTTCATTACTTTCTTGTAAATCAAGAAAACTTCCATCTTTTAATCTATAATACTTTTTCTTTAATTTATACTTTTGCAAAATATCTTCTAATTGGTTCAAATCTATATTTAACTTATCCATATCTATTTCTAGAAGATTATTTTCAATCCTTACACCAACTGTTCCTATTTTAGGTTTTGCAACCTCTTTTGATTTGAAATTTTCTGTAGCTAATACTTCAAATTTTTTCATATAATAATTGATATCATTTGTTAAAAATTCATAGATTTTATCCTCATCTGGTAATATGAATTTAAGATTTTTAACATCAAACATAAAACCTGTTTTTCTGAAAATATTCATTGCTTTTGTTTCTTCAATAAGATTTCTTGAATATTTAAATTCTTTTTCCTCTTGTGAATTCAATGGATTAAATTCATTCTCTCCATAGCATAGTCTTACATCTGCTACAAGATAATTATTTTTGTCATAATCTAAAAATACTTTTACTCCTAATTTCTCAGGTTCATATTCTTTTATCTCTTCCAATAATTCAGGTTCTATTTTTATAGCATTTTTTACCTTTGAAAGCACTACAGAAAATAGTTCTCCTAACTCATCTTTTCCAAGTGATATTTGTGTTAAAAAATTTTCTCTAAAAACTTTTAATAATCTTAAAGTTGTTTTTTCAAATTCCTTGTTACATCTATAAAGGTTTTCGTCTGTTAAAACATATTTATATTTTTTTCCATTTAAAATTACAATTTTGAAAACATCAAAATCTGCTATAATTCTATATTCGTCATTGTCTATCTTTTCTAGTCTAAATGTTAAATCTGGATTTTGGTTTACAAATTTTATATTTTGTTTTTCATATTCTCTTGTAATTAAAACTGTTTTATTTTCTAATGTATCAAACAATTCATCAATCGCTGTATTCCCAATTATAATTGAACTTTCGTTTAAAGCTTTTCCGTAATATCTATAATTTGAATTTGCTGAAGAATTTGTGTATGCAATTACTTCTGCATATTTCATTATAAAATCCAACATTTTCTGGCTATTTTCTTCAAACACTTCTTGTGTATGTACAAATTCTAATTTATCACCATATTTATAGAATTCTTTATTCATCATTCTCACATAAAATTCTGCTAAATTTTTGAGTTTGTACATTCTTTTATTTCCGATTTTAAATTCAATTTTCATTTCTCTAGTAAACTTGTCATATATTATTTGAGGTTCTATTTTTATGGTTCCTTTATTTTTTAATTCAACATCTATATCTGAATCTATTTCATACAATTCTTCGTTATATAGTGTTTTTACAATTTGATGGAAACCGTTGTATTTGTTTGCGTTTTTATTGTTTTGTCTTGTGATACTATCTTTTTCTTGAATTTTATCTGGATTTTTTATGTCTTGAAATCCATTTTGATTAAACTCTAAAACTGATGCTAGACTGTGTTTGCAGACTCCATATGTGTTGTAGTAATCTGGGCAGTCACAACTTATTTCTTCTACTTCTCCATTTTTTACTTCTACATATGTGTCATATTGTTCTGTTCCAAATACTCTTGCATGTATTTCAAAGTTGTTTTGGTTTTCGTATTCTACTTTTGTTATTGATACATTTCCTAACATTTGGTATCTTCTTGCTTTTTGTGTTCTTGCATGTCCCGCATCTATACATAGTTGTTCTATTACATTTTCGTTTACTAGCATTTAAAATTTCATTCCCTTCCCATTGTAAAAAACCAGAATTAAGATTTTGTACGCAGTGCAAACTGCTACAAAATCTAATTTCTGCCATATTTATCTTCTACAGAAAGTTATCATACTATGATAACTTTCCTAGAATATAAAAACTACTTAGAAAAATTGTAATTATTTTTTAAGTAACTACTTTTCTTGATATATTATTATATAATATTTTTGTAGTTTTAGCAAGGGAAAGAAAAAGAAAAAAGTTTCAACAATTTTTCTGTCAAAACTTCTTATCTCATTATACTTTTGCATTATCACAAGTCTTTTTACTATCTCTATAAAATTTTGCAATAAGCTCATCTAACTCAATACTTAATTTATATGTAATAGAATAATCATCACCATTCTCGATACTCTTATTCAATTTATCTCTTAATTTACAAATTTCTTCATTTAACATACTAATCTCTCCTTTTTCAATTTTTCTCATTCGTATATTTATAAAATAACATATAAAAATCTTCAAGTCAAGTATTTTCAACGGTTTTTAGCAACTTTCGTACAAGTATTTTCAACATTATTCGACACAGAAAATCAAAAGAAAACAGCATAAAATCTTTTTCAATTTTTATGCTGTTCATTCAACAAAATTTTTATCTAATTTTTTACAACAGATAATATCATATTTTTTTCATTAAACACATCTTTTAACACTTGATTTAAATATTCTACATTTATAGTGTTTATTTCTTCTAAATAGTCAAAACTATTTATACCTTTAAAATAATCTGACAAAAACATTCTAGAAATATTGACAACATCGTCATATTCTTTTACATATTCACCATAAATCATTTTTTTAGTTCTTACAAAATCTTCTTCATTTACACCTTTTTGTATAAATTTTTCAACTTCTTCTTTGAACATTTTATACAATTCTTCTGGTTCATTTGATTGTCCTATTATCAAAATATGTGCATAATTTTTATCAAATTCATATTCAATACTTGGTACTGAGAAACAATTTCCCATATCATATAATTTTTTATACAGCTCTGAACTTGCTCCAATTAGTAGGTTTAACAATATTTCTATTGATATATGTTTTTTAACTTTTTCTTTTTGTTCAGCTGGCGTGTCTTTTATTCCAATTGCATAAAGTGGTTTACTAACTTCCATATTTTGAACTACTTTTTCTTTTACAATTTCTTTTGGTTCTTCTTCAAAAATTCTCTTTATTTCACCATTTGCTTTTTTGTCAATTAATCTTTTCTTTATTTCTTCCAATAATTTTTCTGGTTCAAAATCTCCAGATACAACCATTGCCATATTTGATGGGTTATAGAAAGTATTATAACATTTATATAAAATATCTTTATCAATATGACTTATTGTTTCAACAGTTCCAGTAATATCAAGCTTTACCGGATGTTTTTGATACATACACTCTAATGCATTTAAATACACTTTCCAGTCTGGATAATCGTCATACATCATAATTTCTTGACCAATAATGCCCTTTTCTTTTTCAACATTATCATCTGTAAAATATGGATGTTGAACATAGTCCATAAATTCATCCAATGCCTCATAAAAATTGTCTGTACACTCATATAAATATGCTGTATGATTATTTGTTGTATATGCGTTTGCATTAACACCTAGTGCAGTAAGTACATCCAAACTATTTTTACCATTTTCTTGTTCAAACATTTTGTGTTCCAGAAAATGTGCTACACCTTTTGGTACTTCTGTAGCTTTTGTTTCTCCTGGTACTATAAATTTATTATCATTTGAACCATAGTTTGTTCCCCATATAATATATTTTTTCTGGATTCCTTTTTTAGGAATTATCATTACTGTTAAGCCATTTTCTAATTTTTCTATATATAATTTTTCCTTAACTTTAGAATTTTCAATTATTTGCATCTTTTCTCGTTCTCCTCTCAACTTATATATTCTTTAGTTAGAAAAGAATTAAATTTTGACAGGGAAACTTTTATTTAAAAGGCAAAGGCGCATACATATTGTATGTAGCCGCATTTTAAATAAAAATTGACACAGTCAAAATTATAATTGTTTTTCAACTAGTCCTTTAAAAAATATACAGTATTAATACTAACTTTATTAGCAACATCAACAACCTTATCTTTAGTAACCTCAGATATTCTCTGCATATATTGTTCAATATTACACTTGCTCTTTGATAACTCTTGACTAAAGAAATATGTTATTTCAGTATCCTGTTCATCATCAATTGTTTTAATTGATGCTATTATTCCTTTTTTAGCATTTTCAACCTCTTCATCTGTGAAATTACCTTTTTTCATATCTTCAATCTGCTGTTTTATTATTTCTAATGCTTTTTCATAGTTTTTAATTTCAATTCCACAATTAATAAAAATGTTATTTTTAAATCTATAATAACTTGAACTTGCTGTATATGCAAGGCTTGCCTTTTCACGAACATTTTGGAATAATTTTGAATTTGCACTTCCACCAAAAATACTATTATAAATCATTACATCAAATCTTAAATTGTCGTCATCAATGTCTAAATCCATTCCAATAATAAGTTTTCCTTGTATTACATCCATTGATTCTTGAACATCATTTTCTTTCTCTGATTTTTTTGCTTTAATTTCTGGTTCATTATATTGTGGTTCTCTATCTTTTAATTTAATGATGTTTTCATTATTATTTATGATATTTTCAGTTTCCTCGTCTATTATTCCAGATACAAAAATATCAATTTTACATTCATTTATTAAGTTTTGATAATATTCATATAGATTTTTTTCATTGATGTCTTTCATATCTTCTACATATCCATATTTATAGAGACCATATGGCTGGTCTTTGTACATTTCTTCTATACATCTATCTAGTGAATATCTTGCCTTGTTATCTATCTTTCCATCTATAATTTGTTTTATATTTTCTTTTTCTTGTTCCACATATTCTTTTTTAAAGCATCCATTTTCTAGATATGGATTAAATACAAATTCAAATATCTTTTCTAAAGATATTTTCAACATATTTTCCGCTTCTTGTGGTAAAAATTCATCATTTACTGTTTCTATATAAAATTTCAAAACCTGATTATCTCCTGTTTTATCAAGTCCACAATCCAAACTCGCTCCATACATTTCTTCTAACTTCTTGTTGATTTCCTCTTGTGTTGTTAAGTTCTTTGTACCTCTTCTTAAAACCGCTGGTATTAACGCATTTTTTGTAACATTTTCTCTGTCTAATTTTGTTGTTAGCATTATTGCAATCAAATTCGTTTTGAATTTTTCAGTTTTAATTGTATGAAGTTTGATTCCTTTTTTTATCTCTATTTGTTTATATTCCACTAATTATCATTCCCTTCTTTTGCATTTCTATATCAAATTTTTTAGGGATTGGGGGACGGGTCTCCAATCCCTTTTTATTTTCATTTCTATTTTATCCCAAAAAATTTTTTAAATACAAAAAAGGCAGAAGTTCTAGATATACTACTACCATATAAACTTCCACCTTTCACTATGTAATTAAAATTTTCTTTTTCTTGCTGCCTCTGATTTTTTCTTTCTTTTTACACTTGGTTTTTCATAGTGTTCTCTTTTACGAACTTCTTGTAAAACTCCGTTACGAGCACATTGTCTTTTAAACCTTTTTAAGGCATCTTCTATATTTCCATTATTAACTTTGATTTCTGACATTTATATTCCCCTCCTTCCGGTCATACGAGAATGTATTTGGGATTTTTTTCTTATCCTATATACGTTACTCATTATACATTATTATGGGGTATATTGTCAATAGGTAGAAAAAGTTATTTTATCAAAATTTTAAAAAGATGTTACAGTTCAGTAAGGAAAAATCCCTGAAATACCTGTGAATGATATTTTTCATATTTTCTCAGGTTCCCTACATAATGTTAACAAATTCTAATGTAAATACTCTAACAATACCCGAAGGCAGGACCCTTTAGAGCATTTACTTAAGAATTTGTAACACTATTTTGGTCACATTCGAAATATATTCAAAATATCATTCACAGGTATTTCAGGGATTTTCCTTACTGAAGTGTAACAAAAAGATGAAATGTTTTTTACACTTCACCTTTAAATTACTATTCTTCATTAAAAATTTGTTCAAATTCATCTGCCTCAATTTTCTCTTTTTCAAGTAAAACTGCAGCAACAGCATGTAATTTATCAACATGGTCTGTAAGAATTTGTTTTGCTCTGTTATAACCTTTATCAATAATAGCCTTTGTTTCCTCATCTATTATACCAGCTGTTTCCTCTGAATATTCTTTAGATTGAGCAAAATCTCTACCCAAGAACACTTCACTTTGATCAGAACCAAGCATTAAAGTACCAATTCTTTCGCTCATACCATATTTTGTAACCATACTTCTAGCAATTTTTGTTGCTCTTTCTATATCATTACTTGCACCTGTTGAAACATCATTTAAAATTAAAGCTTCTGCAACTCTACCACCTAAAAGAGATACAATATTTTCTTCCATTTCCGTTTTTGACATAAAGTTTTTATCTTCTGTTGGTCTGTACATTGTATAACCACCAGCCATACCTCTTGGTATGATTGATATTTGATGTACTGGGTCTTGTGTTTCTAAGTAATGACTTACTACTGCGTGACCAGCTTCATGGTATGATACAAGTCTATTTTCTTTTTCACTTCTAACTCTTGTTTTCTTTTCAGGTCCCATAGTTACTTTAACCATAGCATCTTCAATTTCTTTCATTCCAATTTCAGTTAAATTTCTTCTTGCTGCAAGTAATGCAGCTTCATTTAATACATTTTCTAGGTCTGCACCTGCAAATCCAGATGTATTTTTTGCAATTACTTTTAAGTCAACATCATCTGCTAATCTTTTCTTTCTAGAATGAACCTCTAATATTTGCTCTCTTGCTTTAACATCAGGAGCTCCAACAACTATTTGTCTGTCAAATCTTCCAGCTCTTAATAAGGCTTTGTCTAATACATCAGGTCTATTTGTTGCTGCTAAAACGATAACACCTTCATTATCTGAGAAACCATCCATTTCAACTAATAATTGATTTAATGTTTGTTCCCTTTCATCATGTCCACCGCCTAGGCCAGCACCCCTTTGACGTCCAACTGCATCAATTTCGTCTATAAATATGATACATGGTGCATTTTTCTTTGCTTGTTCAAATAAATCCCTAACTCTTGAAGCACCAACACCAACGAACATTTCAACAAAGTCTGAACCACTTATAATAAAGAATGGTACACCAGCTTCACCTGCAACCGCTTTTGCAAGTAATGTTTTACCAGTTCCCGGTTGACCTACTAATAAAACACCTTTTGGTATTCTAGCTCCCATATCTGTAAATTTCTTTGGATTTCTTAAAAATTCAACAATTTCTTGTAATTCTTCTTTTTCTTCGTCAACACCTGCAACATCATCAAAAGAAATTTTATTTCTATCTGCTGGTGTCATCATTCTAGCTTTGCTCTTACCAAATGACATTGATTTTCCACCATTTTGTCCATTTGCTGCTCCACCCATCATAAAGAACCAGAATATAAAGAATATTATCAAAATTCCAAATGGTGTAAGTAAACCTAATATAATTGATAATACTGATTCAGAACTTTCTTCTAAAGTGAATGCTCCATTTTTAATAAATTCATCAGTATAATTCATAAAGTTTTCCATATTTGGAATATTTACTTGTTTTTTTATTTTATCATCAGATAGTTGAACCGTTGCAGAAGTCCCATCTGCATCTATAACTATTGACTCTACTTTTCCCTCATTTATTTTCGCAATTAATTCTGAATATTTTAGTTTTGTGTTAGTGTTTGTCATTATTGATGACAACAATACTATAAATATTACTCCGATTATTAGCCACATTGCTAATGTTTTAATTCCGTTTTTCAAAATAATTCCTCCTTCTGCTTACTTTTAATAATTTTACTTTTGCAATCAATCTTTTTGTTATTTCTTTTAGCAAAATATACTAAAGTTTTGCACTACTATCAACTATAAAAGGTTTATAACACATATATTTTTATTTTGCAAGGATTTTTGTATTACTTTTTTGTTACAAAAAACCGTTGACTCTCTAAGCATTACGGATAGTCAACTTATGCCAAATTTTGGTTTATAAAATAAATTTTATTATTTTTTAAGTAATTTTATTATTACATCAAATTCATAAAATAAATTTTTTGATTTTTTACTAAAACTTTAATATTTTTATTTGGAGTTAAATATTTATTACCTATATTTTTTTCACATAATTTTATAATATCTTCTATATGTACTTTTTCTATACCTTTTGTTGTTCCAAAAAGTCTTGATATAGTATATAGCAAAAGTCTTGATTTTATAACCTTTTCCTGTTTATTAAAACCTTTTAAATCCATTACAATTTGTTTTTTTTCTTCATGTTGCACATATTCTTTGTACTTTTCTTCAACAACTTTTTCTAAATATTCATCTTCCTCTTTTACTAAATCTGATAGTCTATCCATTGTTTGAATTATATTTGGATTAAATTCTTCTTTAATGAATGGAATAACAATATTTCTCACTTTATTTCTAGTATATACATTCTCAAAATTTGTTCTATCAATTCTTGGTTTAATTCCATTTTGAGCACAATATTCTTCTATTTCAAATCTTTCACACTCAATTAAAGGTCGTATATATTTGTTATTTTTTATTGGTTCAATTCCCTTCAAGCCCGCTATTCCGCTACCTCTTAGCATATTCATTATAATAGTTTCTATTTTATCATTTTTATTATGAGCAATAGCAATTTTATTTGCATTCTCTTTTTCTAGAACTTCATCAAAAAATTCATATCGTGCATTTCTTCCTGCTTCTTCAGTTCCTATTTTTTTATTATTAGCAATTTTTTGAACATCTATACTTTTTGCATAAAAAGTAACTCCTATTTTTTTGCAAAAATTTTCAACAAATTTTTGGTCATCTATTGCTTCTTCCCTTATCATATGATTCACATGTGCAACTATTATATCAAAGTTCATATGCTGTTTTTTGTCATTTCTTATGTCATTTAAAATATTTAACATAGCAATAGAGTCTGGTCCTCCTGAAACACCAAGAACCAGCCTATCTCCATCTTTTATTAAATTATATTTTTTTATTGTTTCTAAAACTTTTTCTTTCATTCTATATATCTCCTAAAAAAAAACGGGATTTGGTGACGAAAATAGGGATTGGGGGACGGGTCTTCAATCCCTATTTTCGTCACCAAATCCCTATTTTTATTCTTCATCTCTTTTTGATAAATTAACAAATTTTGTATAACTTCCAAGCCATCCTAAGTCTACAGTCCCTGTTGAACCACCTCTGTGTTTAGCAATAATGACTTCTGCTACATTTTTCTTTTCACTATCTTCATTATAATAATCGTCTCTATATAAAAACATAACAATATCAGCATCTTGCTCAATAGCTCCAGATTCACGCAAGTCTGAAAGCATAGGTCTATGATCAGGTCTTTGTTCAACAGCTCTTGACAACTGTGAAAGTGCAATTACAGGCACATTTAATTCTTTTGCAAGAATTTTTAAAGATCTACTTATTTCTGATATTTCTTGTTCACGACTAGCATTACGCTTATTACTTCCTTGTACTAATTGCAAGTAATCTATTACAACTAAACCAATATTTTTTTCTAATTTTAGTTTTCTACATTTAGCTCTTATTTCCATTACAGATATACCTGGTGTATCGTCTATGTAAATTCCTGTTTCTGAAAGTGGGCCAATTGCTTCTGCTAATTTTCCCCAATCTTCATCTTCCAACTTACCTGTTCTGACTTTATTACTATCAACCATGGCTTCACTACATAAAATTCTGTTTACCAATTGTTCTTTTGACATCTCCAAACTGAATATTGCGACTGGTGTATTTCCTCTTACTGCTGCATTTGTAGCAATATTTAATGCAAATGCAGATTTACCCATTGCAGGTCTTGCAGCAACTAATATAAGTTCTGAGCCATGTAAACCTGCTGTTCTGTAATCCAAGTCTGAGAATCCTGTTGGAACACCTGTTATATGTTGTTTTCTATTATATAACTCTTCCAATTGAGTAAAACTATCAACCAAAATATCTTTTATAGGTGCATATCCTTTTTGATTTTTATCTTGCATTATATTAAAAATCTTCTTTTCCGCACCTTCCATAATATCTTCAACATCTTCTGTTGGGTCATATCCTAAATCTATTATTTCATTTGCAGTTTTTATCAAATTTCTTAATACAGATTTTTCTTCAACGATTTTAATATATTTAGTTGCATTTGCCGTTGTTGGAACTTTTTCAGGTAATTCTGCCAAATATTCAAAACCACCTACTTGCTCAAATTTTCCCATTGATTCCAATTCAGATTTTAATGTTATTAAATCAATTGGCTCTGCTCTGTTATACAAATTTAACATTGCTGAATATATTATTCTATTATCTTCTCTATAAAAATCGTCTTCCTTTAAAACTTCTATACTACTTGCCACAGCTTCTTTATCTGTAAGCATACTTCCTATTACCGCTTGCTCTGCTTCTACATCATGTGGTGGTATCTTTCCTATGTCCATTGCTATTCCCCCAAAAAATTTGCTAATTTTTATTAATTAATGTTTTATTGTAATTTGATAATATATTTTTTTCATACCGCGTAAGCAACCAAAATTACTCAGAAATTATATCTACTTTTACTTTTCCAATTACTCCCTCAAATAATTTAATATCAACAGTAACTGTCCCTAAAGTTTTTATTGTTTCTTTTAAATCAATTTTCTTTTTATCAACTTTTATCTGATATTGTTTTTCCAAATTTTCCGCTATTTCCTTTGAAGAAACGCCACCAAATATTTTTCCATTTGCTCCTGATTTTACTTTTATTTTTAATAAAATTTTTGATAATTTGTCTGCTATTCTTTCTGCTTCTTCTTTTTCTTGTGATTTTTTAAATGCTTTTGAATCTTGCATTCCCTTTAGTTTACTCATGTTCTCTGCATTTGCTTCTACTGCTAAATTTTTTGGAAATAAAAAGTTTCTAGCATATCCATCTGATGCATTTATTACTTGGTCTTTTTTTCCTACTCCTTTTATATCTGCTTTTAATATTACTTTCATTAAAATCACAACCTTTCGCTTTTTTATAACTTTATATAGTTTACACTATTTTTGAGGATTTTTCAACCGAACACCATAACTTTTGTTTAAATAAATTATTAGTTGCTATATAAATGTTTTCTTATGGTAGCTAAGAAGATAATAGTATTTACAATTGCATGAATGTGATTGAAACAATATTAAAATTTATTAAATCTTTTTTGGACAAGAGTTCACTTTAGTGGAAGGGAGTTCAAAAAAGATTTTGGAAATTGTTATATTGTTTTTCGAACCGAATGTAATTGTAAACACTATTATCTTCTTAGCTACCATTGAAAAACATTATACAGTAACAAAAAATCGGGATTGAAGGCCTGTCCCCCAATCCCTAATTTTCTATTTCTGTAAAATACTCATTAATTCTAATAATCAATTCTTGTTTAACCTCTTCAATAGTCATTCCCTCAACTTGTGCACCAGCCAAAGTAATATGGCCACCACCACCAAGTTTTTCCAAGATAACTTGAACATTAATATCTCCAATAGAACGACCACTAATGCAAATTTTTTCA
The DNA here is from genome assembly GCA_945865665.1 of uncultured Clostridium sp. Classification (GTDB taxonomy): domain Bacteria; phylum Bacillota; class Clostridia; order TANB77; family CAG-508; genus CAG-269. The sequence goes on along the minus strand of CAMBEE010000003.1, from coordinate 49,736 downwards.
CCTGTATCACCTAAAACAAATGATGCCGTAACATCACTTATTGTAAGTAATTCGTCTGCTGCCTTAGCACACAATAAACTGATATCTTTAGATTTTTCAGTATCACATAAAGCAATTGCTATTGAATCATTAACAATTTCCGCTTTTTTAACTATATCTGCTATTTTATTAAATGATTCTAAGTCACTTTGGAACCATTTCTTAACTCTTATAATGTCAACACCACATCTTCTTAAATATGCTGCTGCTTCAAAAGTTCTAACACCTGTTTTAAATGTAAAGCTCTTTGTATCCATCATAATTCCAGCATATAATGCTTCAGCTTCTATTTTCTTTAATTCAACATTAACTTCTGCATATTGTAATAACTCTGTTACAAGCTCCGCAGCTGATGAAGCATACACTTCTTGGAATGTTAGTGTTGCATTTTCAATATAGTCCGCACTTCTTCTATGATGATCTATAATAACTATTTTACTAGCCTTTTTCAACACTTCTTCAGATTCAACATAATTAACCTTGTGAGTATCTACAACCACCAATAAAGTATCTTCATCAATATTTTCTTCAGCTACTTCTTTGTTAATTATTACATCCTCATATTCTGGTTCTTCTTTTAAGCTCTCCATAAAGTTTTGTAGAGCAGGTCTATTATCTGCAATTATATATGCATTTTTATCTAAACTCTTAGCAAGTCTATATACACCTATAGCAGACCCTATTGCATCTATATCAGGATTTGCATGTCCCATAACCATTACTTTGCTTGACTCTTTTATAAGATTCTCTAATGCATGTGCCACAACTCTTGCCTTAACTTTAGTTCTTTTTTCAACTTCTTGTGACCTACCACCAAAAAATTTATAAATATCATTTTGTCTTACAACTGCCTGGTCTCCACCTCTACCAAGTACAATATCCATTGCTGTTTGAGCTGATTTGTATTTGTCTTTGTCAACTTCACCTTCATTAGAAATTGCAATACTTAATGTAAATTGTACTTTTTGTTTTGGATCTAATTCCTTTATTTTATCTAAAATACTGAATTTATCTTCTTTAATTTTTTCCAAATACCTTTGTTCAAAAATGTAAATATATCTATCTCTGTCTGATTTTATCAATATACCATTTGTCCCATTTGTCCATTCATAAATTACTTTATCTATTTCTGCAATATATTGAGCCTTTTCTTCACTCTCTAGCATTTGCATATTTTCTTCGTAATTGTCTATCATAATAATTCCAACACATGATTTTGAATCATTATATTCTTTTTGTAATTTTATATTTTCAGTTTCATCTATAAAATATATTATTGCCATGTATTCATTTTTTTCATTTTTAGAATATCTTTTAGAATTGACAAACTTTCCAACCATTCTGTATTGTCTTTTATTTACTTGAATATTTTTTAATATTGATTTATCTGTACTATCTTTTTTATTTTTAATTTCTTCTTTTAAATCATATATTAAATCATTTACAAAAGTGTTTATATCTATATCTTCAAATTCTGTTGCAAATTTTGAACTTTTCCATACTACATTTCCATCTGTTTCTAATATGATTAGTGGAAATGGTGAGTTTATTAAACTTGTTTTTGCAGCTGAATCTACAGTTAATGTTAAATCTTGGAGTGTTTCTGATATTTCACTTTTTCTTTTGTTGTTAGCAAAGTATGTGTATGCTAATATTAATACATATAGTGCAATTGATGGTATTATTAGTATTTTGTTTTGCCAACATATTCCTATTAATAAGATTAGTATTATTATTAGGTATATTTTTGTTCTTGATACTAAATTATCAAAAATTTTTTTATTACTTGTTTGCATAAATCTCTCCTTTTACATCTTCTATTTTACTTCGGATTTGGAGATTTGTCAATAGAGCAAAAATAGCAATCAACGGCACAACGCCAGTTACCACAAAAGGAACAAAGTTAATTGTTCCTTTATTCGTTTATTTAATTCCATAAATATGTGATATATAGTGCCCTGGCCAACCGTATAGATTTTCATAAGCAATATAAAAAGTATTTTTATTTATAAATCCAACATTCATTCTACTAGAATACGAAGAATTCGCAATTGCAGACATTTCTATTGCTGGATAACCATAATTTTCCTTAATTAAATCTATCGGAAATAATGTCGAATGATATTCTGGAATTGTTGAACCAGGAAGATTTATAGCCGTTATTATTAAAACAAATTCATAATCTTCAATATTATAATTATTATTTAATTTACATCCGCCTGAACTTTGTTTATCCATTGTATTAACTAAAGTATTATATTTTCCTGACCATAATAAATCTTTATGCGTAGCAAAAGACTCTCTATTACTTGCAACTGTATTAAAATCATCGATCTGAGATACATAATTATCTAATGTTTGATTTTCCTCTAATTGAGCATTTTGACTTTTTTCTTTAGCCTCTTTGGTCTTTTCAAAAATCCCTGTTTGTGTTAACACCATTATTGAAATTCCCGACAAAATAAGCAAAATTATTATTGTTACTACTAATGCAACCAGTGTTATTCCTTTGTTTTCTTTCATTTACCTTCTCCTTTGTTTCATACTCTTAACACTATTTTAAAACATATTGTTTTAAAAGTCGATATAACAATTTGTTTTATTTTATAATCTTATTACTTAACTTGATAATATTTAAGAGAAAAACATATGCCATAAAAAATTAAAGGAGAAATTTAGCTAATGAAAACTAGAATTAAAGATTTAAGAGAAGATAGAGATTTAACCCAACAAGAACTTAGTAAATTTTTAAACATATCCCAGGTAGCATATTCTTATTACGAGCTAAACAAAAGAAACATTCCCCTAGAACTCTTATCTAAACTAGCAGATTTTTATAATACAAGTGTTGATTACCTAATCTACAGAACAGATGAATTTAAGCCTTATGAAAAACCTATACATAATAATTAATTTTTGTTTCAAGCACAAAATCAAAGATAATTCAAGCTATATTTTACACAAAATCAAGAATAATATTATATCAATTTTACACAAATTCAAGAATAACTAAAAAGCACTCTTAAAACCAAAAATTTTAAAAAGTGCTTTATTATATTTTATTTATTCTCTTCACTAACTACATTAGTACTTAAAACGGCATCCTCTTTGTTTTGTTCACTATCTTCTTGTTTTTTAACAGCATCTGCTATCATAATAAACTTAACTTCGCCATCATTATCACCATCAAGCATTGTAAAATTATTATAATCTTTAGATAAATCAGTTAATTTTGGGGCTCTTGTAGTCAAATCTTTAACATCACCATTAATATAATTACAAATCTTCTTGATTCCTTCTTCATTAAATGTCTTAATACCATCAGCCAAAGTTGCTGCCCCATCATTAACTTGGCTTGTTCCATTTGCTAATGTTGTAGCCCCATTATTTAATTCAGATAATCCTGATGTTAATTGATTTAAGCCATTTCCTAAAGTGTTCATTTGAGAAACAACTTGATTTGTAAATGTCTTTTTAGCTTGATTTCCAACTTGTTTTGCAACTGTTGTTGAAGTTTGCATTGCTGTTGTAGTTGCAGTACTTTGTGCTGTTGTCAATGCTGTTGTTATTGCTGTTTGTGTTGCTATTTGTTGTGCTGTTTCTACTGCTGTTGTTTCTGCTGTTTCTATTGCAACTTTTTGTGCTACAGCTAATGCTGTTGCCACTGCAGTTTTTTCTGCTGTATTTTTCGCTGTTGCTAAAGCTGTATTTACTGCTGTTTGTGTTGCTGTACTTTGTGCTGTTGCAATAAGTAATGCCTTTTCTGTATCTGTTAATGTTGTTGGATAATTTGCTTGTGCATTTGTTATTATTGCTGCTTTTTGTTCTTCTGTCAAAATTGAACTTGCTTTAGCTTGTGATGTAATTTCTGCTTCTTGATCTTTTGTTAATACTGCCCCTTGTTTTGCTAATGCTATAATTTGTGCCTTTTGATCATCTGTTAATTGGGCTTTTGCAGCAGCTTGAGCTTTTATTTGGGCTTTTTGTTCTTCTGTTAAAACTGAACTTGTTTGAGCTTGTGCTTTTATTTGAGTCTTTTGTTCTTCTGTTAATTTACTACTTGCAGCAGCTTGTTGTTTTATTGATTCCAAAGTTTTGCTATCTAATGCTTCTGATTTGTCATTTTTTAAACTTTGTGTTGATTTTGCCACTTCTGCTGATATTGTTTGTGCTCCATTATATGCTGTTGTAACACCATCTTTTAAAGTATTTGCACCTGTTGCTAATTCTGTAGTTCCATCTTTTAATGTATTAGCACCATCTTGAATTTGATTCATTGAAGTTTGTAATGTATTTACTTGACCATAAATCTCATCCAAATTATCAAAAACTTTTAAATCATCTTCTTCTAAAACTTTAGGTGTAACATAAGACATTATGCTACTTGTTTCAAAATTTGTCGCATCCATTGTAATTTCCACATTACTTGGAATTTCAACTTCGTCATCAGATAATCCTAAACTTTCTTGTAAACCCGGCATAGCCATACCAACTACAACAGTTTTTGAACCATCATCAACAACTTTACCAGAAGAAACTTCTATATTTCTTGCATTTTCATTTTCTATTATAGTTCCTGCAACAACTACAAATGGTACATACATTTTAACTTTTTTACCATTTATATCAACAGTTCTTTCTTCTTTATTTGTATATTGTAATGTAATCTTAACTTTACCACTTTTTCCAGCAATTTCACTTGCAGAAAGCTCTTTTCCATCTAAATCATATTTAACATTACATTCAATTGGTAACTCTTTTGAAGATTCACCTTGATAATAAATATCATTTTTATTAGCATTCCATACAAATTTGTTGCCATCTTGTGTGTAAGTTTCGTCCCCACTTGTATTTTTAACATTTAATAAATCTGATAAATCATTAATTAAATCTGCATTTTCTGTATTTTTAATATGTGTACTTACTATTGTTTTATAATTTTTTCCATTACTGTCCATTTTTGAATAAACAGTCTCGTCTTTTGTATAAGCAAATACAGGAAATGTATATCCTACCATAGAGCACAACAATGCACCTGAAATTACTTTAGAAATCACTTTATTATTTTTCATTTTTAATACCTCCATTTTCAAGTGAGACAGTTGGGACAGTCTAAAAATGTCTCACCTTTTTGTCATATTTTGTCGAGTACATATTTTCTTACCACTTTCTTTCGACATTTTCCGTCACATTTTATGAGACATTTTTTGTCTGTCCCAAGTGTCTCATTCCAACTGTAGTCTTACAAACAACTCTATCAAACAACAATAAGAATGCTGGTAATACCATAATAACAGTAAACATACTTATAATTGATCCTCTAGACATAAGCGTACATAATGATGCAATCATTCCAATTTTTGAAACAATTCCAACTCCAAATGTTGCACCAAAGAAACATAATCCACTAACAATAATTGAACTTATTGATGTTCCTAATGCTTCTGAAACCGCTTCTTTTTTGTCTTTTCCTTCTTTTCTGAAATTGATATATTTCGTTGTTATCAAAATTGCATAATCTATTGTTGCCCCCAATTGAATTGTTCCAATAACTATTGAAGCAATAAATGGCAAAGTAGTATTTGTATATGTTGATATTCCCATATTTAAGAATATAGCAAATTCAATTACCACCATCAAAATTACTGGTAAAGAAATTGATTTTAAAACAAATATCATAATTACAAATATAACTGCAATTGAAACACTATTTACACTATTAAAATCATGGTCACTAATTTCAACTAAGTCTTTCATTAATGGTCCTTCACCTGCAAGTAAAGCACTATCATCATACTCTTTAATTATTGAATTGATTTTATTGACTTGTTCATTCAACTCATCTGTTGCAAGTTCATATTTTGAACTAATTACAACTAATTGATATTTATCATTTTCAAGCATTGACTTTATACTATCTGGTATTACTTCTTCTGGAATTCCATTATCTGCAAGTGATGAATAACCCAACGCAAATTCGACTCCATCTAAATCTTGGATTTTATCTAACATCTCATTTACTTTGTAACTTGGAACCTCTTTACTTACTAAAGCAAGCTCTGTTGAAACCATATTGAACTTGTCTTCCAAAGTATTTGATGCTTCTATACTTGGCAATGTTTGTGGTAGTGTTTTATTTAAATCATAATAAACACTTATTTTTTGATATCCATAAACCGCAACTGGTAATATTACTAAAAATGCAACAATTATTGCTTTATAATGTTTAATATTAAAGTTTTTCCATTTTTCAAATCTTGGTAATATTTCTTTATGTTTTGTTTTTTCAATAGCCTTATCAAATATCAACAACATAGCAGGTAATACTGTAACAACAGAAACAACTCCTAAGAATACACCTTTTGCCATTACAATTCCTATATCTTTTCCAAGTGTTAGGTTCATACTGCAAAGTGCTAAAAACCCTGCTATTGTAGTTAATGAACTTCCTACAACTGATACTAATGTTTTTGATATTGCATGAGCCATTGCATCATCATTATCACTATAATTTTGTTTCTCTGCTTTATAACTGTGGTATAAGAATATTGCAAAATCCATTGTTACACCAAGTTGTAAAACAGCACTAATTGCTTTTGTTATATAAGATATTTCCCCTAAAAAAATATTTGAACCCATATTATATAAAATTGCAATTCCTATGCTTGCTAAAAGAAACACTGGAGCTAAGTATGAGTCTAATGCAAATTGTAAAACTATCATACATAAAATTACTGCTATAACTACATATGTTACAATTTCTGAATTAGCAATATTTTTTGTATCCAATACTAAAGCAGACATTCCGCTTATTTTGCATTGTTTATCAGCAATTTTTCTTAATTGCTCTATTGATTCTAATGTTTTATCTGAAGAAATTCCTTCTTTGAAAGTTACTAAAATTGCTGTATCTCCATCTTTATATGCTATATCTTTTACTTCGTCTGGTAGCATTTCTTCTGGTATATTTGAACCAAGTAAATCTGCCACACTTGCTACTTTTTCTACATTATCTAATTCTTTAAATTTGTCCTCTAATTTTTGAATGTCTTTTGTACTCATATTTTCTGTAATTACAATTGAATATGAACCCATATTAAATTCATTTGTTAGTATGTTTTCACCCTTAACTGTATCTACATTGTCTGGCAAATATGCCAATATATCATAATTGATTCTTGTTGCTTGCATTCCTATAAATGATGGTATTAGTAACAATAATGCAATTATGAGAATGATTTTTTTATGCTTACATATTTTCTCTGCAAATTTTAACATTTTTAAACTCCTTTCGAATTTAGGGATTGGGGGACGGGTCTTCAATCCCTATTTTTTTTCGGGATTGAAGACCCGTCCCCCTAATCCCGATTTTTTATGACCGTTAGTCATTTTCTATATAATACTACTTTTATGACCATTGGTCAACACTTTTTACAAAATTTATATAAATTTATTGACCGAAAGTCAAATTTATGCAATAATATTAATATATACGATATAAAATTAATTTTTTATATTTTTTAGGGGGACAGAGCAACTATGAAAAATGATAAAGAAGAAAAAGAAAACAGACTACTAAACACAGCCTTCAAACTTTTTACAGAAAAAGGACTAAAAGAAACATCAATACAAGAAATAGTAGATAATGCAAGCGTTGCAAAGGGAACATTTTATCTTTATTTTAGAGATAAATACGAAATACGAGACATTTTAATTGTAAAAAAATCTCAAAAATTATTTTCTGATGCATTAAAATCTTTAAGAAAAAATTATATATCAAATTTTTCTGATAGTATTATTTATATAATAAATTATGTAATAGACGAATTGACAAAAAATCCTTTACTTTTGAAATTTATTTCTAAAAATTTATCTTGGGGAGTTTTTAGCAAAACAGTTCTAAATTTATATGATAAAAGTACTGACGAAGAAGAAACTGTTTATGATTTATTTGTTAAAGGGATTGAAGAAAATAATATTAAATTAAGCAATCCAGAGGTTACTTTTTTTATGATTATTGAACTTGTTGGCTCTACTTGTTTTAATTCTATTTTGTATAAAGAGCCTTTACCTATTGAAGATTATAAACCATATCTGTATAGAACTATTCGTAATTTGATTAAAGATGAAGAAATTAAAAAATAACATCAAAAATGCAATGAATATTAATAACTCATTGCATTGTTTATTTTTATTTAATTTTAATATTTTTAGCATCCTCTTTCCTTATAGCAATAATAGTTCCTCTAACTAAAAAAGCTCTTGGGTCTCCAGATGGACTCACTAATATAGGTACAATATTTGTCCCTTTAACAAGTCCCATGTCTAGTAATCTTCTTTTAATTCCCTCACCACATTCAATTTTATCTATTCTTCCATTTTTATTTAATGGTAATAGACTCAAGTTTTCTACTTTCATATGCTCTCCTCCAAAATATGATATACTAATATATTATATTTTGTCGAAATATAAATGTGACAAACTATCTTTTATGTTCTCTTTCTATATTCTCTGCATCTAAATTCATTTCTTTTTTAACATTTTCAATAATTTGCTCTTGTGGCAGTTTATCTCCGTTTTCTTTTAATTCTCTTAACAACTTGTCTCTGACTTCGTTTTCAGTAAATACTTCTTTAATTTGTTCTTCTCCCTGTTCATTTTCATAATTTAATATTTCTTGTACATAATATTCTAAATCAAAATGTTCATGAGTTTCAGTATTTTCATCACCATCAAAGTCTTTAACATCTTTAGGCATACAACCCTTATCAGTATGTTCTTGTATTTCATCTTGAACTTTTTCCTTTTGATAAATACCTTTATTTCTATTCATTATTTCTCTTGTTTCGATTGGAATGACTGGAGTTTGTGAAGTCTCTATTTGAATTCCAACATTTTCATTTTCTTCTACTGTTTTTTGATATAAAAACATATTAACATTTCCCATATCATTTTCACAGCCAATACTCATTCCATTAGATTTTCTAGTATATACAGACATATCTTTATTATCTCTTGTTGCAGTATTATTAGCCCTTATCTTCGTTTGCTCTCTCGTTGCACCATTTCCAACAGTTTTATCCATTTCAAATTCGTCATTTAAAACCTTTGCTGTTCCATCACTTTTTACACCTACCAAAGAATATGTCGTATTATTTCTTTTTTCTCCTGATGTAATTTCATCAACATTTTCAGAATATACTACATACATATTTTCATACCCATTCAAATCTAATCTTTTACCTAAAGTCTCTTTTCCGTCAACCTTTTTATTTAAATCAACTTTTTGTATTCCATTAACTTTTATTTTGTCAGCCTGTTTTTTAGATAAAGTATTTTTCTTCTTTTCTTTTCCATTATTTTCTTGTTCTTTTTTCTCAGAAAGTCCCTCTAATTCTTGTTTATCCATCTCCTCTAGCAATTTTTCAACTTCATTCTCTTTCACTTTTCTTCCTAGATGAGCAGTTAGAACTTCAGCTATTTCTTTAGTTTGCAATTTGTTCATAGAATTATTTTCAATTTCTTCTTCTGGTGTTTTTTCTAGTAAATCTTTTATTGCTTCCATCTTATCTGGTTCAGAAGTAGCAAATGTTTCTCCATATAATATTTCTCCATTTCCTAATTCACCAGCAACACATTTATCTCCTAAATAATAGCTTTTTTGCTCAGTAACTCTTTCTTTACCATCTTCGCTTTTTTCTATTATTTCTTTTTCAACTATAAATACAACGTCAGCCCTTTCTTGTCCATTTATTTTGTCTTTCCATTCTGCTGAGCCAACAAATTTTATATCTTTTATTTTTATTTTTTTGTTTTCTGTTTGTTGCTTTAAAATATCATTTTCTATTATATCTCTAAAGCTTTCTTCTAATTTTAATATTTCTCTTTCTTTTTGGTTCATATAAATACCTCCTATATAATATTATACTCCAAAATCCAATAATTTCAAGGGATTTGTAACTATTCTTGCAAAATGTGATTTCATAAACACATACAATTTTATGTTTTATATACGTATATTTTAAATCTAAAATTAACTTTTTTATCCAGAACAAAAGCGAACATTAATAACATAGGAAGTTCGGAGAACTTTCCTATAATATAAAAAAGAGGGATTTTCTGCAGTAACTCCACAATCCCTCTTTTTAATTTATTCACTTAATTGATACTTACTCATCCAATAACCTGTCAATTGTTTTTCTCCATTATCTCCCCAAGTAAATGCCTCTGGAATTTGATATCCTGTCAATGTGTCTGTACCATTCCCCAATATAAACTGAATATCTGACCTTTGACTAGTTTGGTCTAATAAGTATTGATAACGCGGAATCCATACATAATAACTATTAGTTCCATTTGCTCTTGTTACAATATTTGCCCATTTTGAATAAGTATAATTATACCATTCTGATGGTGGATCCTGACTAATTGGAATATCGCTATGTTCATTTCCGTCATCGTCCCAATACACATAAAATGTATTATCTTTATCAAATCCGGTTAAATCAGGTGGATTAGCTTGAGCAAGTTCAAGTTTCTTTGTCATACTACCTAAAATTCTTCCATTAGCATCTAATGCTGTAACATTTATAAAATTAGTTTTATCAGGTTCTGCATTACTAAAAGAATAATCTTCTAATGAACTTGATTCATGAACAATTTTTCCATTTATTGCATATGTGTACTTACTTGCATCAGTAACATTATTTGTAAAATTTTTAACATTAAATTGTGTTTTACTAGCTGTTAAATTATAATCAATTTTATACTTATCTAATTCTGACAACTGGTATTTACTCATCCAATATCCCGGTATAATTAAAAATTCATCTTTAGAATTCTCCCAACTAAATGCTTCAGGTAATTTATATCCTTGTGCTTTTAACTCTGTATATGTTATTTTTTCTCCTGTTTCACCATTTACATATTCATTATCAGTATTAACAAACTTTACATCCATTCTTTCGTTTCCAGTTACCGAATTATCTCCATCTACTTTATACACATACCTTGGAATCCATACATAAAAACTGTCAACTCCATTATTTTCCGAATAAATATTAGCCCATTTTTGTTCTTTATAATTATACCAATTATCCGGTTTATCACCTGTAAACCAGTTTCCCGGCACTAAATTTCCATTACTATCAGAATACATATATCTAGTATTTTCTTTTACAAATCCTGATATGTCAGGTTCGTTAACATATACTCCATCTGATAATGTGTAACTACCATTTATTCTTGGTATCTTAAAATTCAATGTTTCTGTCTGTTCAGATTTTCCTTTTACTTTGATTTTAAATTCATAACTTGTATTATCTATTGCATCATAATCAATTGCAACTGTCATCTTTCCATTACAATTTAATTCTACTTCTTTATTTGTTTTTTGACTTGTATATTTTACTGTTTCTATTCCATCTACATTAGTTATTTTTACAACTATTTTACAAGCTTCATCATAATCTGAAAATTCTTTTAATTCGTATTCTAATAGTGGTTTATCTTCTAACTGTTTTATTCTTATTTGCCTTACAATTTGTGTTGTTGCAATTGTAATAAAAGATGCTAATATAATTATACTAGCTACTATAATTAATATCTTTTTGTTGAATTTTAAGTTACATGTCTTTTTATTAGCATCTTTCATAATTAATTATCCTTTCACATTTTTAATCTTTAGCATATTAATTCTACTCATTTAATTGATACTTACTCATCCAATAACCTGTCAATTGTTTTTCACCATTATCTCCCCAAGTAAATGCCTCTGGTACTTTATAACCTGTTGAGCAATTACCATTAGTAATATCAGTAGTTATAAAATTAACATCTGCTCTTTTATTATCTAAACTTTCATTTTTTCTATCTTCTAAAATTCTATACTCATATCTTGGGATCCATACAAAATAGCTCTCTGTTCCATTTGCTGTTGTAACAATGTTTGCCCATTTCCTATTACTATAGTCATACCAATTATCTGGAACTTTTTTCTTTATTGATATTCTTTCTTTTTCTGAGCCATCATCATTATAAATCACATAAAATGTATTATTTTTATCAAATCCCGTTAAATCTGGTGCATATGCATCTATTGTTTTTATTTTCTTTGTTATTGCTCCTACATAAGCATTTGTTGATGCATTTCTAGCTATAATATTTATTGTATATGTTGTATTCAAATTAAGCCCTGTGTAATTATATTTTTCAGTTGCGCTTGTTCCATCATGAACTTTATTTCCATTCAAGTAATATTCATATTTTAATGATACTGGTGTTGAATTGCCCCCTGTATCTGTTGTAGTCAATACTGTTCCTGTTATATCTCCAACTCTAATAATATTTCCGCCAGCAGATACCTGAGCATTTATTTTTGCATTTGTTTCCTCACTAGATAATTGATATTTAGCCATCCAATAACCTGTCAATTGTTTTTCTCCATTATCTCCCCAAGTAAATGCCTCTGGAATTTTATAACCAGCATCAGTTTTTGTATCTGTTCCTTTTATAAATTTTATAGAAGATGTCTGTGTGTTTTGATTCAAACTATATTGATAACGAGGAATCCATACATAATAACTTTCCAAGCCATCATTTCTTGTGACTATATTAGCCCAATTTCTTGTACCATAATCATACCATTCTTCTGGTGCACTTTGGCTAATTGGAATTTCGTTATGTTCATTTCCATTCTCATCCCAATACACATAAAAAGTTGTATCTTTATCAAAACCTGTCAAATCAGGTGGATTAACATCTGCAACTTCATATAATTTTGTCATACTACCAATAATACAACCATTCGAATCTAATGCCGTTACTGTTAATGTTTTATTTCCCTTTGCAAGTCCTGTAATAGTATAATCTTCAGGATTTTTACTTTCATACAAAACATTTCCATTTACAGCATACGTATATTTAGCAATTGTCTTATCAGTATTTGTTGATATCTCTTGAACTTTTATTGTCGTTGCAGTTGCCACAGTTTTATAATCAATTGTATAATTATCTCCTTTTTGAAATTCTGATAATTGATATTTACTCATCCAATATCCTGGTATTGGTGTTTTATTTGAATCATCATCTCCCCAAGTAAATGCCTCTGGCAATTGATATCCTTGAGATTGTAATGTAGTCCAATCTGTTTTTTCATCTGTTTCAGGATTTTTGTAACTATTGTCAATGTCAACAAATTTTACATCTGTTCTTTCATTTCCAGTAACAGATTTTTCATCATCTACCTTATATACATATCTTGGAATCCATACATAATAACTTTCAATTCCTTCTGATTCAACATAAATGTTAGCCCACTTTTGATTTTTATAGTCATACCAATCATTATCTGGTTTTTTACTTATCCAACTGCCAGCAACTAAATTTCCATTTACGTCTTTAACATATCTAATATTTGATTTTACAAAGCCTTCATTTAATTGTGGAGTACATAAGTACACTCCATTTACCAATTCATAATTACCATTAACAACTTTAATTCCACTATTACTATCACCACTGTCATATTCCCAAATAGCTATTCCCATTTGTTGACACCATTTTACTTGGTTGGCATTATTTTTTATTTTACTTTGTGAAACATAATATAACTTACTTTCATGAACTATTACATACTCTTCTTCTTTTTTTCCGACTTTTTTTAATAGTTTTCTAATGTCTTGTACGTTGCTTTCGTCTACTTCTAATTTTTCGTCTTCAATTATATTTATTAGAACTTTTCCTGCATATATTTTTATTTCTTCATTACTGTCTAAATTATTAACTTTTTGTTCTGTTAAATACATGTTAAACTCTTCTGCAATTTCTGACATCTTTGTTTTGAATGACGCTTCTTTTGCTCTTTGTATTAGTCCGTTTTCACCAAATATTCCTCTTATTGATACCATTGCTAATATTAGCAATACAACAATTGTTATAATTAAAGCTATTAAGGTTATTCCTTTTTTGTTTTTTAGTTTTAACCTATTTTCTTTCAATTTTCTCTCCTGTTTATTTCTTTTGTTTTTATATTCCTGTTCCTACAACTATGCAAGCACGAGAAGACCATTTTTGACTATAATTTCCTTCTCCACCATTACCAGGTCCATTATATGCTGAATAAGAAAAAATACTTCCCCCATTTTGAACACTACGAATAAGTGTAGATGCATTTTCGTAATCTTTCCATGTATAAATAGAAGATCCATGCCATTTATATGTTTCCATAATTGCATCCCCTATTTTAGCAACATATTTTCCTCCAGGATAAAGATTTTTATATCTGTTATTAGCTTTTATAAAATTCTCTATATAACTCGGCTTTGCTTCAAATGCAGCAGCAACTCTCTCATTATTAATATTTATTACAACTCCTGTAGAATTTCCTGTTGTTGTCTCACCATCATTTATTTTATTAGGATTACCATAAGCTGAAGCAGAAAGTATAGCCATTGCACCATATTCTGTATTTTTTTCCATATGAATATCTAAATCTGTTGCACCACTTGTTAAATTTGTAGTATTTACTGAATCTGTTCTACCTAAAGTTCCTCCCATTTCCTGCATTTGTCTTATCTGTAACATCCAAGTTTCTAAATCTTTTTTTACAGGTGTTCCTCCATTAGACTGCAAAGCAGCATTTGATTTATTTGGCATAATTAATGCAGACAAAGCCACGCCTGTAGCCATAATTGTAAAAATCTTATTTTTTATCTTCATAACTTCCTCCTTTTTTCTACTGTACTTTTACTATTTTTTCCAAATTCCGGCATTTAAAACCTATATACATAAATTTTATAATCCCTCCTTTTCTTTTGTATAATTTTATAAATTTAAATACGATTTTTATCAATTATAATTTTATCATTAATGTCTTTTTCTGTAAATATTTTTTGCGATTTTTGTCAATTTTAAATTGATATTTATCAAATATAAAATCATTCACAAAATATTTAAAAGGTTATACTATAATGGATAAGTAAATTAAAAAAAGGAGAAATTAAATATGAAAAAAAATAATACCAATGAACACATCGGTAAAATATGCCAATATTACAGACAACAAAATAATTTAACACAAAACCAGGTAGCTGAATTAACAGGATTAGAACCAAGACACATAAGTCAAATTGAAAGAGGCTTTTCTAAAGGTAGCATAGACACTCTAATAAAATTATGCAATGCATATAAAATTACACCAGACATAATTTTATATGACTTATTAGATGAAGATATTAAAAACTCAATTTCTATATATGACGAAAAATTCAAAAAACTAAGTAAACGTGACAAAGAAAGTATTCTCCACTTTATAGATTATTTTCTTACGACTTAAAACTTATAAAAAAAATTATAAGTTCTTTAAGTCATTCCCATATCTAATTCCTAATGAATATGCTAATGCAAAATAATATTCTTCTGTTTCATAAAATAATTTCACAATCTCATTAAATTTTTCCTTCTGTTTATCATCAAATAGTAATTCAATATCATCCATTAAATCATATAACTTTTGATATTTGTTATTAAAATCCTCACATTCTTTTAATTTCTCCATTCTTTCATTTATCAAATTTGTAACAAATTTATAATCTCCATTTTCAAAAAATTCTATTTTATTATCCATTTTTAATCCCTTTCCTTCTTAAAAATTTAGTTGTTAACATTGCAATCTCTTCAACCATTCATTTGAATTTTATTCTTTAATTTTAGTATACCAATTTTAAATTATTTTAAACATTTTAAATTTATATATAAATATTTATATATCATTTAAAGATATTATACTTTTAATTTCAGAAAGTGTCAATATTTATTTCAAAGTTAATAATTTTTATCTTTATTTTATATTGACACATATACTATTATATACTAAAATAAAATATAGAATTAGATAATTTTAATTTATCAAAGGAGAACTATGGAAAATTTATTACAGGAAATTTATGATAATAAAGAATTTATAAATATAATACATGATTTAATAGAAAATAACACTGTTCAAAAAATGAAAGATTACAAGCAACATTATGAAACAACATGTTTTGACCATTGCTTAATAGCATCCTACTACTGCTATAAAATTTGTAAAAAATTAGGTCTAGATTACATATCTTGCAGTAGAGCTGCTATGTTACATGATTTATTTTTATATGATTGGCGAAAAAGAGAAAATGGTAGAAAAGGTTTACATGCTTTTACACATCCCAAAACAGCATATGAAAATGCTTCTAAATTGTTTGAATTAAATAATAAAGAAACAGATGTTATTTTAAAACATATGTGGCCTGTTACATTTTTTGCTTTTCCAAAATATAAAGAGAGCTTCATTTTAACATTAGTTGACAAGTATTGTGCATTAACGGAATCATATGAAGAAATTTTTAACCGTTTTTGCCAGAAAAAAGCTTTCCGATATGCTTATGTATTTTTGTGTTTATTATTTATAAAAGTTTAAAAGAGATTACATTTTATGTTTGTAATCTCTTTTAATATTTAACTATTAGTAAACTTCATATTTCATTACAATAAGTTCATTATTACTTTATTTTAATTTTTCAATCTCATCATCTCTTAATCCTGTTATTTCTGATATTTCTTTTTTAGAAAGATTTTTATTTAATAATTTTTTTGCAATTTCCTTTATTCCCTCAATTTTCCCTTCAATTTTTCCTTCAATTTTTCCTTCAACCTTACCCTGTTTTATACCATTCATAAAAATCTCTCTATTTTCTTTTTGTATCATTTCAAAGACAGCCATCATCGCTACATCACCACCTTCCTTATCTAAATTTTTTAAAATTTTATTAGTTTCATTTTCACCAATTTTAATTCTAATTATTTTATTTAAAATATTTCTAAACATTTCCTTAGTTTCTATAGGATAAGTTTGTTTATCATTATTAATTATCTCCGCTATTTTTTCCAAATAATTTACAGTATCAGTTACTGTTTTTGTTTTTTCTATTAACATTGCTTTTGTATAAAAAGATTTTGATTCCAATAATTGTTCTTCACTATATTCATTAACATCAACTATATTAAACTTTGCAAATTGAATCTCCTCAATATTATCTAATCCTTCCTGAATATCACTTATATATGTCCCTGCATTCCATCTTCTATTACCAGTATACAATACTATTGGATACACAATCGGCAGCTTATAATTTTTCTGTCCATATTTTTTTCTATCAATTGCATTTTCCATTATCAAAACTTAATATTTAAGTATTCTGAACGGCATTGTATAATCAATTTTTGTTTGATGCTCTATCAAAAAGAAAATATTTTTATTTTTTAACTTATATATAATATCAGATTCCTGATTATTAAAATTCATATCAATAAAACTACTATTATATTTTTCTAAATCTTTTTCTAATACTTGAACATTAAATACATCTTTTATTAATTTTGATACCTCTCCATTATTATTAAATATTTTTCTAAATGTTTTATCATGTTCATTATTTACTCTATTTGTAATTAGTTCATATTTCTCTGATTCTTCTCCAATATCACAATTATTATATACTTTCTGTTTTTTTACATAAGTTATATACATTTTATAATTTTTATAATCTTTATATGTAAATATTTTTATAATACTTCATCTCCTTTATTATAATATGTTTGTCATATTTTGTCAATATTTATTTTGTAGTTAAATATTGTATATTTTAATTCGCATTTATAATTTTATTTAACAATATATTTTTGTATTTTACAAGATTTTTTCATCGCAATTTTCGACAAAAATCGCAAAAAAAGTAGGACAATTCGTACTGTCCCACTTTTCACTTTTATTAATTATTCTGCTTTGTTTTCTGCTGTTTCAGCAACTGGAGTTTCAACAACTTCTTCTTTAACTTCTTCAGCAGCTGGTTCTTCTACTAAATCTTCTTTAATAGTAATTTCTCTATTTTCAATTCTAGCTCCAACCATTTCCTTAGTTTTAGCAGCTTTACCTACTCTGTCTCTTAGGTAGAATAATCTAGCTCTTCTTGCTTTACCTACTCTAACTAATTCAACTTTTTCAACTAATGGTGAATGGATTAAGAATGTTTTTTCAACACCAACACCGTAAGATGTTTTTCTTACTGTAAATGTTTGGTTAACTCCTCCACCTTGAACTTTAATTATAATTCCTTCGAAAACTTGGATTCTTTCTTTGTTTCCTTCTTTAATTCTAACATGTACTTTTACTGTATTACCAACTTTTAATTCTGGTATTTTATTCTTAAGTTGTTCGTGTTCTATTGATTTAATAATATCCATTTTAGAATTTACCTCCTTCTTTTAATTTGAGCGGTGCCTACTTGGTTTGGCACGTCATTTCTATTTTTTCTAAAATTTTCTTATCCTCATCAGATAACTCAACTTTTTCCAAAAGGTCTGGCCTTTTTTCCAAAGTTCTTTTCAAGCTTTGCTCTCTTCTCCACTTGTCTATCATTTGATGGTTGCCTGAGCGTAATACTTCTGGAACTTGTTGTCCTTCAAAAACTTCTGGTCTTGTATATTGTGGATATTCTAAAAGTCCTTGTGAAAATGATTCTTCTGTTGTTGAACCATCTTTCAAAACTCCTTCTACATATCTACTTACAGAATCGATTAACACCATTGCTGGTAACTCTCCTCCTGTTAATACATAATCACCAATTGAAATTTCTTCGTCAACTATGCTGTCCAGTACTCTCTGGTCAATTCCTTCATAATGACCACATAGAAGAATTAAGTGTTCTTGCTTTGATAGTTCCTCTACTTTTTGTTGGTCTAATTTTTTTCCTTGTGGCGACATATAGATAACTCTTGTTTTTGTTGATTTTTCAACATTTTCTGCATTTTTTATTTTCTTTGAATTTGTAACATTCCTTACATCTTCAATATTTGAAATAACAGATTTATATGCATCATAAACAACATCTGGTTGAATTACCATTCCAGCACCACCACCATAAGGAGTATCATCAACTTTTTTGTGTTTATTTTTTGAAAAATCTCTAATATTTATTAAATTAACATTTATTAGTCCTTTTTCTTTTGCTCTTCCAATAATGCTCTCATTTAAAATATTGAACATTTCTGGAAAAAGTGTTAAAACATCAAATTGCATTTAATTTATACCCCCATAACAACGCTAAACAGCAGTTATTTTTTAAACTAACCCTTTAAGCAAATGTGCAACTATCTTCTTTTCTTCTAAATTAATTTCTTTAATTACATCAGATATTGCAGGCAATAATAATTGTTTTCCAAGTTCGTCTTTTACAACATATATGTCACAACTTCCACTATTAAAAACATCATCTAATTTACCAAGTAATTTGCCTTCATCAGAATAAACATCTAATCCAATTAAATCAACAATATAATATGTACCTTTTTCAAGTTCAGGTTCATCTTGTCTATTAACTTTCAAATATGAATTACGCAACAATTCTGCATCTTCCACTCTGTCTATCCCTTTGAATTTAATTAATACCATATCTTTATGATATTTTACTTCTTCAATTTCATATTGTTTTTTAGTTTTATTTGATTCAACATATACTTTATCTAATTTATCAAATCTAGTTATATCATCTGTAAAAGGTTTGACCTTGACCATTCCTTTTATTCCAAATGTATTAACTATTTGACCTATTTCTAAAAATTCTTGCATTAAACTATTTCCTTTTTTATAAATTTAAATTTGGAAAAATTGTTATTTGGCTTATACCAAATGACGATTATTTTTCAAATTTCTAATCAATAAATTCTACAGAAACCTTTTTATGTTCTCTAGCACCAACTGATTTTGCAACAGTTCTTATAGATTTTGCAAGTCTTCCTTGTTTACCAATTACTCTACCCATATCTTCATTTGCAACTTTTACTTCAAATACTACAGATTTTTCATCTTGTTTTTCAGTTATTTCAACTGCATCTTTGTTATCAACAAGATTTAAAATTATAGTTTCAATAATTTCTTTCATAGCTTAATATCCTTTCACTACGCTTCAATTTGTTATTACTCTAATAACAATAACAAAATTATTTTGCTGCATTTTCGATTAATTTTTTAACAGTATCTGTTGGTTTTGCACCATTTTTAATCCATTGTGCAACTTTTTCTTGATCTAAAACTATTGTAGATGGTTCTGTCATTGGGTTGTATGTTCCTATTTTTTCGATTATTTTACCATCTCTTGGAGATTTAGAATCAGCAACTACTATATGATAGAAAGGAGCTTTTTTCTTTCCTTCTCTTTGTAATCTGATTTTTACCATTTTAATTTCACCTCCTAAATTTCCATTCGACCATCGGGGACGTTCTTAAATTGGTTGACGACCACTAGGACGTTCTTAAATTGATCAAATTTTATATATTATATTTATTCTATTATTACTATTTCATCCAGTCTAAGAACGTCCTAGTGGTCGTCAACCAATTTAAGAACGTCCCCGATGGTCGAAATCCAAAGTTAATAACTATATTTTAAAATTTTTCAAAGCATTTTCATCAATACCATTCATAATTTTTTTCATTCCACCTTTACTCTTCATTTGCTTCATCATTTTTTGTGTCATTTCATAAGATTTAATGAATTTATTTATGTCTTGTACTGTTGTTCCACTACCCTTTGCAATTCTAATTCTTCTACTTGCATTTAAAAGCTTTGTATTTCTTTTTTCCTTAGGTGTCATAGAACAAATAATTGCTTCTATTTTACCAAATTCCTTGTCATCAATTTTGATATCTTTAAATTGATTCATACCAGGAATTAGTTTTAATAATGATGAAAAAGAACCCATTTTTTTCATTTGTCTGATTTGAGCCAAATAGTCATCTAAATCTAACTCACTCTTTCTCATCTTCTTTTCTAATTTTTCAGCTTCTTCTAAATCAAAAGCCTCTTCTGCTTTTTCTATAACTGCTAAAATGTCACCCATTCCTAAAATTCTTGATGCCATTCTATCTGGATGGAAAACTTCTATATCACTCATTTTCTCACCAGTTGCAGCAAATTTTATAGGTCTACCAGTAACTTTTTTAACTGAAAGTGCCGCACCGCCACGAGTATCACCATCTAACTTTGTTAGAACAATTCCATCTATTCCAACTTTTTCGTTAAATGTTTCCGCAACATTTACAGCCTCTTGACCTGTCATAGAATCTACAACTAATAGTATTTCGTGAGGTTTTACACTCTTTTTAACATTTTGTAATTCTTCCATTAACTGCTCGTCTATTTGTAAACGTCCAGCCGTATCTAGAATAATTACATCATTCAATTTTGACATTGCCACATTTATTGCTTGTTTTGCAATATGTACAACATCTTTTGATTGTTCATTTGCATATACAGGGATATTTAATTGTGCTCCAACAACTTGTAATTGCTTGATAGCCGCTGGTCTATAAACATCACATGCAACTAATAATGGCTTTTTACCTTGTTTTCTAAATAAATTTGCAAGTTTTCCAGATGTTGTTGTTTTACCTGAACCTTGAAGTCCGACCATCATTATTATTGTTGGTGGATTTGGTGAAAAATTAACTTTGCTTTCTGTTCCACCTAAAAGTTCAACTAACTCATCTTTAACTATTTTTACAACTTGTTGTCCTGGAGTTAATGATTTCAAAACATCTTGCCCCAAGGCTTTTTCTTGAATATTTGCTATAAATTCTTTTACGATTTTATAGTTTACATCCGCTTCTAATAATGCAAGTTTGACTTCTCTTAGCATTTCTTTCAAGTCTGAGTCTGTAATTCTTGCCTTACCTTTAAATTTTCTTGTTATTTCTTGCAATCTAGAAGATAATCCTTCAAAAGCCATTTGATTTCCTCCCTATATTATACTAAACAATTTAATTCTTTTTTAACAGTCTCTAAAATTTGAGCAACCTTTTTATCAGATGAAGTTTTTTCTATTTTTGTTAATTCTGATAATACGTGCTCTATTGTTTTTTCTTGATTCGACATCCTTTTCATAAATAACAACTTCTCTTCGTATTCGAAAAGCTTTTTTTCCCCCTTCTTTATTATGTCTCTAACAGCTTGCCTTGTTATACTATTGTTTTCAGCTATTTCTGATAGTGACAAGTCGTTATTGTAGTAGTCATTTAAGAAGTCAAATTGTTTTTGGGTTAACAATTTTCCATATAAATCACACAATATACTTATTTTAACGTTTTTTTCCATAATAACTACCCTCTTTTTTGTAATGCTATTATACTTTACACTATTTTTGTGCATTTGTCAAGGGTTTTAACCAAATTTACTTTATTTTTCTAATTTTCTTTTTTGTACTTTATAAGTAATTTTCGCAATTAAACTACTAGGCACAAAATGACTAAAGAAAATCCCCAACTTTACATCCAAACCAGGTATAATATAAAATCTTCCCTTAAGCAATTTTTTTATTGCAAAATTAGCCACATTGAAACTATTAGCCTCTCTCATATGAAACTTAACATTTGCAACATTATTAAAATTAGTATTTACTGGGCCTGGACACAAAATACTAATTTGAACATTTGATTTTTCCTTTTTTAATTCTTCTCTAATAGATTCTGAAAGTCTTACAACATACGCCTTTGTTGAATAATAAGTTGCCATTAATGGCCCAGGCATAAAACCTGCAATTGATGCAACATTTAAAATCCTACCACTATTTTTTGCTTTCATATCCACTAAATATAGTTTTGTTAAAATATGGTATGCAATAATATTTGTTTTTATCATTGTTAATTCTTTGTTTAAATCTGTATGTGTAAAGTTTCCACAATCACCAAAACCTGCATTATTGATTAAGATATCCACATCTTTTACACTTTTGTGCAAATCTTTGCAATTTTGTTCAATTGATAAATCCATTGATATTACTTGAATTTCTATTTTATTTTCTTTTCGTAATTCTTCTGCTAATTCATTTAATTTTAGTTCATCTCTTGCAACTAATACTAAACTGTATCCTTTTTTGGCTAACACTCTCGCCATGTCTCTTCCTATTCCAGAAGATGCCCCTGTTATTAATGCTTTCATATATTTTCCTCCGTTCTTTTATGATATTGTATCAAAAATATTGTGCTTAAACAATAAGTTTTATAAAATATTGTTTTACCAACCTCAGTAAGCCAATAAAAAATGACTATAAAATGTATCTATACTACATCTTATAGTCTTTCTTATTAAATCCAATAATCTATTTTTTACTAAATTTATTTAAAACAATACCAACTTTATGCACAATTTCAGTAGACTTTTTATTAGCAATATCCTTACCAAAAGCCTTACCACTAACTGTAAAAGCAGATACCAAAGCACTCAAAACAAACTGAATATTAAAAGGCAAATTCATTTGAGTTGAAATCTTTATAGAAATCAACGCACTTATAGAACCACTTAATACCCCACAAATATCACCAATAACGTCTGCACAAATATTTGCAACTTTTGGAGCATTTTTTATCAATTTAATTGAATCTTTTGAACCTTTTACTTTTTTAGTTGCTTTTGCGTGAAATTCCTCTTCATTAGCAACTGTAACTGCTACACCTATAATATCAAAAAATATTCCTAAAAATACTACTAATATCAATATTAAAAGTGCAGGTATTAAACTTAGATTTGATACTCCATTTGTTGATACATATGCAAATATCATTGATAAAATAAATGTCATTATAAATGATTGTATAACCCATTTCATATTCGAGTGTTCATTTTTACTTTTCTTATTATTTTTCATTAATATTATTTCCCTCTTTCTTATTATATACTTATCATATATTAATATTTGAAGAAAAAGTCCTTATGGATAACCATATGCTTCATTTTTTTTAAAATATTAATATATAAAATTAAAACAAGCACTAAGGCTTGCCATTAATTTCTAAATTAAAATATAGATGGTAAAAATCTAAGTAAATTTTACGGTTTAGGTCTGGTTGAATTTCTCTACTTCCCGCTTAGCATTACTGCTAGAACCGTTTCCGTTTAAGGGAACCAGCTAAAATTATTTTAGCCACCAGATCGCCACTTAAATCCGTACCTTAATCCCCAGATTTTCAAGCTTTTGATAAAGCAAACATTCTAGAAGTTTTCCTTGACATACTTTTACAAACTTACTAGTCTTTTTTGCAAGTATAATTTCATAATCCAGAATAAAAATTATTTGGCCGAACAATTTTCATTCCCGTCAAATTAATCCCAATACACTCACTCGAGACAGGCTACACTATGTATTTTGTGTCTTGGCACTCAACATAGGTTTAACTTAAATTTTTCTATTTAAGCCTCCGCGAAACTAGGGAATCACATATATGCCATTATATATTACCCTAACCTCTTTACTCCCTGGTTACACACAAAACTGGCATTTCGCGCACAAACAAGAAACTTCAACGATGTGCCCTTTAGTGGATTTTTAGCCCCACCCTCGTAAGTTTAAGTACGACTAGAATAATGCACCATCAATTAATATTATAACTTATTTCTGAAAATATTCCAATTTCTTTTAAATCTTTTTTTTAACTTTTAATTGATTTGTAGATTATAATTTTGCTATCTATATTACTTTTTCTTTTATTATCTCATTAAATCTCAATTTATCTCTATTTTTTATATATTATTAATTCATATATAATTAATATTTCAAAAAGTCTCTTAATTCTTTTTTTGTATCTTCCAAATCCTTGTCATTTGCTAACTTCAAAACATTAATATTTGGATAGTTCTTTTTAATTTCATCTGCCATTTCTAAGTAAACTCTTTGTTGTTTTATACTATTTTCCGCTTTGAATTCAGCACCTTTAAAAACAGCCTTTCCATCTCTTTTTAATCTTTCAATATACTCATCTTCATCTTCCAAATATAATGTTATATAATATATATCAAAATCCAAACTAGCAAATTTATTCAATAATTTTTCATAAACATCTGTAAATGAATATTCCTTTATTCCAAGTCTGCAGTAGTTTTCTTCTGTAAAAAAAGTTCTATCAAAAATCAAATTGATACTTTTGTTTTCCATCTTCTCGATATACTCAAGTAAATCAACATACATATCTTCTGCCTTTTTCTTTCCCGTTGCTGTGCTGTCTGATGTTCCACATAATCTATATAAATTTGAATACGGTAATGTATGTCTTAAAAAGTCTGTTATTGTTGTTTTTCCTGCTCCTTGTGGTCCTTCTACTACTATAATTTTTGAATTTGCCATTTTACTCTTTTCCTTCCTTTTTTGCATCTTCTGTTTCTTTATTTTCTGTATCATTTTCTAACATTTTATTAATTGAATTCATTATATCATCCATATTATCGTCAAAATCGTCTTTTATCAAGTTAAACATTTCAAAAACTCCTTTCATCATTATGTTTCAATTCATTAAGAATTTTTATACATTTCTTTAAATTCTTATATATTACATAACTATAACGTTATTATACTATTTTGTATTTTTGATTTCAATAAATTTATAGATTTTTATTAAGATTTGTAGTAAAATATAGTTACAATTCGCATTTTAATAAATTATATTATATATAAACAATGGAGGCAAAAATGAAAAAATTTGAAAAATATTCCGCAAATCCAGAAAATCCAAACTGGGGAAACTATATCAAAAGAGAAAAACCATTATATCCAAGAAATAATGATATAAGAAATGATTTTGAAAGAGATTACACAAGAATAATACACAGCAATGCGTATAGAAGATTAAAACATAAAACACAAGTGTTTTTTTCACCTGAAAATGACCACATCTGCACAAGAATTGAACATGTAACACACGTAGAATCAATAAGTTACACTATTGCAAAACACTTAGGGTTAAACACAGAACTTACAAAAGCAATTGCTACAGCTCATGACATTGGTCACAGCCCATTTGGGCATCAAGGAGAAAGAATATTATCCGAAATTTCACAAAGAGATTTAGGTTACTCTTTTTGGCATGAAAAAAATGGACTTGAATTTGTTGACAATATTGAACTTTTGGAAGACAACAATAAATATATGCAAAATTTAGATTTAACATATGCAGTCAGAGATGGCATAATTTCTCATTGCGGAGAAATAGATGAAAACTGTGTACGTCCCAGAGAAGAATATATTGATTTAAAAAATTATTCATATCCAAATCAATATGCACCTTACACTTGGGAAGGCTGTGTTGTTAAAATATCAGACAAAATTTCATACATCTGCCGTGATATAGAAGATGCTATAACATTAGGAATTCTAGATGAACATGTTGACGAACTTTTCTCTTTACTAAACATAACTTCAAATAATGAACAAATAAATAACACTATTATAATTAACAATTTAATACATGATTTATGTAAAAATTCGTCACCAGAAAAAGGTTTATATTTTTCAAAAGATGCATTAGATTTGCTAGATAAAATTAAAAAATTCAATTATAAAAATATTTATTCTTGCAATAGAATACAACCTTCGAATAGATATTTTAATTTGATTATTAACGAAATTTATAACTTATTAAAATCTACTTATGAAGATTCTAATACATTAAATAACTTGAAAAATCTAAGTTTTACATATCCAAAATTAGGAAATGGGTTTATTAATTTTATTTATAATTACTATGATTTTGGAAATAGAGAAAGTTTAAAATTAAAAAATAAAGTTTTGTTTTCCATTGATAATGAAAAAGATTTCTACAGAGCCATTATTTACTATATTTCTGGTATGACTGATAATTTTGCCATAGAAATTTATAATGAGATTTTACATTTTTAGGGATTGGGGGACGGGTCTCTCAATCCCGTTTTTTTATTGTATTATAAATCGGGATTGAGAGACCCGTCCCCCAATCCCGATTTTTTTCTATCTTACTTATATTCCCTTATCTTTCTTCGCTTTTAAAAGCTTTTTTCCCATCAACTATTCTAGTAACCATCATTGAAGAAACATCATCTCCAACAACATTTAGAACAGTTGCAGGCATATCTATTATAGTTGCAATTATTGTCAAAATTGGCAAAGCAGCAACTGGATACCCCAACATAGTTATAATTAACATTTCTGAAATAGTTCCCCCACCTATTGGAACTGCTGTTATTAGTAAATTTGAAAGTAATGCAACACCTAAAACTCCTAAAACATCACCTGTTGTTGCCAAACTTGTTCCAAATAAACCCACTAAAAACATAATTTTAAACACTGAACCTATTATA
This sequence comes from uncultured Clostridium sp., assembly GCA_945865665.1. Lineage (GTDB taxonomy): Bacteria > Bacillota > Clostridia > TANB77 > CAG-508 > CAG-269. The sequence goes on along the minus strand of CAMBEE010000003.1, from coordinate 22,502 downwards.
GAACCATCTTTGTGGAAGCTTGTTCCTAAAGGTATTGTTGTTTCCGCAATATCGTCTGGAACTCCCATTTTCTTTGTTGATTCTATATTTATCGGAATACATGCAGCACTTGAACATGTTCCCATTGCTGTAACAGTTGCAGGTATAACATGTTTCCAAAAAGCTTTTACTCCCTTTTTTCCGTTTGCAATAAATGCATATACGCTATACATTACAAAATAGTATAAAACAGCAACAATTAAATATACTAAAAATGTTTTTAAATATCCAACTGCAATTGATGTTCCAAAACTTCCTATAAATGAAGCCATATAACATCCAAGTCCAATTGGAGCATAATACATTATTATTTTTACTATGTTTTCCATTACACTATTGGCTGATTCTAATACTTTTCTGAATGGTTCTCCCTTTTCTCCTGACATATTTATTGCAATTCCTACTATTATTGAAAATACTAATAATGCAATTATATTATCTTTTGAAAATAGCTTTGAAAAGTCATTTACTGTAAGTAATTTTACAGTTCTATCTGCAATTGTCATATCTTCTTCTGAACTTTCAGCATCTGTCGCATCTTCTGTGCTTTCTAATGTTGCTCTTATTTGCTCTCCATCTTCAGTATTTATTAGTTTTACAAAATATGTACTTGCAAATCCTATTAATACTGCTACAACTGATGTTAAAACAAATACTAGCAATATTGAGCCTATTATTTTTCCTAGTCTCCTTGGTTGTTTCATTTTTGATATTGCGGTGGTTATGTTTAAAAATATTAGTGGGATAATTATAACTAATAATAGATTTAAGAATAAATCACCCAATGGGCTTAATATAGTTGCTTTTTCTTTAAAGATTATTCCTATGATGCTTCCAACAATTATCGCAACTAGAAGTATAATTGTTGATTTGTAATTTGATAAAAATTTTTTCATAATACTACCTTTCCGTTCGCTTTCTTTATGTCTTTCTTTTTGAAATTTTAAAAATTTTTTTAATCATATTTGGGAGTTTTCAGTTCAAATATTCCTTTATTTTTTAATTTCATTGCGAACCCTTTTTTAGGTAACTCAAAATATAATTATATTTCAAGGATTTGTCTTATTATATAATAAAAGTATTCTAAATTTCAAGTTTTTAGAATACTTTTTTATTTTTATATTAATTCTATTGGAATATAATTATTTTCTCTATCAATTGGAAAAATTTCACTCTTCATGCAAATAACTCCACCATTTCCAACCTCTAGTCCAAATTTTTTAACAACAGAAAAGTTTTTAATCGCCTCTTTTCCAGGATTAGCACTTTTCTTTATCTCTATTGGATAAACTACATTATTTTTTATGATAAGCAAATCAATTTCTTTTCCATTATTATCTCTATAATAATACAAATATTTCTTTGCGTCCAATCCATTATTTATATAAGATTTTATAATTTCACTTATAACATAGGTTTCAAATATAGCACCATTGTAAGCACTTTTTTCCAAAGTTTTACTATCCATATAACCAGCTAAATAACATGCAAGACCTGTATCCATAAAATAAACCTTTGGTTTTTTCACTATTCTGGCAACATTATTATTTGAATACGGTTGCAATAAATAAACAATTCCTGTATTCTTTAATATAGCAAGCCATTTTTCCGCAGTGACACTTGTTATTCCAATTCCATTACAAATATCTGATAAATTTAATTCTTGCCCAGTTCTAACTGCAACATTACTAATAAATTTCAAAAATTTTATCTCATCTTGTACATTTATAAGCTGCCTGATATCTCTTTCTATATATGTTCTTATATATGTTTCAAAATATTCATTTCTATCTAATTCTTCATTTTTATATATTTCAGGATAACTTCCTTTTATTATTTGGTCAAATACTTGTATCGTAGATAATACCTCTGTTTGTTTTTTATTTTTTAATATTTCTAAATCTGGTACAAATACTTCATCTTCAATATTTTCTAATTCTCTATTTGTTAACCCATTCATATCAAGCACTGCAATTCTTCCCGCTAAAGATTCTGTCACATTTTCCATTGTTTCAAACGCTTGTGAACCTGTTAAATAAAATAACCCATTACACTTAACACTATTATTTTTTAAATTTTCAAGTCTTTTTTTATCTACAATTATTTTAATATATGATAATAAATTAGGAGCATATTGAAATTCGTCTATTATTAATGGCATCTCATATGTTCTTAAAAACAACTCTGGGTCTTCTATTGCTAATGTTCTAGCATTTAAATCATCAAGAGAAATAAAATTTATTTTTTCATTCTTATCTTTTTCAGCCATCATACTTAACAAAGTTGTTTTTCCTACCTGTCTTGGCCCTGTTATCATAATTACAGGAAATGATTTTTTCATTTTATCTACTGTTTTTTCCATTGTTCTACTAATGTAATCACTCATAAACAATCACCTCTAATGTAATTATACTACTTTATTTTATGTTTTTCAATACTTTTTATACATTTTTAAATCATAATTTTAAAAATGTATAGGTTTTACGAATTAAAATCTATACATTCTTTATATAACTACTTTTTTATTTTTCTCAATTCCTTAAAAAATTCTTTTAAAATACTCTCACATTCATCTTGTAAAACACCTTTTTTGTACTCAACTTTGTGATTAAACGTATAATCTTCTAATAAATTAAATACTGAACCAACTGCACCAGTCTTTTGATCACTAGCACCAATATAGACCTTTTTTATTCTAGAATTTATCAATGCTCCAGCACACATTGAACAAGGTTCAAGTGTTACATACATTTCACAGTCTATTAATCTCCATGAATTTAGCTTTTTACTTGCTTTTTGAATTGCTAGTATTTCTGCATGTTTTGTTGTATCAAATTTCGTTTCTTTTAAATTATGAGCTCTTGCTATAATTTTTCCGTCTTTTACTATTACTGCTCCTACTGGTACTTCTAACTTATCATATGCCTTTTTTGCTTCTTTTAAAGCTTCTTTCATAAACTTTTCTTCCATTTTCTAAAATTCCTTTTAAAATATTGACTTTTATTTATTATTTAAGGTACATCTCTAAGGGCGAGTAGAGATGTATTTTTTGTTCTCACCTATGTATAGAATTATACAATCACTCTTTACAAAAAGCAATATTTACATTGAAATTATTTTATTTTTTATAGTTTCTCAAAAATTGCATTTGCAAATTATCTTCAATATACTGTTCTTCAATAGTTCTAGAATTTTTAGTAGATATTACTAAAATCCATAAGAATAAAAAAGATATGATTATAAAAATAATTGAAATAATTAAAAACATGGGCACCTCCATTTCTATAAAATATAATATTCATTGAATCAAAAAATATTCCAAAAATAAGTTAAAACTAATATTATTATAACATTTTAATTAAATTTTATCCTGAAAAAAATGTCGAAAGAAAAAAGAATTTACAAATTTGCTTGTAAATTCTTTTTTAAAAATACATTATTCTGTTACATCTGCAACTTCTTCAAGTTTCTTTTCTGTATTGATATGAAGATCTTGATATTTTTTCATACCAGTACCAGCTGGAATTAATTTACCAATGATAACATTTTCTTTTAATCCAACTAAATCATCAACTTTACCTTTAATAGCTGCTTCTGTAAGAACTCTTGTTGTCTCTTGGAATGATGCTGCTGATAAGAAACTGTCTGTAGCAAGAGATGCTTTAGTAATACCAAGTAATACTCTTCTTCCTGTTGCTGGACGTTTACCTTCAGCAATTGCTTCATTGTTTATATCTTCAAATTCATACATATCTACTAAAGAACCTGGGAACATATGTGTATCTCCATTATCTTCAACTCTAACCTTTTTAAGCATTTGTCTACCAATAACTTCAACGTGTTTGTCGTTGATATCAACACCTTGGTTTCTATAAACTTTTTGAACTTCTGATGTTAAGTATTCAAATACTCCTTCTGGTCCTTTTAATTCAAGTATTTCAGATGGGTTTATAGAACCTTCGATAAATGGATCTCCAACTTCCACCATATCTCCATCTTTAACTTTCATTTTTGAACCAAATGGTATTGTATATGTTCTTGAATCGTCTTTAGAAGTTACAACAACTTCTTTCTTCTTCTTTGTTTCTTTTATTTTTACTTTACCTGCAATTTCAGAAATTATTGCAACACCCTTTGGTTTTCTAGCCTCGAATAATTCCTCAACCCTTGGAAGACCTTGAGTAATATCTGCTACACCGGCAACACCACCAGAGTGGATAGTTCTCATTGTAAGCTGTGTACCAGGCTCACCAATTGATTGAGCTGCTATAATACCTACAGATTCACCTATAGATACTAGACTTCTTCTTGCTAGTCCCATACCATAACATTTTTGACATACACCATGTTTTGATCTACATGCTAGAACTGAACGTACTTCTAGTTTTTCAATTCCTGCATTTACTATTCTATCAGCAATTTCTTCTGTTATCATAGTATTTGTATCAACAATAAGTTCATTTGTATTTGGATCATATACATCATTGACAACATATCTACCAATAATTCTTTCTTGCATTTTTTCAATTACTTGATTTCCATCTTTAATATCATAAACAATTAAACCTTCGTGTGTTCCGCAATCATGTTCTCTAACTATAATATCTTGTGATACGTCAACTAATCTTCTTGTTAAGTAACCAGAATCGGCTGTTCTTAACGCTGTATCTGAAAGTCCTTTACGAGCACCATGGGCAGAAATGAAGTATTCTAGGGCATCTAGACCTTCTGCAAATGATGATTTAATAGGAATTTCAACGGCTTTACCTGTTGTACTAGCCATAAGTCCACGGATACCAGCAATTTGTCTTAATTGGTTCATATTACCTCTGGCTCCAGATTTAACCATCATATAAATTGGGTTCAAGTCGTCAAAGTTTTCTTCCATTGCTTGTGTTATTTTCTTTGTTGCTTCTTCCCAAACTTTTATTACTGAGTTATATCTTTCATCGTTTGTAATTAAACCTCTTGCATATTGTTTTCTAATAGTTTCTATCTTCTTGTCAGCTTCTTCTAGTAATCCTTTTTTAGCTGGTGGCACTTTAACATCACTCATAGAGAATGTAATACCAGCAAGTGTAGAATATTTAAATCCTAATGATTTAATATAATCTATTACTTCTGCAGATTCAATTACACCATGTACTCTTATTGCTCTTTCAATTATTTGTCCCATGTTTTTCTTAACAACTGGGAAGTTAATTTCATATTGTAATGGATCTTTTTCTCTGTCTATAAATCCTAAATCTTGAGGAATTCCTTGGTTGAATATAATTCTACCAACACTTGTCTCAATTTTTCCTGTCATCATTTTTCCATTAACTTCTTTTGTTACTCTAACAAATATTTTAGCATGCATTCCTACATCATGGTTTTCATAAGCCATTATTGCTTCATCTGGGTCTTTAAAGTATTTACCTTCACCTTTTTCCCCATCCAAAATCATTGTTAAATAATAACTTCCTAAAACCATGTCTAGTCTAGGTACTGCAACTGGTTTACCATCTTGTGGTTTTAATAAGTTGTTTGTAGATAACATCAAATATCTTGATTCTGCTTGTGCTTCTGGTGATAATGGTAAATGCACAGCCATTTGGTCACCGTCGAAGTCAGCATTGAATGCTTCACAAACTAATGGGTGAAGTTTAATTGCTCTACCTTCAACAAGAACTGGTTCAAATGCTTGAATACCAAGTCTATGTAGTGTAGGCGCACGGTTTAACATTACAGGATGATCTTTTATAACATACTCTAATATTTCCCAAACTTCTGGTCTTAATCTTTCAACCATTCTTTTTGCATTTTTGATATTTTGAGCTATTCCTCTACCAACTAATTCTTTCATAACAAATGGTTTGAATAATTCAACAGCCATTTCTTTTGGAAGACCACATTGATAAATTTTAAGTTCTGGTCCAACAACTATAACTGAACGTCCAGAATAGTCAACCCTCTTACCTAATAAGTTTTGACGGAATCTACCTTGTTTTCCTTTTAACATATCAGATAATGATTTTAAAGGTCTATTTCCGGCACCTGTTACAGGTCTGCCTCTTCTACTATTATCAATTAAAGCATCAACAGATTCTTGTAACATACGTTTTTCGTTTCTTACAATTATTTCTGGAGCTCCTAATTCTAATAATCTCTTTAATCTGTTATTTCTGTTTATAACTCTTCTATATAAGTCATTTAAGTCAGATGTTGCAAATCTACCACCATCTAATTGAACCATAGGTCTTAATTCTGGTGGAATAACTGGTACAACTGACATTATCATCCATTCAGGTCTTGTATTAGAAAGTCTGAAAGAATCAACTGTATCAAGTCTTTTAACAAGTTTACCTTTCTTTTGCTCACTTGCAGTTTCTAATTCTTTTCTAATTTCTTTAGAAAGTTTATCTAAATCAACCTTTTCTAATAATTCTTTTAAAGCTTCAGCACCCATTTTTGCTTTAAATGAACCTCTACCAAATTTTTCTTCAGCTTCATGATATTCTTTTTCAGTTAATACTTGGCAATTAGCTAAATCACTAGTACCTTTATCTGTAACGATATAAGATGCAAAATATACAACTTTTTCTAGGTTTCTAGGTGAAACATCTAACATTAAAGCAATTCTACTTGGTATACCTTTAAAATACCAAATATGAGCTACTGGTGCAGCAAGCTCAATGTGTCCCATTCTTTCTCTTCTTACCTTAGATTTTGTGACTTCAACACCACATCTATCACAAACTATACCTTTATATCTAACCCTTTTATATTTACCACAGTGACACTCCCAGTCTTTTGTTGGTCCAAATATTCTTTCACAGAAAAGACCATCTTTTTCTGGTTTTAATGTTCTATAATTGATAGTCTCTGGTTTTTTAACTTCACCTTTTGACCATTCTCTTATTTTTTCATCTGATGCCACTCCTATTTTTATTTTATTAAAAATATCTAATTCGTCCACTATATTTCCCCCTAATAATATTTTTGGGTAATTATAAAACAGCTCAGAACACTATCCACCGCACGAACAATTCCCTACCGTCGGTTCATCACTTTTTATAATTTATTAAATTATTTTATTTATTCTTCATCAAAAATCTCATCTTCGCCCTCATCACTCAACTCATCAAAAAGCTCATCACTATCTTCATTCTCTTCTTCATCCATTAAAAGCTCATCATTATCATCTTCAACATAACCATCTTTTAACTCATCTTCAGAGACAACTTCCTCTTCAGCTAAAAGTTTTTTATCCTTTTCAGGATCAAAATCAATACCATCTTCGATATTTTCTTTTAACTCAAGTTCTTTGTTATCTTCTGAATATAGACGAACATCTAATCCTAAAGACTGTAATTCTTTAACAAGAACTTTAAAGCTTTCTGGAACTCCTGGTTCAGGGATATTTTCGCCTTTAACAATAGCCTCATATGTTTTAACTCTACCTACAACGTCATCAGATTTAACTGTTAACATTTCTTGTAATGTATAAGCAGCACCATATGCCTCTAATGCCCAAACTTCCATTTCACCAAAACGTTGTCCACCAAATTGTGCTTTACCACCAAGAGGTTGTTGTGTAACTAATGAATATGGTCCAGTTGAACGAGCATGTATTTTATCATCTACTAAGTGATGTAGTTTTAACATATACATTACACCAACTGTAATTGGCTTATCAAATGGATCACCAGTTCTACCATCATATAGAATTGATTTACCATCTGGACTCATACCAGCTTGTTGTAATAATTCTTCAACATCTTCTTGTGTAGCACCATCAAATACTGGTGTTGATACGTGCCATCCTAACGCTTTAGCAGCTCCACCTAAGTGAACTTCAAGAATTTGTCCTAAGTTCATACGAGATGGAAGTCCTAATGGGTTAAGTAAGATATCTATTGGTGTACCATCTGGTAAGAATGGCATATCTTCTTCTGGTAATATTCTTGAAATAACACCTTTATTACCATGACGTCCGGCCATTTTATCACCAACTGATATTTTTCTCTTTGTTGCTATATAACATCTAATTATTTGATTTACACCAGGTCCTAATTCATCTGAATTATCTCTAGTAAATATCTTAACATCTACTATTGTTCCTGCTTCTCCGTGAGGTACTCTTAATGATGTATCTCTAACTTCTCTAGCTTTTTCACCAAAGATAGCTCTTAATAATCTTTCTTCTGCTGTTAGTTCTGTTTCTCCTTTTGGAGTAACTTTACCAACCAAGATATCTCCTGGTCTAACTTCGGCACCGATTCTGATAATTCCATTTTCGTCAAGGTCTTTTAATACATCTTCACCAACATTTGGAATATCTCTTGTTATTTCTTCAGGTCCTAATTTTGTATCACGACATTCACAGTCATATTCTTCAATGTGTATTGATGTAAATACATCTTCTTTTACAAGTCTTTCATTTAAAAGAATAGCATCCTCATAATTATAACCTTCCCATGTTGAGAAAGCAACTAAACAGTTTTTACCAAGTGACATTTCTCCATCTTTTGTTGCTGGTCCATCAGCAATGGCATCACCTTTTTTAACTATTTCACCTTTTTTAACTATAGGTCTTTGGTTGATACATGTACCACCATTTGTTCTCTTAAACTTACGTAATTTATGTACTACTGTTTTTCCATTATTATATTTAACTGTAATGCTATCTCCTGTAACTCTTTCGATAACACCATCATCTTCAGCTAAAATTAATATTCCTGAGTCTTTTGCAGCTCTATATTCAATACCTGTTGCAACAATTGGTCTTTCAGATATCATTAGTGGAACTGCTTGTCTTTGCATGTTCGAACCCATTAATGATCTTTTTGCATCATCGTGCTCTAAGAATGGAATCATTGCTGCAGCTACAGAAACTAATTGTTTTGGTGAAACATCTATATATTGAACTTTATTTTTTTCAACTTCGATTATTTCATTTCTGTATCTAACTCTAATTCTATCATTTATGAATTCTCCGTTTTCATCCATTGGTTCAGATGCTTGAGCAATTATGTAATTATCTTCTACATCTGCACTCATATATTCAACAATATCAGTTGCTCTATGTGTTTCCGGATCTATTTTTCTATATGGTGTTTCAATAAATCCATATTCATTTATACTAGCAAATGATGAAAGTGCTGAAATAAGTCCAATGTTTGGTCCTTCTGGAGATTCGATTGGGCATAATCTACCATAGTGTGTATAATGAACGTCTCTAACCTCGAATCCAGCTCTTTCTCTTGTAAGACCACCAGGTCCTAAAGCAGAAATTCTTCTTTTATGTGTTAATTCTGAAAGTGGGTTTGTTTGGTCCATAAATTGTGATAATTGTGAACTTCCAAAAAATTCTCTAATAGATGATGTAATTGGTTTTGTGTTAATTAATGTTTGAGGTGTTACAACATCTAAATCTTGAATTGTCATTCTTTCTCTTACAACTCTTTCAAGTCTTGTTAAACCAATTCTGAATTGATTTTGTAATAATTCACCAACACATCTAATTCTACGGTTAGCTAAATGGTCAATATCATCTACATTTCCAACTCCATGTGATAAGTCTAATAAATAGCTAATAGATGCTATCATATCTTCTGTTGTAATATGTTTTGGTACTAATTCATCTATTCTTTCACCTATTACTTTTACTAAATCTTGTTCTTCAGTTGTATCAATTATATTTTTTAATACTTGATAATTTACATTTTCTTTTATTTCTAATTCACTTAAATCTAATGTTGGTAAAACTGCGTGGATATCAACTGTTCCATTTCCTATAACTTTTACAGTTCTTTCTCCAACTGTTACTTCTACCATATTAATTCCAGAATTTTGGATATCTTTAGCAACATCTTCAGATATTACTTCACCTGCTTGTACAAATACTTCACCTGTTTCAGCATCCATAACATCTTTTGTAGAAACTTTACCTGTAATTCTTGTAGCTAAACTTAATTTTTGATCAAATTTATATCTACCAACTTTTGCTAAATCATATCTTCTATTATCATAGAATAATCCATCAAATAAGCTTCTTGCAGCTTCTACTGTTGGAAGTTCTCCTGGTCTTAATTTTTTGTAGATTTCAATTAAAGCTTCTTCTTGAGTTTTAATTGGATCTTTTGCAATTGTTGCTTCAATTAATTCTTCATTTCCAAATAAATCTCTTATTTGGTCATCTGTAACTAATCCAATTGCTCTTAAAAGTGTTGTTACTGGTACTTTTCTTGTTCTATCAACACGTACATAGAAAATATCATTTCCATCTGTTTCATATTCTAGCCAAGCACCTCTTAATGGCATAACTGTTGATGTATATGTTCTTTTTCCTGTTTTTGTATCAAAAACATCTGCATAGTAACATCCTGGTGAACGTACTAATTGGCTTACAACAACTCTTTCTGCACCATTAATAATAAATGTACCACTATCTGTCATAAGTGGAAAATCACCTAAGTAAATTTCTTGTTCTTTAATTTCTCCTGTTTCACGGTTAATCAAACGAACTTTTACATGTAGTCTTGTTGAATATGTTGCATCTCTTTCTTTTGCTTCTTCGATTGAATATTTTGTCTTGTCTTCCATGTAGTAGTCAAAAAATTCAAGAACTAGATTTCCAGAATAGTCTTCTATTGGTGATATGTCTTTTAATACTTCTCCTAATCCTTCTTTAATAAACCATTCATATGAGTCTTTTTGTACTTTGATTAGGTTTGGCATTTCGATAAAATCTCCAACTTTTGCGAAATCTTTTCTTGAAGCTTTTTCGTATTGAATGTCTCTAATTTTCAAATAAATCACTCCTTATAAATTTTTGAAGCAGATTGTAATTCTAGGATTGTGCTTTTGGCACTTAGAATTGAATTTTATTTGATTTTAAGAAAAGTCCTTCTTAGAATATAATTACTTTTTTAAGCTTTTTAATTTGCCTGCTTTCTTCAAATTAAATAAGTTTAAATTTTGGTTATATTTAATTCCTCTTTCCTTAAATTTTTAACTTTGTATTTTGATTTGTTTCTTTTGGATTAAATTTTACTAGATATTAAATTTTCGTATAAATTCACTTTATATGATACCACAAATTCTTTACGGAAGTCAAGGTTTTTTAGACATTTTTCAAATTTATTTTTTGGAAAAAATTGTAAATAATATTGATTTTTTATGTTAATTATGATATAATAGTTAGAGTAATAAAAATTTATTCACATTTATTACTATAAGAGGTTTCTACAGAAAAGGAGATTTAAAAATGAAACAAAATTCAAAACGGTTAATTACAAGTACCTTTTTACTCACCAGTTTGCTGGTTTGTTTAAGGGACCCTAATACTTGTGAAATAGCCGTAACGGCCGCAGATGGTATACAAACTACAGAATCTGAAAATGATGTAGTTAAAATTAAAATACCAGCAGTGGCTGGAGTAACTATTAACAACGCTCAAACTATATCAATTGAAAAAAATGATACAAATACAGTAACATCATCAATTGATACAGAAGAAGAAACACCAATGCCTTCGGCAGAAGACATCATTGCAAGTCACAATGACAGATGGCAAGATGTCAGATTTGATTATGCAAGTATGGAAGATATCTTTTATGATATGACATATCCATTGGCAAAAATCATATATGCAGAAGGCGGTGGTCAAAGTGACGAGTGCCAACAATATATTGGTTACGTTGTCATAAATAGGATAGAATCAAAGTACTATCCTAACACTTTAAAAAGAGTATTTTTTAGTGGAGGTTATGCTCCTGAATCTCAGGAAAAGTACCGAAATGGAGAATGCTCTGACCGGGCAATAGAAAATGCTAAAATTGTAGTAAACAATTATTACAATGATACTATGCCCGTATCCCCTGCACTAGTATATCAATCGAAATTCAGTCAGGGAATAAACCAGTTCCAAATTGATGGAGAAGAATTTGGCTATAGCAAAAGAATTCTTCGTGATTTGGAGCAATAATAGAAACCTCTTCACCCCCTGTGTTTTTTTGCAGGGGGATTTCTTTTTTTGTAAAATATGTAGACATTTTTTATATTCTATAGTAAAATACTTAATGTTTAATAATAACAATTTCGAAAATTGAAAGGAGAAAACTAAATGTCAAGTTTACCACTTATCGTTAAATACATAATAGTAGCATTTGTAAGCATGGTACCAATAGTAGAACTAAGAGGAGCTATACCAATAGCTGAAGGTTTAGGTTTAAATATATTTTTATACTATCCAATAGCAATTATATTTAACATGTTACCAGTTCCTATTATTTATCTATTTGCAAGAAAAGTGCTTGAATGGGGAAAAGACAAAAAATTGATTGGAAAATTTTTCATATGGTGTTTAGAAAAAGGTGAAAAAGGTGGAGAAAAATTAAAAGAAACAGCTGGAAATAAAGGTATTTTCTTTGCATTATTACTTTTTGTTGGAATCCCACTTCCTGGAACAGGTGCTTGGACTGGAACATTAGCTGCTAGTTTCTTAAATTTAGACTTTAAAACAAGTGTAAGTGCTGTAGCCCTAGGTGTAATTCTTGCTGGAATAATAATGTCATTAGGTAGCAAATTTGTTGCTGTTTTAGGTTGGCCTGGATTAATTGCAATAATCGCTGTTATTTTAGTTGCAATAATTATTTCTGTTATTGTTGGAAAAAAGAAAAATAAATAAAAAATAAATACCTTATAAATTCAAAAAAGTCATATATCAAACTGATTTTTTCGAACTTATAAGGTATTTTATTTTATTCACTTTTTTCAATTAATTTTTCTTGTTCATCTCTAAACTTATTTTTATTATCAATCCAGTCATTTAAAACTGTTTTAATAACAACCGCAATTGGTACACCTAAGAACATACCCATTATTCCAAAATAAGCGCCTCCAACAGTAACCGCAAAAATGACAAGTAATGGACTAACTTCCAAAGACACTCCTATTATTTTAGGATTTATAATATTGGCATCAATTTGTTGTAAAATTATAACAACAACAGCCATAGCAATAGCTTTTCCAAGTCCACCTGTTATAAATGTGATCAAAATTCCAATTCCAACAGCTACTATCGCCCCAATATATGGAATCATATTAAATAACCCAATTGTAAAACCTATTAATGGAGCATATTTTACTTTAATTATTAACATTGCAATCGTTGTTAAAATCCCAACTATAACTGCATCTAACAATTGACTTGATATGAATGTAAAGAAAACTTCATTTGCCTTTGTAAAATATTTATTAACCGCTTCATAAGTGTTCTTTTTAAATAAGGCTCTTGCAAATCTTCTTAAAAATTTCATAATCGTTGTTCTTTGTAACAAAATATAAACTGAAACTATTATTGATACAAATACATCAAAAATTCCTGAGAAGATATTTATAATATTTTTTACATACTCAATTATTTTTTCATTGTTTATACTTAAAAACTGTCTCATATCAATATTGGACAATTCTGTCATTTTATCCTTTATAATATCACTTTTAAAAATTGAATCTTCTGGCAATTCCTTATATTTATTAACAAGTATTTCATAATATCCCGGTATATTTCCAACTAATTCAACTACACTTTCTTTTAATACAGGAAAAATACAGTTTATTATAATAATTACTATTAAAACAAAAATTATGTACGTTGCAATTACAGATAATCCCCTTGCCTTCTTTTTCACAAATTTTAATTTTGATTTTTCTAATATACCTTCTATTTTTTTACATGGCATAAACAAAATATATGATATTAATAACCCTGCTAAAAATGGTTTTAATATCCTGAAAAATGTTCCAAACCATTCTGTAACATTTGAAAAGTTGTCTAACATTTTATATACAATTACTACAGTTATTGCTATTAATAACCATGATATTCTTTTTTTCCACCCTTGTTTTATTTCTTCCATTTATTTTGCTCCTTTCCTTACTACAGTTGAAAAACAATTTAATTTGACATAATCAAAACAATAATTATTTTCACCAATACACATTATTAAAAAATTTCTAATCCAACTGGACAATGGTCACTACCCATAATTTCTGGGTATATTGTTGCTTCTTTTATTTCATTCTCTATTGATTTTGATACAATAAAATAATCAATTCTCCAGCCTACATTTTTCTCTCTTGCATGTCCCATATATGACCACCAACTATATGCATTTTCTTTATCTGGATATAGATATCTAAATGAATCTGTAAAGCCAGCATCTAGTAATTCAGTCATTTTTTTGCGTTCTTCGTCTGTAAAACCCGCATTGTGTCTATTTGTTTTTGGATTTTTTAAGTCTATTTCTTCATGTGCCACATTTAAATCTCCACACATTATAACTGGTTTTGTCTCATTTAATTTTAACAAGTACTTTCTAATTTCATCTTCCCATATTTGTCTATAGTCTAGTCTTTCTAATTCTCTTTTTGAATTTGGTGTATATATATCTACCATATAAAATTTTTCAAATTCTAGTGTAATTACTCTTCCTTCTTTGTCATGTTCTTCTATTCCTATTCCATAAGTTACATTTAAAGGTTTTTGCTTTGTAAATATCGCTGTTCCGGAATATCCTTTTTTCTCTGCACTATTCCAATAACTTGTATATCCTTCAAATTCTAATTCTACTTGTTCTGGTTGGCATTTTGTTTCTTGTATACAAAATATGTCTGCATCTAATTGCTTAAATGCGTCTGCAAAGCCTTTGTTTAAGCATGCTCTTATTCCATTTACATTCCATGATATTAATTTCATATTTTTTCCTTTCCAGTATCTACTATTATAATTTTTTATTTAACAAAACAAAAATTTCGAAAATATTGACTTTTGCTTTTATTATGAGTATAATAATTATAGAAAGATAAGCGACCACAGATTGCGGCGTGTCGCTAAATATAATTTTAAAAGTTAAAATGCATCTCTAACGACCAGACAGAGATGTGTTTTTTCGTTGTCTAATTTTCTCATTGTAACAACTAACGCCACACTCTGTTTTGCTTATCTTGTAAAAGATTATACTAATTTTTTTATTACAAATCAAGCGAACAAAACAAATATTTTTAAAGTTTTTAGTATTTATTAATTCACTTCATAAAACTAAATTGTGATTATTTTTCAACAATGTAAAAAGACTCTATCACTAGAGCCCTTATAAATCATATGTTATTATTGAGCAACACTTACTGGTAAATATCTTACACCCCAAGCTAATGCTTCGGCATGAGAATTTACAAATATGTCAATTTTATTTCCATTAATAGCCCCACCTCTGTCCTCGACAGTATATACATGACCATTAATATTTAATTTTGTACCAAATGCAAATTTTCCTGATGCAGCAATTGTTCTTCCTGCTGTAGCTTTTGTTCCCATTGCTGTTCTTCCTGTTGCTTTACCACAACATTTTGCACATGGACAATATGCTGTTATTTTATATACTTGTGTTCCAGCTGTTGCTGCTGTTGTTGTAGCTGTTGTAGTTGCTGCAGCTCTTGTTGTTGTTCCTGCTCTTGATGTTACTTTATTTACCTGTACTATTTTATTTACAGGTTCTGTAATTACCTTTTCAGATAATTGTGTTTTTTCAATTTCTACTTCATTTTGATATTTTATTTTATATGTTACTTCTTTTAACCCATTTTTCCCTTGTTGTAACACTTTATTTGTTGTATTTGTGCTTGTTCCTGCTGAATTTTTTGTTACTGTTTCATAAGGTATTTCAACTTGCTCTGTAACTATTTTTTCTGTAATTGGAGCATAATTATTTAATAAATCGTCTAATGTTGTTTGTACTCCTTCTTCAGAAACTTTTGCTATTTGAACTTCGTTGTATGATTTATCTACTATTTTTATAACAGTTCCTGCTGTTACTTCTTCTTTAGCTTCTGGTATTGTTTTTTGATTTTCATCTAAAACAATATTATTTTCTTCTAATATTTCATTAACAGTTGTTTTTGATGTTAATACTGTTAATTCATATCCGTTTTGTAGCACTATTTTAATATCTTTCAAGTTTGTATTTACTGCCATTACTCCTATTCCTGAAATTAATATTAATATTATACTAACACATATGATTTTCATTATAGAAATTGAAGCTTTTTCTTCTTTTTTCATAAATTTTTAATACCTCCTTTTGGCATCGCTTTTAATTATACTATATTTTTTTGTTTTTGTCAAATTTGTACAAGCCTAGAACTACAAGTGGTTCATTATAGTATATGCTGTAAGCCTTGGAAATAGTACATATTTTTTTTGAATATTTTTTATCTTTTATTCAAAATCTCTTGTTAAAAAGCTCAATTTATGTTATTATCAATTTATAAATTGTATATAATAAAAAAGGAGGCAAAACTATGGGATGGATTATATTAGCAATAGTAGTAATAATCGTAATTGCAATAATATCAATGTACAATGGATTAGTATCTGCTAGAGTAAAAGTTGACAATGCTTGGAGCCAAATCGATGTACAATTACAAAGAAGATTTGATTTAATTCCAAACTTTGTTGAAACTGTAAAAGGATATACATCACACGAATCAGAAACTTTTGAAAAAATAGCACAATTAAGAACTTCTTGGGCAAACGCCGGAACAGTTGCTGAAAAAGCTGATTTAGATAATCAACTTTCAGGAGCATTAAAAACAATAATGGCTGTTTCAGAAAGTTATCCAGAATTAAAAGCAAATCAAAACTTTTCTGAATTATCTGAAGAATTAAGAAATACAGAAAATAAAATTTCTTTTTCTAGACAATTCTACAATGATAGTGTAACAATGTACAACCAAAAATTACAACTTTTCCCTTCTAACATAATTGCAGGAATGTTCAATTTCCAACCTCGCGAATTATTCGCAGCTGAAAGCGCTGAAGCTAGAAAAAATGTAAAAGTTGATTTTGGTAAAAATGCATAAGTAAATTTTAAGGGGTTGTGTTTTAGGCACCCCTTTTTATTTTAGATAATCTTAGTTATGTGAAAGGAGATTTATATGTTTGCAACTAGTAAAAAAAATAAAATTGAATCTGGAATAATCGTATCAATATTTATACTTGTAATAACACTAATCGTTTATTATATTTGTAATGCTTTAGAATTAGGTAGTTTATCAATAGTAATTGCATTAATTTTTTCTATAGCAAGTGCTTGGGGTTCTTATTATTTTAGTGATAAAATTGTTTTAGCTTCATGTCACGCAAGACCTGCAACAAGAGAAGAAGATTTAAAACTTGTAAATATTTTAGATGCCTTAATGGTAACTGCAGGACTTCCAAAAAAGCCTGATTTATATGTAGTAGAAGATGCTCAACCTAATGCATTTGCAACAGGTAGAAATCCAGAACATGCTGTAATTTGTGTTACTACTGGTTTATTAGAAAAATTAGATTATTATGAATTAGAAGGCGTTATCGCCCATGAAATGAGTCATATTAAAAATTATGATATTCTTTTAAGCGCTGTTGTATCAGTATTTGTAGGTCTTATTGTAATGTTATCAGATATGTTCTCAAGAGTTCTTTTCTTGGGTGGTACAAAAGACAGAGATAGTGAAAGCAAAGCTAATGGAGTACTTATGCTATTAGGTTTAATTTGTTTAATATTATCACCTATTTTTGGTACTTTAATGCAACTTGCTCTTTCTAGAAAAAGAGAATTTTTAGCAGATAGTACGGCTGTGGAATTTACTCGTAACCCAGATGGATTAATATCAGCTTTACAAAAACTTGAAAATGACCCTAATGAATTACAGTCAGCAAATTCTGCTACTGCAAATATGTATATTATAAATCCATTTAAGAAAAATGGGGAAAAAGGTAAAAAGAAATCATCTTCACTTTGGTCAACTCATCCAAGTACAGAAGATAGAATTGAAGCATTAAGAAATATTAGATAAACAAAAATGTCCTTATCAAAAAAGGACATTTTTTGTATTTTCAAAAGTTATTTTTTCAACTTCCTCTAAAGTTAAACCCTTTGCATCAGCAATTTTTTGAGCAACAAATCTTACATTTGCAGGTGTATTACGTGTTCCTCTAACAGGCTCTGGTGCAAGATATGGGCTATCTGTTTCTATTAAAATTCTATCATTAGGAACTAAATTAATCATCTCAACCGCATTTTTTGAACTTTTAAAAGTAATCGGTCCTGCAAAAGATATATAAAATCCAAGCTTTAAACCCTCTTTTATTAGTTCTCTATTTTGTGGACAGCAATGAAATACTCCTTTTTTTATAACTGGATTTTCCTTTAAAATTTGTAATGTATCCATAACTGCATCTCTTGTATGAATAACAATTGGTAATCCACATTTATTGGCTATTTTTATTTGTTCAATAAATGCTTTTTTCTGTAATTCTTTATTATCTGTATTCCAATAATAATCAAGACCTATCTCACCTATTGCAACAACTTTATTATTATTTTTAGCAATTTCTTCAATTTCATTTAATTGTTTCCACAATTCTTCTTCAGTTTGTGGAATATCATTAGGTGAAACTCCCGCTGTTGTGTATATAAAGTCATATTTTTTAGATATTTCTATCGCTTTTTTAGAACTTTCTACACTATATCCTGCTGTAATAAAATTAGTTACTCCAGACTCATAAATTTCTTTAATTATTTTATCTCTATCTTCATCAAATTTTTCGTCATTTAAATGACTATGACTATCAAACAAACTCATACTATTTTCCTCTCAATTAATCATTAAACAAAATCACAACATTTGCAGTAGCATATGATTTACAATGAGAAATACTTATATCAATATTTTCGATTTTTTTCATATCAACATTAAATAAATTCACACTTGGTCTACCTTGACTATCATTTTCTACTTCAATATCTTTCCAGCACACAGAATACTTGTCTTCTAATTGCCCTGAAATTGCTTTAAATACCGCTTCTTTTGCTGCAAACCTACCAGCATAATGTTGGTATTTTTGTGTTTTTTTAGATTCACAATATCTAATCTCATTATCTGTAAAAACCTTTTTTAAAAACTTTTCTCCAACATTCTCTATGCTAGTTCTAACTCTATCAACTTCAATAATATCTGTTCCACAACTAATCTTCATAAATTCTCTATCCCCCTATGAAAACTATATCTCAAATTGTACTTATTTTTTAGAAATTTACTTACTTCAATTTAATCATTTCCACATAATTAAGAACATTAAAAATTAATGATATTACTAAAATAATAGTCACAAATATAATACCTTTTGAATTTTTTTCAATATTCATTTCCTTATATAAAATATCATACTTAGTTTTAATTTCATAATACAATTTATCTAGTTCAAAAACCTTTGATAATCTATAATTTATATTAGAACCAATTTCATCTTCCGTAATATCTAAAACCCACAAATTTTTAGTAAATTCAATAAATTTCTTTCTTGTAACCTTCAAATTTGATGATTTTTTAAATTCGGTTTCTAATTTCTTTAAATATATTTTTTTATACAAGTTCAATATGTATGTATAAAAATATTCATTTTCAAATTTATCAGGTAAATCTGTAAAATTGTTAATATCACTGCTAGATGTAAATAATACAACTCCCTGTTTTGTAAAACCAAATTTTGCATATTTCCATTGTGAAAATTCAACTGCCTTATTTTGTTTTAAATCAACAGAATTATCTGCTGCCAAAAAATTAGCATATTTCACAAAATTATATTCAATATCTTCAAAATTTTTATTTGAGTTCCAAGCTTCTCTATCAATACAAACATATGAATATGTTAAAAATCTTTGTGTATCTATATCAAGTTTCATAGTTTCTATATCAGAACCTGTAATACTTTTTATAAATTCAGTTAATTTGCTTACATCACTAAAAGTACTTGTTTGTAAATAAATTTTATCATAATTGTTTAAAACATTTTCCTGTTTTATATCTCTAAATTTATAATTAAAATTCAAAATATCAGCAAAATCTTTGCTATCCTCAACATTTGTTTTCATTATAAAAAAACAAATTCCAGAATTAAAACATATTACTTCAATTTTTTGAATTTTGAAAAATATTCCTTTATCTTCAACTGTTTTCCCCTGTATGTCTTCTTCCAATTTATACTCAAAAATAGTACAAGGATATTTGCTTAAAATAGCAGACTTTGTATCATCTGGTAATGCTTCTAGTTTTTCTAATTTTGATTTAGAATGTGCAAAACCTGAAAATAGCATTTCTCTTGTTTTAGGCGAAAAATAATTATATAATTCTATATCTTTACTTTTTTGAAATACTATAAGCTTAAAGTTTTTATTTCTTAATAGGCTTTGTATATATTTTTGAAATTTACTTTCCTTTACTACAAAAGGATGTACAAAGTATGTATATTGGTAATTCATCTTTAGTTCCATTTTTTATTCCATTCCTCTCATTTATAAATAAACTCTTTTAATTAATTTGTTCATTTAGTAATTTTACTTGTGTATTGATTTATATCAATAAAAGAATTAAATTTTAACTAGGAAAATTTAATTCTTTTAAGTTTACAATTGGTTATAATAATTCATATTGATGTCCATACCAAAATGCCATCTTCCTATAAAATCTATTAATAAATATTCATCTAAATTATATGTAGGTTCTTGTGTTACATTTCCTTTACTATCAACACTTCCCCATTTTCCATCTTTTTTAACTGCTGAAAATCCATAATCATTTTGTTCCATAGCATCATCATAAATATAATTAACAATAACTTTTCCATTTTTATCTACATATCCGTATTTTCCATCTTTTTTACTTAAAAATAGAGTTCTACTTGGGAATATATCTTTTTCAGATTTTTCCTCAAATTTAAAATTATAATATTTATATTCATCGTCAACTCTTAATTTAATATATCCCTTATTCTCATTTAATTCTATAAAAATTCCTGATGCCTTGGTTTCTAGATTACTATTTAATATATTGGAATTATAAACTTCATCTTCTGTAATATAAATATCCGCTTTTTCATTATATGTTATTGAACTATATTCAAATGGTAATTTTTCCTCTTTATTGATATCTATAATTCCAAATTTACCATCTTTTACAGCAATAAATGTTCCAACTTTTGTCTCTTCCAATTTATCATATTGCGCTTCTATTAAAGCTTTTCCAGTAACATCCATTATGCCATATTTATTATTTTGTACGAATATTACTGCGTTTTCTTGTGATGACAATATTTGTTTTATTGAATCAAATCCACTTGTTAAAACATCACTTCCTTGTTTATTTACAATTTTTTGTTTTCCATTTACAGTTACAACATACATATCATTTCCATGCACTTTTTCAATCGAATCATATTTTGATTCTAAAACTTGCGTATTTGAATAATCTACAATTCCATATTTTCCATTATCATTTTTTACAATAAATCCAGATTTATTATCTTTCCCTAAAATATCGATATCTGCATATTGTGCTTGAATAACTGTTTTTCCATCACTATCTACAATTCCACATTTATTATCTTTTTTTACTTTAAAAGAATTTTCAATTCCTGAAATTGCTGTTATATCTTGATAATCCATAGAAATAACTTCTTTTCCATCAAAATCTATTAAACCATATTTTCCATCTTTTTGTACCTTTAATACATTTTGTTCATATATAAGATTTCCAGACTTGTCAGTATTTTGGATTGCCTCTATTTTATCATATTCTTTGAATATTTCTTCATTTTTATCATTTAAAACTTTTGTTTTATATTCACCTGTATCATAGTTTACATCATATGTACAAATAAACACACCTTTTTTAGGATTTGGTACTATTATCATTTCTTTATATGATGGGTCAATTACATTGTTTCCTGTTGAATCTATAACTCCCCATTTATTGTCTTTATATGATGTAAAATAACTTTTTGTTATTATTTTTCCTGAGGTTGTATCTTTTGTTAGTAGTCCCTTTATTATAAATATGAACATTATTATTACTATTATTGCAATAGCTACTGCAAATACTTTTTTCATATTCAATTTTGGTTCTGTATCATATCTTCTTCCTCTACTCATTACTTCAGCCTCCTATTCACTCCTAAAATATATCATAATACGCACCAATTTTCAAGCAAAAAACAATAAAAATGGTATGTTTTTCATACCATTTGTTACAATTCACAGCTTTAAAAAATTTGTGTATGCAAGTTGCCACCTTAAGGGTTATATATATTTGATATTGTATCCTGTTCATTACGTTTAAAAAGAAAATCTAAAATATCAAACTGAGCCTCTCTCACTCAGGTCAAAAATGTATATATGTATATGATTTTAAACTTTTCGAATGTGATTAGAGCAATATTAGAATTTCTTAAATAAATTTATGGAAAGCGTTCACGTCGAGCGAAGCGAGGACTAAGTGGAATTATCCATCAATTTATTTTAGAAATTCTTATGTTGCGTATTGAACCGAGAAAATGTTTCAAATCATATACATATATACATTTCTTTCGTGAGCAT